>CAIVXG010000198.1 GCA_903909815.1 uncultured beta proteobacterium | reverse complement strand
TGTCGCACAGTGCAATGGACTTTCGAGTGGACGGCACATTTCACTACTGCCAAGCCCTGGACGGCGGCATGGCTTTGTGGGGCTTGTGGAAGTTCCGAGAGATTCAGGCGCCGGAAAAGATTGTGCTGATGCAACACTTCTCAGACGCACAAGGCAATGTTGCACCCAACCCGTGGGACGCATCTTGGCCACTACACGTCCTGTCCACCACTACGTTCACTGAGCAAGACGGCGGTACGCTGCTCACCATCCAGTGGGAGCCCTACGAGGCCAGCGAACAAGAACATGCCACCTTCTTGGCCGGCCACGCCAGCATGAACCCAGGTTGGAGCAGTGTGCTCGACCGGCTGGAGGAATTCCTCTCGTTGTTGCAAACCAATTAAGCAACCTCTCAAGGACTACAGCGCCGCTGCGAACTAAGTTGGGCTTCCCCAAAGCGGGTATTTGTGAGCAGCAGCTCCCGCTGACATGCCTGACCTAGAGATGGACCCCGTGAATGACCGGAAAGGGTACTTGACCGGACCGTGGATGGAAACCGCCAACTGACTCCTGACAGCCCTGACCCGTCCGACGGCTTGAGACTGTGAGTGACCGCAGTCACCATGCCGGTGAAACTTTTCTGCTTAGACCGCGTCGCCTCAACGGAGTGCAGGATGCTGGGGTTCAACCTGCGGCCCAGTCTTCAACGCCGCATCATCGCGCCAGCCACCGCCTCGGCCACCTTGATGCCGTCCACCGCCGCTGACAGGATGCCGCCGGCGTAGCCCGCCCCTTCGCCTGCGGGATACAGGCCGCGCACGTTCACGCTCTGGAAGTCCTCGCCGCGGTCGATGCGCAGCGGAGAAGACGTGCGCGTTTCGACCCCCGTGAGCACGGCATCGGCCCGGTCGAAGCCCTTGATCTTGCGACCGAACATGGGCAGGGCCTCGCGTATTGCTGAGATCGCATAGCCGGGTAGGGCGCTGGCCAGATCGGTCAGATGCACACCTGGCTGGTATGAAGGCTGGACCTCACCGAGTTGCGTCGATGGGCGCTGCGCAATGAAGTCTCCCACCAACTGCCCCGGCGCTTCGTAGTTGCTGCCGCCCAGCACGTAGGCATGGGACTCCAAGTGGCGCTGCAGTGCCATACCTGCGAGCGGATGCACGCTGCCTTCGGGCAAGGCATGCGCTGGCTGCGAAAGCCCTTCGGTTGTGAACTCGCGCGGAAAATCCGGCGTTTCGATGGCAACGACGATGCCGGCGTTGGCATTGCGCTCCTTGCGCGAATACTGGCTCATGCCGTTGGTGACAACGCGTCCGACCTCCGAGGTAGCGGCCACGACCGTGCCGCCGGGGCACATGCAAAAGCTGTAGACGGCGCGGCCATTGCTGGCGTGGTGCACCAGTTTGTAATCGGCCGCGCCGAGCAGCGGATGGCCGGCGTGGCGCCCCCAGCGTGCCTGGTCGATCATGCCTTGCGGGTGCTCGATACGAAAACCCACGGAGAAGGGCTTGGCCTGCATCGCCACGCCGCGCTGGTACAGCATGGCAAAGCTGTCGCGTGCGCTGTGACCCAGCGCCAGCACCACGTGGCGTGCGCTCAGTTCGTAGCTGTGTCCCTGAGCCACATCGAGCACCGTCAGTCCACACAGTTGCCCGGCTTCGATGTGCACGTCCGTGACCCGCTGTTCGAAGCGCACCTCGCCGCCCAGGGCGATGATTTGCGCGCGCAGGTTTTCCACCACCTTTACCAGCTTGAAAGTGCCAATATGGGGGTGCGCCGCCACCAGAATTTCCTCGGGCGCCCCGGCCTGCACAAATTCGGTCATGACCTTGCGCCCCAGGTGGCGCGGGTCCTTGATCTGGCTATAGAGCTTGCCGTCGGAGAAGGTGCCGGCGCCGCCTTCGCCAAACTGCACATTCGATTCTGGGTTGAGCTCGTTCTTGCGCCACAGGCCCCAGGTGTCAAGCGTGCGCTCGCGCACTTTCTTGCCGCGCTCCAGCACGATCGGCTTGAATCCCATTTGCGCCAGCGCCAGCGCCGCAAAGATGCCGCACGGACCAAAGCCCACCACCACGGGGCGCTCGTTCAGCTCTGCGCTGGCATGCACTGGCGCATGCCACGTCATGTCGGGCGTGGGTCGGATGTGCGGGTTCTGTGCGTGCTGCTGCAGCAGGCTTTGCTCGCGCTTTGGGGAGAGGCTCACGTCCACGATGAAGACCTGCAGCAGGGCTGCCTTGCGGGCGTCAAAACTGAGTTTGAAAACATGGTGGGCCAGCAGCTCCGAAGGTGCGATCGCCAGCGTGTTGCAGATGAGCTGGGGCAGGGCGTCGGGCGCGCAATCGAGCGGGAGTTTGAGTTCAGACAGTCGCAGCATTTTGAGGAGGGCTTGGGTTTATCAAGCAAGGGTCAAACACAGAGGCCGGCGCGCAAGGGGCTGGCAGCCCCGATAATAGCGCCGTGAAGCTTGCCAGACCGCCGCTGGTGCAATCGTGGAAACACGGCACTGGAGGAACGTCCGGACTGCATAGGGCAGCGTAGCAGCTAACGGCTGTCCACCGTGAGGTGAGGATCAGAGCAACAGAGACGAGTCTTGGCAGGCCCCCGTTCGGGTGTTCTGCGAGGTGCCGACGCAAGTCGGCGGCCGGATGGCGCAAGCCAGTCGGTCCAAGCGAAAGCTTGGAACCTCGCAGCCACCCTTGGCGGGGAACCCGCCAAGGGTGAAACGGGCAATCTCTACGCGCAGCAATACCAAGTAGGCCAACGTTGACGGGGCCCCCGGAGTTGGCGGGTAGGTAGCATCGAGCCGTTTGGCGACAAACGGCCCAGAGTAATGGCGGTCACACTGGGGTCTTCGCAAGAAGATTTCAGCGCACAGAATCCGGCTTATCGGCGAGCTTCACACTTTACTGAGACCTTGTGGGACAGACCAAGAACTACGCGAAGCGAGTTTTGCTCTGTCCCCGACTAGTTCCGGGCTGTCGGATGTTCCTTGTGGGACAGACCAAGAACTACGCGAAGCGAACTTTGCTCGGTCCTCAACTGGTTGGGTTTCCGTCAGCGGGAACTATAGATCGCGGGTTGGAGTCGGAAAGGTAAAGTACTGCAAAAACAATTGATCTCGGAAGCGTGCGCGTTTACCCTTGGTCGTGGGTTGAGGGTTGTGGTGGATTTTTTGGGTGGAAAGAAATGAAACTGACTTCGAAAATTTTGCTGAGCCTGTCGGCCTTGGGACTGAGTGCCTCCTTTGCATTTGCGCAAGAGGGGGCCGCGCCCTCCAAAGAACGCGAGGGCCATAGGGCGGCAGAACAGCCCCCAGCCGTCAAGCCGGCACACGAGGCTGCGCATGCCGTTACGCGTCCGGCTGGGGTCGGGCACGAGGCGCGCCAACAGGGCTTGCAGCCGCGCCATCAGTTTCAGGTGCATGAAGTGCATCGTTTCAACCGCGACGAGATGGCGCTCTGGCGCGGTGGACGCTGGAACAACACGTGCTACGCGGGGCGTTGCGGCTGGTGGTGGTTCGCGGCCGGCCAATGGTTTTTCTATGATCGTCCGATCTACCCCTATCCGCTCGTCGTCGCGGACGTCGTGTATGCTGAACCCATGGTCGCCGTGCCGGTGATGCCTCAGCCTCAGGTCACCTATGTGCCCGCACCTGTGGCGCGACCGATGGCAGTGCTGCCCGCGCCAAAATTCCTCTACTACTGTGATAACCCCGCGGGGTATTTTCCGGCCGTGCAGACCTGCTCGA
Organism: uncultured beta proteobacterium; assembly: GCA_903909815.1. Taxonomy (GTDB): domain Bacteria; phylum Pseudomonadota; class Gammaproteobacteria; order Burkholderiales; family Burkholderiaceae_C; genus CAIKVZ01. Next base: position 104,965 of record CAIVXG010000198.1, on the reverse strand, counting down.
CACAGTTTCGTCAGGTGGCGGCGCCAGCAGCACAGGCGCTGCCGCCACCGGCTCCATTGCCGCCCCCCGCCCAATGAATGGTGGCTTGATCGAGTCGGCGCCTGTCACGTGCTTGGACAAGCTTATTCTCCATGTTGAACTTATTTGATCGTGCCACCTCTTACCGTTTTTTAGATGAAGGAATGACGTCATGAACTTTCGCAAACTTTCGCTCCTTGCTGCTGTGCCGACGCTGCTCCTCGCTGCGTGCGCCTCCGCACCCATGGGCCCGACGGTGCAAGTGTTGCCCAGCCCGACCAAGCCGTTTCAAGTGTTCCAGCAGGACCAGAGCGAGTGCAAGCAATACGCGAATTCCCAGGTGGCAGGCCAGGCCGAAGCGGCCAACGATAGGTCCGTAGGTACGGCCTTGATCGGTACCGTGTTGGGCGGTGCCCTGGGCGCGGCCGTTGGCGGGCATCAGGGCGCAGGAACGATGGGGGCCGCGGGCGCCATCATCGGGAGTTCAGCTGGGGCGGGCAACTCGCAGCACGCACAGTATTCGATCCAGATGCAATACAACAACGCCTATGCGCAATGCATGTATTCCAAGGGCAACCAGGTTCCCGGCGCCAGGCAGTAGCGCGTACGGGTGGCTGCACGGCGACGAGCCGTGAAAATATTCTGAAGGCGGCGTGACGAGTGCCGCCTTTGTTGCGTCTGGCGCAGGGGATAATTCGCCCATGCAAGTTCATTTCACCAAAATGCAGGGCGCGGGCAACGACTTTGTCGTGCTCAATGAGACGCGTCGATTGCTGGGGCTGAGCACGGCGCAGTACCAGAGGCTGGCGGACCGGCACTTCGGAGTCGGTGCGGATCAGATCCTGTGCGTGCGCCCGGCGCCGTCACCCGATGTGGATTTTGAATACGTCATCCACAATGCCGACGGGCAGGAGGTCGAACACTGTGGCAATGGCGCGCGCTGCTTTTTTCAATTCGTGCGCGAGCACGGCTTGAGCGACAAGGACTTGATTCGCGTGCGCACCGTGAATCGTGTGCTCACGCTGCAGCGCCTGGCCGATGGACGCGTGAGCGTGGACATGGGCGCACCGCAGTTCGAGCTGCAGCATATTCACTTTGATCGCCACGGTCTGGAGCCTGAGCGCGTCTATGCGGGGGAGAAGTGGCCACTGGATCTGGTGCACGGCGGCCGGACCATCACGGTCTTTGTGGCCGTCGTTTCCATGGGCAATCCGCACGCGGTGCAGATCGTGGACGACGTAGCGCATGCGCCGGTGGCGCAGTGGGGGCCATTGATCGAGCAGCACCCCCGATTTGCGAAAAGGGTGAACGCCGGTTTCATGCAAATCGTCAGCCGTTCTCACATCCGTTTGCGAGTGTATGAGCGCGGCGCTGGCGAAACCCTGGCCTGCGGCACAGGGGCCTGTGCCGCAGTGGTCAGCGGCATCCGACTGGGGCTGCTGGATGCGCGCGTCGATGTCGACGCCACAGGCGGGCGCCTGACCGTCGAATGGCAGGGCGGCGCCAACTCGGTGCAAATGACCGGTCCTGCGGTCACGGTGTTTTCCGGTGATATCGAACTCTCGGCGTGATTCGCTCCACTCGTTTCAAACCCTTCCAACTACCTGATTTCAAAATAAGAGAGCCCACCCGCCATGGACATCCAGCACCCGATCACCGAAAACGACATCGCCAGTTTTTTGGCCAACACGCCTGACTTCTTTGAGCGCCATGCCGAGGTGCTGGCCACGGTGCAATTGAGCAGCCCGCACGGCAACCGCGCCGTGGGCCTGCAGGAGCGCCAGGCGCAGATGTTGCGCGAGAAGATCAAGTCACTGGAACACCGCAGCATGGACATGATGCGCCACGGCGGAGAAAACCAGCTCATTGCCGACAAGTTGCAGCGCTGGACCATGAGCCTGCTGCGCACGACCGAGCCGTCGCAACTGCCCGCAACTGTGGTGCGCGAGTTGCAGGCGCAGTTCGTCATCCCTCAGGTGGCGATTCGACTCTGGGGTTTGGGAGAGCAGCATGGCGCTTCGGATTTCACGGCAGGTGTGAGCGACGACGTCAAAACATTCGTGGCGTCGTTGCCCACGCCCTATGTGGGTGTCAACGCGGGCTTTGAGCCGGTGCAGTGGCTGACCTGGCCCGGGCAGGCCGAGTCGCTGGCGCTGATTCCGTTGCGCCTGAGCGACTCGGATGCGAAGACCTTTGGCGTGATCGTTTTGGCCTCACCCGATTCCCAGCGTTTCCATGCCGGCATGGGAACCGATTTTCTGGAGCGCATCGCCGCCATTGCCAGCGCCGGTTTGTCGCGCCTGCTCTGAATCTGAGGCCGCGCGCAGTGGACTCCGGCGAGCGCATCGATCAGGCGCTGGTGGAGCGCTATCTGGAGCATGTGCGTGTGGAAAAACGCCTGGCACAGCGCACGCTTGAGCTGTATGCGCTGGACCTGCAAAAGCTGACGCTGCACGCGCAGGCCGCAGCCGTGCCCTTGCAGCAGCTACAAAACGCCCATATCCGGCGCTGGGTGGCGCAGATGCACAGCGGTGGACGCAGCGCGCGCGGCATCGCATTGATCCTGTCGGGCTGGCGCGGCTTTTACGTCTGGCTGGGACGTCAGGGCATGATCGCCAGCAACCCGGTGCAGGACGTGCGCTCGCCCAAGGTGGGCAAGCCCTTGCCCAAGGCGCTGAGCGTGGACGACTCGGTGCAACTGGCGGCATTTCACTCGGAGCGCAACACGCCTTGGATGGAGGCACGCGACGCCGCCATGGTGGAGTTGCTTTACGGCAGCGGCTTGCGCGTGGGCGAACTCACCGGGCTGGACGTTCAGGCCAGCGCCCAGGCGCGTGGCTGGGTGGATCTGCAGGCGTGCGAGGCGCATGTGCTGGGCAAGGGCGGCAAACGACGCACGGTGCCTGTGGGAAGCAAGGCGATGGCGTCGCTGCAATTGTGGCTGAGTCACAGGGTGACGCAGCACCAACTCGCGAGCGCCTTGTTCGTGGGGCGCAACGGAACGCGGCTCACGGCACAGTCGGTGTGGCAGCGGCTGAAAGCCCGCAGCCAGGAATCGGGGCTTTCCACGCCCGTGCATCCGCACATGCTGCGCCATTCGTTTGCCAGCCACCTGCTGCAATCCAGCGGCGATTTGCGCGCTGTGCAGGAACTGCTGGGTCACGCCAACATCAGCACCACACAGGTCTATACGCGGCTGGACTTTCAGCATCTGGCCAATGCCTACGACGCAGCCCATCCACGCGCGAAAATCAAATAAAGGCGGTCGTCAGCGCGAGGCCGAAAACCCCGTCATTGTTTCACGACTGCTGCCACGGCAGGCCACGGTGGCGCCAGCCTTGTTTGTGGCCGCGTTGGCCCCTTTCGTCGGCGCCGCCCTCGAAGCCTTCCAGAATGTTGTAGGCCACGAGTCCGAGTTCGGTGGCACGCTTGGCCGCCGCGATGGAGCGCACACCGCTTCGACACAGCAGCAGCAGTTTGCGCTTCGGTGGCGCCAAGGACAGGAGAGCGGTATCGAAATCCGGGTTCAGTGTCATCCCAGGCCACTGCTTCCAGGCAATGGCAACTGCATCCGGCACAAAGCCGACCCAGGCGCGTTCTGCATCGCTGCGCACATCCACCAGCAGCGCTTCGCCCGCGCGCCACCAGGCGAAGGCAAGTTGGGGCGAGATGTCGCCGGCATAGCCCACGGCGCGGTGGACGGTGGATGCGGTGGCGTCGAGCAAGTCTTGGGTCATGATTTTCAAAGACCGGTGGGATCAGGGTTGAATTGAAACGTCAGCAGATTCTCGGTGGCCTGGGCGTGGAAGGCGCTTATCCATGCGGGCAAGGCGCGGGCGGCCATAGGTCGCGCGATGCCATAGCCCTGCGCCACATCGCAGCCGTTTCGCTCCAGCCAGGCCAGGTCGCTGGCTGTCTCCGCGCCTTCCGCGGTGACGGTCAGACCCAATTCATGGCTGAGCACGATGGTCGAATGGACGATGGCCGCATTCTTGCGCGAGTCCGCGACCGAAGTGACGAACGACTGGTCAATTTTCAGCTCGTTCACCGGAAGGGTCTTGAGGTAGCCAAGCGAAGCCTGCCCCGATCCGTAATCGTCGATCGACAGCTTGACCCCGAGCAGCGACAACTCGCTCAGGTGTGCCAGCGCGAGCTCCGGCTCATCCATCAGGGCGCTTTCGGTGATTTCCAGACACAGGCGTGCAGGTGCCAGCTGATGCTGTTCCAGCAAACGACGGACATGGTCAACCAGATTCGGGTTCAGCATGTCCAGCGCGGAGAGGTTGGCCGACACCACGATCGCCAGTCCTTCGCGCGACCATTGCGCCGTCTGCTCAATCACGCGCGCGAGCAGCCAGGGCGTGATCTCGCGGATGAATCCGGTCTGCTCGGCAAACGGCAAGAACCGCATCGGCGGAACCAGCCCGCGCTCCGGATGCTGCCAGCGCAACAACGCCTCGGCTCCGATGATCTTGCGGCTGGCAACGTCCATTTTCGGTTGGTAGTAAAGAACGAACTCGTCGCGTGCCAGCGCCTCACGCATCTCACCCACCAGCGACAGCTGCTCGTGTGCCGGTTCGTCGCCGTTGCCGGCCGAGAATTCGAAGCCGGTGTGGCGGCGTTTGGCCGTGACCAGAGCCTGATCCGCACACCGGATCAGCGCGGTCGCGTCCCCTGCATCCCGTGGATACATGGCCATGCCCAGACTGCCGCCGACGTCAAGCGGCTGGCCATCCAGCGTGATCGGCTGGCTCAAGACCGCAAGCACGGACTGCGCAAACAGGGTGGCGGCTTCCTGGTCGGCGCCTTCCAGCAAAAAGGCGAACTCATCGCCCCATAGCCGAGCCACCAGCGCGGGCACAGGTGTGATCCCACGCAGGCGCAAGCCGACTTCGATCAGCAGGCGATCTCCCACGCGGTTTCCCAGGGCATTGTTGATCAAGGCAAAGCGGTCGATGTTGAGGATCGCAATCGCGCCGCAGCCGTGCGGCGGCAACTGGCCCAGGCTCTCGAGAAACAGCGTGCGGTTGGGCAGTCCGGTCAGGCTGTCTTCGTACGCCAGTCTGAGGATTTTGTCTTCGCGGCTGGCAATTCGCGTGCGCATATGGTCAAAACTCAGCGCCAATTGGCCGATTTCATCCTGGGCCAAGCTGGGCACGGGCTGTGTGTAATCTCCGGCCTCGATGCGACGCGCGGATTCCGACAGCTGGTTGACGGGCCGAACGATCCTGCGCGCCAGCATCACGCTGCCGAAAGCGAAGAGGACGACCCCTGCGAAGACCACGATCAGCAGCACCGTCTGCAGGGCGCGAAAGGGCTCGCGTGCCTGCTCCAGCGAGCGCTGCAGCACCACCGCCACCTCCTGGGCAAGGGCCATCTGCTGCGTCTGATAATGTTCTTCTCCCATGGCCAGCACCACGGTAGCCGCATTGAATGGCAGGCGCATGGCCTGCGCCAGAACGTCGCGCTTCGATATTTCAAGCGATGAAGCCAGCAGCCTCACCTCTGCTCCCGCTCGGCGTACGACGCTGACGTTGAGCCCGGTCATGTCGGATAACTCGCGCGCCCACCGGTCGTCCACCAGAAACCCCATCGCGACCCAGGCGATGAGCTTGGGCGCCAGTATCGGTACCAGCACGATCTGGTAGAGAAAGCCGTCCCTCATCTGCCTGAATCCGGAACTCTTGCCCGCCGCCTGTGCGCTGGCCAGCAGGTCGACAAACGGAAAGGAGCGCGGCAGCAGGGACTGCTGTTGGGTGTCCGCCATCAACTGCCCATCCGTGCTCACCACCAGCATCACCTGCGCGCCGATTCTCATCCCGTGGTTGCGGATGACGGAGAGCACCGTGGCCTGATCCTGCGTTGCTATTGCTTCACGGAATGCAAAATCCCCAGACAACACCGTGGCAGCGGTTTCCAGTTGACGCTGGTTTTGCTCAACCAAACGCGTGAATATCTGCGCGCCGGACGCCAATTCGCGCGTCGCCTCGTTGGCCACGATGCTGTCGCTACGGCTGCTCACCAGGCCGACGATCAGCGCCATCACCAGCACCAGAAGTCCGACAAAGACGACGACGATGCGGCGTTGCAGAGTCCTCAGAATCATGGCTAATATTTGCCGGATTCTATGGCTGGCTTGGGCTTGGAAGACCGCGGCGCGACATCGGCAAGCAGGTTCAGCTTGGTGGCAGTTGCGCCGGCTCCGATCTCGATCTCGCGCTGAGGCGCTTCGAGCTTTTGCCGTGGATGCCAGACGCGAAGCCGGTAGTGCCCGGCAGGAACGTCGCGGATGGTGGCTTTGCCGTCGTCGCCGGTCTTGGCGAAATAGGCTGAATTCACAACCAGGATATAGGCCTCCATCCAGTCGTGGATATTGCATCCGATCGCCACTTCTCCCGCCTTGTCAAACAGGACTGGCAGGGCCGGCTTGTCGGCGTAAAGTTTGATCTCAAAAGTCTTGGCGGGGGAAAACGAGTAGATGTGGTGTTTGAAGGGATCGCGGTTGGGAAATTCCACCAGCGTCCCGGTCTGGACAATGGATACATACGGAATGAAGTCACGATCGCGCTGTTCGATCGTGACCGTGCGCTGGCGCTTGGGGTAACCCCCGCTGACCGGTTCGATCACGACGGCGGCGTCACCCACGGGCGTGCCCACGGGCGACCGCACCAGTGCTTCCACGTTGGCAGCTTCTGCGCCGAAGCAAAAGACCAGCAGCGCCAGCAGCCTTGCCGCGTGGGCGGGATTCATGGCGCCAGCTGGATGGCCGGTGCGATTTGCCAGACTTCGGTGGCGAGGCTGCCGTCGCGGTAGATGAGTGCGTGCCACACCTTGACAGGCGTTGTGCCGCCGTATTCCGCCTCGGCTTGAACGGTCGCGCCCTTGGGGTTTGCGTAGGCTTCCAGCTTGCTGAATTTGGCCGGTCGCGGCTTGCCTGCGTTGGCGGCGATGAACTTTTGCCAGACCGCCTTGATCGCCGGCTTGCCGCGGTAGCGACCGTCGAGCGCGCCGCCAACCCAGTCCATGTAGGCATCCTCCTCGTAGTCGCGCATCAGCGCGTCCAGATCTCCCGCCGCCACTGCATTCAGGTGAGCTTGCGCCTTGGCCTCGTCGAGCGCGCCCGCTATTGCGATGCCTGAGCAAACGATGGACAGCGAAAAGGCTGCGAAAAACACCGCGAATAGCGTTCTGCTTCGAGTCATGTCAGTCTCCAGATTTAGATGTCCGGCCATCGTGGACGGTTTCATCATAGCCGACACTTCGCTGCTGAATGGGCGCCATGGCCCGCAACTGCCGCGGATCTTCGGGTATTCCAAAGGGAATCCTGCTGGCGCCAGCTCAATACCGCTTATGCTCGGTGCCAATGCCTTCATTGCTGTCGCCCACCAAAGAACACCTGCTGGGGCTGGAGCCACTGGAACGGCTCGGCCTGAATGACATCGTCGTGGTCTCCACGCGCGAACATGTGGAGCAGGCCTGCGCGGTGCTTTTGGCCAGCGCAGTGCTGGGCTTCGACACTGAGTCCAAGCCCACCTTCGTGCGCGACGAGGTCTCGCAAGGGCCGCACGTGGTGCAATTTTCCACACTGCACAAGGCCTATGTTTTTCAGCTGCACGATGAAGCCTGTCGCGAGGCCGTGTGCGCGCTGCTGCAATCAGAGCGTATCGTCAAGGTGGGGTTTGGCTTGGCAGGAGACCATCAGCAGATCCAGCGCACACTGGGCGTGCAAGTGCAAAACGTGCTTGACCTGAACCTGATCTTCCGGGAGCGCGGCTATGTGAAGGAGCTCGGCGTGCGCGGCGCCGTGGCCGTGGTCTTCAACCGTCGCTTCATGAAGTCACGCAAGGCCACGACCTCGAACTGGTCCAACCGCCAGCTCACGGAGAGTCAGATCGTCTATTCGGGCAACGACGCCTGGGCTGCGATCAAGGTGTATCACGCGCTCGGCCTGACTTAGCCCGAGGCGAGCGAGCTATTGCACAGTTTGAGTTTTTGCGGGACAGACCAAAGCGACACGAAGTGCGCGTGCTCTGTCCTCAAGTGATTGTCGGATGTCTACTTCGCGTCTCCGGTGCCGATGGGGCGCGCTGTGCGGCGGCCCTCCTTGGCCAATAGTTCGAGATAGAACGCGCCCCCACCCTCGTTGGCAACGGCGTCGATCAATCCTGTGATGGTGGCGAAATGCACTTCGGTTGCATTTTCCGCGGTCGTGCCGAAGCGGCAATCAAAATCCCAGAAGTCCACGCCCTCGGGCAGCGGCACGCGCCTTTGCCGCTTCACGTATTTGCGGATTTCGTGTTTGGTGGCTTCCAGCACGCGATCCCGATTCTTGCCTTCGATGTCTAACTTGAACGTTTTTTTCATAGCGCCCATTATCGCCCCGCCCACATCCCAGACCTAGGGGCTCGCGGCAGCTTAAACTGAGGCTGCGCTCCGCACACTCACCAAGCCAGCTTTCCATGCCTTTTTCAACTTTCGGTCTTACTCCCACACTGCTGCGCTCCGTTGGCATGAAGGCCTATGCAGCGCCTACGCCGATCCAGGTTCAGGCCATTCCGGCGGCGCTGGCCGGACGCGATGTGCTGGGTTCGGCCCAGACCGGCTCCGGCAAGACCCTGGCCTTTGCGTTGCCGCTGCTGCAGCAGTTGGAGCAGTTGCCGATTGAGAAGCCAAGACGCCTGCGCGCGCTGATCCTGGTGCCTACGCGCGAGCTGGCAGCGCAGGTGGGCGGCGAAATTTACAGCCTGGCGCAGCATCTGCCGCAGGCGCTGAAGATCATCACTGTGTTTGGCGGCGTCTCTGTCAACCCGCAGATGATGAACCTGCGCGGGGGCGCTGACATCGTGGTGGCCACACCGGGGCGTTTGCTGGACCTGCTGGAGCACAACGCGCTCACACTCGCCGATGTGTCGTTGCTGGTGCTGGACGAGGCCGATCGGCTGCTGGACCTGGGCTTTTCCGCTGAACTGGAGCGCCTGCTGGCGCTGATGCCCAGTGAGCGGCAAAACCTGTTCTTCTCTGCCACGTTCCCGTCCGACGTGCTGGCGCTGGCGGACAAGCTGCTGCGCGACCCGGTTCGCATCGAAGTTCCGATCGAGCCGCAGACCCGGCCTGACATCGTGCAGCGTGCGATTTTGGTGGACGCGAACCGGCGCACCCAGTTGCTGCGGCACCTGATCACCGAGAACCATTGGAAGCGCGTGCTGGTGTTCGTTGCCACCAAGCACGCGGCCGAAATCGTCTCCGACAAGTTGCGCAAGGCGCGCATCTATGCCGAGCCCTTTCACGGTGAGTTGAGCCAGGGCAAGCGCACCCAGGTGCTGGCCGATTTCAAGGCCTCGCGGCTCAAGGTGGTGGTCGCCACCGACGTCGCGGCCCGCGGCCTGGATATCGTAGCTTTGCCGGTGGTGGTGAACTACGACCTGCCGCGCTCCGCGCTGGACTACGTGCACCGCATCGGCCGCACGGGCCGGGCCGGGGAGAGCGGCGTGGCGGTGAGTTTCATCAGCGCCGACTCGCAAGCGCATTTCCGCCTGATAGAGAAGCACCAGCAGCGCACAGTGCAGCCCGAAGTCATCGTGGGCTTTGAGCCGCTGCAGGCGCCCATGGATGAGCCGGATGTTGTCCTGGCCGTAGCGCCATCCACTGGCGGTATCAAGGGCCGGCGCCCGAGCAAGAAGGACAAGCTGCGCGCTGCCGCGGCGCTGTCAGTGCCTGGAAAGCCGTAGTCGGCTAAGATTGACGTTTACGTAAACGTCAATCTATTAATTGGGGTCAGACCCCAATTATTTCCGGAGACCGCACCATGTCCGACCTGTCCGCCGAATTCCAAGCACTTGCCAATTACCGCCCCCAGCACAAGGTGCGTTTTGTCACCGCGGCCAGCCTGTTCGACGGGCACGACGCTGCCATCAACATCATGCGTCGCATCCTGCAAAGCATGGGCGCCGAGGTCATCCACCTGGGGCACAACCGCAGCGTGGACGAGGTCGTGACGGCCGCGTTGCAGGAGGACGCGCAGGGCATCGCCATCAGCTCGTACCAGGGCGGGCACGTGGAATATTTCAAGTACATGATCGACCTGCTCAGGAACCGCGGCGGCGAGCACATCCAGGTTTTCGGCGGCGGCGGCGGCGTGATCGTGGGGCCCGAGATCCGTGAGCTGCAAGCCTACGGTGTGGCGCGCATCTTCAGCCCGGAGGACGGCCAGCGCATGGGGCTGGCGGGGATGATCGGCGAGATGGTGAAACGTTGCGACGTGGACCTGTGCGGCTACGCACCCGCCGCTTTGAGCGCGATCCAGGGCCGCAGCGAGGCGCACGAGCGCGCGCTGGCGCAGCTCATCACGGCGGTGGAGGGACATAAGGCGAGCCCGGTCCTGCTGGAAGACATGCGCGCCCTGGCCGCCACCAGGAAGATCCCGGTGCTGGGCATCACCGGCACCGGCGGCGCCGGCAAGTCCAGCCTCACGGATGAGCTCATCCGGCGACTGCGCCTGGACCAGAACGACGCGCTGCGCGTGGCCGTGATCTCCATCGACCCGTCCCGGCGCAAGAGCGGTGGCGCGCTCTTGGGCGACCGCATCCGTATGAATGCAATCAGTCCATGGCAGCAGGGCTCAAAGGTGTTCATGCGCTCGCTGGCGACCCGCGATTTCGGCAGCGAAATCAGCGCGGCCTTGCCCGACGTGCTGGCCGCTTGCAAGTGCGCCGACTTCGACCTGATCGTGGTCGAGACTTCAGGCATAGGGCAGGGCGACGCGGCGATTGTGCCGCTGGTCGATATTCCGATGTACGTGATGACGCCCGAGTTCGGCGCCGCGAGCCAGTTGGAAAAGATCGACATGCTGGACTTTGCCGAGTTCGTGGCCATCAACAAGTTCGATCGCAAGGGGGCCTCCGACGCGCTGCGCGACGTGGCCAAGCAGGTGCAGCGCAACCGCGAAGCCTTCAGCGTCGCGCCCGACACGATGCCGGTGTTCGGCACCATGGCGGCGCGCTTCAACGACGACGGCGTGACGGCGCTGTACCAGGCGCTGCTGCCGCGCTTGCAGGCGCTGGGCATGCCAGTCGTCCCCGGCAGCCTGCCCCATGCGAATGTGCGGCACAGCACGAACCAGAACCCGGTGGTGCCGGCTGCGCGCACGCGCTATCTGGCCGAGATCAGCGACGCCGTGCGCGGCTACAAAGTTCGTGCCCGCACCCAGGCCAGACTGGCGCGCGAGCTGCAACAACTGCGCGAGACTGCGCGCATGTTGCACGCCGACGATGCCACGCGTGATGGCGCCAAGACCACCGTGCTGCGCCTGGCCGACGAGCGCGCCGTGCGCCAGGAGCCCGCTGCCGCCAAGCTGCTGGCTCAGTGGCCCAGCATGCAAAGCGCCTACGCCGGCGACGAATACGTGGTGAAGATCCGCGACAAGGAACTGCGCACGGCGCTTACCAGCAAGTCGCTCAGCGGCACCACGATTCGCAAGGTGGCGCTGCCGACCTACGAGGACCACGGCGAGATCCTCAAGTGGCTGATGCTGGACAACGTACCCGGCAGCTATCCCTACACCGCCGGCACCTTCGCCTTCAAGCGCGAGAACGAGGACCCCACGCGCATGTTCGCGGGCGAGGGCGATCCGTTTCGCACCAACAAGCGCTTCAAGCTGCTCAGCGAAGGTCTTCCGGCCAAACGCCTTTCCACGGCCTTCGACTCGGTCACGCTCTACGGCAACGACCCGGACCCGCGCCCCGACATCTACGGCAAGGTCGGCAACTCGGGCGTGAGCATTGCGACGCTGGACGACATGAAGGTGTTGTACGGCGGCTTTGACTTGTGCAACCCCACGACCTCGGTCAGCATGACCATCAACGGGCCTGCACCCAGCATCCTGGCGATGTTCATGAACACCGCCATGGACCAGAACATCGAGAAGTTCAAGAGCGACAACGGACGCGACCCCACCGACACCGAAACCGCGAAGATCAAGGAATGGGTGCTGGAGAACGTGCGTGGCACGGTGCAGGCCGACATCCTGAAGGAGGACCAGGGACAAAACACCTGCATCTTCTCCACCGAATTCAGCCTGAAGGTGATGGGCGACATCGCGCAGTACTTCGTGCACCACAAGGTGCGCAATTTCTACAGCGTGTCCATCAGCGGCTACCACATCGCCGAAGCGGGTGCGAACCCGATCAGCCAGTTGGCGTTCACGCTCTCCAACGGCTTCACGCTGGTGGAAGCCTATCTGGCGCGCGGCATGCACATCGACGACTTCGCGCCCAATTTGAGCTTCTTCTTTTCCAACGGAATGGACCCGGAGTACACCGTGATGGGCCGTGTCGCTCGGCGCATCTGGGCCGTGGCGATGAAGGAGAAATACGGCGCGAACGAGCGCAGCCAGAAGCTGAAATACCACATCCAGACGTCCGGGCGCAGCCTGCACGCGCAGGAGATCCAGTTCAACGACATCCGCACCACCTTGCAGGCGCTGATCGCCATCTACGACAACTGCAACAGCCTGCACACCAACGCCTTCGACGAGGCCATCACCACGCCCACCGAAGACAGCGTGCGCCGCGCCATGGCGATCCAGCTCATCATCAACCGCGAGTGGGGCCTGGCGAAGAACGAGAACCCGAACCAGGGCGCCTTCATCATTGAGGAACTGACCGAGCTTTTGGAAGAGGCGGTGTTGAACGAGTTCAACGCCATCGCGGACCGTGGCGGCGTGCTCGGCGCGATGGAGACCGGTTACCAGCGCGGCAAGATCCAGGACGAGAGCATGACCTACGAAATGCTCAAACACTCGGGCGAGCTGCCCATCATCGGCGTCAACACCTTTCGCAATCCACACGGCGACGCAGTGCAGGACAAGCTGGAACTGGCGCGCTCCACGGACGAAGAAAAACAAAGCCAGCTCACCAGGCTGGCGCAGTTCCACGCCAAGCACGCGGCCGCAGCCCCGGCGCAACTGCAGCGGCTGCAGCAGGCGGTGATCGCCAATGCCAACGTGTTCGAGGTGCTGATGGACGCGGTGCGGGTTTGTTCCCTGGGCCAGATCACGAACGCGCTGTTCGAGGTCGGTGGGCAGTACCGCAGGAATATGTAAGGCCGCGTCATTGCGAGCGCAGCCAACTCGTCATTGCGAGCCTCCCGAATCCGTCGGATACCGCAGACGGACCATGAACCGTTGGATTCGTCATCGCGAGCGCAGCGCGGCGATCCATGGCGGCGTGCTGTGGTGCTCGTGGATTGCCGCGGCCTGCGGCCTCGCAATGACGGACGAAGGAGTGTTCATGGAAAGGCCGAAGGCCGCGGCAATCCATGACTTCGGTGGTGTGCCACGATGGGCTGCAACGTCGCGTTGCTCCTCGCAGTGACGAACGCTGAAGCTCAACCGCCCTTTTTGCAACGCTTGCCGGGGTTCTTCTTGTTGTTGGTGGAGACGCCGCGCTCCAGGCTGCGCATCTGGCCGTGGCCTGCGGTGTAGCACACACCCTTGGGTGCCACGGGACGGGGACTGGCCTTGCGGTCGGCTTCGGTTCTGATTTTCTGGGGCATGGATAACTCCGGTAAGGTGTGAAAGCTTGCGATTATCGTCGGTCTTTGCCCCGGACTTTTCTGAGCTTGCCACTGTCCTTACACTATCGCCTGGGAGCGGGCACCTGCCGGGAGGCGCCTGCACTCGCGTTGAGACCTTTGCCATACCAATTAGGAGACAACATGAGCGTTACCGTATCCATCGATCTGGGCTATGAATTTGAGGTCAAGGCTTCGGCCAAGGACGTGTTCGACGTGCTGTCGGACGTGCCCACCTCGGCCAGCTTCTTTCCCAAGGTGAACAAGCTGGTGGATCTGGGCGACAACGTGTACCGCTGGGAGATGGAAAAGGTCGGTACCTCGCAGGTCAACATTCAGACCATTTACGCCTCCAAGTACGTTTCGAATCGGGCCAAGGGCACGGTGGTGTGGACGCCGGTCAAGGGCGAGGGCAATGCGCTCGTGAGCGGCAGCTGGAACATCACCGACAACAAGAAGTCCACACACGTCGTGCTCAAGATCGACGGTGAGGTTACGGTGGGTCTGCCCGCGCTGATGAAGATGATCGTGGTGCCGGTGGTGGAAGGCGAATTCGAGAAGCTGGTGGACAAGTACATCGCCAACCTGATCAAAAAATTCGGCGGCGAAGCCTGAACCCCATCATTCACAGAGATTCGATTCCATGACCCTACACCGCGTCGCCATCAGCAGCACCGGGATCTACGTCCCGCCCGAAGTCATCACCAATGCGGAGTTGGTGCAATCCTTCAACGCCTACGTGCAGCTCGAAAATTCCCAACACGTGGCCGAGATCGCGGCTGGCAGTTTCACGCCGCTGGTCGAGTCCAACGTCGAGTTCATCGAGAAGGCGTCGGGCATCAAGCGCCGCTACGTGGTGGAAAAATCCGGCGTGCTCGATCCCACGCGCATGCGCCCAAGGCTCACGCCGCGCGCCGATGATCAACTCTCCATGATGGCCGAGATCGGTGTGGCGGCGGCCAAAGATGCGCTGCAGCGCGCGGGCAAGTCCGCGGCCGACGTCGACGGCGTGATCTGCGCCGCCGCCAACATGCAGCGCGCCTATCCGGCCATGGCCGTGGAAATCCAGGGGGCGCTGGGGATACAGGGATTTGCCTTCGACATGAACGTGGCCTGTTCCTCCGCCACCTTCGGCATCGAGATGGCGGTGAACGCGGTCAAGTGCGGATCGGCGCGCGCGGTGCTGGTGGTGGACCCGGAAATCACCTCTTCGCACCTGGCCTGGAAAGACCGCGACTGCCACTTCATCTTCGGCGATGTGTGCACGGCGATCCTGGTGGAGCGGCTGGACACGGCGCCGGTCGGATCGTTTGAGGTGCTGGGCACGAAGCTGCAGACCAGCTTTTCCAACAACATCCGCAACAACGCCGGCTTCATGTCGCGCAACGAAGACCGCGACCCCGATGACCGTGATCAGCTGTTTCGCCAGGAGGGCCGCAAGGTGTTCAAGGAGGTCTGTCCGATGGCAGCCGAACACATCAGCGCCCACCTCGCAGCACACGGATTCACGCCTACCGGTGTGCGCCGGTTCTGGCTGCACCAGGCCAATCTGGCCATGAATCAATTCATCAGTCGCCGCTTGCTGGGGCGCGACCCCTCGGCCGAGGAAGCGCCGGTGATCCTGGACGAGTTTGCCAACACGGCCTCGGCCGGGTCTATCATCGCCTTTCACCGCCATCACGACGACATCGCCAGCGGCGAGGTGGGTGTGATCTGCTCCTTTGGTGCGGGCTACTCGATCGGCAGCGTGATTGTGCGGCGCACGTGATGGCTCCCCATGAGTTGCGGTCGGATTCGCCATGGCGAGTTCTCGCAATCCGTCAGATTTCGCACATCGGCCATGACCCGGAAGGCCGTCATCGCGAGCGCGGCGCGGCGATCCAGGGTGAGAGCCGCGGCACAAGCCATGGATTGCCAGGGCCTACAGCCTCGCAGTGACGAGCTTATTTTTTTCTACCATTTGAACCATTACCATGAAGATTCACACTCTTTTCCTCTCATCCCTGTTGCTGGCGGCGCTGGCTCTCACCGGTTGCTCGCCGCAGGAAGCGTCCAAGCCGGCCACGCCCGCCAAGCAGGCCGTGTCGGTGGAAGTTGCGGCAGCACAGGCCAAGGGCTTTGTCGTGGGTGCCGTGATGAGCAGCAACACGGTGTACGTGTTCTTCGATCCACAGTGCCCCCATTGCGGTCACTTGTGGCAGACTTCGGCGCCGCTGCAGACGAAGGTCAAGTTCCTCTGGGTTCCGGTCGGTTGGGTGAATGCTTCGAGCACGACCCAAGCCGCGGCGTTGCTGACCGCTGCCAATCCCGGCGCACTCATGGCCGAGCATGAGGCCGCTTTGCTGGCGGGCAAGGGCGGAATTTCGGCCTCGTCCAGCGTCGCACCCGACGTGGCGCAGTCCATCAAGACGAATACCGCGCTGCTCACCAGTTTTGGCGCGGAGTCGGTTCCGTTCATCGTCGCGAAGAACCTGAAGACCGGACAGACCGTGAGCCATGAAGGCGCATTCGAAACCGCCGACCTGGCCGAATTCCTGGGCGTGAACGCGCCCTAACCGGTTGAGGACAGAGCACGCTCGCTTCGCGTAGCTTGGGTCTGTCCCGCAAGTTTTCAGTCCAACGCGCGCTTGAGTCGGATTTCTTCCAGCTTCAGGCCGCCCGTGGCGCTGCCCTTGGTCACGGTCTGGGCTGTGCCCATTTCACGCTTGAAGCCGGCCAGGTCGAAGAAGCGCAGCGCGCGGTCGTTATGCAGCGACAGCCAAGCCGTGACCTTGTTGCAGCCTTCGTCGCTCAGACCTTCGCGTGCCGCGTCCCACAGCGCCAGGCCCACGCCCTGGTCCCAGTGCGACTCGTCCACGTAGATGGCCCAGATTTCGCCGGTGGTGGCCGGCGTCTTGGGGTCGCGCGAGCGATCGAAGGCCACGAAGCCGATGATTGCGCCGGCTTGCACGGCCACATGCACCTGCGGGTCCAGGTACTCGATCGCTTCGCGCCAGTAGGCCAGGCCCTTCTCGATTGCGGCGGCACTGGTGAAGTTCATGAGCTGATCGGCAGGCAACAGGCCGTGGTAGGTGGCCTGCGTGGCGTAGGCGTGAAGCTCGGCGATGGCCTTGGCGTCGCGCAGGGTTGAAGGGCGAATTTGGAAACTGGACATGTGAAGAAATACCCCGGTCAGGCGCCGGGCGTGGTCGTGTGGGAATGGTCAATTGTCGCTGCTATGAAAAGCCATCGTTATCGAGGCGCCATTTTCATCGTCATTGCGAGGCGCGAAGCGACGCGCCAATCCATCGCGGCACGCCACCAAAACACATGGATTGCCGCGCTGCGCTCGCAATGACGATGCCCCAATGACACGGATAAGAAACGCGGCTCAAGTGGCCTGGAAGGTGCCTGCGTTGGCCACGGCCAGCGCCGTCATGTTGACGATGCGGCGCACCGTGGCCGAAGGTGTGAGCACGTGCACCGAGGCCGCAGCTCCCAGCAGAATGGGACCGACCGTGACGCCGTGGCTGGACGTCATCTTGAGCACGTTGAACAGGATGTTGGCCGAGTCCAGATTCGGGCAGATCAGCAGATTCGCCTCTCCCGTCAAACTCGTGTCGGCCAGCGCCGCGCAGCGCACGGCCTGTGACAGCGCGGCGTCGCCCTGCATTTCACCGTCGCATTCAATGGCCGGTTCCATGCGTGCGAATAGCTCTCGCGCCAGCCGCATCTTGCGCGCTGCAGGTCGGTCCGACGAGCCGAAATTGGAGTGCGACAAAAATGCGACCTTGGGCGGCAGGCCGAAGCGCGCCACTTCCTGCGCGGCCATCACGGCGATGCTGGCCAGTTGCTCGGCGCTGGGATCTTCGTTGACATAGGTGTCGGCGATGAAGAGCGCGTAGCGGTCCAGCATCAGCGCGTTGAGCGTAGCCAGACCGCTCGCACCCTTCTTCATGCCGATGACATCGCGCAGGTGCTGCAGGTGCACGTCAAAGCGACCCAGCGTGCCGCACAGCAGCGCGTCCGCGTCGCCCAGGCGCACCATGAGTGCGGCAATGGTGGTGCTGGAGCGGCGCACCGCGGCCTTGGCCGCGTCCTGCGTCACGCCGTGGCGCCCCATGAGTTGGTGGTACAGCTCCCAGTATTGACGAAAGCGCGGGTCGTCCTCGGGGTTCACGCAGTCGACCTCGCGTCCGAGCTGGATGCGCAGTCCGGCCTTTGTCAATCGGGCTGCGATCACCGCCGGTCGGCCGATCAGGATCGGGCGCGCCAGGCCCTCGTCCACAGCCACCTGCGCCGCGCGCAGCACGCGCTCGTCCTCACCTTCGGCATAGGCCACGCGCTTGGCCGTCGGAGAAACGGCCTTGGCCGCACTGAACACCGGGCTCATGATCATGCCGGTTTGATAGACAAAGCGCGACAGCTGCTGGTGATAGGCCTCGTAGTCCTTGATGGGGCGCTCGGCCACGCCTGATTCTTCGGCGGCGCGCGCCACGGCCGGCGCGATACGCAGGATCAGGCGCGAGTCAAAGGGCGTAGGGATCAAATAGTCGCTGCCGAACAGCAGCTCCTTGCCGGCGTAGGCGTTGGCCACTTCTTCGCTGATGTCGGCCTTGGCCAGGTCGGCGATCTGGCGCACGCAGGCCAGCTTCATGGCTTCGGTGATCTTGGTCGCGCCGCAGTCCAGCGCGCCGCGAAAGATGTAGGGGAAGCACAGGACGTTGTTCACCTGGTTCGGATAATCGGAGCGTCCGGTGGCGATGATGCAGTCGGGGCGCGCTGCCTTGGCCAGCTCCGGGCGAATCTCGGGCTCGGGGTTCGCCAGCGCCAGGATGATGGGCGCGCGCGCCATCGTCTTCACCATCTCGGGCGTGAGCACGCCGGCGGTGGAGCAGCCCAGAAACACGTCGGCGTCCTGCACTACGTCGGCCAGGGTGCGCGCGCTGGTGTTTTGCGCCACGCGCTGCTTGGAAGCGTCAAAGCCGCCGGGGCGCCCGTGGTAGATCACGCCCTTGGAATCGCAGGCGAAGATGTTCTCGCGCCGCACGCCCAGGCCCACCATCACGTCCAGACACGCCAGCGCCGCCGCGCCCGCACCTGACACCGCAATCTTCACGTCTTCGATGCGCTTGTTCACCAGCTCCAGGCCGTTGAGCAGGGCCGCCGAAGAGATGATGGCGGTGCCGTGCTGGTCGTCGTGGAACACCGGGATGTTCATGCGCTCGCGCAATTTCTTCTCGATGTAGAAGCACTCGGGCGCCTTGATGTCTTCCAGGTTGATGCCGCCCAGCGTGGGCTCCATGGCGGCGATGATCTCGACCAGTTTGTCGGGGTCGTTCTCCGCCAGTTCGATGTCGAACACGTTGATGCCGGCGAACTTCTTGAACAAGCAGGCCTTGCCTTCCATCACCGGCTTGCCTGCCAGGGGACCGATGTTGCCCAGACCCAGCACAGCCGTGCCGTTGGTGATGACGCCGACCAGATTGGCACGCGTGGTGTAGACGGCAGCCAGCGTGGGATCGGCCTGGATGTCCAGGCAGGGATAAGCTACTCCCGGCGAGTAGGCCAAGGCGAGGTCGCGCTGATTCGAGAGCGGCTTGGTGGCTTCAACCGAGATCTTGCCGTGGAGGGGTCCGCGGTGGTATTCGCGTGCGGCCTCGCGCAGGGATTCCTCGGCCGGTGAAAGCTTCTTCATGGTGCCTCCATGGATCAGACGTGATCAGTTCGGGACATCATTGTGGACCTGCAGCGACCGGTTTACCAGTCGGAGAACAAGCGAACCCGCCTCAGTCGCCCAGGCATATGCCCAAGTCGCGTGCGGTCTGAACGGTGTCGCCGTCCAGCGGCACGGCCTTCATGCGGCCCGCCACCTCGGCCAGCGGAACGAAGTTCACGTTTGGCGAAGCCAGCGCCACCATCACGCCGCTCAGGCCCTGGTCCAGCGCACGCACCGCTGCCGCGCCAAAACGCAGCGCTGCGATGCGGTCGAACGAGGTGGGGCTGCCGCCGCGCAGCAGGTGTCCCAGCACCACCACGCGTGCCTGCTTGCCGGTGCGCTGCTCCAACTCCTTCGCCACGTGCTCGCCCATGCCGCCCAGGCGTTGCTCGTGCCCGGCCTGGGCCGCTGCGGCGATCTCCAGGTCACCCTCAAGCGGAATCGCGCCCTCGGCCACCACCACCAGCGAATACAGGTGCCCGTCGTCGTCACGTGCGCGAATCTGTTGCACCACCTTGTCCAGGTCAAAGGGAATCTCTGGCAGCAGTATGGTATGCGCGTTGCCCGCAATGCCCGAGTGCAGCGCTATCCAGCCGGCATAGCGCCCCATCACCTCCACCACCAGCACGCGCTGATGGCTCTCGGCCGTGCTGTGCAAGCGGTCCAGACACTCTGTGGCAAAGGACACGGCGGTGTCAAAGCCGAAGGTGGTGACGGTCTTGTCCAGATCATTGTCGATGGTTTTTGGCACGCCCACCACGCGCAACCCCCTTTTGTGCAATGCGTCGGCGATCGTGAGCGAGCCGTCGCCGCCCACGGACACCAGTGCGTCGAGTTCCTGTGTGGCGAAATAGTCCAGGATTTCACCCGAGCGGTCCACCTCGCCCATGTTGCCGTCGGGCATGCGGGTCGGGTAGTGCAGCGGATTGCCCCGGTTGGTGGTGCCCAGGATCGTGCCGCCAAGATGGGCGATGCCGCGCACCCGTTCCCGCGTCAATCGGAATACACCGCCTTCAGGGTAGCGCTCGGGGAACAGGATGCCGTTGAAGCCGTCGTGGATGCCGTAGCACTCCCAGCCCCGATTAGCCGACGCCAGCACAACCGCGCGGATGACCGCGTTCAGGCCCGGTGCGTCGCCGCCACCGGTGCAGATGACAATGCGTTTGATAGAGCGAGTCATGTCTACTCCTGTAGCCCTGGTTGACTTGTCAATTTCCAGAAGCCATGGGCCAAGCTGTGCTGGCGATTACGACGAAATCTGCGCGGCCATGGGTGCCGCCGTGGTCGGTGATGATAAGCCCTGTGCGATCGCTTGGAGGGCCTCCTTTGCAAGGCTCCTGAAGGGAAAGCGGCCTAAACTAAGGGTCAATTTTGCTATCATGTCGATAGCAGCGTGGGTGCCTCGGAGGACTCTGTTTGAACTGGCGTCAATGGCTAAGGCGAGTGAGCGCGGTGTGGTGGTCGCTCATCGCAATTTCTTTCACCCTGCTGTTTTTGACCGACGTCAACAACAGTGAATTCACACCGCTGATGCCGATAGTTGCTTATGCAATGCACCGGGCAACTTGCTGGGTGATCGTGCGCCTGTCTACCCTGAATAGTTGAGGCACGGAAACCGTTCTGAATCGCCTGACCAAAGCGTCGCTGGAATATCATGCAGAACGATTCAGACTGCTGTCACCGGGGTAAGTTCATGGAACTTTACTTTGTCTGCAGATAATCCCTGCTCACTGTCATCGATCGATGGCGTGCGAGCCCAGCAATACTCCAACTCAGTTCCAAATGAAAATCAGAATTCCAAACTCACGTCGATGGCTGATTTCGATCAGCGCCACCCTGTTTGTCGGCTCGGCATTTCTGGCCGGATGCGGCGGTGGAGGTTCAAGCGCGGGCTCGATCACGCCGCCTCCGCCCAGTTATGGTGGTGGCTTGAAGCCCGGGGACGTGGCCATCACCGTAGCGCATCATGTGAGCTTGACGACCAACTACGGAACGATTGTGGTGGGGCTTGATGCGACCCATGCGCCGCTTTCTACGGCAAACTTCCTGGCCTACGTCAGTGCGGGCTTTTACAACAACAGCTTGTTTCATCGGGTCGTTCCAGGATTCGTGATTCAGGGCGGAGGCTACACCGATCAAAGCGGCACTTACAGCGCCAAGCCGACCACCAGCACGGTGGCGCTGGAGAGCCGCAATGGCTTGAGCAACACGCAGTACACGATTGCCATGGCGCGAGCCAGCGATCCGAACAGCGCCAGCAGCCAGTTCTATTTCAACCTGGTGAATAACGCCTCTTCGCTGGACTATCCCTCATCCGACGGTGCAGGCTACGCGGTGTTCGGAACGGTCGCATTGACCGACGCCGCCAGCATCGCCACCGTCAACGCGATCGCCGCAGTCGCAAATGGAACCAACAGTCAGACCGGTCTTGCCAATTGGCCTACGCGCGATGTGGTGATCAGCTCGGCCGTGAAGATTGACTGAGCAGCGTAGGCCAACGCCGGGCTTGGCTCCTGTCATTTGGCCACGCCGGTCCAGGCGCGCAGCTTCATCGAGTCGGGTGATCAAGGCCTGGCGGGCTGAACTCGCCGCTTCCCTGGCGCGGTGATGCTGGCATCGATCGGGGACTAAGAGAATCGATGGGAATCACATCGATCGGGGGTCAACTGTGCGTGCTTGCTTTTCCGAAGGTGGCCTTGCGGATGCAGCGGGCAATTGAGGCACTGCACATCGTCGTCCATGCACTCGAAACTGCACGATGCAATCAATGCGCCGAACGCACTTCCATAAAGTCTCACAAAAGTCGCTGAGTTTCGATACAGATAGGCTGCAATCTGCATTTGTAAGCAGTGCCTGGATTTTGATGCGCCGTCACGGGTGTAGCGATCCCAGATAAATTCGTCCGGCTGCCAGCCGCTGGCATGTATCTCGGTGTTGTATCCCAAAGCCGAGAAGAACGCGTTTGAATCGGCGATGCGGTGAAAAATGGTGTCGCCTATTGCGATGCCTGAAAAGTCCATCACCCCCAGTTTGGGCTGTACGCACTTGAATTGCGGAAGAGCCGGATGCTTCAAAGGCGCGCAGCTGGCAAGCGCGGCGGGAATCAACGGCTCGGTCATCACGTCTACCCCTTTCTCAGGCACGGGTCATTGGTTCTCAGGTTGAGAACAATTTCAGCGAATACTAGTCGCTATCGTGAAGTAAAGCAATTGAGTCCAGGGCCAATGACACCAAGCCGTTTCTGCCGATCACCGCGGACAGGTCGCGGGCTTTTTGACGGGCACCGGCGCAGACGAAGCTGCATTGCGATGCAGTATATAAACGCTGCAAAAAGCAAAAAGCCCACTATCAAATGAATAGTGGGCTTTGCTTGACTGACTTGGTGCCGGAGAGATGAATCGAACACCCGACCTTCTCATTACGAATGAGCTGCTCTACCGACTGAGCTACACCGGCTTTCGGTTCGTCAGAAACGAATCGAGTCTTGAATTATAGCGGGCTCTCAGTCGGCCAGAGCTCGCGACACCACTTCGCGCACGTCGTTGCTCAGATCTGTCTTGGCGGCGACCCGATTCAGCGCTTCGCGGGCGGCGCTGCGGTAGGGTGCGCTGAGCTTCTTCCAGCGGTCCAGCGCGCGCGCCAGGCGCGCTGCCACCTGCGGGTTGATGGCGTCGAGTTCGATCACGCGCTCGCTCCAAAACACGTAGCCAGCTGCGTCGGCGCGGTGGAACGCGGCCGGGTTGGCACTGCAGTAGCTGAAGATCAGGCTTCGCGCCCGGTTCGGATTGCGCAGACTGAAGTCGGGGTGGCTCAGCAATTGGCGCACGGCGGGCAGGACGTTGCCGCCGTGGTCACAGGCGCCGGCCTGCAGCGCGAACCATTTGTCCAACACCAGCGCTTCGTCCCTGAACAGCGCATGAAAGCGCCGCAGCGCGGGCGCGGCAAGTTCATTGTCGCTGCTGACCAGGGCGCTCAGGGCGTTGAAGCGGTCTGTCATGTTGCCGGCATCCTTGAAGCGTTGGTAGGCGCGGGCGGGCCAAGTCACATCGTTGCTTTTCTTCGCTGCCAAACACAGTTGAGACAGTGCCAGCCCGGTCAGGGCACGTCGGCCCGAGGACGCGGCGTCGGGCCGATAAGCGCCGGTGTCCTTGTGCTCGTCAAAAGCCCACTGCCAGTCGGGAGCGAGTGCCGTTGCCAGTTGCGCGCGCATGGCTTCGCGCACGGCGTGCACGCGCTGGGGATCGACTTCTTCGAGCTGTTCGGCGATGTAGGTTTCGCCCGGCAACGTCAGCGCCAGTTCCTTGAAGGCCGGATCCAGTTGAGGGTGGCGCAGCACGCTGCGCATGGCTTCGAGGTAGGCACCGTCGAGCTCGACTGCAGCGTCCTCGGCGATGAACTTCAGAGCGCGTGCCAGGCCCAAGCGCTGGCCTGCTTCCCAGCGGTTGAAGGGGTCGCTGTCATGCGCCAGCAGCGTGAGCAATTGCGCGTCGGTATAGGCAAAGTCGAGCAGCACGGGCGCACTGAAACCGCGCAGCATGGAGGGAACGGGCTCGGCGGTGATGCCGTTGAAGGTCAACTGGTGTTGCTGCTGTGTGAGCACCACGAGGCCTGTTCCCATAGGCGGGCTGCCCGGTGTCAGGGTCAGCCCCAACTCGGCGCCGTTCGCAGCCAGCAAGCCCAGCGCGACCGGTATCACGAACGGCTCCTTGCTACTTTGGCCCGGCGTTGGCGTGCAGCTTTGCGTGAGCGTGAGCGTATAGCTTTGCGCTTGCGCATCGAACACGCCGCTGGCATGCAGCCGGGGCGTGCCGGCCTGGCTGTACCAGCGTTTGAACTGCGGCAACAACGAGGACAGAAAGGAGTTGGGATTGGCGTCGGCAATGGCCTGGGCAAAGTCATCGCAGGTCACGGCCTGTCCGTCATGACGCTGGAAATACAGCGCCATGCCCTGGGTGAAGCCGTCCCGGCCCACCAGGGTCTGCATCATGCGCACCAGCTCGGCGCCTTTTTCATACACGGTGACGGTGTAAAAATTGTTGATCTCGGCATAGCTGTCGGGACGCACCGGGTGCGCCATCGGGCCTGCGTCCTCGGGAAACTGCATGGTGCGCAGCACGCGCACGTCCTGAATTCGGTTCACACTGCGCGCCGAAGCCGCCGCGGCGCTGTAATTCCCCTGGACGTCGGGCGCACCAGCCATGTCGAGCGAGAACTCCTGATCCCGGAACACGGTGAGACCTTCCTTTAGCGAGAGCTGAAACCAGTCGCGGCAGGTGACGCGGTTGCCGCTCCAGTTGTGGAAGTATTCGTGGCCCACGACCGACTCGATGTTGGCGTAGTCGGTATCGGTGGCCGTGGCCTGATTAGCCAACACAAATTTCGTGTTGAAGATATTCAGACCCTTGTTCTCCATGGCACCCATGTTGAAGTCGCTGGTGGCGACGATCATGAAACGTTCCAGGTCGAGCGGCAGGCCGAACCGCCTCTCGTCCCAATCGACCGAAGCCATGAGCGAGTTCATGGCGTGTTCGGTTTTGTCCAGATCGCCTGGGCGCACGTAGACCTGCAGCAGATGGTCTTTGCCGCCGCGCGTGGTGATGCGTTGCTCGCGCGACACCAGCAGACCGGCCACGAGCGCGAACAGATAGGATGGCTTGCGGTGCGGATCCACCCATTTGGCGAAATGGCGGCCGTCTTCCAGCACACCCTGATCCACCAGATTGCCGTTGGACAGCAGCACCGGGTACTTGGCCTTGTCGGCACGCAGCGTCACCGTGTAGCTGGCCATCACATCGGGGCGGTCCAGAAAGTAGGTGATGCGGCGAAAGCCCTCGGCCTCGCACTGCGTGAAGAAGGACTCATTGCTGAGGTACAGGCCCATCAGCTTGGTGTTCTTGGCCGGCGCGCAGGTGGTGAAGATCTCCAGTTCGAACGGCTCTTCAGCCGGCAAGTTCTCCAGCACCAGGCGCTGTCCTTCCATCCTGAAGGAGCAGCCCTGACCGTTGACCAGCACCCGCGCCAGGTTCAGTTCTTCGCCGTCGAGCTTGAGCGCCTGTGCGGGAACGTCCGGGTTGCGCCGCAACAGCATCTTGTTGAGCACGCGGGTCTTGAACGGGTCCAGGTCGAATGTGAGGTCAACGGTGTCGATCCAGTAAGCCGGCGGCCTGTAGTCTTCGCGCTTCACCAGCGCCGGGGTTTGATCAGGCAACATGTAAATTCTCCAAAAAGGACGAGTTCAGCAACTCGTGATAGTCGCGCACGGCGGCCAGCACATGCGGCCCCGCCAGCTGCGTCGGATTGTGGGTGGAGCAGATGGCCACGGCGCGCATGCCGGCGCGGCGCGCTGATTCGATGCCGAAAGGCGAGTCTTCAAACACGATGCAGTTTCTGGCGCCCTTGCTCATGCGCCTGGCTGCCTCCAGGAAGATCGCCGGCTCGGGCTTTCCCGGAAAACCTTCGTCGCCGCCGACGATGGCATGGGGCTCCTGCGCCAGACGCAAATTTGACAGCACAAACGCAATGTTGTGCCGGTCGCCCGCCGTGCCCACGCCCACCTTGAGGCCGCGCGCGCGGGCGCGGGACTCGAACTGCGTGAAACCCGCGACCTCGGTGAACACCGGGGCAAAGAGCTCGCGATAGAGCTCTTCCTTTTGATCCGATAGCGACTGGTATTGCGCTTCGCCCAGATCGGGCCCGAACAACTCGACCATGCATTCGGGACCGGTGCGTCCGGTGGTGCGACGCATCACCTCGTCCAGAGGAATGTTCAGGTCGTGTAACCGTGAAAACTCGACCCAGGTCCTGGCGTGCCAGGGCATCGAGTCGATCATGGTGCCGTCCATGTCGAAGATCAGGGCCCCCACGCTCCCTGCTATGCGTGGTTCGCTGTACGGGCTGCTGCCGGAACCAGCAGCTCTTCGCCCCGTCCCGCCCTGCGCGGGCAGGGCCGGAGCCGCGGGACTCAGCCCCGAGGAGGCTGATTTTGGCTCCGCCGCTGTTCCAGAACCTTGGGGCGGCCCGGCGAAAAATCGCGCGCCAATTGACACTTCCATGGTCCTCAGACGCCCTGCTTGAGCGAGGCTTCGATGAACACGTCCAGATCCCCGTCCAAAACCTTTTGCGTGGCCGAGACTTCGACGTTGGTGCGCAGGTCCTTGATGCGGGAGTTGTCCAGCACGTAAGAGCGGATCTGATGCCCCCAGCCGACGTCGGTCTTGCTGTCTTCGAGCTTTTGCTGCTCGGCCTGGCGTTTGCGCATTTCAAAGTCGTACAGGCGCGAACGCAATCGCTTCCAGGCCACGTCGCGATTGCCGTGCTGGCTGCGCCCGTCCTGGCACTGCACTACGATGCCGGTGGGGATGTGGGTGAGGCGCACGGCCGAGTCGGTCTTGTTGATGTGCTGGCCACCCGCGCCGCTGGCACGGAAGGTGTCGACACGCACGTCGGAGGGGTTGATGTCGATCTCGATCGAGTCGTCGATCTCGGGGTAGACGAAAACCGAGGCGAACGAGGTATGACGCCCACCGGACGAGTCGAAAGGGCTCTTGCGCACCAGACGATGCACACCGGTTTCGGTGCGCAGCAGGCCAAAGGCGTATTCGCCCTCTATCTTGATGGTCGCGCCCTTGATGCCCGCTGTGTCGCCCGCCGTTTCGTCTTCGATCGTCGTGGTGAAGCCCTTGCGTTCGGCGTACTTCAGATACTGGCGCAGCAGCATGCTGGCCCAGTCGCAGGCCTCGGTGCCGCCGGCTCCCGCCTGGATGTCCAGAAAGCAGGGCAGGGGATCGGCCGGGTTGTTGAACATGCGGCGGAATTCCAGGCCCTCGATGATGGAGCTGAGCTTGGCAGTCTCAGCCTCGATCGTGATCAGGCTGCCTTCGTCGGCATCGGCCTTGGCCATGTCGAAGAGCTCGGTGTTGTCGCAGAGTTCGGCGTGGAGTTGGTCCAGAGTGAGCACCACTCCGTCCAGGGCCTTTTTTTCCCGTCCCAGGTCCTGGGCGCGCTTGGGGTCGTTCCAGACGCTGGGGTCTTCGAGCGAGGCGTTGACGGTTCTCAGTCGTTCGGCTTTGGCATCGTAGTCAAAGATACCCCCTGAGCTCGGCCGTGCGTGCGCTCAGGTCTGCGAGTGTGGTGCCGATGAGGTTGATGCGTTCTGCTTCGATCATGATGTGCTCGTTTGTTGGTGTGAGAAGAAGCCGCGATTTTCTCACGACATCGCAGCGCAGCGGCAACCCCGCCCGAGGTGCGGACCAAGTCTTGCCGTCCGCTATGGCTGCGCCAGGCGCCGCGTGCGCGCATTGGTCAGGGTCTTGAGCATGATGTCGGGCAAAACCGGTTTGATGCAAAACCCGTCCACGCGTCGGTCCAGAGATTTCCCGAAATCGGCAGGCGTGTGTGAGCCCGTTACCATGATCACCACCAGCGCGGGGTGGATGCGCCGCAACTGGTCGAGCATGGCAAATCCGTCAACCTGGGGCATGTAGATGTCGAGCAGCACGAAATCGGGCTTGTGCTGCTGCGCCAACTTGCACGCGCTGTCGCTATCGCTGGCGCAAAAGATTCGGCTGCCGCCGATGCGCTCGAGCACGGCTGTGACGAGGTCGCGCTGGAACTCGTCGTCATCCACCACCAGGTAACTGCAGTGGCTCAAATCGACTTTGGTCATGACGTGAGTCCTTGTGAGTTGATCTGCATCATAGCTGCAAGGGCCGCGCTTTCGGCGCGCAGTGGCACAACGATCAATTGTCCAGGTGCTTGCGTATGGCTGCGCACGCTGCGGTGCAGGCTCGCTCCAGTTCGTGGGCCAGCCTGTTGCAGCTTGGCGCATCGTCGGCGCGCCCCGCATCCTCCAGGCTTTCGCACAACTCGCCAAGCACCATGGCGCCCATGGTGCGCGCCGTCGATTTGAGCGTGTGTGCCACGTCTGCAATCGCACCGATGTCGCTCGACGCTGCGGCCATGCCGATGGTCACGACCTGTTGTTGGCTGACGACAAGAAACTTTTCCAGCAAGCGCCGGTGCAGCGTGGGGTTGTCACCCACCATATGGGTCAGTGCACACGCGTCCCAAATGGCGCTCACAGGGCTTGCAGTTTCGCTCCCGCTTTCGTGCCTGCCATCGATGTCCATGCGGCCATCCAGGGGCAGCCACTTGGCCAGCATGGCGCGCAATTCCTTCAGGCGCAGAGGTTTGGCCAAATAGTCGTCCATGCCGCGCTCCACGCAGCGCCGGGCCTCGCCCTGCATCGCGTTGGCGGTGACGGCAATGATGGGGACACGCATGCCCGCAGCCTCGGTCTGACGAATTGCTTCGGTGAGTGCAAAGCCATCCAGTTTGGGCATGTGGCAATCGGTGAGCAGTAGCCCATAACGTTCGCCTTTGCCGCTTTGCCACATCTGCAGCGCCTGCGCTCCATCGCAGGCGACTTCAGCCGCGTAGCCGAGCAGGCGCAATTGCTCCAGCATCACGTCGCGATTGGTTTCATTGTCTTCGGCCAGCAGGATCAGTTGTCCACGCGCCCGGGCCTGCGCGATCGTCGGTGGCAAGGGAGCGACGCGGCCTGGATGCGTTACCTGGCCAGCGAATCCAGGCACCCTGCCTGCAGCCAGCGCCACCGCGTGGATCAGGTCGTGGTAGAGCAGTGGACGCCCCGGGACGATCACTTCGTTCCCGGTTCCGCGGTCGAGGTGGTCATGGCGCAAGGGGCAAACAACGCCCACGCCGTAGGGAAGATCGAGCTCAGCTGGCGGCTCGGTTACATCCAGACCGAGCACCACAACGAGCGGGCCGCTGACTGAGCGCGCCTGCTGCAACCATTGGCGGGCCAGGGCCAGATCGGTCACCGCCGCGATCTGCGCGCCGGCCGAGTTGCAATAGGCACCAGCATCCAGTACCGACTGGGTATCTCGCGTCACTCCCAGCACACGTACGCCGTCGAGCCGGATTGCGGGCGCCAACACGCGTCCAGGTGTTGCTTGCAGCAAGGGCAGTTCGACGGTGAACTCGGACCCCGCACCGAGCACGCTGCGCACGAATATCTGGCCACCCATGAGTTCGACCAGGCGCTGCGTGATCGACAGGCCCAACCCGGTTCCGCCAAAGTGGCGCGAGGTGCTCGCGTCGGCCTGGGTAAAGGGCTGGAACAGTCGTGTCACTTGCTCGGGGCTCATGCCAACGCCGTTGTCGCTGATGCGTATGCGCAGCCCCGCCCCGCCCTGGCTCAGCGTGCAGGGCTCGAGGCGCAACCGCACCAGGCCCGGTCGGTCGGTGATGAATTTCACGGCGTTGCCCAGCATGTTGAGCAATATCTGGCGCAGGCGCGTGGGGTCCATCAGCACCCAGGTGGGCAGTTGGGGCGATACGAACAGCGAGATGTCGATGCCCGCGGTACTGGTCGGTGTCATGACCAGCTGGGCCACCCCTTCCGCGACCTCGCGCAAAAAGGTGGGCACGGACTCCATGGCGAGCTTGCCAGCCTCGATCTTGGAGAAATCAAGAATGTCGTTGAGTATGCCCAGCAGGGACAGTGAGGAGTGGTGAATGGTGTCGAGCATGCGCTGCTGCTCGGGTCGCAGTTCGGTTTCACGCAGGATGTCCACCATGCCCACGACACCGTTCATCGGGGTTCTGATTTCGTGGCTCATGTTGGCCAGGAATTCGGATTTGGCGCGAACCGCTGCCAGCGATTTCTCTTCGGCGCGTTTGCGCTCGGTGATGTCGGTGCGCACGCCGATGTACTGGCGCGGCAGGCCGTCGCTCCCCATGAAGGCCGCGATCGTGGTGTCGACCCAGAACAGGTTTCCGTCCTTGCGGCGGTTGCAGACCTCGGCGTGCCACACGCCGCCGGCCTGGACCGTTTGGTACATGTCCTTGAAGAATTCCTCTGGGTGGTAGCCGGAGTTCAGCAGGCTGTGGTTTTGGCCTATGAACTCGGCGCGCGTGTAGCCGCTGATGTCCACGAAGCGGTCGTTGCCGTAGCTGATGCTGCCGTCGATCTCGGCCACAGACACGATGGCGTGCTGATCGAGAACGAACTTCTGCTGTTCAAGTTCATTCAGCGCGTGCTGCGTCAGCGCCACGTTACGCTGCAGATCGATGGTCTTTTGCCGCACCAGTTCTTCCAGATGCAGGCGGTGGCTCTGGAGTTCGATTTCGCTTCGTTTGCGCTGCGTGACCTCGGTGATGGAGCCGTGCCACAGCACCGATCCATCGTCATTCTGCTGCGGCATGGCGTGGATTGACATCCAGCGCGCGCCGCCGCCCCTGTCTGAAACCCGGTATTCCAGCCGCAGTGTCGACAACTGCTGCGCCGACAGTCGGATGGCTTCGACCGTCGAGTCGCGATCCTCGACGTGGATGGATTGCATGAGTGCGTCGGCGCTTTCAAGCACCTCGTCGGGTCGCAGGCCATGCAACTCGCGCAGGCCCTCGCTGGCGTAGGGCAGGCAGGAGCTGCCATCCGGGTAGCGCTTGAATTGGAAGATGCATCCAGGCACCTGGGCCGCAATTTTTCGGATGAAGTCCGCGGAATCGCGTTGCCCCTGCTCGGCCAGCTTGCGCGCCGTGATGTCGAACCCGATGGCTACGTACATTTCGATGCTGCCGTCGAGTCCGAAAAAGGGCGAAATCGTCGACTGCAGCCAGTACAGGTGCCCGCCCTTGCCCAAGTTGCAGACCTCTCCACTCCAGACGCGGCCATCGGCCATGGTCTGGTAGACGTTCTGATAAAAACTGTCGGAATGTGCACCCGACTTCAGCATCTGGACTTCCTGCCCCAACAACTCCAGTCGCGAGTAACCGCTGGCGCCACAGTAATTGTCGTTCACCGAAGTGAAGCTTCGGTTCACATCCACAGTGGAGAGCAGGGCGCTTCGGTCCAATGCCGCCATCACGTTCTTCAGCTCACGGTTCAGGCTGGCTTCAGCCCGGAGCAAGTGCTGCGTGAGCCTTTGGCTGGACTCGATTTGCACCGCCAGCGTCAGCGCGACCAAGGAGATGATGATGCTGAAGAACCAGTAGTGCATGAGTTGCAGGGACAGCGCCGCCGGGGCCAGCGTCATCGCGCTGCCATAGATGCCCAGGATCCACAGCCCGGATCCCAGCAACAGCGCCATTGAGGTGCCCTTGAGCCCCAGGCGCAGGGCAGCCCAGACCAGTGGCACCAACATCCAGTAGGCATTGCCGACCGCGTCCACCGGCTGCCGCGCTGCGGTCGGCATCAGGGCCTGAAACCATCCCAGAAATACGATGCCAGACACCAGTAGGGTCGCGCCCAGAATCAGTGCGGCCTCGGCCAGCCAGCGCCGCGACGGTCGCTCCTGGGGTCGTGTCAGCGCCGGCCACCACACCAGGATCAGTGGCGTCATCAGCACGACACCCAGGCTGTCACCCATCCACCAATCAATCATGCTGGAAAAGTAGCCCTCACCGTCGATGATTCCGGCCAGCCACAGCACGCTGGATCCGCTCACGGCGCTCACGCCTGAGCCGACAAACCCGCCCAGACCGATGATACTGAGCAAGTCATTCAGTGCGAGGTGGCGCAGGTCAAGCCGATGGGCACGTCCGATCAGCTCGCTGCCAACAACGGCCCCCATGGCCGAGCCGCAGGCGAGGGCGCAAGCCAACCACAGCGGTGTGCCTGCCAAGCTGTTGGCGCAAATGGAGCCCAGCAGAATCGCCCCGGCATAGCGTCGTCCCCCGATCACCAGCGCCGCCAGTGCCACCCCGCTGGCGAGGAAGAAAATGCTGGCCTGCCCCTTGGGCGAAAACCCCAGGAGCACGACCCAATAGGTCAGTCCGTAGGCGACCGCCACGCCCAAGAAATTGAGCAGATCTGCAGGTCGCAAGCGGCCAGCCGTTGACTTCATGTGAGCGCCCCATTAGTTTGTGCTGTAGCCATCGGGAATGCAGGGTCCCAGCCCCAATCGGGCACTGGCAAGGCGATCAAAGCACGTGCAAACTCATCGTCATCGACGACCAAATTCTTGCTTTCGGTGACCGTCAAAATCTGTGGCCCTGGCTGGGCTCGTTGCGGGGTGCGTCGACGCCGGTTGCGAGCACAATGATACGTGCGCAAACTCGGTCACAGGGGCTGAAAAACCCTGATTTCGCGAGTAAATGTTTTTGAATTGCGCGCTGGGCCATCGTGGGTCGAAGCGAAATGCGCTACGCCGGTGTCCAGAAGTTGCGCCGCCTTTGGCTTTCAGCCGCAGCCAGCGCGCAGCTGAGGGTTTAGCGTCGCGGCGGGGCCGCCTTGGCGGCAGGTCGCACACGCTGGCGCACCGCTTCGCGCAACAGGTACTCGACCTGCGCATTCACGCTGCGCAGTTCGGCCGCGGCCAGACGCTCGATCTGTTGCCACAGTTCGGGGTCGATGCGCAGCGCAAATGACTTTTTGTCCGGACTGGCCATGGTGTAGTCGGTAGACCTTGATCGGTTGGGTGGCGCTCAGTTGTACAGCGTGCCGGTATTCACCACCGGCGTGGCGTCATGGTCGGAGCACAGGACGACCAGCAGGTTGCTCACCATGGCGGCCTTGCGCTCGTCGTCCAGATTCACCAGGCCGCGCTCGGACAGACCGTTGAGCGCCAGTTCCACCATGCCCACGGCGCCCTCGACAATCTTGGAACGCGCCGCGACCACGGCCTCGGCTTGTTGACGGCGCAGCATCGTGCCGGCAATCTCGGGGGCGTAGGCCAGATGGGTCAGTTTGGCGTCGATCACCTCGATGCCGGCCAGCGCGAAGCGCGCCTGCAATTCGCCGCGCAGCGCGGCGCCCACCACTTCCGCCCCGGAGCGCAGCGTGGTTTCGATCTTGCCGGAGTGGTCCGATTCATACAGATTGTCGTAGGCGAAGCTTGACGCCAGATGGCGCACGGCGGCTTCGGACTGGGTAAGCACATAGCGCTCGAAGTCCTCCACGTCAAAGCTGGCGCGCGCCGTGTCTTGCACCCGCCAGACGATGGCGGCGGCGATCTCGATCGGATTGCCGCGCAGGTCATTGACCTTGAGCTTCTCGCTGTTGAAGTTGCGGGCGCGCAGCGACTGCTTCTTCTTCACGTAGAACGGATTCGACCAGCGCAGGCCTTCGCTGCGGTCTGTGCCGCGGTAACTGCCAAACAGCAGCAGCAGCGCGGCCTGGTTCGGTTGCAGCATGTACAGGCCACCAAAGCACCATGAGGCGCCCAGGCCCAGGGCCGCAGCCGCGATGCCGCTCGCCATGTTTTGCCCCCAGTAGGCCACTGCAGCGGACCCCAGCACCAGGGCCAGTCCGATCACGGCGCTGACCAGGCCGCTGTGCGATTGGCCGGGGCGTTCCTGCGCGATTTGCTTGTCCATATCACTTGCTCCTAAGGACTCACACGCGAAACACGCTGAGCCGGTGACCCCATCGAACCGTTATGGTGCGATTTAAAAGTGATATCACTTTAGTATTGAAAAGTGGGCTTGTCAAGAATTCTTTTTCGATTGCGGCAGCAGGTCAGCCTCCGGCCAAAAAAGCTTCGAGCAGGGCCGCCAGCAGCTGCGGCTGATCATGGTGCAGCATATGACCGGCGTCCTCGATCACTGCGATCTGGCATTGCGCCACGACCTTGAGGCGCTCGTGGTATTGATCCAGCGTGTACTTGTCCTGGTACCACTGCGCCATGCTGCTGGTGCTGGCCTCCAGCGCCAGCACCGGCGCGCTGATGCGCTGCCACGCAGCCTGGACTTCGTCCACCCGGTACAACTGGGCGTTGACGATCTTGTGTGCCGGGTCGCCCAAGACCTTCCATTGGGTGCTGCCGTCGGACTGGACCGTGGGAGCCGACCAGTGCTGCGCCAGCCAGTGCGCCTTGTCCGCGCTGAGCCGCGGATTGGTCTTCATCAGCCGCAGTGCCACGCCGTCGAGCGAGTCATACGGTCTGAGCGCGAGTTCGCCACGGTGCAACGCCTTGAGATCGTCCATCCACTTGCCGTAACGCAGGGGCGCCTGCTCCGGCCGGGTTGCGGGCATGCCGAAGCCTTCCAGGTTCACCAGGTGGCGGATGCGCTCGGGGCGAACGCCGGCGTACAGCATGGCGATGTTGCCGCCCATGCTGTGGCCCACCAGATCAACCGGCTGGGCACCCACAAAATGATCCAGCAGGAAGTCCAGATCGGCAAGGTAGTCGGGAAACCAGTAGTGATCGGCGCCTCCCGTTTCGGTTTGACCGAAGCCGCGCCAATCGGGCGCGATCACGCGCCGACCCCGCATGAAGGCGTCGCTGAACGCATCCACCATGAACTGGTAGGACGCCGCCACGTCCATCCAGCCGTGCACCAACACCAGGGGGGCAAGGGCTTCGTCGCAGGGCATATCGCCCCAGACAAGGACGTGATAGCGCAAGTGACGTAGGGAAACGGTCTGACTGCGGGCGACTCTTTTGCAGGTATACATGGCGGTCATGATACGTGTGGCGTCGGCTCGTGGCAGTCACACGAACGACTGCTAAAAGCTGATGAAGAACACCCTTTTTCAGCGCCTAAGTCGCTTGCCCGATCAGCGCCTTTTGTGCACAATGAACCCGGTCGTGATCCTTTCCCTTGGAAAGTGGGGGTTCCTATGAACTACAAGCTCGTAGCGTTTTTTCTGGTTCTCGCCTGCACCGCAGTGGCAGCGCAGCCGGCTGACACCGCGGCGCCCATCAGCCTGCAGGTGTTCACCGAGCCAGGCAGTGCCAAGTTGGGTGCGGGCTTGGACGCGAGCGTGCAACGTCAAAATTTGGGCCTGCGTATTGACTCCAGGGACTGGAGCTTCAACCTGATCCTGCCCCAGGTTTTGACAAGCGCCACGTTGCCGATTTCGGGGGTCGGCGCAGCCTGGAACTTTTCGCCAGCCAGCAGCCTGGGCCTGAGCTACCGCGTTGAGCCCAATCTCCTGCCCGAGGCGCCAGCGGCGCGCACCCTGGGTCTGAGCTACGGTTACCAGTTCACGCCGGGTCTGCGTCTGAGCACGAGTCTGGGGCATGGCCTCACCGACAGTTCGCCGCGTTGGGGGGCGGGCTTGTCGATCTCGTTCAGCCGTTGAGCGCCCTGGCCTGAGGATGGCGCTTCCCTCGATTTCAATCGCGCCTGACAGATACGCCGAGTTGCATGCGCAGTTTTGCTGGCAAGTGCCGGCCAGATTCAATATCGCCCAGGTCTGCTGCGCGCGCTGGGCCGAGTTGCCCGATGCCAATCAGCGCATTGCGGTGTGCACCCATTCGACCTCAGAGCCGCCCGGCAAGCACAGCTACGCGCAACTGCAACAGCAGGCGAACCGTCTATCCAACGCCTTGCAGGCGCTGGGCGTGCAGCGTGGCGACCGCGTCGCGATCGTGCTGCCGCAGCGCTTCGAGGCGGCAGTGGCGTATATGGCGGTGCTGCAGATGGGGGCGGTGGCGATGCCGCTGTCCACGCTGTTCGGGCCCGAAGCGTTGGCTTTTCGGCTGCAGGACAGCGAAGCCGTATTGGCCTTGTGTGAAGCCTCCAACGTGGCGACGCTGACGGCTGCGCGGGGTGATTTCCCGCTGTTGCGACATGTCATCGGCCTGGGCGCCCGTGGCCTGCCAGTCGGCCTGGACTATGCCGACCTGCTGGCAACCCAGCCTCCCAGCTTTGCCGCGGTGGACACGCACGCGAACGACGCCGCGGTCCTGATCTATACCAGCGGCACCACCGGCAACCCCAAGGGCGCGCTGATTCCGCACCGCGCACTGATTGGCAACCTGAGTGGCTTCGTCTGCAGTCAGAACTGGTTCGGATTCGATCCCTACCCGCCACGCGGTCAGCTGATTTCAGAAGTACCCAGCGTCTTTTGGTCACCTGCGGACTGGACCTGGACCGGCGGTCTGATGGACGCGCTGCTGCCAAGCTTGTATTTCGGCCGACCGATCGTCGCTTATTCGGGGCGCTTCAGCGCCGACGCGGCGTTTGACATCCTGCAGCAGCACAGTGTCACGCACACCTTCCTGTTCCCGACGGCACTCAAGGCGATGATGAAGGCCTACCCTGTGCCTGCAAAACAGTTCAAGCTCAAGCTGCGGGCCATCATGAGCGCCGGTGAAGCCGTGGGGGACGCCGTTTTTGCCTATTCTCAGCAACAGTTGGGCGTGACGGTGAACGAGATGTTCGGACAGACCGAGATCAACTACATCGTGGGCAATTGCTCGCGCATGTGGCCTGCAAAGGGCGGTAGCATGGGCCGGCCCTATCCCGGGCACCGCGTGGCGGTGATCGACGATGCGGGTCAGGAGTGCGAGGTGGGCGTGGCTGGAGACGTGGCTCTGAACCGCTTTGACGTGCATGGCGACCCCGATCCAATCTTCTTTCTGGGCTACTGGAAGAACGCCGGGGCCACCCAGGCCAAGTTCACCGGCGATTGGTGCCGCACCGGCGACATGGCAACGCGCGATGCCGAGGGCTACCTCTGGTACCAAGGTCGCTCCGACGACATGTTCAAGGCCGCAGGCTACCGCATCGGCCCCAGTGAAATCGAGAACTGTCTGGTCAAACACCCGGCCGTGGCGAATGCCGCCGTCGTGCCCAAGCCGGACCGCGAGCGCGGCGCGCTGGTCAAGGCCTATGTTGTGCTGGCAACTGAATTTGCGCAGCAGCGCCAAGCCTCGTCGCACGCCACGGCGCAGTGGGATGCGGCGCTCGTGGCACAACTTCAGGCGCACGTGAAAGGCCTTCTCGCCCCCTATGAATACCCGAAAGAAATCGAATTCATCGAAGTCTTGCCGATGACCACCACCGGCAAGGTGCAGCGGCGCGTGTTGCGGTTGCAGGAAGAGGCCAGAGCGGCGATTTAGCGAAGCGGCGACGGGGCATTTCCGTCATTGCGAGGAGCGCAGCGACACGGCAGTCGCAATCACGAATCCGGGGTTCATGGCATGTATGCAGTTTCGCCGTCCGAAACAGGCAGTTCGCAATGACGATCAGTTCATCAGCGCCAGTGCGGGGGGCGCTTCTCGATAAAGGCCTGCACGCCTTCGAGCGCGGACTCGTCCATCATGTTGCAGGCCATGGTCTGGGCGGCGTCGGCATAGGCGGCGGCGATGCCGGTCTCCAGCTGCCGGTAGAACAGCGCCTTGCCCAGCGCCACCGCGACGCGCGGCTTGGCCACGATGCTGGCCACCAGACGTTCCACTTCGGCGTCCAGCGCCTCGGACGCGACCACGCGGTTGATCAGGCCCTCGTTCAAGGCCTGATCGGCATTGATGAAGTCGCCCGTGACCAGCATTTCAAACGCCGCCTTGCGCCCGAGGTTGCGCGACAGCGCCACGGCCGGCGTGGAGCAGAACAAGCCCAGATTGACGCCGCTGACGGCGAACCGGGCGTTGCTGGCGGCCACAGCGAGGTCGCAAGTCGCGACCAACTGGCAGCCCGCTGCGGTAGCGGTCCCGTGGACGCGCGCGATCACCGGCACCGGTAGCTGTTGCAGTGACAGCATCAGCCTGGCGCATTGCTGGAACAGCCTCTGGTAGTAATCTGTCGAGGGCGTGGCGCGCATCTCTTTCAGATCGTGACCGGCACAAAACGCCTTGCCTGAGGCCGCCAGCACGACGACGCATACGGACCGGTCCCCTGCGATCGCGTCGAGCGCACGCTGCAGTTCGGTCATCAGCGCCTCGGACAAAGCATTGAATTGGGCCGGGCGGTTGAGCGTGAGGGTGACTACGCCGCGTGCATCGCGGGTCGAGACAAGGACGGCTTCTTGGGTGCTCATGGTATGACCTTCGGTTCAAAGTGGTGGTTGCTTCAATCCAGCGCGCTGGTCGACTTGGCGCGCTCGCGCAGCACGAACTTTTGGATCTTGCCCGTGGATGTCTTTGGGATCGGCTCGAAGCGGATGTCGCGCGGCAGCTTGTAGCCCGCCAGCAGCGTCTTGCAGTGGGCCACCAGCTCGGGCGCGGTCACCGTCGCACCGGCCCTCAGCTCCACAAAGGCCAGCGGCGTTTCGCCCCACTTGGGGTCGGGCTTGGCCACGACCGCGCAGGCCACCACGTCCGGGTGCCGGTACAGGGCGTCCTCGACTTCGAGTGAGCTGATGTTCTCGCCGCCCGAGATGATCACGTCCTTGCTGCGGTCCTTGATCTTGACATAGCGGTCCGACTCCATCACGGCCAGGTCGCCGGTGTGGAACCATCCACCCTCAAAGGCTTTGGCGGTGGACGCCGGGTTCTTCAGGTAGCCCTTCATCACGATGTTGCCGCGGAACATGATCTCGCCCATGGTCTGGCCGTCGGCCGGCGTCTCGATCATGTCGTCGGCGCCGCGCACCGTCATCGCTTCCTGCAACGGGTAGCGCACGCCCTGGCGCCCGTTCAGCCGCGTCTGCTCCGACAGGTCCTGAGCGGCCCAGGTTTCGCGTTTCACTGCCACGGCGGCCGGTCCATAGACCTCGGTCAGGCCGTAGACGTGGGTGA
Organism: uncultured beta proteobacterium; assembly: GCA_903909815.1. Taxonomy (GTDB): domain Bacteria; phylum Pseudomonadota; class Gammaproteobacteria; order Burkholderiales; family Burkholderiaceae_C; genus CAIKVZ01. The sequence goes on along the minus strand of CAIVXG010000198.1, from coordinate 66,247 downwards.
TGTCGAAACCGATGCGCGCCATGCCCTCGATCATAGAGGCCGGAGGCGCTGCGCCCGCCACCATGGCGCGCACCTTGTGTTGGATGCCTTCGCGCAGCGAGGCTGGCGCCACGATCAGCAGGCTGTGCACGATCGGGGCAGCGCAATAGTGGTCCACCTTGTGCGTGGTGATGGCGTGCAGAATGGACTGGGCGTCGACCCGGCGCAGGCACACGTGGGTGCCGCCCAACATCGCCACGGTCCAGGGAAAGCACCAGCCATTGCAGTGGAACATCGGCAGCGTCCACAGGTAGACCGGGAAGTGCGGCATGGTCCAGGTGGCGGCGTTGCACACGGCGTTCAGGTAGGCTCCGCGGTGGTGCGTGACCACGCCCTTGGGGTCGCCGGTCGTGCCCGAGGTGTAGCTCACGGCGATCGCGTCCCATTCGTCTGCCGGTCCCTGCAGCTGTGCCACGGGCTGGTGCGCTGCTAGCAGCGCCTCGTACTCGGATGATCCCAGCAGCTCGCCTTCGCCGCGGTACTCGCTGTCGCTGACGTCGATCACGATCAGGTCACGTCCGTGTTCCTGGCGCAGCAGCGTCAGCGCCTGTGCCACGGTGGGCGCGAACTCTCGGTCGGTGATCAGCACCTGGGTCTCGCAGTGGTTCATCTGCCAGGCCAGCAGCGGCGCGTCCAGTCGGGTGTTGAGCGTGTTGAGCACGGCATTGAGTGCGGGGACGGCGTAATGCACCTCCACCATCTCGGGCGTGTTGTGCAGCATCACGCTCACGGTGCTGCCGCGCACCACACCCAGCGCCTGCAGCGCCGCCGCCAGGCGAGCCGAGCGCTCTCGCGTCTGGGCCCAGGTGTAGCGGCGTGCGCCGTGGACGACGGAAGGAAGGTCGCCAAATACCTCGGCGCTGCGCTCCACAAAGCTCACAGGCGAGAGCGCGACGAAGTTGGCCGCTGTCTTGTTCAGGTCCTGGTCGTAAATCGTGTTCATTTCATTCTCCATTTGAGTCCAAGTGTCTCCCGCCAGCCTTGGAACATCCTGACGACGGATGAAGCATACTCGGACCCCATGAAAACCATCACCCTTGGAAAAACCGACCTGCAAGTCACCTCCTTCTGCCTGGGCACCATGACTTTTGGTGAACAGGTGGACGAGGCCGCTGCCCACGCCATCCTGGACCGCTCGCTGGAGCGCGGCGTGAACTTCATCGACACCGCAGGATTTATTCGGTACCGGCGCGCGCGCAGACCTACGGCGCCACCGAGACCATCATCGGCAACTGGTTTGCCAAGCGCCCGCAGGCGCGGCAAAAGCTGGTTCTCGCGACCAAGGTCGCGGGGCCGGCCCGTGGCATGAACTGGATCCGCAACGGCAGCACTGACCTCACAACTCAGGACATCACGTCGGCCTGCGAAGCATCCTTGAAACGCCTGCAGACGGACGTGATCGATCTGTACCAGATCCACTGGCCGGCACGCAATGTGCCCAGCTTTGGCGGCCTGTATTTCGATCCGGCCAAGGACCAGGAAGTGACCTCCATGCACGCGCAGCTGGAAGCGCTTGCGGTTCTGGTCAAAGCGGGCAAGGTGCGCGCCATTGGCCTGTCCAACGAGTCGCCCTATGGAGTGCACGAGTTCGTACGCCTGGCAGAGCAGCACGGATTGCCGCGCGTTGCCACCGTCCAAAACCCCTATTGCCTGATCAACCGTTCGGTAGAGAACGGCCTGGACGAAACCATGCACCGGCTGGGTGTGTCCTTGCTGGCCTATTCGCCCCTGGGCTTTGGCCTGCTCACCGGCAAGTACGACGCAGCGGGTCTGGAAGCCGCCGATGCTGCCAAGGGCCGCATGAGCCTGTTTGAATCCATGAAGAAGCAGCGCTGGGGCCGTCCGGCCTCGCTGGCTGCGGCCAAGCGCTACAACGGCCTGGCGCGCGAGCACGGCCTCACGCCCACGCAAATGGCGCTGGCTTTTTGCCAGAGCAAATGGCAGGTGGCCAGCAGCATCATCGGTGTGACCACGCTGGCGCAGCTCGACGAGAACCTGGATGCCGTGGGGCTGACGCTATCGCCTGAACTGCTGGCTGCGATCGACGCGGTGCGCTGGGACATTCGCGACCCGGCGGTTTAGCTCGGTTGCAGCAGCATTTTGCTCGTCATTGCGAGGGGCTAAGCGACGCGGCAATCCATGATTTCTGGCGCGGCTCCCCACCATGGATTGCCGCGCTACGCTCGCAATGACGATACCGCTGCGCACAGCGGTGCAATGAACTCCGCAAGGAGCAACGACGCGGGCTAGCGGTATTCCAGCTCCTTCTTTTCATAGAACCCGCGCAGCGTGAAGAAGGCCTTCTTCTTTACGCCGCTGTTTGAGATCAAGCCCTTGCGGTTCCAGCCGTCCTGAACGCCGGGAAGCAGCCTTTTTGGCGAACGAAAGTCGGCCAGAATCCAGGGACTGACGCCGCGCAGATTCGGCATGGATTCCAGCATCAGCAGGGTCTGCTGGTACAGGTATTCCTGGTACTCCTCGGTCCAGCGTTCATCGCGGCTGCCGTGCCGTCCCGCGACCGCGCCGGCGCCAAATTCCGACACCACCAACGGCTTGTTGAAGGGAACAAGCCACCGCGAGTGGGCCGCATCCTGGGGCGTTCCGCCGTACCAGCCGATGTATTCGTTCACGCCGATGATGTCCAGTTGCGCGCCGATGCTGTCGTCCAGCACCTGCGTCATCGCGTCTGTGCCGTTGGCGTGGTGCTGCAGCGCGGCGCTCAGCAGGCGCGTCGAGTCCAGCTCACGGGCCTGCTCCATCAGGCTGTTCAGGAAGGCGTTGCGCGCCGGCGATGGAGGCGTCTCATTGGCCATTGACCAGACAATGATGGCGGCGCGGTTGCGGTCGCGGCTGATGGCCTCAACCAGTTGCTGCCTCGCATTCTTCAGCGTGGCGACGTTGGCGAAGTCCACTGTCCAGTAGACCGGAATCTCTTCCCACACCAGCAGTCCCAGCCTGTCCGCCAGGCGCAACATGTGCTCGTTATGCGGATAGTGTGCGAGTCGCACGTAGTTGCACCCCAGTTCCTTGGCCCAGGTCAGTGCTTGCAGCGCATCGGCTTCGCTGAAAGCGCGCGCGCCACGCAGCGGGTTTTCTTCGTGGATGCTGATGCCGCGCAGATAGACCGATTTTCCGTTGAGCAGGATGTTGGGGCCGTCGGTGGCAATGGTTCTGAAGCCGATGTCGTCGCGCAGGCGCTGGTATCTCGTTTGCACGAAGACCTGATACAGCTTGGGCACTTCGGGCGACCAGTGCTGAATATTTTTCGCTGAAATTTCAAACGTGGCATAGCCCTTTTGCGTGGTGAGCGGCTGCACCAGACCCAGTTCCGGAATTTCGATCTGCACCGCCTCGCCGTCGGTGGCGCCGTCTAGTTGCACGAAGCCGGAGATCGTTTGAGCTGCGTTCTTCTTCAACTGGATCTGGTAGTCCTGTATCAAGGTCCGGGGCTCCTCGATCAGCGCCACATCGCGCGTGATGCCGCCGTAGTTCCACCAGTCGGTGTTCACGGTCGGCACGGCCTGCGCGAAACGCTTGTTGTCCACCTTCAGCACCAGGAAATTGTCCCTGGGGCGGAGCAGGGTGGTGACTTCGAAATTGAAGGGCGTGAAGCCGCCTTCGTGCGTACCCAGTTTGTGGCCGTTGAGGTAGACCTCGGCCTGGTAATTGACGGCACCGAAATACACGAACAATCGGCTTTTCCTATCCTTTCTGATGTCGTCAAAACTGCGCTTGAACCACACCGTTCCTTCGTAGTAGAAAAGGCTTTCGCGCTGCGTGTTCCAGTCGCCGGGAACGTTCAATGCGGGTGATTTATCGAAGTCGTATTCCACCAGTTCCGACTTGTCGCGGGCGTGGTGGTTCATGAAGAAGGCGGAGGTCGAGGGTTCCTTTTCCTGGTCGTAGGGTTCGTGCCGGTAGTTGAAATAGCCGGTCTCGTAGGGGTCGACGATCGTGGCCCACGCGCCGTTGAGCGACACGCTTTGGCGCTGCCCGGTGTTGATCAACAGGGCTTCGGAACGGGCCAGTCCACCGAGCAGCAACAGCATGAAAAGCAAATGACGCATGGCTTCCTTGTGAATGGGATGCAGGCCCGACACCCGCACGTGAACGCCCGCCGCATCGGTGAAAATAGGCGATCGTACTTGCACTGCGCCGGCACACCTGAGCGCAACATTCCCCATGCGAAAAAAAGTCCACGTTTCCGAGACACCTGCGATCGAGCTCCTGCGCTCGCATCAGGTGGCGTACTCGGAGCACCCCTATGACTACCTGGAGCATGGCGGCGCCACCCACAGCGCGCAGGTGCTGGGCTTTGATCCCTTTGCCGTGGTCAAGACCCTGATCATGCAGGACCAGGACGCCAAGCCGCTGGTGGTGCTGATGCACGGCAACCGCAAGGTATCGACCAAGAACCTGGCGCGTCAGATCGGCGCCAAGTCGGTAGAGCCATGCCAGCCGGAGGTTGCGAACCGGCACAGCGGCTATCTCGTGGGTGGGACCTCGCCCTTTGCCACGCGCCGCCAGATGCCGGTGTACATCGAAGAGAGCATCCTGTCCCTGCCGCAGATCCTGATCAACGGCGGACAGCGCGGTTTCCTGGTCGGGCTCGACCCCAATGTGTGCGTCGCCCTGCTCAACGCCAAGCCGGTGCAATGCGCTTTGCCTTTGTGAAACCGGGTTTGAGTTCGCTGCGGCGCGCTCGCTGGCAGAATGACGCCTTCTTTGGAGACTCTCTTGGATACAAACAATGTCGTGTTGCCGCTGCTGGCGGCGGTGCTGGCTTACCTGCTGGGCTCGCTTTCCTTTGCTGTGATCGTGAGCCGCGTGATGGGACTCAATGACCCGCGTTCCTATGGCAGCAAGAATCCCGGCGCCACCAATGTGCTGCGTTCCGGCAGCAAGGCCGCAGCGATACTGACGCTGCTGCTCGACGGCGTCAAGGGCTGGTTGCCGGTGGCGCTGGTGGTCTTTTGGGGCAGTGCCTATGGACTGGGCGCGGGAACGGTGGCGCTGGTGGGCCTGGCGGCCTTCCTCGGCCATCTGTACCCGGTGTTCTTCGGCTTCAAGGGCGGCAAGGGGGTGGCCACTGCCGCCGGCGTGTTGCTCGGCATCCATGCCTGGCTGGGCCTGGCGGTGCTGCTGACCTGGCTTTTCATGGCAGTCGTATTTCGCTATTCGTCGCTCGCGGCCCTGACAGCCGCCTTGTCGGCGCCGGCCTATTACGTTCTGGGGGATCGGTTGCTGGGCAGCCCCGACCGTTGGATTGCCATGACCGTGCTGGTGATGAGCGCGCTGCTGATCTGGCGCCATCGTGAGAACATTCAGCGGCTGGCCAAGGGTCAGGAATCCAAGCTGGGCGCGAAGAAATAGGTTCAAGTGCGAAAGTGCTTGTGCACCATGCCGCCCATCAGTGCGCGGGCTTCATCCTCATTGGCGTTCATGGCCGTGGCGTGGACGCTCTTGGACAGGCCGGCAAATACCTTGATCAGCTTGGGATCGAAGTGGCTGCCTGAACTCTGGTGCAGGATTTCCATCGCCAGTTCCACCGGAAAGGGCTCCTTGTAAGGGCGCTTGGAACACAGGGCGTCGAACACGTCGGCGATGGCAAAGATGCGCGCCACCAGCGGGATCGCCTCCCCCGCCAGTTGGCGGGGGTAGCCCGACCCGTCCCATTTTTCGTGATGGCATGCCACCACCTCCTTGCCGCCGGCGAGCCAACCCGCGCCCGTGACAATTTCCTCTCCCATGGCAACATGGGTGCGCATCACGTCCATCTCCTCGGGTGTGAGTTTTCCTGGCTTGAGCAGGATCGCGTCGGAGATGCCGATTTTGCCCGCGTCGTGCAAGAAGCTTCCCGCAATGAGTTCCTGCATCTTGTTGCCCACCAAACCCATGGCCTCGCCCAGCGTGGCCGAGATCCAGGCGACGCGGTAGTTGTGCGCGCCCGTGTCGGAGTCTCTTTTGGCAATGGCACGGCCCAAGGCTTCCATCATCGAGATGTGCGACTCCAGCACCTCCTGCGCCTTGCGCTCATTGTCAGCCACAAGCCGAATCACGATCGGATAGAGCACGCCACCGCACACCAAGGACGCCAGTACCACCATTAGTGCCGCGCTCAAGGCGCTGGAAATGATCTGCTCACGCTGCCAGGATGGAATCAGGCGCACGCCCTCAAAGTACCCCGTGATGCGCTGAGCGTCACGCAGCGGAACGAACACGCGCAAGGCCCAGCGATCCTGGGACAAAGGCTGATTCTCGTAAAACGAGGTCAGATAGTCGGGTTTGTTGTGGTGCGGAATGTCCTTTTCGAGGATCTGACCCAAGGGCGTCATGGCCTCGGCCAGCCGCGTGCCATCTGACTGATAAATTTCTGCGATTTCAAACAGGCCTCCCACCAATGCGGCAGCGTCCTGCTGAGCTGTTACCTCGGCGCCGGACCGTTCTACAGGCGCGGCCTCTTGCCGGTGCAAAACGCGACGTGATTCCTCCATGGCCGAGGAGACGATGCCTTCCTCGGCTTGCTCACGCGCCACCATCCAGGCCAAAGGGCCGGCCATTACCGCCAGCAGCAGTGATACGCTGGCAATGCGTATGGCAACGCGACGGTGTAAGGGGTGCATCAGGCTTGGCGCGGGAGTATCAGTCGCGGAAGTTGTTGAAGCTCAGCGGCACGTCGGTGATGTCTTTGCGGATCAGCGCCATTGCCGCTTGCAAGTCATCGCGCTTGGCGCCGTTGACGCGCACGGCGTCGCCCTGGATCGAGGCCTGGACCTTGAGTTTGCTGTCCTTGATCAGGCGCTGGATCTTCTTGGATAGTTCGGTTTCGATGCCGTTGCGCACCTTGATCACCACCTTGACCTTGTCCCCGCCCATTTTCTGCACCTCGCCGATGTCCAAAAAGCGCACGTCCACGCTGCGCTTGGTGAGCTTGTTGCGCAGCACATCTTCGATCTGCGTGAGCTGGAATTCGGCGTCTCCGATGAGGGTGATTTCCTTGTCCTTGAGTTCGATCGCCGCCGCCGTGCCCTTGAAATCAAAGCGCGTGGCAATCTCCTTGGTGGTGTTTTCCACCGCGTTCTTCACTTCCACCAGGTTGGCTTCGCAAACCGTATCGAATGTAGGCATGACTTTTGTTCCATTGACTAAGGGTTCTGGACATGCGTCGCGGGCCAATGAGCCGGCTCGCAATGCGACAATCCCGCCATGTTAGTCGAGAAAAACGTCCCCCTTCAGCCCTTCAACACTTTTGGCATAGCAGCCAAGGCGCACACGCTGGTGCGCCTGCGCAGCCTGGACGACGTTCGCGCCTGGATTGAGCAGTCCCGCTCGGAAGACCACCTCGTTCTGGGAGGGGGAAGCAACATCGTGCTGACCGGCGACGTGAAGGTCCCGGTGCTCAAGGTGGAGATCATGGGCCGCGCCTTGGTTGAGGAAACGCCCAGGGCCTGGATCGTGCAGGCCGGTGCCGGCGAGAATTGGCACGATTTTGTCACTTGGACCCTGGAGCAGGGCTTTCCCGGTCTGGAGAACATGGCGTTGATTCCGGGAACGATGGGAGCGGCTCCGGTGCAGAACATCGGTGCCTACGGCGTGGAATTGCAGGACCGGTTCGACTCGCTGGACGCAGTGGACCTGGGCACCGGACGCGAATTCACGCTGGACGCGGCGCAATGCGGTTTTGGCTACCGGGATTCGGTGTTCAAGCATGCCGCGCCCGGTGTTGCCGATTCAGCCCAGACCCAGGGCTTTGGGCTGGCGGGCAGGGCGTTGATTCTGCGCGTGCGCCTGGCACTGCCCAAGGCCTGGAAACCGGTGCTGGGCTATGCCGATCTGGAGAAAAAGCGCGCCGACAGCGGTATCAAGGAACCGAGCGCGCACCAGATATTTGAGTGGGTCTGCGCCGTGCGGCGTGCCAAGCTGCCGGATCCGAAAGTGATCGGCAACGTCGGCAGCTTCTTCAAGAACCCCACGGTGTCGCAGGAGCAATGTGACGACATCATTGCGCGCGACCCGAAAATCGTGCACTACCGGATGGTCGACGGCACGGTCAAGCTGGCAGCGGGCTGGCTCATCGACGCCTGCGGCTGGAAGGGAAAGACCATAGGCAACGCCGGCGTATACGAAAAGCAGGCGCTGGTGCTGGTGAATCGCGGCACCGGCAGCTCGAATCCGGCAGACTGCGCCACCGGCGGCGAAGTGATGACGCTGGCCCGTGCCATCCAGACCAGCGTGTACGAACGTTTTGGCATCCGGCTCGAACCCGAGCCGGTGGTGGTCTGAATCCCATGTACGCGCAACATTTTGGCCTGAGCCAGGACCCCTTCTCGATCGCGCCGGATCCGCGCTACCTGTTCATGAGCGAGCGCCATCGGGAGGCGCTGGCGCACCTGCTCTACGGCGTTTCCGGACGCGGCACCAGCGGTGGCACGGGCGGCGGTTTTGTGCTGCTCACGGGCGACATCGGCACCGGAAAGACCACCATCTGCCGCTGCTTTCTGGAGCAGATTCCCACGGGTTGCCATGTGGCCTATATCTTCAACCCCAAGCTCAGCGTGATCGAGCTGCTGCGGTCCATCTGCGAGGAGTTCCGCGTCGCGCTGGCGCCAGAGGCAACGAAGCCGGCCACGGCCAAGGACTACATCGACGCGCTGAACCTGTTCCTGCTGCGCAGTCATGCCGCGGGCCACAGCAGCGTGCTCATCATCGACGAGGCACAGAACCTGGCGCCGGAGGTGCTGGAGCAATTGCGTCTGTTGACGAATCTGGAAACCAACGAGCGCAAGCTGCTGCAGATCGTGCTTATCGGTCAGCCCGAATTGCGCGAGATGTTGGAGCGCCCCGAGCTGGAGCAGCTGGCGCAGCGCGTGATTGCGCGCTTTCACCTGGGTGCTTTGAGCAAGGGCGAGAGCACTCAGTACATCCGGCACCGTCTGGCCGTGGCCGGGCACCGCGGTGCGTTGCCGTTTGATCGACCAGCGCTGCAGCTGATCCAGCGTCTGACGCGCGGCGTGCCACGCCGTATCAATCTGCTGTGCGGCCGCGCCCTGCTGGGCGCCTGGGCCAACGGCTTGCAGCGCGTGGACCGCAAGGTGGTGGACAAGGCGGCGTTGGAGGTGTTCGGAGCGAAAAGCACCCGTGCCACGAACGCCCGCTGGCGCACGATCGCGGTCGCGCTGGGTGTTGTCGTGGTGCTGGCGGGTGCCGCGCTGGCCGCGGTGCTGCTGCGCGCTCCTGAGCCCAAGGCGCAGTTGGCGCTTGTGGCACCAGCGCCAGCCCCGCGCGCACCGGCGCCAGCACCGGCAGCACTTGCACTGCCCGAGGCGCGCCCGGTGGAGGAGTTGGACGCAATGCTGGAGCAATTGCCCACCGACATCCACGCCGCCTGGCACGAATTGGCGACCATCTGGAAGCTCAGCGTCAATGACGACGACCCCTGTCAAGGCGCCACGGCACAGCAACTGCTTTGCTACCGCAACAGTACCCTCACGGTGCCCCTGCTGCGCCAACTCGGGCGCCCGGGCATACTGACGCTGCAACAGGGCAAAGCTGCGCCCGTCTACGCAGTGTTGGTGGGTGTGGGTGCTCAAACTGCCACGCTGCAGGTAGGCAAGAGCCTGCATCGAGTGAGACTGGTGGCGCTGGGACGCTTATGGCGCGGCGACTTCGCCACCTACTGGCGCGCGCCGCCGTACTATGCGGGCGAGCTGCGCGATGGCAGTTCGGGACCCGCGATCGAAGGTTTGGCGCGTCAGTTGGATCGTTTGGATGGAACGACTGCGGTGGTCGAGGGCGCCGTGCGGCCCGTGCTGGACGCGGCACTGAAGGCGCGCGTGCGTGCCTTTCAGCGCGCCCAGGGTCTCAAGGCCGACGGACAACCTGGCCCCATGACGCTGATGCAGCTCGACGCAGCCACCGGCGCAACCGAGCCACGCCTGCAAACCGACTTGCCTTAAGCCATGTCCTATATCCTCGATGCACTCCAACGAGCCGAAACCGAGCGCGAACGCGGTGCCGTGCCCGGCCTGCACACGCAGCAGCTAACCACCGCGATGACGCAGCGGGCGCCGAGTCGGCACCGCGCCCTGTGGCCCTGGCTCGCCGGGTTCCTGATCCTGTGTCTGGGCGGTTTGAGCTGGTGGGCCTGGCCGTCGCCCAAGGTTGACAACCGTGCGCTCGTGGTCTTTGCGGCTGCACCCGTTGCACCTGCTGCGCCCGCCACGCCGATGACACCAGCCGCGGTTGCGGACGCGGTGCCAGTCGCCACGCCAAAGCCTGTGCCGTTGGCTGTCGATGCGGTGAATGTGCCGGTGCCACCCAAGCCTCAAGTCAGACCCGCACTCACGGCAGCACAGCCAAGCGCGGTCGCACCTCGGGCACCGGAACTGGTGCCGCAAACAGAGCGCGCAGCGGTCGTTGTTGTTCCCCATTTGAACGAACTTTCCGATGAGCTTCGTCGGCAGATCCCCGCGCTTACCATCACCGGCGCGGTGGACTCGGACTACGCGGCGCAACGCATGCTGCTGGTGAATGGCCAGGTGCTCAGACAAGGCGGCATGCTCACACCCGACTTGAGCGTGGAAGAAATCCGCTCCCACGGCGCGGTCTTGAACTTTCGCGGCAGCAAGTTTCGAATCACGTACTGACATCCATTGACGGCATCACGGAGCAGGTTTGGGTTCAAATTTTCGAGCCACTTAACGGGGAAATTGATGCGGAACTGGAAATACTTTGTACTGCGCCACGAGTCGTCACTGGGGTATGCCGTGGTGGTGGTGTCGGTGCTGACGTGGTCGCTGCCGTGGCTTACGCATGCGGCTTTTCGCGCGCAGGGGGTCTGGGTCATCGCATCGGCAACGGCCGCCTTGCTGTTGCTGAAGCTAGGGTGTCGCTGGCAGCGCGAGCGTCAGTTGCGCGAGGCCGCGCTGCCGCTGTTTCTCAAACGCAAATTGCGTGCTTCCTATCCGCACCTGAGCGCCAAGGATTGCGATCTGGTGGAACGTGGACTGCGCCAGTTCTTTCTGGCCTGCCTGCGCAGCAACAAGCAATTTGTCGCCATGCCGTCGCGCGTGGTGGATGCCATGTGGCACGAGTTCATCCTGCATACCAGGGCCTATCAGGACTGGTGCAGCCTGACGCTGGGCTGGTTCCTGCATCACACGCCGGCGCAAGCCTTGGGCGACGAGGCCCGCAGCAACGACGGTTTGCGCCGCGCCTGGTACTGGGCCTGCAAGGACGAGGCCATCGCGCCCAAGACGCCCACGCGTTTGCCGTTGCTGTTTGCGCTGGACGCCAAATTGAAGATCGAAAACGGCTTTCACTATGTGACCGGTTTCAACCACCGTCAGCGCGAGGGTGAAGCCGGTAGCGATGGTGCTGGGAGCTATAGCGGAACTGACTTTTCCGAGGCTTCATTCAGTGGTGATGCCGATCATTTTGGTGGAGCTGAAGCTTCAGACGCCGGGGGTGGCGATGCGGGCGCTGGCGGCGGTGATGGCGGCGGTGATGGCGGAGGTTGCGGCGGAGGAGGAGACTGAGCCAGGAGCGCAGGGTTCGCGCTGCGGCGGGAGGCGTGGCGAACGAGGCCGCTGCGCGCCTTGTCCTGGCATCAGTTAGAGTTCTCGTCAAACCACAACAGGAGTTCGAGCCGTGAATCTGAAACACCACTTGTCGCGTTGTATCGCCGTGCTGCTGCTGGGCTTTCTGGCGCTGTCCGCGCAGGCCGATACCTGGCCTTCCAGACCGATCAGATTTGTGGTGCCGTTTGGTCCGGGCGGTGCCAACGATTTGGTGGCGCGCGCCGTGGCCGAGGCGGTATCGAAGCAATTGGGGCAGACCATCCTGGTGGAGAACAAACCCGGCGCGGGTTCCGTGTTGGGTGCGGACTTTGTCGCCAAGGCAGCACCCGACGGCTATACCTTTCTCACGCCCGCAGGTGGGGTCGTGACCAATGCCATGATCAAGACCCGAATGCCCTACAGGGAGGAGGATCTGGTACCGGTGGCCATGATGTCGGTGAGTCCGTCCATCATCGTGGTGCCTGCAGACTCGCCGATCACGGACTTGAAGGGGTTGATCGCGGCGTCCAAGGCGGGTCCAGGGCTGAATTTTTCCACCGCTGGCACGGGCAGCACGCCGCACTTTGTGGCCGAGATGCTCAAGCTCAAGTCCGGCGCCAGGCTTCACATCATTCCCTACAAGAGCGGCTCGGAGGGCATGGTGGCCGTGATGGGCAAGCAGGTCGATGTCACCTCGGAGGCCAGCGTGGTGGTGTTGCCGCAGGTCCAGGGCGGCAAACTGCGCGCCATCGCCTCCACCTGGAGCCGGCGCATTGCCGTGCTGCCTGACCTGCCGACAGCGACCGAGCAAGGCTATCCCGGTGTGTTGATCGGGCATTGGTCCGGCATCTTCGCGCCCCGCGGCACGCCCGAGGCCATTTTGGACAAGCTGAACCGGGCCGTGGATGCTGCACTCAAGTCAACCGAACTGCGCGCGCGCCTGATTCCGCAGGGCATCGATCCGGTGGGCGGAACTCGGGCCGAATTTGTCAAGTTTCTGACCGCCGAAAAAGCGCGTTTGGGGCCCATCGCCAAGGCTGCAGACATGAAGGAAGACTGACCCGTCAAGTCGAGTTCCGCAAGTTCTTCGCCCGCGGGAGACGACAGAAAAAGTATGACCTCCAGGTGCAGCCGCGGCGCGACCGTCACTGCAGACGATCGCGGATGAACCTCGATATGTTTTCCCGGGTGGCGTCGTCTATGTGCTCGAGTTCACGCAGTTCGTGGCTCGATTTCTTGATGGTCTCGCCAAGCAGCTTGATCGTCTGCGGATCGACCGTGCCGGCATCCTCAAGTTCGACTTGGACGAGTTGCAGCTGGTTCAACGCATTGTTCAAATAATGGTGCGCCGCGAACATCGTGGCCTGATGTGTGCGTGCCCTCTCCTCACGTACTTCAATGCTCTTTCGATGCAACAGGATGAGTTCAAGTCTTCTCCAAAACACCCATGAAATCACGGCTGAGAGCACTGAAGTGAACAGGATTGTCATCAAATGCGACTGCCACAACGAGAGCTTGTCTCCAAACGCAAACTGCTTTCCCGATTCATAAATGCTCATGACAAGCAAGGTCATGGCAAAGACCCACAAGATCTTCCAGTTGGGCGATGCTGTTCGGGATTTTTTTGACGACATTTGAATTCGATTTTACGTGGGTATTCCGCAGGTGGGTTCAGTCATTTCGGCTCACTACGTGCGCTGCATCGTTCCCATGGGGCGATCGGCATAGGAAGCACAAGTGCATCAAGGCAGGTGTCAGCGCTGCGGGTCGGGATAGAGGAGTCCGTGCAGTCCACCCTTGCGCGCAAACGGCTTCCACTGGCCCAATGGTTGCGCCAGTCGGTCGGCCAGGGCCCACCAGGCGCTGGGGTTCAGGCCGATGCCCAGATGGCTCGCCACCACCTCGATGTTTTCGGTGTCCGGGTTCGCTTTACACGGCGCCTGGATGCTGCCTTGCCAGGCGACGATGCCGTCGCTGCGCGAGTACAGGCTGGTGGTGGGCACAGGTGGCGCCGCGGGCATGTCGTAGTGATCCACTTCACGCCGTATGTCGCGCCCGCTGGTGAGTTCATACAGACGCCAGGCATTGGTGCTTTCGGGCGCGCCAGCGAAAGGCGTTCCCAGCGTGACGACGCTGCGCACCATGTCGGGCAGTGCCTTGGCCAATTCACGCGCGTAGATACCACCCAGGCTCCAGCCGATGAGGCTCACGCGGCGCTTGCCGCTGGCCCGAAAAGCCTGCACCACCTGGTGCCGTGCGTCTTCCAGCACACCCGGGCGCGGTCCGAAATTGTGGCCCTGGTTCCAGCCGGACACGTCGTGTCCGAGCTGGCCCAGGTAATGCCGCAGCGGTGCGGTGGAAGCGTCGCTGGCGGAGAGTCCGGGGAACACGATCACCGGGTGTCCGTCCCCGATGGGCGCGCGCTGCAATATTGGCCAAGCCGGCAACACGGCGCCGAATTCCCAGAACGCGCGCAACTCCAAGGCCATCAGCCAGGCGCTTGGCGCCGGGCGTGGGATGCTTTGTGTAAAGGATGACATGGAGCGATTTATAACCGCATTTCCCGAGGTCAATCCTGGGCCTGCGTCCCGGTCGTGACGGCGCTGCTGCGTTTGCGCGTCGGTTTGACGCGTGGAGCCGGTGGTGTGGAATCGGGTTTGGGCGCTGCGTTGGGGAATAATTGCTGCGCCAGCGCAAAGGCCTGTTCCAGTGCGTCAGCGATGTGTTGCAAATGTTCGCTGGGAACGGCCTGCTGGTCGGCGATCAATCCGAAATCCACGCTGCCGGCGTAGGTTTGCACCGTGATGTTCAGCGCCACGCCGTGCATCACGATCGACATCGGATGAAAGGTGAGCATTCGCGCTCCGGCCAGATAGAGCGGAACTTGGGGCCCGGGCACGTTGCTGATGACCAGATTCGACGGCATCGGCAGCCGCGCCGAAAGGCCGGTGGCGCTGTAGGTCTTGAACAGCGCCTTGCTGACGCCGCCCACCAGCCACGGCGCCAAGAGCGAGGGGTAATCCGTGGGCAAGATGCCTTTGAGCTTGAGCATCGCGTCCTTGACCTTGCCGCTGGATGTGAGAATCGCCTGCAGGCGCTTTTGCGGATCGGCGTATTGGGTTCCCAATTGCACCAGCGTCATGGAGGCCTGGGTGTTGAGGTCCAGGTTTTGATCCTCGCGCAGACTCACCGGCATCGCCGCCACCAGAGACTTCTTGGGCACGCTGTCGTACTGCAAAAGGTACTGGCGCAGCGCTGTCGAACAAAGCCACAGCAGCAGGTCGTTGAACGATATGCCCAGGGCCTTGGCGATGGCGCGGCAGGGCGCAAACGGCAAACTGGCCGTGGCAAAGCTGCGCTGGGGTGTGACGGCCACATTGAAGCGCGTCAGCGGGGCGAAGAACGGTGCCGCTTGGCGCGTGTCGGGTGCATGATGCAGGCGCTGCAGCAGCGTACTGCTGGCGGCACTGAGCGCAGCGGGTAGGCCGCGCGCCAGCTTCATGTATTGCGAGAGCGAACCCGTCAGCACCTGCCCGACCATCGCGGCAGCACTCAGTTCCTTGCGCTGGCGGCCACTTGATTTCGCCGCAGGTGGCGGCACTTCGCGTGGCGTGGCGCTCAGATCCAGCAGCGCGTTTGCGAGCACGGTACCGGCCTTGCCGTCCAGCGCCGCGTGGTGAATCTTGGAATAGAAAGCGACGTAGCGCTTGCCTTTGGGCGCGCTCACGTGATCAAAGATATGAAATTCCCACAGCGGGCGGCTGCGGTCCAGCAATTGCCCGTGCAACTGCGCGCAATGCGCTTGGACCTCGTGCCTGCTGAGTTTCTTGCTGGCCGCCTTGCACACATGCAAGTCCAGGTCCACCTGCCCAGCCTGAACCCAGGCCGGGTGGCCGACGTTCAAGGGCATGGAGGCCAGCTGTTGGTGAAAAAGAGGTGCCAGGTGCAGGCGAGCTGCCACATGACGCTGCACTGCCCGGTGGAAGCTTCCCTGGAAGCCAGCGGGCAATTCGTACAGGTGCAGCGAACCCACATGCATCGGCATTTCCGCGCATTCCAGGTAGAGGAAAGAGGCATCCAGGCCGCTGAGTGTCTTCATGGTGTCCTCGGTATCGTCATGCTTTCGTTGCCACGCCCAAGTAGGGCAACAGGAATGGAGTCTTCAGGAGTGATTTCACGTCTGAGTCCTGGGTGTCGAAAGGCAAAGCGTAGCAGTTTCCGAGCCATGTCAGCGTCTGGCCCCTGCATCGCCGCAAATGGTGCGCAGCGCCACCGGGCTTTGTAGGTTGCGTCGTTGAATTTGGCTCTAGCGCGCTGCGGAAGAACGAACAAGCCGAGCTCATGGACGCCGTTGAGTCCAGTCCGAACACAACGGCTGTCATCATTTGCGCCAGATTGGGATTGCTCGAATAGCATTCCGTGAAGAGTTTGGATTCCAGCCACTGCTGACGAGGAAGCAGTTCATCACCCAGAATCACGTTGCCTTCAAAGGCCAGATTTCTCTCGACGGCCGCATTGGTCAAGGCATCGTCGCTCGCCTGGCACTTGCTGGCATAAAGGTCATACTGTTCCTGGGCCCCGCCATACATGAACAAGTAGCCGCCATCGCGCGGAGCATGCAGGGGCGTGAATAGAACGCAATCCGGAACCTGGAAGTACAACGCCATGGCCGGCATGATGCTTTTGGTCCAGAGCGTGGGATCGGTCGCGCCTTCGTAGATCAGCCCGATCAAATTGCCAAAAAGCGTCAATTCCTCGGTCGCAAGGTCCATCTTGCCGCCTCCCTGTAGTCAACCATCCACACACGGATGGCTTGTTCTCTACGAAGGTGCGGAATGACCCAACGACCCAATCCCAGCCAAATTTGTTATGAGTCCTACCTCATTTGAGTGATGCGGGACGTGGTGCTATTCCATACGCTTGCGCACTGTGACGTCGCTGGTCAGTCGATTCTCGCCTGCGTTGGAACTGGGATCGTTGCCAGATCTGGACTTCGATCCATTTCATGAAGTTGCAGGGATGCTGACGAAGCGGAGATTACGCCACCCCCCTAGGCTTATGCCGGTTGCCGCCGAAGATCCTGTGCTTGTGCGTTCAGAACTCGATGCGCCGGGTGCTCGTCGGATCGAACAGGTGCATGTGTTGTGCCTCGAAGCGCAGCGGCAGGGCGCCATCGTGCGCTTGTGCCGACGCGGCATGAAGGCGCGCTGCCAGACGCACGCCACCCTTGTCTGCGCCCAGGTAGCCGTACACGAGCGAGTCCGAACCCAGCAGTTCCACGAAATTGATTTGCGGCGTAAGCAACGCAGCGCTGCGATCGCAGGCTTCAAGGTGCTCGGGGCGCACACCCAGCAGCACGCTGCGACCGGCCAGGGCGCCAACGGATTGAGGCAGTCCCATGCTGCCACCCACGTCGGCTATGAGCGTGTTGCCATCAGCACCAACGCGTCCGGGAATCAGGTTCATGGGGGGTGAACCGATGAAGCCGGCAACAAAGGTGGTGGCCGGGCGCGTGTACACCTCCAGCGGTGCTCCGATCTGCTCGGCTCGGCCCTGATTCATGACCAGCATGCGCTGTGCCAGCGTCATGGCCTCGACCTGGTCGTGCGTTACATACAGTGTGGTGGTGCCCAGGCGCCGGTGCAGGGCCTGGAGTTCCGCACGCATCTGCACGCGCAGCTTGGCGTCCAGATTGGACAGCGGCTCGTCGAACAGGAACACCGCCGGTTGGCGCACGATGGCGCGCCCCATGGCCACGCGCTGGCGCTGTCCGCCGGAGAGTTCGCGCGGAGCACGCTTGAGCAATTGCGACAGTTCCAGTGTTTCAGCCGCACGCTGCACCAGCACCTCGATTTCGTCCTTGGGCAGGCCGCGAATCTTCAGGCCGTAAGCCATGTTGTCGTACACGCTCTTGTGGGGATAGAGCGCGTAATTCTGGAACACCATGGCGATGTCCCGGTCCTTGGGTTCGACCTTGTTCACCACGCGGCCACCGATGGCGATCTCGCCCGCGCTGATGCCCTCCAGTCCGGCCACCATGCGCAGCAGCGTGGACTTGCCGCAGCCCGAGGGTCCCACCAGCACCACGAATTCGCCATCGGCGACCTCCATGGAAATGCCCTGGATCACCTTCACCGGCCCGAAGGATTTATAAACATCGCGAATCGACACGGCGGCCATTCATTTCTCCTGCTCGACCAGGCCCTTAACGAACCATTTCTGCGTCACGATCACCACCAGCGCGGGTGGTAGCATGGCCAGCATCGCCGCCGCCATCACCAGGTTCCAGTCCACTGAAGCGTCGCCGCCGGGGATCATGCGTTTGATGCCGATCACCGCCGTGTACATGGACTCGTCGGTGGTGACGAGCAGGGGCCACAGGTACTGGTTCCAGCCGTAGATGAACAGGATCACAAACAGCGCCGCCATATTCGTGCGTGAGAGCGGCAGCACCACGTCCCAGAAGAAGCGCAGCGCGCTGGCGCCGTCCATGCGCGCGGCCTCCATCATTTCGTCCGGGATGGTCATGAAGAACTGACGGAACAAAAAGGTCGCTGTTGCAGAAGCGATGAGCGGCAGCGTGAGCCCGGCGTAGCTGTTGATCAGGTGCAGGTCCGACACCACCTTGTAGGTTGGAAAGATGCGCACTTCCACCGGCAGCATGAGCGTGATGAAGATCATCCAGAAGAACACATTGCGCAGCGGAAAGCGGAAGTACACGATGGCGAAGGCCGAGAGCAGTGAGATGACGATCTTGCCCACGGCGATCGACAGCGCCATCACCAGGCTGTTGAACATCATGCGACTCACCGGCGCCGAGCTGGCACCGGCTACGCCATGGACAAGCACCGTGCGGTAGTTGTCCAGCAACTCTGTGCCGGGCCACAACGGGATTGGCACTGTGACCATGCGCTCGGCCGTGTGGGTTGAGGCCACGAAGGCGATCCACACCGGGAACGTCAACGTCAACACGCTGAGCAGCAGCATGGCGTGGCAGAAGAGCCTCAGGCCTGGTCGGTTCTCTATCATCAGTACTGCACCTTGCGCTCGATGTAGCGGAACTGCACCACGGTGAGCGCGATCACGATCACCATCAACACCACCGACTGCGCGGCCGAGCCACCCAGATCACCGCCCTTGAATCCGTCGTTGTACACCTTGTACACCAGCACCTCGGTGGCCTGCACCGGGCCGCCCTGGGTGATGGCATCGATCACACCAAAGGTGTCGAAGAAGGCATAGACGATGTTCACTACCAGCAGGAAGAAGGTGGTGGGCGAGATCAGTGGCAAGATGACCGATCCAAAGCGCCTGACTGGCCCCGCGCCGTCAATCGCCGCGGCCTCGATCAGCGACTTCGGGATCGCCTGCATGCCGGCCAGGAAAAACAGGAAGTTGTAGGAGATCTGTTTCCACCCGGACGCGATGATGATCAGAGTCATGGCCTGATTGCCGTTGAGCAGATGGTTCCACGCAATGCCGAACCAGGCGCGCAACGCGTAGGTCAGGATGCCTAGAGTGGGGTTGAAGATGAAGGCCCACAACACGGCTGCCACCACCGGCGCCACGGCATAGGGCCAGATCAGCAAGGTCTGATAGAGCCGCGCACCGCGGATCAGGTAGTCGCAGGCGCCGGCGAGCATGAGAGAAATCAGCAAGGCGCCTACGGTCATCAGCACGCTGAATACCGCCGTCACCTTGAACGAGTTCAGGTAGTAAGGGTCGGCGAACAGCTCGCGGAAGTTGAGCAGGCCCACGAATTGAACGTTCAGGCCGAAAGAGTCCTCCACCAAAAGTGACTGCCACATGGCCTGCAGAGCGGGCCACATGAAGAACACCAAGGTGATGGCGAGTTGCGGCGCCACCAGCACATAGGGCAACCACCCGGCAGGGAAGTAGGCACGCTTTTCGGCTGGCATGGAGGTGTCTTCCCGGAGTGATCGTGATCAGTTGAGGACAGGCTGGCCTGCCCCGCAAGGGTTCAGGCTATTTGCCCGCCCCCTTGTTCGCACGTTCGAACTTGCGCAGCTCTTCATTGCCGCGCTTGACGGCCTCGTCCAGCGCAGCCTTAGCGGTCTTTTGCCCCGACCATACGGCTTCCAGTTCCTCGTCGATGATGTTGCGGACCTGCGGAAGATTGCCCAGGCGCACGCCCTTGGACATCTTGGTCGGGTTCTTCAGTAGCAGTTGTTCGATGGCGACATCGGTGCCCGGGTTCTTCTCGTAGTAGCCCTGGCTCTTGCTCAGTTCGTAGGCGGCCTTGGTGATGGGCACATAGCCCGTAGCCTGGTGCCATTCGGCCTGGATTTCTGGCGAAGACAGGAAGCTGAAGAACTTGGCGACGCCGCGGTACTCCTGCTTGCTCTTGCCCGCGTATACCCACAGGCTGGCGCCGCCAATGATGGTGTTCTGCGGGGCGCCCAACACGCCGGCGTGGTAGGGCAAGGTGGAGATGCCGAATTCAAATTTGGCATTGCGCTTGAACTCGGCATAACTGGCCGACGATCCGGTGAGCATGGCGCACTCGCCGCTGTGAAACTTGGCTTGGGGCTCGGTCGTGCGCCCGCCATAGGTGAAGCGGCCGTCCTTGGCCCAGTCGGAGAGCATGGAGATGTGTTTGATCAGCAGTGGATTGTTGAAGTCGAGGCGCGCGTCCAAGCCGCCAAAGCCATTGTCTTTGGTGGCGAAGGCCACGTTGTGCCAGGCGCTGGTGCTCTCAAGTTGCACCCAGGATTGCCAGGCGGTGGTGTAGCCGCATGGCAGCGTGCCCGTGTCCTTGATCTTCTTGGCGGCGACGCCCACTTCCTCCCAGGTTTTGGGCGGACGGTTCGGGTCCAGACCGGCCTTGGCGAATGCGTCCTTGTTGTAATAAAAGACGGTGGTCGAGCTGTTGAAAGGCATGGACAGCATGCGCCCCGTGGTGTCGGTGTAATAGCTGCTGACCGCCGGCATATAGCTTTTTGGATCGAACTTTTCGCCCGACTCGGCCATCACCTGATACACCGGTTTGATGGCACCCGTAGCTGCCATCATGGTGGCGGTCCCGACTTCAAAAACCTGCGCGATGTGCGGCGGAGTTTTGGCGCGGTAGGCGGCAATCGCTGCGGCCATGGATTCGGCGTAGCCACCCTTGAATACAGCAACGACCTTGTACTCTGATTGCGAGGTATTGAACTTGGTGGCGATGTCGTTGACCCGATCGCTCAGAGGCCCGGTCATCGAATGCCACCACTGGATCTCGGTTTGCGCCAGCACCAGAGCGGGGGATACCAGTGCAGCGCCGAGCATCAACGCCATCAATTTCCGCATACGCATGACACTTCTCCTGTATTGGAGGGAGGCACAATGCCGCCCGGTAGTTGGACGATATTCCGGCACCCTCAATCACCGTTGAGAAAAATCAAGATTGGGAAATCAGTGACTCATGACATCGCTCGATGCGACGGGTTCGTCATTGCGAGCGCAGCGCGGCAATCCACGAGTACCGCGGCGCTCCACCATGGATTGCTGCGCCCTTTGGCCTCGCAAGGACGCAGGGGGTTGTCACCTATTTTGGAAATCTTGAAAGGCTCGTGCGCCCAAGGGATCACTCAAGCCCGAGAGACTTCGCCGACAGCCCCATCGCTGTTCCGAGAAGCTGGGTGTACAGCAGGGGGCGAATGGCCGGGGCGGCCTGTTCCGCCTGAGCCCCATTGAAACGCAGATGGCAGTGCGGGCAGGCGCTGCACATCACCTGCGCACCAGCGGCATGGGCATCGGCCATTTTGGCGCGTGTGATCTGCTCCGACAGCGGAGTGTTCGCCCCATGCAGTGGGTCGCCGCAGCAGTCCAGCCGGCGGGGCCAGTCGACGGGCGTTGCGCCGGTCAGGCGGATCAGGTTTTCGAAGCTTGTCGGTGCCATGGGGTTGTCGAAACGTGCCACATTACTGGGGCGCAGCGTGTGGCAGCCATATTGGGCGGCGACCCGCAGACCGGTGTGCCGGACGCTGACGGCGGCGGCAAGCGCGTCCATCCCTATCGCTTGGGCCAGCACGGGAAGGATGTGCTCGACCTGGACTTTTCCCGACCATTCGAGGTCTTCGGCGGCGAGCGCTTGCGTCACGTGCGTTCGCAGCGTCGAGTCCTCATCCAGCAAGGTGATCGCCTGTCGCAGTGTGCCAAAGCAGCAGGCGCAAGGCGTCAGCAGGTCGAGACCCGCGCGCTCGGCCAGAGCCAGGTTGCACGCGGCTGCCAGCACAAAACCCTCGCGGCTGACGTCTCGGGCGGGATAGCCACAGCAGTTGAATTCCAGATCAACCAGCTCGATGCCCAAGTGCTCCAGCACGGCACGTGTGGAAGTGGCGTACGCCGGCAGCCGGGAAGGGATCTTGCAACCCAGGAACAGCGCGTATTTCATGACGGAGTCCTCGCGTTCCTGACTGCGCCCAAACGCTGCACGGCCAGTGCGCGCAGCTCGAGCATGATGTCGGCCACGCGAACGCCTTGCGGGCAGTGCTCCTGACACTGGTAGCAACTGGCGCAAGCCCAGACCATGGTCGAACCCAGGGTGAGCTCGCGCAGGCCCAGTCGCAGCAGGTTCATCACGTTCTGTGGTGTCAGGTCGACGCCGCAGGACGGGTCGGTGCTGTGCGCCACCACGGGGCAGACGTTGGTGCAGGTCTGGCACTGGACACAGCGTGAAAAGCTGCTTCGATTGGACGACAGCGGAGCGGTCGCTGCATCCGCGTCGAGATCGCTCTGTGGTCGAGCCTCCGCGTGCAAGGACTCGGACCACGCCAGTGCCGGACGTGCCTGCACCCATTGCGCTGGCGCCGGCAGACCTGCGGCAGCAAGATCGCCGCGCCCGGCCTGCCACAGGTCCTCCAGGTCCAGTCCCGCGGGACATTCGCTGGTGCAGCGTCCGCAGTCGGTGCACAGGAACGCGCCTTGCGCGACCCGCAGCGCCTCGACCCCAGCGTCGTCAGACAGACGACCGGACTGCAGCAAGCGAGCACGGGCCAGCGCACCGGTGGCGATAAGTTTGTGCGATGGCAGGAGATACGGGTTGTCCAGATGGCGTGCCAGCGGGGCCACAGAGCAATGGGTATCGCAGATGCCGCATTGCACGCAAGCATCCAGCGCCAGTGCCCGTTGCGTTGCACGCCCTGCCGTTGAAAGTTGCCGAATCGGCGCAGCGCCATTGACCAGCAGGCTAACGGGAGCGGCGACAGCGTGTAAGAAGCGCGTGAACGGCAGCATCGCCAGACCGATGAAGCAGGCGAACACGTGGAGATAGAGCAGCCAGGCGCTCGCGTGTGCCTTATCCAGAATGCCCGCCAGCGGGGCCAATGCCTGCGCGATCGGGTAGGAGACAAAGGCGGACGCTGCGCTCGCGTGGCAAGCCGCGCAATCTTCGTCGTGCATTTCCCGCCCCTTGCGCAGCACGCCGGGTGTTAGGGGTTGCTTCAGGTCATCGAACGCGACCCCGTACTCACTGGCCCAGAAGGCGCGCAGCGGCTCGAGTTCTACTGCATCCGTGCTGCCGTGGTAGCGCCGGGCCATGCTGTAGAAAGCCTGCGGTGAGGCGATCTTGTCGGCTTCCAGCAGGAAGCCTGTCACCAGGACCCAACCCAGCAGCGCGACGAAAGCCCAAGCCATGGGCGGGCGTGTCGGAGCAAGGCGCGCTCGCCGACGCCAAACTCCGATGAGGAACATTGCCAGTCCGACGACGAGCATGGCACCGAAGAGATTGCGCAGCAAGAGATAGGGATTGAGGGTGGACTCGTAGCCCGGGAACAACCGCGCGGTCACGACCGGGCCGAGCGCGTGCATCGGCAGCAACAGCATGAATCCGGCAAAGATGAGCAGGTGTGCGAGCCAGCGCGACTTGTCGCTGCGGTACAGCCGGCGTTGCAGCAGTACGTCATGGAAGAAGGCAGCAAGCACGTGCAACATCTGTCGACTGAACAGTGCCCCGGACACGCCCCGCACCAGCGCGTGCAAGCGCTGCCATAGTTTCACCGCTTGCACGTCGGGGCCGATGCGCACCCGGTACCAGGTCGAAATGCGCCAGAGCAAGCCCAGCGCGCACAGCAGCAGCGATGCGTACAGGGCGGTCTGAAGGAGCGCTCGCGACATGGTACTAGCCAAGCTTCGCATTCATTCCGGAACCGCGCAGTTGCCGCGCAAGCTGCTCGATCGCAGCCCAGGCGGTCGCAATCGCCAGTCCCGAGCCACATTTGGCGCGCGTCCAGTCCTGGTTGGCAAGGACGGAGCCAATCGCGAACAGATTCGGCCAGGCCGGCTTGCCAGTCGTGTCCAGCGGCCTACAGGTGCCGTCAGTCCTCAATCCGGTGCGATTGATGGCGTGGCCCCCCAGATCCAGAAAGTCGCGCTGGTGCCACTCGTCGCGCGAGGCCGGTTGCTGCACCGGCAAGCCGAGCAGGCTCTCGCGCACGCCGTGCCGGTCGGCCGTGAGTCCGCGACTGTTGAAGCGCCCGGTGGCCAACACCACGGCACTTGCGCTAATGCGTTCCCACCCCGGAACATCGAGGTCCAACAGGGCTGTGGCGTTGTCGAATGTCAGCGCACGCACGCTGGCCTGGCGCCGCCGCACGCGGCGCACCGAAACGGCCTTTTCCAGTGCCTCTTGCAAACGCAGCCCGGGAACCGACGGCGGCATCGTTGGAATTTCAAACACGGGAACGCCCAGCCCCGCCTCGAACGCGACGTGAACTTCGCGCGAGCGACCCAGACCCAGGACCGCCGGCAGTCCGAGCACGCGCGCACCGCCCAGCAGCGGCCGGATGAGCGCCATCAAGCGATCGCGGGTCTCGGGGATTTCGAGGGCGCGTGCAAGGTGAACGGCGTTCACCTCGGGAATGGCATCGAAGCCCGGAAAGACGACGCGCTGGTGGCGCAACTGTGGCCAGCGATCAGCGAGCGTGGCGGTGATCTGTCGCGCGCTGAACTCACGCAGGCCCCGGAAGTCCAGCAGCAGGCACGGTGGCCTAGCCTCCAGTGCGGCGATGCCTGCGACCATGGTCAGCGGCACGCCGAAGCTGGTCTTGACGGTACCCATCGATGTCAGCATGTCGCTGTTGCGCTCGACCAGCGGGGCGTAGTCCAGCCCCGCGCTGGCCAAGGCCGAGGCGAAGGCCTTGAACGCCATGCGGATAGCGGATGGATCGATCCGGGCCAGAGGATGCTCAGGCTGATCGCGCGCAAGCGCTGCAAGGGCGTCATAGGGCGATGACCACAGTCGACGCTCGGGGACAGGGTGGACGGCCAGCAGGTCGAGCAGCCCACTGGCAAAGAGGAGGCCGCCACTGCTGCCGATCAGGATGGTTGAAAGGCCGCGTTGCGCGGCAAACAGCGCAGCCGCCATGCCAGACATGCCGGCGCCGATCACGGCAAGGTCGTAGCGTTCCACGGGGCTTTGGGTCACGGTGCCACCTCGCGCACGACATCGGCCAGCGTCCCGGCCTGGCCCAGCTCTTCTCCGAACAGGCCGCAGTGGATCGCCTCAGTCAACTCGGCCTGCGCCAGTTGTTCGCCCCACAGCACAGCGTGTTGACCGCGCCAGCGTTCGTTCAAAAAATCGACCATTTCGGCGAGGCCGCGCTGCGCCTGAAATTCGCCTTTGTGGTAAAGGTGGACGGCAGTGCGCACACTGCAAAGGCTCCCCTGGCAGGCACCCTTGCCGACGCGGCTGCGCAAGCCGATGTCGGTCAGCGTGGGGGAGTCTCCAGCCAAACGCAAGGCAGAGTAGATGGCATCGACCGCACTGCTCGCCACCATTTCGCATTCGCATAAAAGCGTTTCTCCCGGTCCGCGAGAGCGCATCCACTCGAGTGCCGAATGCCCCGGCGCGGTCCACGCAGCTTGCGCCGATTCCGGCAACGGCGTTGTGGCAGTGAGACAGGAGCGCGTCACGCCAAGGCGTTGGCAGACCAGGTCAGCGGCGCGTTCGGCCATCAGTCGGCAGGTCGTGAGCTTGCCGCCGACGAGCGTCGCCAGATTGTCCAGACCGTGATCCTCATGGTCGAACAATGCAAAGCCGCGGGACACGGCACGGCTGTCGGCCGCACCTGCGGAACCCAGCAACGGGCGCACGCCAGCGTAGGCGCGAATGAAGCGCATCGTCGCCAGCGCGGGCAGCATCGGCGCCGCCTCATCGATGATCAGGTCGGCGTCGGCAGTTGTGGGACCAATGTCTTCAAGAGAGTTCACACGCGTCGACGTCGTGCCGATGATGGAGACCGTGCCGCCCGGCATCAGGATGTCGCCATTGCCAGGCCGGCGCAGGCGGTTGATGACTCGACTGGCCAGGCGGGTGTGGGTGACCAGCAGCGTCCCTTTGGAATACGTCATCGCTATGGCCGCGCCAGCCAGCAGTGCCACTTCCCGTGCCCAAGCTCCCGCAGCGTTGACCACCTGTTCGGCTTCGATCCGCAGCTCCTGCCCACTGTCCAGAGACTGAACCCGTGTCGTGCGTATGCGTCGACCCTCGCGCTCGAAGCCCACCACGCGCATGCGCCGCAGCAACCGCGCACCCAGGCTGATAGCCTGAGCCACGCTTTCCAGCGAGAGCCGGAACGGATCGATGGCCGCGTCAGGCACTTCAAACACCGCGATCGTTCGATCAGAGAGCGCCGGCTCTTGAGTTCGTGCTGCGGCGACGTCCACCGGACGCGCGGTGATGCCCGAGCGCTTGCAGTGCGATGCGAAGTCGGCGATATAGCGTTCGTCGTCCCCTTGCACCGCCGCGAAATAGCCACCCGTGTCCTGGATTGTCTGTGCGGCCACGCGCTTGAGAATGGCACCCTCGGCGCGGCATTCCTGCGCCGCGCCGGGATCGCCGGCGGCGTAGCGCGCGCCGCTGTGCAGCAGACCATGATTGCGCCCCGAGGCGCCTGCGTTGATATCGTCTTTTTCCACCAGAATGCAGTCGACGCCGCGCAATGCCAAGTCGCGGGCCAGCGCGGTGCCGGTGACACCACCACCAATGATCAGGACCTGGGTCTGGATGACAGAGGGGAAATTCAATTCCGTCGCCTTTCGCACGCCGCGTCGATGCAGGATAGGGAACTCGCCTCCTCGCGACGGCCCATCGATTCACCCCATCCCATGACTTTCGTTGTCTTAGGTCCGGCGGCACCATGCCGCCAATAGCAGAACCATATTCCGCTACGCCCAAGCCACGGTTGAGATATATCAACAGTGCCATGGGCCCGCTGCGTAGAGTGAAGTGGTACGTCAACGTCAGAGTTGGCGCTGCTTGATTTTTAGAGACGGAAAATATCCATGATGCATAGCCTCAAGACCCTGGCCGTCGCATTCGCCACGACCCTGCTGCTCGCGGGTGTGGTCCGCGCACAACCTACCGCGCAGGCGAAAAAGGACGATTTCACTCGCGGTGAGTTGCTGTATTCGAAGCACTGTGCCGCCTGCCACAGCACCCAAATTCACTGGCGCGACAAGAAAGCAGTGAAGGATTGGGCCAGTCTGAAGGCGCAGGTGCGGCGTTGGCAGCGGATTGGCTCGCTTTCCTGGAGTGATGACGAAATTGAACAGGTTGCGCGCTACCTGAACGCCTCGTACTACCACTACGCCGCGCCACGTCTCGGGTAGTGCCGCTGGCAAGGAAGGCGGCACGGGGCAGTTGCCAAGGCCGATGACGGCAGCTCTGGGCTCGTCGAAGACTGCCTCAGATCCCGGTCGACTGCGCCATCAGTTCACGCCAGCGGCGGTAGCGTTGCCGAAGACCTGAATCCGTTTGCACCGGGAATATCATTTCATGCACGTCAGTGTTCCATTGCGCCGGACGCAGTGCCGCCAGATAGGCGATGCCGCGGGCGCTTGCTTCCGGGTCGTCGCGCCGATGCACCGGCAGGCCGCTGATGCAGGCCAGGCGCCGGCACAAGCCGTCTAGCAGCGACACGCCGCCACTGATGCGGATGCGCTTCGCGGCAGGAACGTATTTGTTCATGTGATCGATGTTGGCCTGCAACAGGAAGGCGATGCTCTCGACCACGGCCACGGCTTTTTGCCATGGTTCCCCCTCGCCTACAAAGCGCGATGGGAATTCAGCTTGCCAGAACGGTCCGCCCAGGCCGGCGATGCCGTTGAGAAACAGCGGTGGCTCCTCGGGACGTGCCAGCCATGGCGGCAACTTCTCTGTTAGCTGGGCAATGCCCAGTTCCTTGCTGACCCATTCCAGCGCGGTACCGGCGCCGTTCACGTTGCCCTCCACCATGTAGACGCGGGTGGCGCCATCGTCCAGTATGACGCCAGTCAGTTGGCGTGGCACGTGACCGGGGAATTGCTCAAGTGCGCGCTGCACGAAGGCGCTGGTGCCGATGTTGATGTAGGCTGAATCAGATTCTGGCCAGCCAAAGGCGAACACCGCCGCCGACTGGTCGCCATTGACGGCCGTGAGAGGAATGCTGCTGCCCTGCGCCGTCAAAGTTCCCCAGGCATGGCAGGTGGGCACACTGCGCGGCAGAAAACCCTGCGGCAGACCGAAAAGCTCAAGCAACTCGGGGTCCCAGTCGTGCGTGTGCAGGTTCCACAGCTGGGTGCGCGCGGCGCATTGAGGGTCAGCCAGGAACGGCCGCTCGGTGCACAGGCGAAATACTACAAAGCTTGCCAGCGGGCCCCAGCAAAGCGTGTTTGCCGCCAGGGCGGCACGCACCGCCGGCAACCGGTCCATCGCCCAGCGCAATTTGCTGGCGCCGTAGTGGGGCGAGAGGAAGAGGCCGGTCTTGCGGTGCACGGCGTCTGCGTGCGCCTGCAACTCGTCGATCCAGGCGTGGGCGCGCCGGTCCTGCCAACTGAAGATGGGCGACAGGGGCTCGCCCGTGAGCCGGTCCCAGCAGGTCGCGCTGGCGCGTTGGATGGACAGTCCCGCGGCGACCAAATCGCGCTGGCGCGCACCCAGCGCATGCAAGGCCTGGCCCATCGCCATGCGCACCGAGTGCACGATCTCATTGCCGTCCTGCTCGGCCCAATCGGGGTTCGGATACGCGATAGTCACGGGCGCCACGGCGCTGGACAAAGCGTGTCCATGTCGGTCAAACACCAGCGCCCGACTCGCGTGCGTTCCCTGGTCAATCGCCAGCACCAGCGGGTTCGGCGCGTTGCAGATCAACTCGTCCATAGCAACTCTCTTGAATAATTGATGGCTTTACTCTGGTGCGACACCGATAGCAGCGGTTGAGAAAAATCAATCGATCAGAGGAACTGCTGCTTAGAGTGAATCGGCATGTCCTCCATCACCTTGCTCCTGGCCCTGTTTGCGCTGGCCTTGATGTTCGATTTCTTCAATGGCTTTCACGACGGCGCCAACGTTGTCGCCACCATCATCGCCTCACGAGCCATGAGTGCACGCGGAGCGCTGGTGTTGGCGGCACTGGCGAATCTGGCCGGTCCGTTCGTGCTGGGCGTGGCTGTGGCGCACACGATCGGAACGGAGGTGGTGAAGGCGCACGCCATCGGAATGGCGGTGCTGCTGGTCGCGCTGGCCAGCGCCTGCCTGTGGGATCTGCTCACATGGTACCTGCGCCTACCTGTCAGTTCTTCGCACGCGCTCATCGGCGCCTTGTTGGGCGCTGCGCTGGCCGACGTCGGCCCAACGGCCATCCTGCCTCAAGGGCTTTGGAAGATCGCGCTGGCACTGCTGCTGGCGCCGCTGGTGGGCTTGCTTTGCGGGCTGGGGGTGATGGGGGTGACACGCCGCTGCCTGCGCGACGCCAGCCCCAAGGCGAACCTGTGGCTGGCGCGTGCACAAATTGTGACTGCCACCGCGTTGGCTCTGAGCCACGGCGCCAACGACGCGCAAAAAACCATGGGCGTGCTGGGCCTTGGCCTGTTGCTGCTCGGTGTGACGCCGGTCTTTGCCATACCCTGGTGGGTCGTTGTGCCGTGTGCCTGTGCCATCGCCCTGGGTACGGCGCTGGGTGGCTCGCGCCTGATCCGCACGCTGGGCTTGGGTCTGTACCGGGTGCGCCCCATCCATGGTTTCAGCGCGCAACTGGCGTCCGCCCTGGTCATCCTGAGCGCGTCCCTGAGCGGCGGGCCGGTGAGTTCGTCCCAGGTGGTGAGCATGGCCATTGCCGGTGCCGGTGCGGCCGAGCGTCGCTCCCAGGTGCGCTGGCATGTTCTGGGTGAGATCGCGCTGGCGTGGGCATTGACCTTGCCGCTGTGTGCACTGCTGGCGGCGCTGTTGTTTCGGCTAAGCAGGGTGATTTTCTTCATGGGAGGTGGATGATGGGCCTTTTCGATCTGGGTGTGAACGATGGCAACCGGTTTGTGGCGATGCTGATGACGCATGCGGCCAAAACCGTGCAGAGCATTCGCTATCTTGGAGAATCACTGGACCATGTGAATGAAGCCGCGGTACACGGGCTGCACTCTCTCGCGGAGGAATCCGGCGAATTGCGCCGTGTGTTGGTGGATGAACTGCACCGGACCTTCATCACGCCGCTGGACCGCGAAGACATCTACAACCTGTCGCACCGCTACGAAGGCATGGTGACCTATGCTTTGACGACGCTGGAGGAAATGCACATCCTCAGTGTGAGCGCCGACGATCACATTCGGCGCATGGTGGCGCTGGTGAGCGAGCAGGCGCAGGAACTGCAATTGGCGATTGAGCGACTGACCAAGAATCCGCGTGTGGCCACCGATCACGCCCACGAAGTGGGCCACAAGCAGCGGCAGGTGGAGCGTCTGTATCGCGCTGCCGTCAAGGAGTTGTTTGCCCATCCGCTCTCGGTACAGGACCTGCCGACGCTCTTTTACCGGCGCGAGGTGTACCGCCACATCTCCAATATGTCGCATCACGCCGACGCCGCTGCGAACGTGTTCGGCATGGTGGTGATGAAACTGTCGTGAAGTGCTTTGGTGGCACTTGTATCGGAATTGAACATGACTGTCTCCCAACACCTCGCGGCGCAGTTGCGCCTGAGCGTGGAACCGGATTTCCTCGGTACTATTTTTGGACCCACCCGAGTTGCTGCAGGAAGCCTTGCCGTGGGTCGTGCTTTGGCGCCGCCCGAGCTACGGTGCTCCCCGTTCGCGCGCAAAACCTGGCACTGGTACAGTTGCGCGAATGGGGGAATTCCAGGGTGCGGCTGTGCTCACCGGGAGTTCACCCGCGGCTGCTTGATAAGGGGCTGGTTCCCCTGAAGTCGCTACTGGTTGCCCATGTTCCATATCGGAGACCCGCATGCATTCGATCCGTCCCAGCGCTGTTGCAGGCGTTTTCTATCCCGGCGAAAGTCAAATTTTGGCTGAAGATTTGCGCTCCATGCTGAACGCGGCTAACCTGAGGTCAAACGTCTCGCCGGTGGTCCCCAAAGCCATCGTCGTTCCTCATGCGGGCTACATTTATTCGGGCAGCACGGCAGCGCTGGCCTATGCGCACTTGGCCGCGCACCGAAGCGTTATCCGGCGCGTGGTGCTGCTGGGCCCGGCGCATCGGGTTGCGGTGCGTGGGTTGGCTCTTCCCGGTGTCGATGTGTTCGCCACGCCCTTGGGAGACATCGCCGTCGATCAGGAGGCGATCCAGTCGATTTCCCATCTGCCGCAGCTTGTCGTGAGTGCTGCGGTTCACGCCCAAGAGCACTCGCTGGAGGTGCAATTGCCGTTCTTGCAAGTGGTGCTGGATGATTTCAAGCTGGTGCCGCTGGTGGTGGGGGATGCGACACCGGCCGAAGTGGCGCAGGTATTGGACGCCTTGTGGGGCGGTCCGGAAACCTTGCTGGTCATCAGTTCTGATCTTTCACACTACCTTTCATACCAGACCGCAACAGCCCTCGACCAGACAACGGTGCAGCACATACTGAATCTGGACGGTTCGCTCACCCACCACCAGGCGTGCGGCGCAACACCGGTGAACGGCCTGCTCCTGGCGGCGAGAAAGCACCCCCTGCAAGCGCAACTCCTGGGCCTGTGCAACTCGGGGGACAGCGTTGGCGACAAGGATCGCGTGGTGGGCTACGCCTCGATTGCTTTCACGGAGGAGCCACGTCATGCCGCATGAGAATGTTCAGGCAAGTGTATTGCTGCCGATTGCCCGATCGGCCATCGGGCTCGCCCTGGGGCTCACCCTTGAGGCTGACGAGGGTGCGCCGTGGCTGCAAGAGCTGGGAGCGAGCTTTGTGACCCTGACCCAGCAGGGACAGTTGCGCGGCTGCATTGGCAGCTTACAGGCGCATCGCTCGCTGCTGGCTGATGTCAAGGCCAATGCCGTGGCTGCCGCGCTGCACGATCCGCGCTTTGCGCCGCTGACAGCGCCAGAGTTGGACATGACCGAGATCGAGATTTCTCTGCTTTCTGCGATGCAGCCCATGCAGTTTTCCAGTGAGTCCGACGCGCTGGAGCAACTGCGTCCCGGCGTGGACGGGGTCGTGCTGGAATATGGGCGCTATCGCAGCACCTTTTTGCCTCAGGTGTGGGAACAGTTGCCCGATGTGGGCCAATTCATGGCGCACTTGAAACACAAGGCCGGGTTGCCTGCCCAATTCTGGGCGTCCGAACTGACGCTGCAGCGTTATACCGTGAGCAAATTCAAGGAGTCAGACCAGGGACCTGGGAGGACTTCATGATGCAAGATTCGAATTACCCTGCGCGCTACTGGCACATGATCGAAGACGGCCGCATGCAATGCGACCTGTGTCCGCGGGATTGTCGGCTGCATGAGGGCCAGCGCGGTGCCTGCTTTGTGCGCATGCGCCAGGGCGAACAGATGATCCTCACCACCTATGGTCGCTCATCCGGCTTTTGCATCGATCCGATCGAGAAGAAGCCGTTGAACCACTTTTATCCCGGCAGCAGTGTGCTCTCGTTTGGTACGGCGGGCTGCAACCTGGCTTGCAAGTTCTGCCAGAACTGGGACATCAGCAAGTCCAGGGACATGGACCGCTTGATGGATCAGGCCTGCGCTGAAACCATCGCCGCCGAGGCCGTGAAATACGGCTGCAAGAGCGTGGCCTTCACCTACAACGATCCCGTGATTTTCGCCGAATATGCTATGGATGTGGCCGATGCCTGCCACGCGCTGGGGGTCCAGACGGTGGCCGTGACTGCGGGCTACCTTCATGAGCAGCCGCGGCGCGAATTCTTCGCAAGAATGGACGCCGCCAATGTCGACCTGAAGGCCTTCACGGAGGATTTCTACGTCAAGCATACCGGCTCGCATCTGCAACCGGTGCTCGATACGCTGGTCTATCTCAAGCGCGAGACCCACGTGTGGTTTGAAATCACTACCCTGCTGATTCCGGGCCAGAACGACTCTGACCCTGAAATCACGGCGATGTGTGACTGGATCATGCAAAAGCTTGGGTCCGATGTGCCGTTGCATTTCTCGGCCTTTCATCCCGACTACAAGATGACGGACGTTGCGCCGACGCCCGGTGCCACCCTGGTGCGGGCGCGGGACATTGCCCTCAAGCAGGGTCTGCGCTACGTGTATACGGGCAATGTGCACCACCAGGAAGGCGACACCACCTTTTGCCCCAACTGCCACGCTGCGCTGATCGTGCGCGACTGGTACGAGATTCGGCACTACAAGTTGAGCGAAGACGGTCACTGCCCGGACTGCGGTACGGCCGTGGCAGGGCGCTTTGCAGCCAAGGCGGGAAATTTTGGCCGACGCCGCATTCCGATTGCAATTGGCGTGGGGTGAATGGCAGGAACTGCCGATCACCAAACATGTTGACCGGTCACTGAACGGTCAGCCGTTTCGACTCCGTAGTCGCCTTCTTCGGCAATTCCAGCGTCAAGACCCCATTTTCGTATTTTGCAACCGCCTTGGCTTCGTCCACGTCCTGTGCCACGGTGAATGCGCGCGAAACGGCGCCGTAGTAGCGCTCGCGGCGCAGCACCTTGCCCCCGCTGTCCTTGGTGTCCTTGTCGCGTTTCACTTCCGCATCGATTTGCACGATGTTGCCGTCGATACGCACATTGATGTCTTCCTTCTTCACGCCCGGAAGGTCGGCGCGCACGGTGTAGGTTCCATCCTTCTCGCTCACGTCCACACGCATGTCGAGCGAACCGCCTTCGGCTTCAACGCGCATGGGCGCCATAAAACGCTTGAACATGGACTCAAACGAGTCGCTCAGCGCGGGTTCAAACAAACGCAGATTGCTCATGATATTTTCCTCACAAGGTTGAATGGTCGATCGATACCTGGACGCGGTGCGGGATCAACATGTTGCAGGCCTGAACGCGCGACCCGCTGGCAATACTAGTCCTGCACCTTTCTTGCCATTTTGCGAATTCTCAAAGCGATAACAGCACGTGGAACTAGAGTTGGTCGAAGAAGTATCCATCTGGAGCGTGTCATGACCGTCAAAAACATCATTTACCGGGAAGATGCGCGCGACAAAATTCGCCGCGGCGTGGCTGCCCTGGCCGATGCCGTCAAGGTGACGCTGGGGCCGCGCGGACGCACCGTCATCATCGAGCGTGAGTTCGGTCTGCCGCAGATCGTGAATTCGGGTGTGGTTGTGGCCAAGGCAGTCGAACTGGAAGACCGCTTCGAAAACATGGGTGCGCAGCTGCTGCGCGAAGTCGCGGCGCGCACCAGCGAGATGGCTGGCGACGGCACGACCACCGCCACCGTGCTGGCCCACAGCATGATCCATGAAGGACTGAAATACCTCGCTGCCGGGATGAATCCAATGGGGCTCAGGCGCGGTATGGAGGCCGCGATCGAACGCGTGGTGCAGGAGCTGAGCAAGATGGCGCAACCCTGCGTCACGCCACAGGAGATAGCCCATGTGGCAGCGATCTCGGCCAACAACGACGAATCCATCGGCGAGTTGATTTCGCGCGCCATGGAGAAGGTCGGTCGCGAAGGCGCCATCTCGATCGAGGATGGCTCCGGCATGGTGAGCGAATTGGAGATTGTCGAAGGCCTGCAGTTCGATCGGGGCTACCTGTCGCCCTATTTCGTGAACAACGCCGAGCGCGGCGCGGCGGTGCTGGAGAATGCGCATATCCTGCTGTGCGACCGACGCCTGTCTTCCATTGCAGATCTGGTGCCGCTGCTCGAAGCTGTCGCCAAGTCCGGCAATCCGCTGCTGGTGATTGCCGAGGACGTCGAGGGCGATGCCCTGGCGGCGCTGGTGATCAACTCTGTGCGTGGTGTGATCAAGACCTGTGCCGTCAAAGCCCCGGGTTTTGGGGATCGACGCAAGGCCATGCTGCAGGACATCGCGGCCGTGGCGGGCGGTTGCGTCATCAGCGAGGAACTGGGCTTGACCTTGGCCAAGGCAAAATTGGACGATCTTGGGCGCGCCAAACGGGTTGAAGTGGACAGGGACAGCACCACCATCATCGGCGGCGTCGGCAATGCCATTGTCATTCAAGAGCGCGCCAGCATGATCCGACAGGAGAGGGAGACAACGACGAGCGATTTCGATCGCAAGCAGCTGGACGAACGTCTGGCCAAACTGTCTGGCGGCGTGGCGCTGGTCAAGGTGGGCGCTGCCACGGAAAGCGAACTCAAGGAGCGCAGGCTGCGCGTGGAGGATGCCTTGCATGCAACGCGGGCGGCGGTCGAGGAGGGGGTGGTGCCTGGCGGTGGCGTCGCATTGCTGCGAGCCCGAAAGTCTTTGAAGGAACTGGTATTGCGCACGCTGGATGAGGATTCGGGCGTCAAGATTGTCATGCGCGCATTGGAGGAGCCGCTGCGCCGCATCGTTCTCAATGCCGCAGAAGAGCCGTCCATCGTGCTGTATCGGGTGGACGCGTCTGAGGAGCGCGCCTTCGGCTACAACGCCGCCAGCGGCGAGTACGGCAACTTGCTGCTCATGGGAGTGATTGACCCGGCCAAGGTAACGCGCCTTGCGCTTCAAAATGCGGGCTCCATTGCCAGCCTGATATTGACCACGGACTGCGTGATCGCCAAAGTTGCCGCACGGCACCATGGGCAGGAGCCGTCGCCCATGGGCGCTGTTGGTGCTGTATAGCTCGGTACACGAGGCCGCAGGCGGGCCTGTCATGCGTGCCGTGCGCTCCGATGCAGGCCGAGTTTTTGCCGTCATTCATTTGCCACACGCGTTACTGGGGGATGATCCCGCCATTGCGCTGGGCGCGAGTGGTGAGATCCGAGCAAGTGACACGACCTTGATCTTGGTCAACAGTAAGCCCTTCTTGGCTAGGCCTGGCGCCTTGCCGGCGCTGCGAGCGCACCCAGGGCGACCTTTGACATTGAATGGGCCTGACTTCGCGCAAGCTTGATATGGTAAATTGCGCCGAAGGATTTGCGGATTTGTGATCGCTCCGATTCGGCAGAGTTCGGCTACGCGAATAAGGCCGAGACACCCATGAAAGAAGTTGATGACTCAGCAGCACATTGCCGTTGTCGATGATGAGCCAGATATCACACGTTTGTTGGCCAACTACCTTGGTGCAAACGGGTTTCGCGTGACCGAATTGTCAGGCGGACAGGCGCTGATGGAGTTGATGCACCGGCAGCCACCTGATCTGGTGCTGCTCGATATTGGATTGCCCGACGAAGACGGGTTGGTGATTGCGCGGCGCTTGAGGGAGCACTGGAAGACTTGCATCATCCTGGTCACAGGGCGCAGTGAACCCGTGGACAAGGTTGTTGGTCTGGAAATCGGTGCCGATGACTATGTCACCAAGCCCTTTGACTTGCGGGAGTTGCTGGCGCGAGTGAAGGCTGTGTTGCGCCGGGCCGCGCAGGACGTGCAGGCATCGGGGACAGATGCTTTACCATTCTCCGAGCAACGTTACCGATTTCCCGGATGGGTTCTGGATTGCGCCGGCCGCAGGCTCGTGGCGGCAGACGGCGCAGATGTTGCGCTGACATCGGGAGAATTCGATTTGCTTCGGGTTTTCGTCACTCACCCGGGCCGAGTGCTGTCCCGAGACTTCTTGCTGGAGACCACCCGCGGACGACAGGCGGCGCCTTTTGATCGCGCTGTCGATGTATTGGTGAGTCGCCTGCGCAAGAAGCTGGAAGTAGTGCCCAGCCACCCCGAAATTCTGAAGTCGATACGCAGCGCAGGCTATGTATTCGTGCCTGCGGTGGCGGCGGGGTGAGCACTTCGACCGCCGCCGTCGGCTAATGCAGAACCGGTACTCCTGATTCAGTGCTGCTTTGGATAAAACTGCTCAATGCAGCCAAGTTCGGGATGCTGATGTCGCGCCGCCCCTTCTCGTTGAATTCGATGACCCCAGAGCGCGCTAATCTTGACAGCGCACGGCTGACCGATTCCAGCGTGAGTCCGAGGTAGTGGCCCATGTCGGCGCGTGTCATGTGGACATTGATTTGATCCGTGCGCAGGCCGCGCTCGGCCAGCGATTTGGCCCATTGCAGCAGGAAGTCGGCGACCCGTGCGTCGGCTGCTAGTGTGCTCATGGACAGCATGGCATCCCGATTGCGTGCCAACTGTGCACTCATGGCCGCCAGCAAGACGCGCATCACCATGGGTTCTTTGGCACTGGCCTGTAGCAGTGCGTCATAGCGGATGGTCCACAATTCTCCGCAGTCCAGTGCGATCGCCGAACACGCGTGGCGTCCACTGGGAATTCCATCAAATCCCAGCCACTCGCCCTTGAAGCACAAATCGGCGGGCTGCTCGCGTCCATCCGGCGCCAGATTCACGAGTTTGCACAGCCCCCAACTGATCAGGTAGAGGGTTTCAAACGACTCGCCGCACAGGTAGATGCGGTCGTTAGTCTTAAGCTTTCGCCGTCCAAAGGAAACGTGTTGCTCTATCAGCGCCAGAGACTCGCGCCAGAAAGAACGCGGCGCTGCACCTCCGGGGGCCGGCGAATACTTGTTCACTGCGGCGTAGGGAGTCAAGGCGGCGTAGTCACGGTTGCGGGTGTCGTAGCGTTCTAAACGCGCGCGGCCGAAGCCACCCGAACCGGACGCATCTTTCAATTCTCGGGTGTTGGATGAGGTTGACATGACGAACTCCTTTTTGGCAATTTCAAATTTGTGCTCAGATTAGCTGCATTGGGTAAATGAACGAGCAGCGCTAAATCGGTCTTTGTGACGTTGTGTAAACGAACTATTTCTTGAGTTGGGTATGGGAGTCGGCGGTTTGCGCGACCCTATGCCGGAGGTTGATTTTTCTCAACGTGGGAGAGGCTGTGATGCCTATTCTGGACGATGGGTGGTGCAATGTGTGAGGACTTGTAAGGAGCAGCTATGAAAACGGATGGGGACTTGAAAAGGGATGTGCTGACAGAGTTGTCGTGGGACCCGCTTGTGCCTGAAACGCGGGTGGGTGTCGCTGTGAGCGAGGGCGTGGTGACCTTGACCGGACACCTCGATACCTATGCCGAAAAGGTCGCAGCCAAGCGGGCCGTTGAGCGCGTAGGGGGTGTCAAGGCGATTGCCATGGAACTGGATGTCGTCCCTTTGGGTATTCACCAGCGAAGTGACACTGAAATTGCATCTGCAGTGGAACATGCGCTGGCGTGGAACACTTCAGTGCCTGCGGATCGGGTGCAAGTGACCGTGGAGAAGGGATGGGTCACGCTCGAAGGTGAGTTGGATTGGAATTTTCAACGTCGTGCCGTGGAACGCATGATCCGACCACTCAAAGGCGTGGTGGGTGTCAGCGACAACATCCGGCTCAAAGCGTTGCCCATGCCGACCAATCTTTCAAACCGGATTCAGGATGCTTTGACCCGTCAAGCAATGCGCGAAGCCAAGAGAATCGAGATCACGGTGGATGGCAGCGTTGTGACGCTAAGGGGGCGCGTTCATTCCTGGGCGGAGCGCAGTTCGGCTGAAGGGGCTACATGGGCCGCTCCGGGCGTGAGCCGGGTCAACAACCAATTAACGATCGAAGCCTAGCTCCTTGCACAGTGTGTCAGGGCCCAAAGGCTCGTTCGGAAGCACCATGGAACGACCCTAAATCATCCGAAAGACCCCATCTGATCTTCGCTTCGCGCCATGGCAGCCGACGTGGAAGAAGACGATCTGGAGCCCGGCCGCCCGCTGCGTAGCCAGGTGGATCTGGATTCGATAGACTGGTTGAATTTCCTGATCTGTGTGCGTGAGCGGCTCGGGGTGAATATTCCCGAAGCCGAATGTGCGCGCCTGGCTTGACTGAACGCGGTGCTGGACTACCTTGAGACCAGATTGCACGGAGTCGGGGCAGGGGTGGGCGTATGCTCAGCCAAGGGTGATATTGCATCGCCCACCTTTGCCTTGGAGCCCTCATGAACGACCACATTCGCCAATTGCTGGACCAGATGACAGCCCTGGAAGGGGATTTGCGCCGGGCGGTGCAAGAGCAAGAGGCGAACTTGCTGTACCGCGTCAAGGGCAAGAAAGTCGAGTTTGAAGATTCTGTGCGCGAAGCCCATCGGCGGCTCAAGACGGGTTTTTTTCACTGGTTGGTGACGTACCGGCCACAAAATCTCATCACTGGACCGATCATTTACAGCATGATTGTGCCGATGGCCATACTCGACTTGTGTGTGAGCTTTTATCAGGCCACGTGTTTTCCCATCTATGGCGTCGTCAAAGTGCGCCGAGCTGACTACATCGTGTTTGACCGGCAGCAGCTTGGCTACCTGAACTTCATCGAAAAGTTCCATTGCACCTACTGCGCATACGGGAATGGTTTGATGGCCTATGTGAGCGAAATTTTGGCAAGGACGGAGGAGTATTTTTGCCCGATAAAGCATGCTCGTAAAGTGCTCGCCACCCATGCCCGGTATCACCGCTTCCTTGACTTTGGAGATGCCGATGACTACGAAGCGAAGCTGGAAAGATATCGGGTCGCTCTGGGGGAAAAGACGCCACCCGGCGACGCGTGAGGCGGTGCCGTGAAGGGCGGCTTCGAACTCGCTCTGCCGAAGTGGCATCAGTTGATGCAGGCCACCACGTGTTGCACTTTTCCGCTTCGCCCACGTGAAACACTCGTTCCTTGTCGGTCGATGATAGGAATGGGCTCCGTTGACCCCAGGCTCGCCGATGCAAACCCCGCTGATCACTTCAAGCAATGGCACGAAACGAAGCCTTCAATATTCTCAAGGTCAATCGGCTCGGGCACTACGCTGGCGCGCAATGATTCCCTAATAGCTAGGCTGGTGGAGTTGGCGTTTCGTACACGTCAGGCTCACCCGGAGGTCGGGTCTTGAAACGGCGATGTGCCCAGAAGTACTCGGCCGGTGTCTTCACGACCTGCTCCTCGATGAATTGATTCATACGGCGCGTCGCAACCGCTAGATCATCGCCCGGATAATCTTCCCAAGCGGGAAAGTAGGTGATCTTCCACCCCTTGTAGTTGGGCAAGACGGTGGCCACCATGGGTATCACTTTGGCACCGGTCGCTGCAGCCAATCTGGCCGTTGCCGTCAACGTGGCCGCGGGAACGCCAAAAAATGGCACGAATATGGCGTCTTTCGTGCCAAAGTCCATGTCGGGGCACATGAAAAATGGCAGGCCCTCGCGCATCGCCCGAATCACCGGTTTGATCCCATCCGAACGGGCAAACATGGCCACCCGTCGGAATCGGCTTCGGCCCTTGCGTAGTGCCTGGTCGAACAGCGCATTGCGTTGTCGCGTGTACACGGTGCAGCCTTCAGAGTCCAACATCACTGCTGCGGCCGCGACATCCAGGCTGACGAAATGGGGGCAAAGCAGAATCGTAGGCCCGGAATGCATCGCCTGTAGCGGCACGGCAGGCTCGTTCACAATCAGGCGTCGCAAGCGCTGCTCCGACGCCCACCACAAAATGCTTCGCTCCAGCACGGCTCGGGTGAAGGCACGGAAGTGTTCGAGTGCCAGCTCGCGTCGAGAAGCTTTAGACAGTTCGGGAAAGCACAGGCGCAGGTTGGTGAGCGTGACATGGCGGCGTGACTTGGCCACGTAAAACAGGATGCCACCTACGCCTTCCCCCAGCCGCCCCAGCAAGGGCAGCGGCAGCCAGTGCATCAGCCACATCAGAAACAACAACGCGCGCATACCGAAAGCCTGGTTAAAACTCCCATTCTCGGTGTTTTTTGTTTTGGGTGTCTGGCCTTGGAAAACGATGCAGGTCTGGGCAAAATGACCCGACGTTGACATTTAGCAAAAGCTGCGAATGCCACAGGTTTAATGTGCTGCAGATCGTGCAACGATGGGTTGTGACGTGGAATGTTGGATGTCTGATCTGGTCGCACTGTTTGGCACCAGAAGCATACGTGAAAAGGGGGGTATCCAGATGGATAAGATCTGGTTGATGCACTATCCGAACGGCATCCCGGCCGAAGTCGATGTACTTGAATTTCACTCGCTCAAGGAGGTGCTGCGACTCAGTTGTGAGCGGTTTCCCGAGCGGCCAGCCTTCAGCAATATGGGGGAGTCAATCAGCTACGCTGATTTGGATCGCTTGAGTGCTGACTTTGCCGCCTACTTGCAGAAGTCGCTCGGTTTGGTCAAGGGTGAGCGGGTGGCGCTCATGATGCCAAATCTGCTGCAATATCCGGTGGCGCTGTTTGGTGTGCTGCGCGCCGGCCTGACTGCGGTGAACGTCAATCCGCAATACACAGTACCTGAGTTGGAGCACCAGCTCAAAGACTCGGGCGCCACCGTCATCGTGGTACTGGAGAACTTCGCTCATACGCTGCAGGAGGTGCTGGACCGAAATCCCACGCTCAAGTTGACCGTGATCACGACCGAGGTCGGCGATTTGTTTGGGTTGGTAAAGGAAATTCTCACGAACGCGGTGGTCAAGTACGTGAAACGGATGGTGCCGCAGTGGCATATCGAACACGCGACCGAATTCAACGCCGCCTTGCGCAACGGGCATGAAAAAACGCTGGACGATGTGCCACTGAGGCACAACGACGTGGCCTTTTTACAGTACACCGGAGGCACCACAGGCGTCGCCAAAGGCGCGGTACTGACGCATGGAAATATGGTGGCCAATGTGCTGCAGCTGGGGACATGGATCGCGCAGGATCTATTGGACGGAAGGGAGACGCTGATATGCCCCTTGCCGCTTTACCACGTGTATGCCTTGACCTCCTGCCTCACGTTCTTGAAGATGGGCTCGCACACCATACTGATTACCAATCCCAGGGACATGAAGGCCTTCATCCACGACCTCAAAAAGTATCGATTCACGGCCATCATTGCCGTAAACACGCTGTATCGCGCGCTTCTGGACGCACCCGAGTTCGCCGAGGTTGACACGAGCGCGCTCAAGGTGGCAAGCGCAGGCGGCATGGCGGTGCAGCGAGTGGTGGCCCAGCGCTGGAAGAAGGCGACTGGCGTGCCGATTATTGAAGGCTACGGGTTGACGGAAACTTCGCCAGTCGTGATCTCCAATCCCCTGAATATTCAGGATTGGACCGGAACCATCGGCATGCCAATTCCGTCGACGCTGGCTACCATCCTGGATGAGGAGGGCAATGAACTACTGCCCGGAGAGGTGGGAGAAATTGCCGTCCGGGGCCCGCAGGTCATGTCAAGCTACTGGAATCGTCCCGACGAAACCGAGAAGGTGTTCACGCGTGATGGCTGGTTTCGCACCGGCGATATGGGATTTGTGGACGAGCGTGGCCACTTCAAGATCACGGACCGTAAGAAAGACATGATCATCGTTTCGGGCTTCAAGGTCTTTCCTAACCAGATTGAGGATGTTGTGGCGCTGCACCCGGGCGTGGGTGAGGTCGCTGCCGTCGGTGCACCCGACGAGCGATCAGGCGAGGTGGTGAAGATCGTGGTTGTCAGGAACGATCCCGGCTTGACAAAACAAGCCCTGCTCATGCACTGCGGGCTCTATCTGACGGATTACAAGATCCCCAAGATCATCGAGTTTCGCAATGAACCCCTGCCGAAGACCAACCTGGGAAAAATCTTGCGTCGGCAACTTCGCGATGTGGCGACGGCCAGTCCTTCAATTTTCAATGGGCCAGCTGCTTGAAACAGTTTTCGGTTCAGGTGATTGACCTTTAACGCGGACTAATCAAGGTCTCCGAGCGTGTAGTCATTCTCGATGGGCCGGGCTTGCGCGTCGTCCTTTGCAAGCTCATGTTCCAGCGCGAGATGGTGCTTGTGCAAGAGCCCGCGAAACTCTGAAAAAGGCCCGGTGGGCAGGTAAATTTTTCGACCGGGGTCGGATTGGAAGTCAGTCCGATCGCGGTTCGACGGGATTCTTGTGCGCTCGAATTCGATGAGCCCCAGGCTGATCAACTCGACCAGCAGCCGGTGGCGGGCCGTGCGGGGATGCAACGCACACAGGGCGTCCAGCCGCGACGCCACCTCAAGCTCAGGCCTGAATGAATATCTCTTGCTTGTCATTCATCGTCCAGGTGAGGAGGGGACTGCCCCTCGGCGGGTTCTCCGGTCTGCGGGTCGATCCAGTCAGAGATGCCGATCTCGCGTTCGAGTTCCGCCAGAGTTTCAACAGATTCGGCGACGCGCTCATCGGCTGCTCCGAATTCGCCAAAGGCCACATCGACGGCTTCGTCCGGCGCCATATCCTGGTCGCATGGTGGCTCCGCCGGAACTGCCGCTGCAGGAGTCACCAGACTTTTTCCTGCTTCGACTTGGCGCTTTGCGCGGCGCGGCGTGGCAGTGTGGGCGTTCGGTTGGGCGCGCATAGGAATCTTTCAGGCCGGGAATTTGAATTTCAGATGGCTGAGGCTACGCGGTGCCCAAGGCGTGCAATTGATAAATCGCAATCGCTTCGAATTCGCGTATTCATAGCATTCACGCTGCGACTGATTTGAAAGGAAGCACCATGAAGCGAAAAATACTGGTTCTGGCCCTGGTTGCCATTGGTCTGGTCGTAGCGGCCACTTCCGCTGCCCTCAATCTGTTTGCGTGGAGCGGACTCACCAGTTTGAAGCAGACGGCAACGGCGGGTGCCAGCGCTTCGGAGTACCTGTGATGGACTCCGTTGTCTTCGCCGGAGCAAGTGAAAGGGCCTTGATTGGTCGTTTTCTGAGCGGTTTGCGACTCAATTCCGACGTGCCCTTGCGTTTGACCTTGTGGAACGGCTTGGAGCACGACTTGGGATCCAACCCGAAGGTGACGGTACGCCTGCCGGGTCCGGGGGCGTTGCGCTATTTTTTGCCGCCCAGTTTGGATAACCTTGCCGAAGGCTACGTCAACGGCCACTTTGACGTGCTCGGCCGGGCGCAGGATATCGTCAATGCCGCATCCGAGTTGGCGCAAACAGCGTTGCCACTGAGCGGGAAGTTTGGTCGCCTGTTCAGTCCGGGGCAGCACAACCGAGCACTGGACGCCAGAGCCATCGAGCACCACTACGATGTCTCAAATGCGTTCTATCAACTCTGGTTGGATCAGGATATGGTCTATTCCTGTGCCTATTTTCCCGCCCCACACCAGACACTGGAGCAGGCGCAAAGCGCCAAGCTGGACCATGTCCTTAGGAAGATCATGATCAGGCCGGGTGAACGCCTGCTGGACATTGGCTGCGGATGGGGCGCGTTGGTGATGCGTGCGGCGCAAAAATTCGGAGCCAAGGCGGTGGGCATCACGCTGTCGAAAAACCAATACCTACTGGCAACGGAGCGCGTCTTGCTGGCTGGGCTGGCAGGTCAGGTGGAAATTCGGCTGCAGGACTACCGCGACCTTGATCAAGACGACATAGCGTTCGACAAGATCACCTCCGTTGGCATGTTCGAGCACGTGGGTGTAACTCACCTTTCATCCTATTTCGCCAAGATCAATTCACTGCTAAAGGAGGGTGGTCTGGTGCTGAATCATGGCATCACCTCGACCGATCCTGGCAGCGGCAACGCGCCACTGGGTGCTGCCCGCTTCATCGACAAATACGTTTTTCCCCATGGCGAATTGCCCCACATCAGTCTGGCACTAAAGCACATGCAAAC
The DNA here is from genome assembly GCA_903909815.1 of uncultured beta proteobacterium. Lineage (GTDB taxonomy): Bacteria > Pseudomonadota > Gammaproteobacteria > Burkholderiales > Burkholderiaceae_C > CAIKVZ01. Next base: position 21,818 of record CAIVXG010000198.1, on the reverse strand, counting down.
GGCAGGCCTCGAAGCGCTGGATGTTGAGTGCTTGCGGCGCCATTACGCCCGAACGCTGAGCCTGTGGGCGGAAAATTACGAGGCCAACAGCGACGCCATCCGTGGTCTGGTGGACGAAACCACCTATCGCATCTGGCGCGTCTATCTTGCGGGCTGTGCGCACGCATTTTCGCAAAACTGGGTGTCGCTGTACCAAGTGCTGGCGTGCAAGTCGGGCACAAGTGAGGCGCTCAATCCAACTCCTTGGTCGCGCTCCTACATGTACGCCTGAGGGGTGCGGGGGAGTCTTGACTTTTCGCAACCGTGGGCCCAGGTTCAGGCGTAGCATCGGACATCGTGCTTAACCCGTTGGAGAACTGCTATGACTGAAATGACATCTGCCCATAAAGACAAATTGATGCGCGACTTGAATGTCGTGATTGCCGACGCTGAGGAACTGCTGCGCATGACCGCCAATCAGGCCGGTGAGGGCGCCGCCGATCTGCGCGGGCGCATCCAAGCGCGCATGCAGCAGGCCAAGTCGGAACTTGCCAATTTGCAGCACGCCGCGGTGGTGAAGGCGCAGGCAGCGGGCCACGCGGCGGACGAGTTCGTGCACGAGAATCCGTGGAAATCCATTGGTGCCGCCGCTGGCATTGGCTTGGTGGTGGGCCTGCTCATCGGTCGTCGCTGATCCATCGTGACCACCAACGCCGGATCATCCGGGGGACTGTTCGACTCGCTGCGTCGACTGCTGGCAACGGTCATTGAGATCGCCCAGGTGCGACTCGACCTGCTCAGCACCGAATTGGAGATCGAAAAGCAACGCGTTCTGGCTGGCCTGCTGTTCGGTGTCGCGGCATTGCTGGTGTTGGGCGTGGGCGTGGTGCTGGCCTGCGGCTTCGTCATTCTTTTGCTGTGGGATGGCTATCGACTGGCCGCCGTCGGCGTCCTGGCCCTGGGCTTCTTTGGCAGCGGCCTGTGGCTGATGCGCGGTGCGCAAGAGCGCCTGCGCAGCCCGGGTGGGCTGTTTGCCGCCAGCGTTGCAGAGTTAAAGCGCGATCAGTCGGACGTTGCGCCGAGGATGTAGGGCTCGTACATGCTCCCGGACGACCGCGAAAATCCATTTCTACGTCGTCAGCGGCTGCTGACGCGAAGCGCAGAGTTGCGCGTGACCTTCGCTGGCCAGGTACAGGTGCTGAAAACACCGTTGGCGCTAGCGGACCAGGTGAGTGCCGGCGTGCAGTGGCTGTATCGCCACCCCGGATGGCCGCTGGGCGCGCTTGTCGCCTTGGCTGTGGTGCGGCCCAGGCGCACCCTGCGCTGGGCGACCCGACTGTGGTGGGCATGGACCTCGCTTCGGCGTGCGCAGCGGTGGCTGCAGACGATGCCGCTGCGGCGTCTTTGATGCGCCAACATCGAGGCCGGTTCGATCAGGGCGCGAGCCGCTCACGTTGCCAGTTCTTTGCGCCGTCCAGGCTGTACCGCAAACGGTCGTGCAGCCGGCTCTTACGCCCCTGCCAGAACTCCCATCGATCTGGAAACAGGCGGTAGCCGCCCCAGTGCGGCGGGCGCGGTGGCTGCAACATGAACTGCGCGGCGTACTTGGCGGCATTCGCCACCAGCACGGCGCGGCCGGAAATCACCTGGCTTTGCGGACTGGCCCACGCGCCGACGCGCGAGTCCAGCGGCCGGGTCTTGAAGTACGCGTCACTCTCCTCGTCGCTGATTTTTTCCACTTGACCCTCGATGCGCACCACGCGTTCGAGTTCGACCCAGTGGAATTGCAGTGCGGCGTAGGGATTGCCTGCCAGTTCCTGTCCCTTGCGGCTTTCGTAGTTGGTGAACCACGAGATGCCGCTTGCGTCGTAGCCCTTGATCAGCACCACGCGGGTTGACGGCCGCAGGTTGCTTGCCACTGTGGCGACCGTCATGGCGTTGGGCTCGGGTATGTCGGATGCGATGGCTTCTTTCAGCCACTGGTCGAACTGCTGCAAGGGGTCGCTGTGCGACGCCTCCTCGCTGAGTTCGGCGCGTTCGTAACTTTTGCGCAGGTGGGATATGTGTGTCATTGGGAGTTGAGACCAAGTGAAAGTCTGGGGCAGGTTCACATTGTGCCGCGTCGAGTTCTTGCACGCACCAAGACCTCCACCTGATAGCTGTTAACATCGAGATGTAACAAAGTTACCAAAATATTGGAAAAATATGAAACTACACCCCCGAATTGAATCCGTCACGCAGCGCATCGTCCAACGCAGTGCCGGCACCCGCGGTGACTATTTGAAGCGGCTTGAAGCGACCGCGAACCGCGCCCCAGGTGCGCAGCGCATGGGCTGCGCGAATGTGGCCCACGCCTTCGCCGGCATGCCGGCAAACGACAAGTTCAAGGTGGTGGCCGAGCGTGGCCGCAATATCGGTATCGTCACTGCCTACAATGACATGCTGTCAGCGCACACGCCGATGCAGACCTACCCGGATCTGATCAAGAACGTGGCCCGCCAGTTGGGCGCGACGGCCCAGGTGGCGGGCGGAGTGCCTGCCATGTGCGATGGCGTGACGCAGGGCACTGCCGCGATGGAGTTGAGCCTTTTCAGCCGCGACGTGATCGCCATGGCGACGGCGGTGTCGCTGAGCCACGATATGTTCGACGGCGCCATCATGCTGGGTGTGTGCGACAAGATCGTGCCGGGCCTGCTTATCGGCGCGCTACAGTTCGGCCATTTGCCCACGGTGTTCGTGCCGGCCGGCCCCATGCCGTCGGGCCTGTCCAATGGCGACAAGGCCAAGGTGCGCGAACAGGCGGCGCAGGGACTTGTCGGACGTGAAGCCCTCTTGGACGCGGAATCCCGCGCCTACCACGCGCCCGGTACCTGCACTTTCTACGGTACGGCCAACAGCAACCAGATGCTGCTCGAAGCCATGGGACTGCACGTTCCAGGAACGGCCTTTGTCGCGCCCGGCGGCGCGTTGCGCGACGAGCTCACGCGCGAGGCGGCGCGCACCCTGCTGGAGATCACCAAGGACAGGCGCTATGCGCCGATTGGGAAAGTGGTGGACGAGCGTTGCATCGTGAATGCCATGGTGGCCTTGCTGGCGACCGGGGGCTCCACCAACCACCTGATTCACTGGGTTGCGGTGGCGCGGGCTGCGGGTATCTTGATCGACTGGGACGACTTCGCTGCGTTGTCGGAAGTGGTGCCGCTGTTGGCACGGGTCTACCCCAACGGCAGCGCGGACGTGAACCAGTTCCAGGCGGCCGGTGGGCCGGGCTACGTGATTCGCGAGTTGCTGGACGCTGGCTTCATGCACGAGGACGTGCTCACGGTGCGCGCCGGAGGTATCCGCGAGTACACGCAAATTCCGGCGCTGACGCATGCGGCGAAGGGCTTGCTCTGGAGCGACATCGGCGCCAGCAGTGATGATGCCGTATTGCGACCGGCCAGCCAACCGTTCAGCGTCACCGGTGGCCTCAAACTGTTGCAGGGAAATCTGGGGCGCAGTGTGATCAAGGTGTCGGCCGTACCCGAGGACCGGCATGTCGTGCAGGGAACCGCGCGCGTGTTCGACGCGCAAGAAGATTTGCTCGCAGCCTTCAAGAGCGGCGAACTCGAACGCCTGTGCGAACAGGATGCCCATTCCAGCCTGATCTGTGTGGTGCGCTGGCAGGGACCTCAAGCCAACGGCATGCCAGAATTGCACAAGCTCACGCCGCCACTGGCGGTGTTGCAGGGCAAGGGCTACAAAGTGGCCTTGGTGACGGATGGACGCATGAGCGGCGCCTCGGGCAAGGTGCCCGCCGCCATCCACGTGTCGCCCGAAGCGGCAATGGGTGGAGCGCTGGCGAAAGTGCGCGACGGCGACGTAATCCGCATGGACTCGGTGGCAGGAACATTGAGCGTGCTCGTCAATGAATCCGAATGGGCGCAAAGGCCGGTGGCAGCGCTGCCCGAAGCGCTGCGCGCGGCCAATGCGGTCGGCATGGGTCGCGACTTGTTTGCTGGAATGCGACGCAACGCCATCACGGCAGAAGAAGGAGCTTGTTCATGGCTGTAATTCAATCATTCACCGCGTTGCAGGTGATGCAGGACGCGCCGGTGATTCCCGTGATCGTGTTGCACGAAGTGGCACACGCTGTGCCCATGGCGCGGGCCCTGGTTGCGGGTGGCGTGCGCATGCTGGAAGTGACACTGCGCACGCCGCAGGCACTGGCCTGCTTGGAAGCCATCGCCCGCGACGTGCCCGAAGCAGTGGTGGGCGCAGGTACCGTGCGCAACCCCGCTGAAGCGCAGTCTGCGGCACGTGCTGGTGCCCGCTTTGCCGTGAGCCCGGGGTACACCTCGCGCGTGGGCCAGGCCTGCCGTGACTTGGGCCTGCCCTTGCTGCCAGGTGTGGCCACTGGTAGCGAAATCATGATGGCGTTGGAGGACGGTTTCATGCAGCTCAAATTCTTCCCCGCGCTGCAAGCCGGCGGACCCGCCATGCTCAAGGCCTGGGGCGGCCCCTTTGGTGAAGTGCAGTTCTGCCCCACCGGAGGCGTCACCCTGCAAAATGCGCACGAGTTCCTGGCCTTGTCCAACGTTGTCTGCGTCGGCGGCTCCTGGCTCGTGCCCTCGGACGCGCTCGCCGCTGGCGACTGGGAGCGCATCACGCGACTGGCGAGCGCTACGGCAAGCCTGAGGACCTGAATCCGACCGGCTCCTTTGTATCCGGCAAATACTTGACTTGGCTCAAATATTCCGAGTAGCCGCTGCTGATAATGGGGGCAATTTCTACTTGGAGAGCAGTTCATGAGCGCAGCCAACAATCCGGCCGATTTCGAAGCCCTGGACGCGTGTCACGTGCAGATACAGCGGCATCTGAAGGACTTGGCTGCACTGGCGCAGCAGATCGAGACGGCCGGAGTCGATGCCAAGGCGCAGCAACAGGCCGCCGATATCGAGGCCTTTTTCTCCGGGACCTCGCGCCAGCACCATCAGGAAGAAGAAAAGAACGTGTTTCCTTCACTTCTGTCCAGTGGTGACCCCGATCTCGCCGCCGCCGTGCGCGGCCTGCAGCAGGATCATGGATGGATCGAGGAAAACTGGTTGGAATTGGCACCCCAGTTGCGTGCGATTGCCTTGGGAAATTCCTGGTATGAGTCTGCGGAATTTCAGCATGCAGTGGAGGTGTTCCTGGAACTCGTCGGCGATCACATCGCGTTGGAAGAGTCCCTGATCTATCCCGAGTCCAAGGCGCGCTGGGCGCAGGTGTTGGCAAGCCGCGCCGCGAGGGCTGAATCCGTGCAGCCATAGCGGGGCATCGCGGGCACGGGGTAACATCACTCCATGCTCCCATCGCGCGCATCCAAGTCGTCAGCTTCCGACTCGTCGGAGGCCTTGCCACGCGACGCCCAGAGCATTCTGGAACTGGCAGCACGCTCCATGTTCGACCTGTTTGCCAATGCCAGCGAGGGCATGCTGCTGGTGGACCGCGACGCCAGGGTGGTGTGGATCAACGACCAATACCGGCGTTTTCTGCCTGCACTGGGTTACGAGCGCGAGCAGGACTTTGTGGGACACCCGGTGTCGTCGGTGGTGCAGAACACGCAGATGCATCAGGTACTTCGCAGCGGCAAGCCGATCCTGATCGATCTGCTGACGAATCGCGCCGGCACCTTCGTGGTGTCGCGCATCCCGTTGCGGGACGACGAAGGCCAGGTGATCGGCGCGCTGGGCATCGTGCTGTTCGACCATCCAGAGACCACGCTTCAGCCCTTCATCGCCAAGTTCAGCGCGCTACAACGCGAACTGGACGACACCCGGCGCGAACTTGCCACGCAACGCAAACAGAACCTGCTGGGGCCACGACGCGCCAAATACACGTTCGCCAGTTTCGTGGGCACCAGTGCGGCCTCCGTCGAGATCAAACGCCAGGCGCGGCGCGCGGCGCAATCGGGGAGCCCGGTGCTGTTGCTGGGCGAAACCGGAACCGGCAAGGAGTTGCTCGCGCACGCCATTCACGCGGCCTCAGCGCGCTCCCATGGCCCGTTCGTGGGCATCAATATAGCGGCCGTGCCGGAGACACTGCTGGAAGCGGAGTTCTTCGGAGTGGCCCCAGGCGCATACACCGGTGCCGAGCGCAAGGGGCGCGACGGAAAGTTCCGGTTGGCCGACGGTGGCACCCTGTTTCTGGACGAGATCGGCGACATGCCTCAAGGCCTGCAGGTGAAATTGCTGCGCGCCTTGCAGGAGGGCGAGATTGAACCACTGGGCTCGAACCGCCTGCAGCCCTTCGATGCGCGTGTGGTCGCCGCGACATCGCGCGACCTGTCGGCGCTGGTGCGCGAAGGCAGGTTCCGCGAGGATCTGTATTACCGCCTGAACGTGCTGCCGTTGCGCGTGCCCCCGTTGCGCGAGCGCCGTGGCGACATCCCGGCGCTGGTAGAGTTATTGGGCGACGACATGGCCGCCGAGGGCACGCCGCTGCCAGAACTGTCAGCGCACGCGCTGATCCTGCTGAGCGCGCAGACCTGGCGCGGCAACGTGCGAGAGCTGCGCAATGTGCTGGAGCAGTTGGCGTTGCGCAGTGACGGTGCACGGATTGACGAGTACCTGGTCGCGTTGGTGCTGCGCGAAGCCGGCGTAACTCTGGCCCCTCAGGCCGCGGTTGGCTCCGACACCGCGCTCATCGCCATCTCCCCCGGCACTGCTTCGGCATTGCGGCCATTGGCCGTGCAAGTGGCTGAGCTGGAGCAAGCTGCGATCGCAGCAGTGCTCAAAGCCTGTGCCGGGAACAAGGTTCAGGCAGCTCGGAAACTGGGTATTTCTCGTGCAACGCTTTATGCAAGAATGACTGAATAGTAAACATATGACTGAATATTGAACAATTTTTATGTTCAATAATTGGTCATTCTACTTTGGTTTCTTATAAAATCCCTTAAGTATCAGGCACTTGCATGCTGGCACGGTTCGTGCATACTTTGACTCTGTTTTTAAGACCCACAAAGGAGACAAAACCATGCAGCGTCGCACACTTTTTGCACTGGCCGCCTTGATCGGCGCCTTCGCCACCCCGGCCTTGAGCCAGTCCAAGGAAATCAGGATCGCTCACGTCTATGGCAAGACGGGCCCGCTCGAGGCCTATGGCAAGCAAACCCAGACCGGCTTCATGATGGGACTGGACTACGCCACTGGCGGCACCATGACGATCGCGGGCAAGAAGTTGGTGGTGATTGAAAAGGACGACCAGGGCAAACCGGACCTGGGTAAATCGCTGCTGGCAACAGCCTATTCGGATGACAAGGTCGATCTGGCTGTGGGCACCACCGGTTCTGGCGTCGCACTGGCAATGCTGCCAGTGGCAGAAGAGTACAAGAAGATCCTGTTGGTGGAACCGGCCGTGGCCGATTCGATCACCGGCGACAAGTGGAATAAGTATATTTTCCGCACCGGGCGCAACAGCTCGCAGGATGCCATTTCCAACGCCGTGGCGCTGGACAAGCCCGGTGTCAGCATCGCCACCTTGGCGCAGGACTACGCCTTCGGTCGCGACTTCGTCAAGGCCTTCAAGGAGTCGATCAAGACGGCCAAGATCGTGCACGAGGAATACCTGCCGGCGAACACCACCGACTTCACCGCCGGCGCGCAGCACCTGATCGACAAGCTCAAGGCATTGCCCGGTCGCAAGATCATCTTCATCAACTGGGCCGGCGCGGGCAACCCGTTCAAGATCGCCGACATGGATCTGAAGCGCTATGGCATCGAGATCGCCACCGGCGGCAACATCCTGCCGGCGATGGTGGCCTATAAGCAGTTCCCCGGCATGGAAGGCGCGCTTTACTACTATTTCGCGATCCCGAAAAACCCGGTCAACGATGCCATGGTGGCGCGCCACTACAGTCAGTTCAAGACTCCACCCGACTTCTTCACCGCCGGTGGCTTCTCGGCTGCGATGGCACTGGTGACTGCGCTCAAGAAGACCAATGGCGATACCCACACGGACAAACTCATCAAGACCATGGAAGGCATGAGCTTTGACACGCCCAAGGGCAAGATGACGTTCCGCAAGGAAGACCATCAGGCGCTGCAAAGCATGTACCACTTCAAGATCAAGGTGGATCCCGCATTTGCCTGGGGTGTGCCCGAGTTGGTGCGCGAGATCACTCCGGCCGAGATGATCATTCCCATCCGCAACGCACATTGATGGAACGCGAGGCTGCTATGCGCACGCCATGCTTCGCTGGGCGATGCTCGCCCTGGACACACGCAGCGTCAGCGCGAGGCCGAAGGCCGTGGCGATCGATGGTGGACCACTGCGGTGCACGTGGATTGCCGCGTCGCTTGAACTTCTCGCAATGACGAGTTCCCGGTTCAATGTCCGTGTGCGGAATCTGGCCGGGTTTGGCGAACTCCCAAGCAATGACGCTCCCATTCTTTTCGTTCTCGAACACATCGAGGTTGATGGATGCTTGAAACCCGTAACTTGACCGTGCGCTTCGGGGGGCACGTGGCGGTGAATGGCGTGAGTTGCGCCTTTCAGCCGGGCACGCTCACGGCCATCGTGGGCCCCAACGGCGCAGGCAAGACCACTTATTTCAACCTGATATCGGGTCAGATCGCGGCCACTTCAGGCGAGGTCGTTCTGAATGGAAGGTCGTTGGCCGGCATGAGTCCCTCGGCGCGGACCCGCGCCGGTCTGGGGCGGGCCTTTCAGTTGACGAATCTGTTCCCCAATCTTTCGGTGCTGGAGAACGTGCGACTGGCGGTGCAGGCCACGCGTAGCGGGCGCCATTTGCGCGGGCTCAATCTCTGGAGCATCTGGAGCGACCACGCGGCGCTGATGCGGCGCGCCGAGGAAGTCATCGTGGCGGTAGCCATGACCGAGAAACAACATCGGCCAGTGGCGAGCCTGCCGCATGGAGATCAGCGCAAGGTGGAGGTGGCGCTGCTGATGGCGCTGGAGCCCGAAGTGTTCATGTTCGATGAACCCACCGCCGGCATGAGCGTCGACGAGGCACCCGTCATCCTGAACCTGATTCGGCAACTCAAGGCTGACAAGAGTAAGACCATTCTGCTGGTGGAGCACAAGATGGACGTGGTGCGCGAATTGGCGGACCGCATTATCGTGCTGCACAACGGCGCGCTGGTGGCCGATGGCGAACCGGCGGCCGTGATTGCGTCCCCGATAGTTCAAGAGGCGTATTTGGGGGTGGTCCCTGCCATCGCCATGACGCATGGGGTTGCTGCGCCCCAGTCCGACTTTGCGCCTCAAATGGGAATGACTGAGACACCATGAGTGACATTCTTCTCACAGTTGAAGATGTGCACACCCACATTGGCGCCTATCACATCCTGCACGGGGTGGACTTGGTGGTGCCGCGCGGGAAGTTGACCATGCTGCTGGGGCGCAACGGCGCGGGCAAGACCACCACGCTGCGCAGCATCATGGGGTTGTGGCACGCAAACCAGGGTCGCATCGTGTTCGAGCAGCGCGACATCACGGCACTGGCGACGCCTGAGATCGCGGCGCTGGGCATCGCCTACGTGCCCGAGACCATGGGCATATTTTCCGACCTGAGTGTGAAGGAGAACATGCTGCTGGCTGCGCGCCAGGCCAGACGCGCAAGCCAGATCGACCAGGCGCGCCTGCAGTGGATTTTTTCCCTGTTCCCGGCGGTCGAAAAATTCTGGAACCACCCTGCTGGAAAGCTATCAGGCGGTCAAAAGCAGATGCTGGCGGTGGCGCGCGCGATCGTGGAACCGCGCGCGCTGCTGATCGTGGACGAGCCCAGCAAGGGCCTGGCGCCGTCCATCATCAACAACATGATCGACGCCTTCGCCCAACTCAAGGCCACCGGCACCACCATCCTTTTGGTCGAGCAGAACATCAGTTTTGCCAAACGCCTGGGTGACAGCGTGGCCGTGATGGATAACGGCAAGGTCGTTTACGCGGGCGCCATGCAGGCGCTGGCCGAGGACGAAGCGTTGCAGCGTTCGTTGCTGGGGTTGGCACTGTGAAGGTGATCATGAAAACGCTGGACTTCGACTGGAAACCCGTGGCACTGGTGCCGCTGCTGGCGCTGCTGGTCATGCCCTTCATCGGCTCGACCTCAACCTGGACCACGCTCACGGTGGCAGGTCTGGCCATGGGCATGATCATCTTCGTCATCGCCTCCGGGCTCACGCTGATCTTCGGTCTCATGGATGTGCTCAATTTTGGCCATGGCGTGTTCATCGCCTTGGGGGCGTTTGTCGCCACCAGCGTGTTAGGACTGATGGGTGACTGGACCGGTTCACATGAACTGTGGCGCAATCTGACGGCCGTGATTCCTGCGATGCTGGTAGCGATGTTGGTGGCGGGGGCTCTTGGCCTGGCGTTCGAACGTTTCATCGTGCGGCCGGTATACGGGCAGCATCTCAAGCAGATCCTGATCACCATGGGCGGCATGATCATTGGCGAGGAACTGATCAAGGTGATCTGGGGGCCGCAGCAGATCGCGCTGCCGCTGCCCGAAGCCATGCGCGGCGCGGTGCTGCTGGGCGATGCAGCGATAGAAAAATACCGTCTGCTGGCGGTGGTGGTGGGGGTGGTGGGGTTTGCCGCGCTGGCCTGGACGCTGGGCCGCACCAAGATCGGTCTGCTTATCCGCGCCGGTGTGCAGGACCGCGAGATGGTGGAGTCTTTGGGCTACCGCATCCGGCGCCTCTTTGTCGGCGTTTTTGTGCTGGGCAGCGCGCTGGCCGGGCTGGGCGGCGTGATGTGGGGGCTTTACCAGCAAAGTGTGATTCCGCAGATGGGAGCACAGGTTAACGTGCTGATCTTCATCGTGATCATCATCGGCGGCCTGGGCTCGACCGGGGGTGCGCTCATAGGCGCCTTGCTGGTAGGCCTGACGGCCAACTACACCGGTTTCCTGCTGCCCAAGGTGGCGCTGTTTTCCAACATCCTGCTGATGATGGTGATTCTGCTGTGGCGCCCGCAGGGTGTCTATCCGGTGGCTAGTCGATAGCCAAGGCGAGCCATGTTGCAACGACTCCTTTCCAAAGATTTCCCGCGCAGCCGCGCGCTTGCGGTGCTGCTGGTGCTGCTGCTGATCGGGCTGGCCGGTGCGCCCTTCATCTTCCACGGTGTCAAGGCGCTGAATGTCGCGGCGAAGGTGCTGGTGTTCGTGGTGCTGGTGGCCAGTTTCGATCTGCTGCTCGGCTACACCGGCATCGTGAGTTTTGCCCACACCATGTTCTTTGGCATCGGCGCCTACGGCATCGCCATCGCCAGCACCCGCATCGGCCCGACCTGGGAGGCGCTGGCACTGGGCACGCTGGGCGCACTCGCGCTGTCCTTCATGCTGGCCTTGCTGGTGGGGCTGTTTTCGCTGCGCGTGCGCGCCATCTTCTTTGCCATGATCACCCTGGCCGTGGCATCGGCCTTCCTCACGCTGGCCTCGCAACTGTCAGACATCACGGGTGGCGAAGACGGCCTGACCTTCAAAGTTCCCGAGGTCCTGTCGCCCAGTTTTGAGCTGCTGTCCGAGCCTTTCCTGGGTGTGATGTTGAACGGCCGACTGCTGTGCTATTACCTGCTGTTTTCTGCGGCGCTGGTGCTGTTGCTGGTGCTGCTGCGGATCGTGAATTCGCCCTTTGGCCGCGTGCTGCAGGCGATCCGCGAGAACGAGTTTCGCGCCGAAGCCATCGGCTACCGCGTGGTGGTGTATCGCACCATCTCCAGCATCCTGTCGGCGCTGTTTGCCTGCCTGGGCGGCGCCTTGCTGGCGCTCTGGCTGCGCTACAACGGGCCCGACACCTCGCTTTCGTTCGAGGTCATGATGGATGTGCTGTTGATCGTGGTGATTGGCGGCATGGGAACGGTCTACGGCGCAGCCATTGGCTCGGCGCTCTATCTGGTGGCGCAAAGCTATCTCCAGGATCTGCTGCGTCTGGCCAGCGAGGCCACGGCCGCTGTGCCGGTGCTGTCGGCGCTGCTTTCGCCGGACCGCTGGCTGCTCTGGCTGGGACTGCTGTTCGTGCTCTCTGTTTACTACTTTCCCACCGGGGTCGTAGGGCGGTTGCGCGCCAGGGCTGCAGGAGGGAAATGATGGCGCCGAATGCAAGCTTTTCGTCCCACTACGCCACCTGTGGCGGGCGCTCGATTCACTACACCGAGTGGGGTGCGCAGCATCAGGACACGGTCATTGCCTGGCATGGCCTGGCGCGAACCGGGCGCGACATGGATGAACTGGCACAGCACCTGAGCCAGCGCTACCGCGTGATCTGCCCGGACACCCTCGGTCGGGGCTTGAGCCAGTGGAGTCCGCACCCGGAACAGGAGTACTGCCTGGCGTTTTACGCCCGCATAGCAGCCGATCTGTTTGACCAGCTCGGCATCGAACGGGCGCACTGGGTCGGCACCTCCATGGGCGGCGCCATCGGCACGGTGTGCGCGTCCGGGCTGCTGCTGCCGCGTATGAAGCAGCGCATCCAGAGCCTCACGTTGAACGACAATGCACCCGAGTTGGCGGCGAACGCAATCGAGCGCATCCGCGCCTATGCGGGCAGCCCGCCGGCCTTTGATAGCGTGCTGGAACTGGAAGCTTTCTTTCGCCAGGTGTACAAGCCTTACGGAATGTTGAGCGACGCGCAGTGGCGTCGTCTGACCGAGACCTCGACGCGGCGCCTGCCGGACGGACGCGTCACGCCACACTACGACCCGGCCATGGTGCAGCAGTTCATCCAGCATCCCGACGACTATCTGATCTGGGATCACTTTGATGCGATCACCGTGCCCGTGCTGTGTTTGCGCGGTGCCGACTCCGACCTGGTGCTGCCTGAAACCACGCGCGCAATGATGGGCCGCGGCCCGGGTGCTGCGGGGCTGCTGCGCGTGGTCGAAATCGGCGGTTGCGGCCATGCGCCTGCGCTGAATGTGCCGGACCAGTTGGTTCACGTGACAAGATTTATCGACGCAGTCAATATCGCGGCATAGTCGGCCGCCAGGCTGTTCAAGGAGTCGTTTATGACCCGCACTGCACACATCATTTCGACCGCGCGCTACCTGCCACAGCGCAAGGTCAGTAACGGTGAATTGACAGAGCGCTTCGCGGCGTTGGGCATCCCGGACGTGATCGACAAGTTCGGCACCAGCACCGGCATCACGCAGCGCTTCTACGCCCCCGACGACTGGGCCACCTCCGACCTGGCGCTGCCCGCCGCCAAAGAAGCCTTGCGCCGCGCCTGCCTCAGGCCCGAAGACCTCGACCTGATCGTTTTTGGCACGGATTCGCCCGACTACCTCACGCCCGACACCTCGGTCGTGCTGCAGTACAAACTGGGTGCGAAGAACGCCGGCACATTTGACGTGGGTTGCGCCTGCGCCTCGTTCCCGACGGCGATCGCCCTCGCCGCCGGCCTGATCGCCACCAACGCAGGCATCAAGAACGTGCTCGTGGTGGGCGCCTACATGATGCGCAAGCTCAGCGACCCGAACGACCCGGTGTGCTTCTTCTATGGTGACGGTGCGGGCGCGGCCGTGCTCACGTCGGGCAGCCTTCAGGGCTTCATCGGCGCGGCCATGCAGGCCGACGGGGCCTACCACGCGCACTGGGGCATTTACTCGGGCGGCACCTTTGAGCCGGCAAGCGCTGCCTCGATCAAGGCCGGGCGCACGCAGGTGCGGCTGGTGAAGCCCTATCCACCCGAGGTGAATCACGAGGGTTGGCCGCGATTGTTCAAACGCCTGGCGGCGGAAAACGAGTTCACGCCTGACGACGTCGACCAGATCCTGTTCACCCAGGTGCGCAAGCCCAGCATTGCGATCGCTGCGCAGGGATGTGGCGTGCCCGTGGAGAAATGCCACACCATCATGGAGAAGTATGGCTATACCGGCTCGGCCTGCATCGCCATGGCGCTGGACGATGCCATCGAAGTCGGCAAGATCAAGCGCGGCGATCTGGTGGTGATGATCGGCTCGGGCGTGGGCTACAACCAGTCCGCGGTCGCGCTGAGGATGACCTGATCGTGTCCGCGGCCAGCACCCTCATGCGCAGCAAGCGCATCAGCGTCGATGAGGCATTGGGCAAAGTCCAGTCGAACGACAGCATCGTCGTGGCCCTGGCGGCGGCCGAGCCCGCAGGCTTTCTGGCCCGATTGCATACGGTTGCGCCGCGCGTGGGTAACGTCGCGGTCGCCACCTGTCTGCCGATGCAGGCCTATCCCTTTTACGCGGACCCTGCCATGCGAGGCCACCTCGATCACGACGCGTGGTTCTTCACCCCACCGGTGCGTAAGGCGCATGAGGAGTCTGGCACCACGTCCTACGTGCCAAATCATCTGCACCGCGCGGGCCTGGACCGCATCGCCTACCGCAAGCCCACGATGTTCGTCGGCACATGCACGCCGCCGGACCGCTTCGGTTTTGTTTCACTGTCGCTGTCCGTCACCTACGAGCGCGAAATGGTCGAGGCCGCGGACTTGGTCATGCTCGAAGTCAACGAGAACCTGCCGCGCATTTACGGCGACACCATCATCCACCTCGATGACGTTGATTTCCTGATGGAGAACACGCGCGAAGTGCCCACACTGCCGTCGACCCCGATCGAGCAGAAGGACGCGCTCATCGGTGCCAGCATTGCGGAAATGATAGCGGACGGATCGACACTGCAGGTGGGCATAGGAGGCATACCGAACGCGGTCACGGCCATGCTCATGGGCAAACGCGACCTCGCAATCCACACCGAGATGTTCACCGACGGTATGGTCGATCTGTTCGAAGCTGGCTGCATCGCCAAGACGGCGCACAGCTTTGGCAACCAGGTGTTGACGGGCAAGATGGTGGCGGCGTTCGCGCTCGGGTCCAAAAAGCTTTACGACTTCCTGCACCGTAACCCGGCGGTGGCGCTGATGCGCGGCTCCTGGGTGAACAATCCGCACACCATCGCACGCAACCGAAAGCAGGTATCGATCAATACCACGCTCGAAGTCGATCTGACGGGGCAGGTGTGTTCCGAATCGATCGGCTCGCGCCAATTCAGTGGTACGGGCGGCCAGGCTGATACCGCCGTCGGCGCCCAAATGTCGGACGGTGGCAAGTCGTTCATCGCCCTGTATTCGACGGCCCAGGTGAAGCAGCCGGACGGCGGCTGCAAGACGATTTCGAAAATCGCGCCGACGTTGACGCCGGGCGCCAACGTCACGCTGCACCGCGCCGATGTTGACTACGTCGTGACCGAGTACGGCGCCGTGCGCCTCAAGGGCGCGCCAGTGCGAGAGCGCGTGAAGCGTCTGATTTCCATCGCGCACCCGGACTTTCGGGCCTGGCTGCAACAGGAGGCAGATCGCCTGAAGCTCTCCGCCTGAATGGCGCGATCTTGCGTGCCGGTGAGCGGCGCTGGACCAGCGCTACCTGGGCGCACATGTTTGAAGACCTTGCACCAGAATGCGAATCCCGGTCAGTGAGTCTGGCAAACAAACCGCGTGCTGCAGCCTTAGCGCGCGCCCGGCCGAACCACTGGAAACGGGGGCAGGCCGGCCAGAATATCGCGCCCATAGCGCATCGTTGCCAGGCGCGTGTCACACACCGTGATCACCGCGCGGTCCGTCACCGTGCGCACGCCACGTCCGGCCCACTGCGCCAACTTCATGCCCGCGCGAGGCACAGAGATTTCTGAAAACGGGTCGCGCCCCTGCGTGCTGAGCCACTCCGCCAGGGCTTCCTCTACCGGCGAAGTCGGAGGTGTGAACGGCAGCTTGTCGATCAGTACGTGCTCACACAGTTGACCCGGCAGGTCGATGCCCTCACCAAAGGACTGCAGTCCAAAGATGATGCTGCGCTCGCCATTGCCAACGCGCCGACCGTGCTCCTTGAGTAGTTCAGTGCGCGAGCGCTCGCCCTGCACCAGCACCTGAGCCAGCAGGTCCGCAGGCAACGCCGCGTGGCAGGCCTGCATCTGGCGCCTGGACGTGAACAAGGCCAGCTGGCCATGGTGGTGTGCACGCAGCAACTCCGGCAGCTTTTGGCACAACTCGTCGGAGAACCCCGCGCTCTTCGGTGAATGCGTCATCGCCGCAATGCGCAACTCACCCTGGGTGGTGTAGTCAAACGGGGACGCCACCACCAAAGCCTGGCGCTGTGGAAATCGGTTCAGGCCGCTGAGGCGCTCGAAGAAGTCAAAGCTGCCGCAGGCCGTGAGCGTGGCCGATGTGCAGACGGCAGCGCTCACGTCTTTCCAAAGTCCGCGGGACAGCAGTTGGGCCGCCGTCATGGGGCTGGCACATACCCAGGCATCGGGGCTGGATGTTCCAGCCAGGCCGGTGCCGTCTGCAGTCCCGCCGCTGGCAGCCGCCCCTGATGCAGCGGGGGAATTCTTGGCCCACTCCATCCACTTCGCCCACGGCACCTTGTCGTGCGTGGCCCAGGCACCGAACAGGCGCTCCAGCGTGTCCAGCCGCGCCAGGTAGACGCCCAGTTCCACCCCCGCGCGCGTTTGCTCTGCGCGCTCGGAAGGCGACCGGGATTCGTCGGGCTCCATCAACGCCGCGGCAATGGTGGCCACCACCGCTGCAATGGAGCGGATGATCGTCGCCAATTGTTCGCATTCAGGAATCAGCGCCACCGGGATCTGGCCTTCGGTGAACCGGTGCACGGGTTTGTCGGCGCTGACCAGTTGGGCCTGAGTCCAGTAGTCTTCAAACAACGCCAACTTGTCGGTGCATTGCGTGATGCTTTGCGCAAAGGCCACCGGGTCGGGGCGCGCAGACGCAGACATGTCCCGTGCATGGCGCATGGCCACCGTGCGCAAGCCGGTGAGCAGTCTGGCGCTGGAGCCCAAGCGGGCGCGGTAGGTGAACCGTTCGGCGGCGATGCCAGGCAGGTGGTGCGCCTCATCGAACACGAAGAGGGTATTGCCGGGGTCGATCAAGCTGCTGTCGGACTGCAGCGTGGCCAGGATCAGGGCGTGGTTGGCAACCTGCAGCGTCGCGGTGGCGGCCTGCCTGCGTGCCTTGAAAAACGCGCAACTCCGGAAATACTCACACTGACCGCCGTTGCATGCCTGGGCGCTGGCTTGAACCTGACGCCAGTCATCCTGGCTGGGCTGCTGCAACAGGCTGTCAATGTCGCCGTCCCATTGGTCCGAGTCGAGCTTTCTGGCGATGCTCTTGAACCATTGCACCGACTCAACCCGGTCACGTTTGACGCCCGTGGTCTGGCGGCGGTCATCGGCGAAGGCATCGGAATAGGCGTCGTCGAGCAGGCTGTCCTGTGCATCGTGATGCATGGCGTCTTGCAATCGGCTCGCGCAGACGTAGCGGCCTCGACCCTTCAGGATGTCAAAGCGCAGTTCGGGAATGATCTGCGCCAGGCGCGGCAGATCCTTGTTGAACAGCTGCTCTTGCAGTGCCACCGTGGCAGTGGAGACGATCACCGTCTTTTCCAGCAGTTCGGAGGCAACGATGGCGGCCAGACAATAGGCCACGGTCTTGCCGGTGCCCGTGCCGGCTTCGAGTTGTGCCAGGTTCTCGCCTTGTCGGCGCTCGTCCTCGGGCGACTTGGCGCACAGAAAGGTCTGCAGGGCCGCGTGCATCATCTGGTGCTGACCGGGGCGGGCGATGAAGCCAGGCCAGGTTCTGGCGACCTCGCCGTACAGGACCTCCAGTCGTGCCTGGGCCCTTGCCAGTAGTTCGGAGTCAATGCTGGGGGAGGGGGCCTGGGGAAGAGTTTGCATCAAGGATTCTGGGGCTGTGTCGGCGCTTGCGCGGCGGGCGGTGGTCACATGCATCGTATCCACAAATGAAGCGGATTCGCCTGGGCGGCCCAGGCCACTGAGATCAAGTCGTCCAGCGTGGCATCGATGGGAGGCGGCGCGCCTCAGATCGCGTATCCTTGGTCGGCGCCTTTAGGCCGTGGCGGCCGCGGGGTGCCGCTGCCCCATCGGGCGCCAGGAGCGTGTAACTGCAATGCCAACGATATGAAACGGACGCGACGGATGGCTCGAATTTGAAATTTCTTCTCTACGCAGCAGTGCTGCTGCTGGCGTCTGCATCCACGAGCTTGGCAGCGAGTGCCGATTTTTTGCAATGTCGGCAGCTATTCGCCAACAGCGCGGTCCCTGCGACGAACCAGCAGGCGATGGCGCCCCGGGCCCTGTGCTACAGCAGCTTTGCCATCCTTTATTCAGGCAAAAGCCGCACGCCGATCTACGTGGCCGAGCGACTCAACAAGGCGCAACTCAAGACCAGAATCACGCGCTCCAACCGGTTCTTTGCCGACGCCCGGCTGCCGCGCGCTGAGCGCGCCGAGTTGGAGGACTACAAGAACTCCGGCCTCGACCGCGGACACATGGCGCCCGCTGGCGACATGAGCACGCCGGAGTCGATGGCGCAGAGCTTTTCGCTGGCCAACATGGTGCCGCAAAGCACCGTGGGCAATCGCCACGCCTGGGCAAATATCGAGAAGGCCACGCGCAAGTACGTGATGCGCGCCGCTGGCGATGTGTTCGTGATCACCGGCCCGGTGTTCGAACCCGATCCGCCCACGATCGGCGCGAACCGGGTATGGGTGCCGCAGCACCTGTTCAAGCTGGTGTACGACCCGTCAACAGGTCGCGTCTGGGCGCACTGGCTCGATAACCGGGATGACGCGCGTGTGGGAAAACCCATCAGCTACGCCGATTTGGTGCGCCGCACTGGCATCGAGTTCCTTCCTGCAAGCAGCAGCACTGCCTCGCTCGCAGCGTCGATCTCCTACGGGTTTTCGCCCAGGTAGCAGTCGACGCGCATCAGGCGCCTTGAAACAGCCTGTCAAAGACTTCAATCGGCAGTGGCCGACTGAAGAGGTAGCCTTGGTAAGCGTGGCAGCCCACGCTGGCGAGGAAGTCTCGTTGCCCCTCGGCTTCGACGCCCTCGGCGATGACGCCCAAGCCAAGACTTTTTGCAAGTGCAACCACGGTTCGGGCGATTGCGGCGTCGTTTGGATCGGTCAGCACGTCATCGACGAACGATTTGTCGATCTTCAACTGATCCAGCGGCATGCGCTTCAGGTAGGACAGCGAGGAAAAACCGGTACCAAAGTCGTCCAGGGAGAAGCCCACGCCCTTAGCCTTCAGTGCAAACATCTTTTCAATCACCTCTTCCACATCCTCGATCAACAGGCTCTCAGTCAATTCGAGCTTGAGTCTGTGCGGATTCGCGCCCGAATTGCGTAGTGTGATCAGTACCTGCTCGACGAAGTCCTTGGATCTGAACTGATGCGCGCTGACGTTCACCGCCATCGTGAGATGTGACATTGCCGGCCTCGTTGCCCACAGCGCCAGTTGCGCGCAAGCGACTTCCAGCACCCACTGGCCCAAGGGCAGAATCAATCCCGTGTCCTCCGCCAGAGGGATGAACTCGGCCGGCGACATCATTCCGCGCAGCGGATGCTGCCAGCGCACCAGCGCCTCCACGCCGATGACTCGGTCCTTGCCCACCACCTGGGCCTGGTACTGCAGCAAGAACTGGTGTTGGGTCAGAGCCCGTCGCAGATCGGTTTCCAACGCCGCACGTTCCTTGACTGCGGTCTCCAGGGTTGGGTCAAAGAAACGCGTTGTGTTGCGGCCCGCGTCCTTGGCCTTGTACATGGCCAGATCAGCCTGCATCATCAAGTCATCCGGACTCACCGCATCGCCCAGGAACAGGGTGACACCGATGCTGGCGGTACCGTGGTGGGCCACCCCTCCCAGGTGATGGGTTTCTTCAAACGAAGTGAGTAGCTTTTCGGATACCAACTCGATGGCATTGGCAGCGTCCTCTTCGTTTGTGCTCAGCCCGGAAACGATGACAACGAATTCGTCACCGCCCAAGCGGGCCACGGTGTCGCCCTCGCGCACGCAATGAGTGAGGCGGTCGGCAACCTGCTTGAGCAATTGATCTCCCACGCCATGGCCGCGTGTGTCGTTGAGCGACTTGAAATTGTCCAGGTCAATGAACAGCAGCGCACCGTGGCTGTCGCTGCGCGAACTCGCTGTCACGGCTTGTTTGAGCCGGTCCATCAGCAAAGTCCGATTGGGCAAGCCGGTGAGTTGATCGAAAAAGGCCAGCGAATGGATTTTTTCCTCGGATTTCTTTCTGTCGGAAATATCGTAATGCGTGCTGACGTAATGGGTCACGGCGCCGTCGTCGCCCCTTACCGACGAAATGGCGGCCCATTTTGGATAAAACTCTCCGTCCTTGTGCTTGTCCCAGATCTCCCCGCGCCATACGCCGGCGCGGTGAATGGTTTCCCACAGGTTGTTGTAAAACGCGTCGTCGTGATAACCCGACATGACCTGTCGTGGCGTGAGGCCAATGACCTCGTCGGCGCTATAACCTGTGGTATCGGTAAACGCCTGGTTTACCCGCAAAATCATCCTGTTGGAATCGGTCACCATCATCGCTTCCTGCGACTCGAAGGCAGCAGCGGCGATGCGCAGTTCGGCGTTGGATCGGGATAAATCGTGCCGCATCTGGTTGATGGCGTTGCTTACGTGATCGAGTGCGTCCGGGCGCCAACGCCCTGTTGCCGCACGGTTGAGGTGAAGATTGGTCGGGTATTGCATTTTCCTGCCCAGTTGGCGCAAGTGAGCGGCAATGTGTTCGAGATGCTGGCCCACCATCGCCTGAAAGATCAGCAGCACGAATGCTGTCACCAACAGTGTCTTGATGCCGTTGCTCACCAGCATGACAATGAACCTGGACCAAATCCGGCTCATGACATTGTCCATACTGGCCACGATATGTAGCATGCCGATATTCACGTTCTGCGCGCGGTGCATTCGCAACAGTGGCATCACTTTCTCAATCTGATGCTGCGACTTGCGTACGCCTGCAGACCACTTTGTCGCCGCGTCCACCTTGATTTCGATGTATTCGATGTCCGTCAGGTTCAGCAGCCCATCGAGTTGAGTCTGAATTTGCGCGTTCTCGGCAACCCAGACGCTCTCTGTCAGGCTGGGCAGAAATACCTTTCGGATCGATTCCATGCGCTGGTCGATGCCGCGAATATCGGCACGGTAATCGAGGTACAGTTCAGCCGCCGTGAAGACCGTCGTGATCAAAGAACTGAACAGGATCAGTGCCAGCATGATCCGGCGCGCGATGCCATTGTTTCGGAACAGCGCCTTGTCCAAAAATTTGAGATGCGGGCGAGATGTCATGGTCATGGGGACTGCAGCGGCATGAGATAAAGGTCGAAGAGCCTTTTATAGCTTCCATCTGCCTTCATGTCGGCCAGCGCCTGCGCGGCCTTGGGTACCAGCGCCGCGTGCTTTTTGTTGAGGTACATGAACATCTCGAAGCGCGCCAGTGGCGGCTCCACCAGGTGGAACTTGTAGCCGCTTTGTCGAATTGCCCATTGACCCTGCCAGCGGTCCATCAGTATCACGTCGGCGCGCCCCTGCTCCAGCAGTTGGGGGAGTTCATTGATGGAACTGGTCTTCGTGAGTTCCTTCACGTCCTTGACGTTCAACTCGTACGGACGCCAACCTGTGGCGTAGGCGACCGAAAAGGGTTTCAAGTCGTCCCAGTTGCGAATTTGGATATCGGCGCGACGGGTGTAGGCGACGAAGTCCGTGTCGAGTGTCGCACCTGGAATACGAATCAAATTGGGGAACGACCGCTCAGCACCTGCAACCCGAAAGATGTCACCGTCATCGATGCCGGCATTCACGTTGATAAGGGATCGCCCCGTCGGCACGGTAACAACAGAAGTGGTCGCGCAAATTTGAACAATTTTTTGGCTCGTTGGGGGAATCTGTGGGTAGTTTTTGGCGGTTTTCTATCCAACGCTCATGTTTTTCGGCCGATCAGATATCGCGCCCGCCGTGGACAAGGCACCTGCGCACAGGACAAGCCTGT
>CAIVXG010000197.1 GCA_903909815.1 uncultured beta proteobacterium | reverse complement strand
GGGAGACATGAGTCTGGTTGGCCCCCGGCCCAAGCTGCCGCAGTATGCGGCAATCACCAACATGCCCTATCGTCCCGGGATCACCGGTGCCGCGACCCTCGCTTTCCGGAAGGAGGAAGAGATACTCGGCCGCATTCATCCCAGCCAGCTCGACCTTTACTATCATCGGGAGATCAAGCCGCTCAAAGCCAGGATTGACGTCCGCTACATGTGCACGGCTACGTTTTGGAGCGACCTGCGGTTGATTGCTGACACATTTCTTGCGTGCGTGGCGCCTGAGCGCGTTGCCGGGGTTCTACAGCATGGCTCCACGCTTGCAACAGCATTTCAGCCGCAGTTGGTTGAGAGCAATTCAATCAAGTCCTTTGAAGCTGCCAGTTGACAAGCACCCGCACGCGAGCTCGGCAGTTGCTCTCGCGCTGCTGTCGAGCGCTCCTTGTGCCCGCAGCGAGTCTGGCCCGGCGGTTTGGCCTTCCCTCTCCACTGCCTTACCGCTGCGGCTTGGTTGATCGAGCTAGTGTAGTGTCGCATTATTAGAATCAGTTATATGTCGAGGCTCATCTTATGACGAGGAGACCTCGATATGCGTGTTGCGCACCCCATTGTTTTGAATGAAGAGACGCGACGGAAACTGGAGCAGCAGTCGCGTGGACGTTCTACTCAAGCGCGAGTGGTGTTGCGCAGCCGCATCGTCCTGCTTGCCTCCGAAGGGTTCCAGAACAAGGAGATCGCAGCAACTCTGAATGTCGCTCCGCGCATGGCGGCGCTGTGGCGGGAACGGTTTGTCGAGCGGGGCATGGAAGGCCTTTTGAAGGACGCGCCCAGGCCAGGCCGCACACCGTCGATCTCCAGAACTTCGTTGATTGAAAAGACCACGCAGAGCACTCCCGCAACTGCGACGCAGTGGTCCACGCGCACCATGGCGCGGGAGATGGGCATCTCGAAGGCATCGGTGTCGCGCATCTGGCGTGCCAGCGGCCTGAAGCCTCATCGCGTGGACAGTTTCAAGGTCAGCAACGATCCGAACTTCGCAGATAAGCTGGAAGCCATCGTCGGGCTCTATCTCAATCCGCCGGAGCATGCACTCGTGCTTTCAGTAGATGAGAAGAGCCAAATCCAGGCACTGGATCGCACGCAACCTGGCCTGCCGATGAAGAAGGGCCGCGGCGCCACCATGACGCATGACTATAAGCGCAACGGCACAACCACGCTGTTCGCCGCGCTCAACACCGCCAACGGCGAGGTCTACGGCATGTGCCAGCAGAAGCACCGCCATCAGGAATGGCTGAGGTTTCTGCGCATGATTGATCGAACCGTTCCCGCAGGCAAAGAAATCTACCTGATCTGCGATAACTACGCCACCCACAAGCATGAACGGGTGCAACGCTGGCTGGAGGCGCACAAGCGATTCCATGTATGCTTCACACCCACCTCGGCATCATGGCTCAACATGGTGGAGCGCTTCTTTCGCGATCTGACCCACAATCGACTGCGACGCGGCGTCTTCCAAGATCTCGAACAACTCATCATGGCCATCGGAGAATACATCGACGGTCACAACAAGAATCCCAAGCCTTTCATCTGGACCGCCAAGGCCACCGACATCCTTGAAAAGGTGACACGCGCTCAGACCGCTCTCAATAAAAGACGATCTGCTTGAGACACTACACTAGGGACTAGGGACTAGGGACTAGGGACTAGGGACTAGGGACTAGGGAATAGGATTATCGGGGTAGTCTGGATGGGAGCGCCGGGTGAAGGAGGGGGACGGGTGGCTGGATTTGAACATCATGTGTTTGTTTGC
>CAIVXG010000196.1 GCA_903909815.1 uncultured beta proteobacterium | reverse complement strand
GCCTGGTATGGCCGGCGCGAGCGCCGCTTCGGTGGCTCAGGCGCACCGCTGCTCTCCAAGGCTGAAGCCCTGGACACGCGAATGCAAACAGCCGCTTGGGATGACAACACGCGAGTCAACATGAAAGTCAGACGCTCAACCCTGCTCCGGCCTTGAGCTGAAGTTGACTGGACGCCGCCTTGGCGCGGCTGAGCCTTTTCTGGCTGGCGCAGGCCCGTCGCGCCGGGCACGTTATTCTTTGCACATGATCACCTCCCATGAACGCCCCTCAAATCTGAGCGTGCCGGATGCCGGCGTGGAGCAGCAAGATTTTGTGCGCGACCAGTTTGTAAGCCTGTTCTTGCGGCAAAACAAGCGGGCGCAAGGCGGTCTCTTGCTGTGCGGCGTGCTCATTTTCTTGCTGCTGATCCACAGGATGTCGGGACCGCTTCCGTGGGCTTGGTTGGGCAGCGTGGTGGTGATCAGCGGCGCGCGCTTCACTTGGACTGACCGCCTGGTGCAAAACGGCGCCGCACCGCTTCGCATGGTGGCAGGCTTGCTGTTTCTCACCGGCATTTGCCTGATGCTGCCGGTGCTGGCGTTCGACGCATTCGCGGACGTGGATCGGGCCTTTGTCACGATTGTCTTGCTCACGACGGCGACGGCGTCCGTGGCCACCTCCAGCGGCTATCGCGCCACTGACCCTGCCGTGGCGATATGCGAGCCCACGGCCAGTTCCGACAGCAAGGCACGCAGCCCTTCGCTGAAGAGATGATGGTCGTCAACAAGAAGTATTCGCATAGAAGTGCTGGTGTGACAGGGACAAACGCTGCCGCTGATGAAGTGATTGGAAACCGGCGCGAACGATCCTGTGGAGGCCGGAGGCCACTGGTCAAAAGTATCACCAGTGTACGCCGCTGGCCGGATGTGCGAGCGAATTGCGCGCGCGGCAGATTTGTGGGTCGGGCGTGTTCCAACTGGAGTCTCCCGGGGATGGCAGCGCTTGAGCCGCATTGAGTGACAATCGAGCCATGCCACATCCCACCAAGAAAGCCCTGCTGACCGAGTTTGAACCCGAGTTCGTCGCGGGCCTGAAGAATATCTTTGAAAACATGATCGTCTTCAACCGCACGCTGGGGTTGACGATCACACAGGTGACGCCGCAGCGCGCCGTTGGACGCATCGACATGCGGCATGAGTTGGTGGGTCATCCCGCCTACAACCGGATTCATGGCGGCGTCATCAGCGCGGGCCTGGACGCCATGGGGGGTCTGGCGGTGATGGCCGCCATCGGTGCGCGCCACATGGACGAGTCGCCGCTGGAGCGGCTGCACCGGTTTTCCAAGCTGGGGACGATCGACCTGCGTATCGACTATCTTCGGCCTGGCATCGGAGAGTATTTTGAGCTGCGCGCCGAAGTCATGCGCCTGGGTTCGCGCGTGGCCTCGACCCGCATGGAGTTCCTAGGCGCCGACGGCAAGCTGTTGTCGACGGGCTCGGGCGCTTACATTGTGTCCTGATTCGCTATTGCCATAGCTGATCAGCGCTTGCCGCTGTTTTCCCGCGCGAACGCCTCGAACTGGTCCGCCGGCAGCGGACGGCTGAAGTAATAGCCCTGCACCTCGTCACACCCCTGTTCGCGCAAAAACGCCAGCTGGCTTGGCGTTTCAACGCCTTCGGCGATGGTCTTCAGCCCCAAACTTTTGGCCATGCTGATGACGGCGCTGACAATGGCCTTGTCCTCCGGGTCGGTGCTGATGTCGCGCACGAAGGACTGGTCGATCTTGAGCTTGTAGACCTTGAAACGTTTGAGGTAGTTGAGCGAGGAGTAGCCGGTGCCGAAATCGTCGATCGACATGCGAACGCCTCGTTCATGGAGTTGATTCATGATGGCGATCGCGCCCAGTGGATTCTCCAACGCCACGCCTTCGGTCAGTTCCAATTCAAGGCAAGCGGATGGCAGTCGTGCCTGCTCCAGGATGCGGCTCACCAACTCCGGCAGCGCCGGGTGGCGGAACTGTGCCACCGACAGGTTGACCGCCATCACCATCGGTGCCATACCCTGATCCATCCAGGTCTTGAGTTGTTGCACCGCGGTTTTCAGGACCCACTCACCGATGGGAAGGATGAGTCCGTTGGCTTCGGCGACGGGTATGAATTCAGCCGGCGACACCTGGCCCAGTTGCGGGTGCTGCCAGCGCAGCAGCGCTTCGGCGCCGACGACGCGTCCGTTTGCCAGCGCCAGTTGGGGCTGGAAGTGCAGCGTCATCTGGTCAAGCGCCAGGGCATGGCGCAGCGCATATTCAAGCTGCAGTTTGCGGGCCGAACGCGCCTGCATTTCGGCGGTGAAAAAGCGGTAGCCGTTGCGTCCTTCCTGCTTCACTCGGTACATGGCGGTGTCGGCATTTTTGGACAGCGTCTCGAAATCCTCGCCATCGTCCGGATAGATGGCGATGCCAATGGATGCGCTCACGTTGAGCTCCTGCGCCGGGGTGCTGAAGGCCTGTGTGATCGAGTGAATCAATTTCTCTGCCACCTGCGCAGCGCCGCTGCCGTCGGTTCCGGGAAACAGCAGGATAAACTCGTCCCCGCCCAGCCGCGTCACGGTGTCCTCCTCACGCAGCATCGCTGTCAGGCGCTTGGCAATTTCGATCAACAAGTGGTCGCCCGCACTGTGGCCCAGCGTGTCGTTGATATCCTTGAAGTGGTCCAGATCCAGAAACATCACGGCCAGCGAGGCCTGATTTCGCTGCGCCAAGGTGATCGCCTGCAGCATGCGGTCATTCAGAATCATCCGGTTTGGCAGTCCGGTGAGTGCGTCGTAATTGGCCAGGCGCTGGATATGCGCTTCCTGTGCGTAGCCATTCATCGCAAAGTCGATGTCGGTGGCCATTTCCACCAGCAGTCTGCGCTCGTCTTCGTCGAAGGCGTTGACCGTGTCGGAGTAGAGCGAGATGCAACCAACGACCATGCCGTTGCGGTGCAGCGGCAGCCCGGCGCTGGCCTTCCATCCCAGGCGCGCGCCACGCTCGTGCCAGGGCGCAGTGGCCGGGTCACGCTCGAAATCCTGACACCAATAAGGCCTGTCCCCGCGCATCGAGATGCCCACTGGGCCGCACCCATGGGGCTGTGTCGCATCGATTGACACCTCGATGCCGTCCAAATACTCCATGCCCGCTCCGAAAGCCGCTGTCGGACGCACGCGCTCCCCGGATTTGTCCAGCAGACCGATCCAGGCCATCTTCATGCCACCGAAGGTCACTGCATCGTGGCATATTTGTGCAAACAACTCGTCCTCGTTCTGGCAGCGCACGATGGCCTGGTTGCACTGGCTCAAGGCGGCGTAGAGGTGGGTCAGGCGTAGATTCTTGGCCTGTACCTCGCCGCGCTGTGCATCCATTTTGGACAGCGCCACCTGGGTCTCAGACAACCAACCCAGCACACTGCCCTCGAGTCCGGGTGACACCGGAA
The DNA here is from genome assembly GCA_903909815.1 of uncultured beta proteobacterium. GTDB lineage: Bacteria > Pseudomonadota > Gammaproteobacteria > Burkholderiales > Burkholderiaceae_C > CAIKVZ01. Next base: position 46,695 of record CAIVXG010000196.1, on the reverse strand, counting down.
CGCTGGCAGAAAAATCCCCGCTACCCAGAGCTGCAATGCGTGCATGCAATTCATCCACAGATCCGCCTAGCGTCGCTTGCAAGCTGCGGTAAACGCGCCACAGCGTGACAGCCAGGAACAAGCCAAACAGCACGAACAGCCAGCGCAACCAGGTGGCGCGGGATTCGCTGGCGCGCACTGCAGCGAGTGTGCGCTGGTCCATCAGTTGCTCGAATTCATGCAGCGGTTGCATGATGCTGGCCTTGGCCTGGTGGTAGGCGTCGTCATACAGCGTCTGCGAGGCCTGCATCCGCGCAGTTTGTTGCGGCTGCGCCGACTCGACCAAACTCATGGCAGCGAATTCGGTGGCAGTGAGCGCGTCTGAATTGGTCTTGGACTGCGCCAGTTTCGCGAATTCGGTATCGGTAAAGCCGGCCTTTCGCATCATCTCCAGCAATGCCATCGCGGGCCTGCCGTTGGGTCGAGGTCGTTGATCGTCGATCAACACCAAATCCCAGTAGATGTCGTCGTAGTCGTCGGGACGTGGCCGCCTGCCGTCCCGGATATCGAGAATCTCCTGGTAGTGCTGCTTGTAGATCGGGTTGCCGGTGGCCACGTAGCTGCGCACCATGCGCGTCAGTTCGTCGGACGAACGCCGCAGTTCATCGGCCAAGCGGAACGATTGCAGACGCGACTCATTGGCGCGATCGATCTGCTTTTCCGAGCCGACGTAAACCGCGAACACGACACCGAAGACCGCGAACGCTCCCACCGTCAGCCATAGGCTACGGGAGAAGCGGGGCCCAATGTGCCGCGGCGACTTCATGGACGCAGAAAACTCATAGGCAGTGAACGCTCCTGTGGATCGGTGTTGTCAGGACGCCTTAAATAATAACCTGTGCTCAGTGCTTGGGAACTTCCCTGGGGTGTCCGTTTTCATCGATGGCCACGTAGGTCACGGACGCTTCCGTCACCTTCATGTATTTTCCCTGGTCCGAATAGCGCTCGGCGTAGACCTCGACCTTGACCGTGATCGAGGTGCGGCCGATGCGCGTGAGCTTGGAGAAGAACGACAGGATGTCGCCCACGCGTACCGGCTGCTTGAAGATGAACTCGTTCACCGCCACCGTCGCCATGCGCCCCTTGGCGTAGCGTGCCGGGATCACGGAACCGGCCAGATCGACCTGGGCCATGACCCAACCGCCAAATATGTCGCCGTTGGCATTGCAGTCCGCTGGCATGGGGATGACCTTGAGTACCAGTTCCTCGTCGGTGGGTAACTGGACTCGCTTCGGCGGATTTTGGGCTGTCATAGGCGACTTTCTGAGTACTTGCGGGACAGACCAAAGCTACGCGACGCGAGCGTGCTCCGTCCTCAACTGATTAAACTGCGGATAAGAGCGTTCCTCTTTCATCTTATAAGGATTGTCCCCTATGCGCCGACACGGCGAATCCCATCCCGCTGCGCCCACGGCGCATGCCACCGTGGCGGAGCCGCGTTCCGACTGGAGCACGCTCTCGCGCCTGTTTCCCTATCTTTGGCAGTACAAGTGGCGCGTCATGGCGGCGCTGGCCTTCATGGTGGGTGCCAAACTCGCCAACGTGGGCGTGCCGCTGCTGCTGAAAAAACTGGTCGACGCCCTGACCCTCACGCCGCAGCAGTCGCTCTTGGCGGTGCCGGTGGCGCTGCTGCTGGCTTACGGGCTGCTGCGTCTATGCACCTCGCTCTTTGCGGAGTTGCGCGAGCTGGTTTTTGCCAAGGCCACAGAAGGTGCATCGCGCACCATCACGCTGCAGGTGTTTCGCCACCTGCATGCTTTGAGTCTGCGCTTTCACCTGGAGCGCCAGACCGGCGGCATGACGCGCGACATCGAACGCGGCACGCGCGGTGTGCATTCGCTGATTTCGTATTCTCTGTACAGCATCGTGCCCACGCTGATCGAAGTCACGCTGGTGCTGACGCTGCTCGCCGTCAAGTTTGACGTCTGGTTTGCCGGCATCACCATCGTGGCGCTGGTGTTCTATATCGCGTTCACCGTCACCGTGACCGAATGGCGCACACAGTTCCGCAAGGAGATGAACGAGCTCGACTCCGCCGCGCACAGCCGTGCCGTGGACTCGCTGCTGAACTACGAGACCGTGAAGTACTTCAACAACGAGGAGTTCGAGGCGCTGCGCTACGACGAGAATCTGGAGCGCTATCGCCGCGCGGCGCTGCGCAGCCAGCGCACGCTGAGTCTGCTCAATACCGGCCAGCAACTGATGATCGCGCTGGCGCTGGTGGCGATGCTGTGGCGCGCTACCCAGGGCGTGGTCGAGGGCCGCATGACGCTGGGCGACCTGGTGATGATCAACGCCTTCATGATCCAGCTCTACATCCCGCTGGGTTTCCTAGGCGTGCTTTACCGCGAGATCAAGCAAAGCCTGACCGATCTGGACAAGATGTTCCGGCTCATGGACCGGGGCTACGAGGTGGCCGACGCGCCGGGGGCTGTGCCGCTGGCTCTGGAGCACGTTGACGCCACCGTCGCCTTCGAGCACGTGAGCTTCGCCTACGAGCCGGCGCGCCCGATCCTGCACGACCTGAGCTTTGAGATTCCCGCGGGCAAGACCGTGGCCGTGGTCGGGCCTTCGGGCGCGGGCAAGTCCACACTGGCGCGATTGCTGTTTCGTTTCTACGACGTCACCGGCGGCTGCATCCGCATCGCCGGTCAGGACATCCGCCAGGTAACGCAGGCCAGCGTGCGCGCTGCGATCGGAATCGTGCCGCAGGATACGGTGCTGTTCAACGACACCGTTGAATACAACATCGCCTACGGCCAGCCGGGAGCAAGCCGGGCGCAGGTGGAAGAGGCGGCGCGCTCGGCCCACATCCACAGCTTCATCGCCGCCACGCCCCGTGGCTACGACACCATGGTGGGCGAGCGTGGCCTGAAGCTCTCGGGCGGCGAGAAGCAGCGCGTGGCGATTGCCCGCACGCTCTTGAAGAACCCGCCAATCCTGATCTTTGACGAAGCCACCTCGGCCCTGGATTCAGCCAACGAGCGCGCGATCCAGGCCGAACTGCAAAGCGCGGCGCAAAACAAAACCACGCTGGTGATCGCGCACCGCCTATCGACCGTGGTTGATGCGCATGAGATCCTGGTGATGGACGCAGGCCGAATCGTCGAGCGCGGCAGCCATGCAGAATTGCTGGCGCTCTCAGGGCGCTATGCCCAGATGTGGGCACTGCAACAGAGTAATGATTGATTGCGGGACAGACCAAGAGTTACGCGAAGCGAACTTTGCTCTGTCCCCAACTGATTGAGATTGCGGGACAGACCAATAACTTTGCTCTGTCCCCAACTGATTGAGATTGCGGGACAGACCAATAACTTTGCTCTGTCCCCAACTGATTGAGATTGCGGGGCGCCGCCCCTACTTCGCCATCGTCCTGAATACGTCCCGGGCCGCACGCACGGTCTCTGTGATGTCGTCGGCGCTGTGTGCAGCGCTCACAAAACCGGCTTCGTACAAGGCCGGTGCCAGATAGACGCCACGGTCCAGCAGGCCATGGAACAGCTGATTGAAGCGCGGGCTACTGGTCTTCATCACCTGGCTATAGTTCTGCGGCAGTTGGTCCAGCAGAAAAAAGCCGAACATGCCGCCTTCGCTGTCGCCGCAAAAGTCCACGCCTTCGGCCTTCGCCGCGCTGCACAGACCCGCCACCAGTGACTGGGTCTTGCGGCCCAGCGCTTCATAGAAACCAGGTTTGCTGATTTCCCGCAGCGTGGCCAGGCCACAGGCCGTGGCCACGGGATTGCCCGACAGGGTGCCGGCCTGATACACGCTGCCCAGAGGTGCCAGATTCTCCATGATGGCACGCGAGGCACCGAAGGCGGCCATGGGCATGCCGCCGCCGATGACCTTGCCCAGCACCGTGATGTCGGGCGCAAAGCCAGGGATGGATTTGGCGTAGACGCTTTGCGCACTACCCAGTGCCACGCGGAATCCGGTCATGACTTCGTCCAGTATCAGCAGCGCACCGTACTGCGTGCACAGCTCGCGACAGCGACGCATGAAGGGAATCGAGGCGCGCACAAAGTTCATGTTGCCAGCGATCGGTTCGATCATGAGACAGGCCAATTCCCGTCCGTGTTGTGCAAAGCATTGCTCCAGCTGGTCCAGGTTGTTGTACTCCAGCACCAGCGTGTGCTGCACCACTTCGGGTGGCACACCGGCGCTGGTGGGGTTGCCAAAGGTGGCCAGGCCCGAGCCGGCTTTCACCAGCAGCGCGTCGGAGTGGCCGTGGTAGCAGCCTTCGAATTTGATGAACTTGCTGCGGCCCGTGGCACCTCGGGCCAGGCGAATCGCCGTCATGGTCGCCTCCGTGCCCGAGCTCACCAGACGCAGCATTTCCATCGACGGCAGGATGCGCAAGATTTCTTCGGCCAGTTCCACCTCGCGTTCGGTGGGGGCACCGTACGAGAACCCTTCGAGAACGGCCTTTTGCACGGCCTCCACGACGGCCGGGTGACCGTGGCCCAGGATCATTGGACCCCAGGAGCCGATGTAATCGATGTGGCGCTGGCCGTTGGCGTCCCAGAAGTACGCGCCCTGGGCGCGCTGCACGAAGCGCGGCGTACCGCCCACAGCTTTGAACGCGCGTACCGGAGAGTTGACGCCGCCGGGGATGACTTTCTTTGCGCGCTCGAACAGGGTGAGGTTCAGATCAGTGTTTGGTGACATGGGAGAGTTCTTCGGTTAAAGCTTGAGGGAAATCGTCGCACGCCGTGTCGGCGTCGTCCTGGGTGAGGGACTCTGGTTGGGCCCAGAACAGGCGGTCAGGCAGCATATGGCCCATGCCGGGGCGAAATCCCCCCAGCAGGCACCGGTCCAGATAACTCAGGGCTTCGCTGGTGGCGCTGCCCAGGTCAGAGCCGCTCGCGAGCAGGGCGGCCAATGCCGCAGACAGTGTGTCGCCGGCGCCGACAAAAACGGCATCGATGCGCTCGAACTTTTCGCTCACCAGAATTTCGTTCGCAGACGCCAGCACATTGTCCAGCCATTGATCGGGCAACGGGATGCCGGTGACCAGGGTATAGGGCACGCCCAGGGCATCGGCGGCACGGGCGATGTCGCGCGGCTGCGGATTGGTTTGGGCGCTCCAGTCCGGCAGCAGCCAGCGCCACAGGGTGCTGTAGTGTCCCACCAGCACCGTGGTCTGTGGCAGCAGCAGCTCAGAAAACGCGTCCAGATAGCTGTCGATGCGGTTCTCGTCCCACCAAGCAAGGCTGGGCATGTACGACACCACAGGCACGTGGTCGTAATCTGCCGCCAACTCGGCGATTGCGCTCAGATTCTCGGGACTGCCGACAAACCCCACCTTGATCACCTGTACCGATAAATCCTCCAGCACGGCACGCGCTTGTGCCGTGACGGCTTCCTCGCTCAAGGGGAAGTGTTCAAAGATTTCTCCGGTGTCGCGGGCGTAGCTTCCCGTCACCACGGGTAGCGCGTGCGCCCCCACCGATGCGATGGCCAGGGCGTCGCCGCACAGACCCGCTGCGCCGCAAGGATCGTTGGCATTGAACGTCATGACGCAGGCAGGTCGCAGGCTGCCTTCTTCGCCCGTTTCGGGTGCAAGGGGGTCCGGCGCTTGAGTGGGAGAGTAGGGGTTTGTCATAAGACGGATTTCGGCATCGTGCAGCGAAGGCGTCCGGTCAGCGCCTGTCGCCTATATACAATGGCTGCATTCTATTCGACACCCTTTTAATATTGTGATCGCTAACAACACTTGGATGTGCCTGATTTGTGGGTGGATTTATGACGAAGCCTTGGGTGCGCCCGAGCACGGCATCGCCCCTGGGACGCGCTGGAGCGACGTTCCCATGAATTGGACTTGCCCAGAGTGTGGCGCACGCAAGGAAGATTTTGAGCTGGTTCAGATTTAGCTCACCCCGGTCACCTCGGTCCCATCAAGCAGGAGAATCTTGACGTGAGTACAAGCCCATCAGGCATCAAAGTCCTGGTTGTAGATGACAGCAATACGATCCGCCGCAGTGCAGAAATATTTCTCAAGCAAGGCGGGCATGAGGTGCTGCTGGCCGAAGATGGGTTTGATGCACTGGCCAAGGTCAATGATTTTCAACCGGACCTGATCTTTTGCGATATCCTGATGCCGCGTCTGGATGGCTATCAGACCTGCGCCATCATCAAACGCAGTCCCAAGTATTCATCCGTTCCGGTGATCATGCTGTCGTCCAAGGACGGTGTCTTCGACAAGGCGCGTGGTCGCATGGTCGGCTCGCAGCATTACCTGACAAAACCGTTTACCAAAGACCAATTGCTGCAAACGGTTCGGCAATTTGGTGCCAACGTACAGGGAGTTTCGTGATGGCTATTCAGAACGTGTTGGTGGTTGATGACTCTAAGACCGAGTTGATGTACCTGACGGGCCTGCTCAAAAAGAATGGCATGGCGGTCAGAACCGCCGAGAACGCAGAAGAAGCCTTTCGTCGGCTGGAAGAGGCCAAACCTGATCTTATTTTGATGGACGTGGTGATGCCCGGGCAAAATGGGTTTCAGCTGACCCGTGCGATTACGCGAAACCCGCTTTATTCCGATATTCCCATCATCATGTGCACCAGCAAAAATCAGGAGACGGATCGCGTCTGGGGGATGCGCCAGGGCGCTCGGGATTACATCGCCAAGCCGGTTGATCCACTGGAGCTTCGTTCCAAGATCAAGGCATTGAACGAGCCGAACTAACCCCCATGGCAAACCGCGAGGCACTTCGGGAACTGCAGAGTCGGCTGGCCAGCAGATTGCAGGCCGCACGGACCGAGGGCGTGCGCCTGTCCTGGCTTGCGATCGAGACCGGGGGGCGAAAATATCTGCTGCCGCTACATCAGTCGGGAGAAATATTTTCCTGGGAAGGCGCCCAGGGTGTGCCCTACACACAGGCCTGGTTTCTGGGCGTTTCCAACCTTCGCGGTGGACTGTTCGGGGTCGTCGACCTGGCACGCTATATCGCGGCATCACTGGCTGCAGAGTCAGTGCCGGCACTTGAGCAGACTCAAGCGGACAGTTACTTGATCGCCTTGAACGCCGCTTTGGAGGTGAATTGCGCACTGCTTGCAGATCGACTGGAAGGGCTGCGCAGCGTCGATTCGTTTGCATCGGCTGCGCTTCCGCTGGCCGGTGGCCCAGCCTATTTCGGCAACGTCTACACCGACGCCAACGGCGAGCACTGGCAGGAAATCAACCTTGAATCACTGTCCCAACAACCCAGTTTCTTGAGCATCAGTGCTTGAGCATTTATAGAAGGCTGAACCATGTCTGTTGTTGATCAATTCAAGAAATTGTTTCAAAAAAATGCGGATGCGCATGCCATCCCGCCCGAGCCCGATGTGGGGGGCGAATCTTTAGGGCAAGATTTTGGAGATTCGGTGCAAGGCGTGGACGATGGCGCTGCGCTTGAGGCTGGGACGCATGAAGCCGAAGTCGATGTTTCCCCGAGAGTCGAATCTGACTTTGTAGCAGGTGCGGCGTCAAGCAATGCGCCGGCCGTCGTTGATGACGGTTTGGTGACGCTGCCCGTTCTGGGCGCGCGCGCGCTGGGCCAGCATCAAAGAATTTTGGGTGCAGGTCTGTCGTTGTCGTTGCTGCTGTTGCTGGTGATCGTGTTGGTGGCGCGTTATCAGACCGATGAGGTGGCGCAGCAAATGGCGGCAACGGGCGACTCTCTGATGCAATCGCAACGACTGGCCAAATCGGTATCCCAGGCTCTGGTGGGAAGTGCACAGGCTTTTCCTGACGTGGCTGAAAGTGCCGGAACTCTGGTCAAGACGGTGCGCGCATTGAAATCCGGCGACGATCGACTCGACGCCCTGCGCGGCGACGCGCAGGGCGATCTGGAAAAAATAACACCCTTGGTGGACCGTGCAGAAAAAAATGCCAGCGTGGTGATGCAGCAGCAAAAGATACTGACTCAGGTGGGTTCCGCGCTGCGCAGCATCAATCGCCAGTCGTCCGATCTTCTGGAAATCGCTGAAACCGTATCGTCGCTCAAGCTGCAACAGAATGCACCCGCGTCGGAGATCTCTGCCGCCGGGCAATTGGTGATGCTGACGCAGCGCATCGGCAAGTCGGCGAATGAATTCTTGACCATGGAAGGCGTGAGTCCAGAGGCGGTATTTTTGCTGGGCAAGGATCTGAATTCGTTCAAGGAAATCGCACAGGGTCTGCTGGATGGCAGTCCTGAGCTGCGCTTGAACAGTTCCAGGGACGCGCAAACACGTGAGCGGCTTGATGCATTGCTCAAGTTGTATGAGCAAACGCGTGTCCAGGCAGGTGCCATTTTGGGCAATTTGCAGGGCTTGGTGTCCTCGCGCGAAGCGCAAACGGCGATCATCACTGACAGTGAGGCATTGCGCGGGCAATTGCAGGCGCTTCAGGCTCGCCTGTCGTCGCAAACGGGGCTAGGCATCGGAGCCATATTGGCGCTGCTTCTGTCGGCCGTGCTGGCCCTGGCGAGTGCCGCCGGCCTCGCCGCCGTGCAGTTGCAGGACAGCCGCAAGCGCCAGGCGGTTGCGGAGCAGCAGCGACTCAAGGCCGAGCAACAAGAAGACAACACCAAGCGCGTCAATGATGCCAATCAGGCGGCGATTCTGCGGTTGATGAACGAGTTGCAACTGGTCGCAGAAGGTGACCTGACACAGGAAGCCACGGTGACCGAAGACATCACCGGCGCCATCGCCGACTCGGTCAACTACACGGTAGAGGAACTCCGGTCCCTGGTTGGCAACGTGCAGAACACCGCGACCCGCGTTGCGCAAACGACGGCGCAGGTGGACAGCACATCGACCGAATTGCTGGCGGCCTCGGCCGAGCAATTGCGCGAAATTCGGGAAACGGGCCGTTCCGTTCTGGATATGGCATCCCGCATCAATGAGGTGTCGACCCAGGCCCAGGAGTCCGCTGCAGTGGCGCGGCAGTCGCTGGTGGCGGCAGACACCGGCCTGCAGGCAGTGCAAAACGCGATCGGCGGTATGAATGCGATCCGGGATCAAATTCAGGAAACGTCCAAGCGCATCAAACGATTGGGCGAATCGTCGCAGGAGATTGGTGAAATCACGGAGCTGATTTCCGACATCACGGAGCAAACCAACGTGCTGGCCTTGAACGCCGCGATTCAAGCCGCCTCGGCCGGCGAGGCGGGTCGCGGCTTCTCGGTGGTGGCTGAAGAAGTGCAGCGTCTGGCGGAGCGATCCGCAGACGCGACGCGACAGATTTCCGCCTTGGTGAAGGCGATTCAAACCGATACGCAGGATGCCGTCGGCGCCATGGAGCGATCGACGCAGGGTGTGGTGGCAGGGGCCAAACTGTCCGACAACGCAGGCGCTGCCTTGTCGGAAATTGACCGTGTTTCAAGGCGTTTGTCGGACCTGATCGAGCAGATCTCCAGTTCCGCGTCAAGAGAAGCGGAACTGGCGAATGTGGTCGCGGACAACATTCAGCACATTTTTGCGGTGACAGAGCAGACCGGCGAGGGCACCCGGTCCACCGCCCAGCAGGTGCGTGAGTTGTCGCGCATGGCGGAGGAATTGCGGCAATCGGTGTCACGCTTCAAGATCGCGTGAGCCGCTAAGCTAACGCAGTCCATCGCGCCGAACCGATCATCCTATGCAAGCTCACGAAACCTCCGTCGATCTGGATCCGAGCGCGGATATCAGCGTCAAAGACTTGGGCCCTTTGGCTTGGGTCTTGGACGAGTTGCGCAAGTCCCTGGATGGCGCCATCAAGGCCTTGCGGCGTTTTGTCCGTGATGCCGATCTGGCGCTGGGTTCAGACCTCGCCGCCCTGGATACCAGCCATCTGCGTATTGCCCGCCAGCAGTTGCACCAGGCAGAGGGCGCGCTGGAGATGGTGGGTCTGAGCGCGCCCGCTACCGTGCTTCGTGCCATGGAGGCAGCGGCGCAGAAGTTTGTGCAACGCCCCGAGTTGTGCACGAAAGAGCAGGCCGCCAAGGTTGAGCGCGCCAGTTTCGCGCTGACCGAGTACCTGGATGCCGTGATGCGCTCAAAACCGGCCTCGTCGGTGGCGCTGTTTCCCCAGTATCGGGAGTTGCAGGTGATGGTGGGGGCAAGCCGTATTCACCCGGCAGATCTATGGCAGGTGGGATGGCGCTGGGTGGATATTGAACTGGATAACAGCGCCGAGCCCTTGGTCTACGATCAAACCACGCGCCAGAGTTTTGATCAGGCGATATTGAAGCTGATCAAAACCGGCGATGTGCGGGCGGCGAAGAAGTTGCAGCCGCTGTGTTTGGGCTTGGCGGCGGCGCAAGGTGCGCGCCAGCCGCGCATATTCTGGACCCTATGTGCAGCCTATTTCGAGGCCTTGGCGGCACGCGGGTGTGCCATCGATGCCTACGTCAAACGCAGTTCCTCGGCCGTATTGACCCAGTACATCGCTTTGGCGCGCGCAGATCTGACGCAACTCGATCGCTTGGCCCACGATTTGCTCTTTTTCTGTGCGCAGTCGGCAGCACAGCTCAAAGGGTCGGCGCCGGTGCTGGCGGCGGTGCTGCAGGCCTATGGTTTGCAAGCCTACAAATCGGCCGACTATGAGCTTCGGCTGTTTGGTCGATTTGATCCGGCGGTGCTGGTACAGGCGCGCAAGCGAATCAGCGTAGCCAAAGAAATGTGGGCCGCTCTGTCGGGTGGCGATACGCAAAAACTCAAGGCCGCGGCGGATCAGTTCAGCCTCATCGGTGAATCCCTGGTGAAGCTCGATCCGGCCAGTCACGCCCTGGCGCAAGCGCTCACCCGGGTGATGCAGGCCACGGTGCAATCGGGGCAGCCTCCAACGCCTCAGGTGGCGATGGAAGTGGCCACGTCGGTGCTCTATCTGGAGGCCGCGTACGACGAGATCGATCCTGAGGATACCCATTTGGCGGCACGCTCCGAACGCTTGGCCGCGCGCTTGGATCACGCCAGCCAAGGCGCCGAGCCGGAAGCGCTGGAGCCTTGGATGGAGGACCTGTACCGACGGGTAAGCGAGCGTCAGACCATGGGCAGCGTGGTGGGTGAACTCGGTGTCACCATGGGCACGTTGGAAAAGGCGATGGATCAGTTTTTCCGCAAGCCACAGGACAAGTCAAGCCTGCAGCAGGTGCCCGGCCAGTTGGGGCAGATGCGCGGGGTGCTTTCGCTGCTGGGCTTGGAACAGGCGTCACAGGCGGTGGTGCACATGCGCGGCAGCGTCGAGCAAATCTTGATGGATGAGATCGACGTGGAGCGCGCCAGGGCGGCAGGAACTTTTGAGCGCCTTGGCAACAGCCTGGGTGCGTTGGGTTTCATGGTGGACATGTTGAACTATCAGCCGACGCTGGCCAGGAAACTGTTCATATTCGATCAGGGAGCGGGAGAGTTCAGATCCGTCATGGGCCGTGCACCGGAGGGCGGCACAATGGCTTCGGCGTTGATTACGCCAGAGCCAGAACCGAGGCTGGAGCTGCGCTTTCCGGATGTGCCCAGCGCCGCGCTGCCTGAGGAGGCCAGCACCGCGGCGGTTGACGATGCCGAGTTGCGTGAAATCTTCATCGAAGAGGCGCGTGAAGTGCTGATAGGCGGCTTGGAGACGCTGAAGCAGTTGGCCATTGAGCCCGAAAATATCGGATTGCAGGCGGCCCTGCGTCGTGCTTTTCACACGCTCAAAGGCAGTGCCCGCATGGTGGGCTTGACCGAGTACGGCGAGGCGGCTTGGTCGATGGAGCAGTTGCTCAACAGTTGGATTGCAGTGCAGCAACCCGCAACCGATGCGCTTCGAGCCGTGTCTGAGGAGGGCCTGCTCGGACTCCAAGCTTGGGTGAATGCCCTCTCCGCAGGATCGGATGCATTCGGGCACGCAGACGCTTTCCGCAGCGCCGCCGATGCATTGCGCGAAGACCATCAGCGCGAGCCGCAGGTGCCGCAGCCGTCCAAAGCGTTGGGCCCGGCACCGGTCGCGAGCGCACAGGCGCCGCTGCCGTTGAGCCCCCAGCATGCCACGTACGAAGCCGTCGTGACGCAGCGCACGGAGTTGACCAGCGCACCGCTGCCGTTGGCGTCACCGGCTTCTGTGCCTGATCCGACCGCGGACGAGCTGGAGTCGGTCGATATTGATTTTGACGATCTGGCCATCGCCACCGAAAATTCCGGGCCATCGGTGCTGGCGCCGCTGCCTGAGCCACGAGAGCCGGAGCACGAGGTTGCAGGACTCGATTTCGACTTCAATAATCTGGAGTATCCGGCGCCAGCAGCGCAGGCCTTGGCGCAGGGCGAAGCCGCTGCCGCTGCGCCCGAACCCGAACCCGAACCCGAACCCGAGAGCGAGCCTGAACCCGAGAGCGAGCCTGAAGAAGAGGTCAAGATTATCGGCTCTTTGCGCATCGGCATTCCGCTGTACAACGTCTACCTGAACGAGGCGGACGAATGGTCGAGGCGATTGGCAACGGAACTGGCGGAATGGGTGCTGGAGTTGCATCAGCCGCTCGATGATTCCACCGTGGCGTTGGCGCATTCGCTGGCTGGAAGTTCAGCCACCGTAGGCTTTATGCAATTGTCGGCGTTGGCGCGGGAATTGGAACAGGCCTTGGAGCATGGCCAACTGATGGGTGCTCGCGCGCACCAGGAGGGTCATGCCCAGACCTTTGTCGCGGCCGCGCAGGACGTGCGCCGCTTGTTGCATCAGTTCGCGGCAGGGTTTGTCAAGGATGCGGATCCGCGTCTGATGCATGCGCTCAAGGACATCGTCAATACCGAGATACGGGATTCGGCAGAGGCAGGTGACAGCAGCCAACTCAGCCAGCTGGACTTGGACGAAGCTCCGGCCAAACTCGAACTGGCGGCGCCACGAGTGCAGCCGCAGGTCGAGCTTGAAGCCGAGGCGGAGTCGAGCGCGGCGGAGGTGTCGGAGTTTTCAAGCTTTGAATCGGTTGCGAGCAGCGCACTGTTGACGCCGATCGCACCTGCCTTCGACGCTCATGCACAGGAGATCGACGTTCAGGACGCGATCGACGAAGACCTGTTTCCCATCTTCGAGGAAGAGGCCTTGGGCTTGCTGCCCGGATTGGCGGGCGCCTTGCGGCAATGGACGGCGCGCCCAGCGAACACCAGCGCCAGGGCCGAGGTGTTGCGCGCCCTGCATACGCTCAAGGGCAGCTCGCGCCTGGCGGGTGCCATGCGCTTGGGAGAGATGGCGCACCGCATCGAGTCATCGGTTGAAAGCCTGGGCGCAGAAGACCTGGAGTCGCGCCAGATTGAGCCCCTGCTGGGCAGGTTCGACGAATTGCAGGCGCATTTTGAAGACTTGCGGCGGGTCGATGCAACCATCGTCAATGTGACGCCAGCGGCCGTTGCCGCGGCCGCGGTGGCGGATGCCATCGTGCCGGCCGTCGCGCCTGTGCGCCGGCCGATACCGGTTGCAACCAGCCTGGCGGCGCCGCAGGCGCGCGCCAACCAGCAGTCGATACGGGTGCGTCCGCAGTTGCTGGATCGACTGATCAATCAGGCCGGTGAAGTCGTGATGACGCGCTCACGGCTGGAGGCGGGACTGAGTCAGTTGGGCGGATCATTGGGAGACCTGACTGGCAATCTGGATCGGCTGCGCCAACAGTTGCGCGACATCGAGTTTCAGGCCGAGACGCAAATGCAGTCGCGCCTGGCACAGTCCAAGGATTTGGCCCAAGGTTTTGACCCGCTGGAGTTCGACCGGTTTACCCGGGTGCAGGAACTCACACGCATGATGGCCGAGTCGGTGAACGACGTCGCCACGGTGCAGCGCAGCTTGCAGCGTGCGGTGGACGCCACCGAAGACAATCTGGTGGCGCAGGCGCGCCAGACACGGGAGCTACAGCGCGACTTGCTGCGCACGCGCATGGTCGAGTTTGAAAGCATTGCCGAGCGCTTGTACGGTGTGGTGCGCCAGGCCAGCAAGGACGTGGGCAAGCAGGTGCGCCTGGACATTGTCGGCGGGTCCATCGAAATCGACCGCAGCGTGCTGGACCGCATGACGCCCGCGTTTGAGCATTTGCTGCGCAACTGCGTGGGCCATGGCATAGAAGACCCCAAGACGCGGCTGACTGGCGGCAAGGACGCCGCCGGCACCATCACCATTCGCCTGACCCAGGAACGCAATGACGTGGCCGTGGAATTCGTCGATGATGGTGCGGGTCTGGATCTCAAGGCCATTCGCGACAAGGCCCTGGCGATGGGCCTGATCGAGCAGGGGCAGGCACTGAGCGACGAGCAACTCGCCAATCTGATATTTACGCCCGGCATGTCCACAGCGTCAGTGGTCACCGAGTTGGCAGGTCGCGGCATCGGCATGGACGTGGTGCGCACCGAAGTGAGCGCGCTGGGTGGGCGCATTGAAACCCGCTCGGAAGCCGGCAAGGGCACCCGGTTCCAGTTGATCCTGCCACTGACGACGGCCGTGACCCAGGTGCTGATCCTGCGCGTGGGCAAGCTCACGGTTGGCGTGCCCGCAAACCTTGTCGAGATGGTGAGACGCGCCAAGCCGCAGCAATTGAGCCAGGCGTACAGCAGCGGCGTTTTCAATGACGACGCGAGCGAGATCCCGTTCTTCTGGGGCGGAGCGCTGCTGCAAACCACGGCCCGAAGTCAGGAAGTCGACGTCAAAACCCCGTCGGTGGTGATTTTCCGAAGCGCGGGGCAAAGGGTGGCGCTGCACGTGGACGAGGTCTTGGGGCACCAGGAAGTTGTGGTGAAGAACCTGGGCGTGCAACTGGCCCGCTTGCCCGGCCTGGCCGCCATGACGGTGCTGGCCTCGGGTGCAGTGGTGCTGATCTACAACCCGGTGGCGCTGGCAACGGTGTATGGGCGCGACGCGCGGGCCATGGCTCAGCATGAGGCGCAACAGAGCCCGCCCGGGGGCATGGACGGTAGCCCAACGCAGGCCACAGCGGAGGCGTTGGCGCGCCAACGCACGCCCTTGGTGCTGGTCGTGGATGACTCGATCACGGTGCGTCGGGTGACGCAGCGATTGCTGCAACGCGAGGGCTATCGAGTCGCGTTGGCGATCGACGGACTTCAGGCCTTGGAGCGACTGCAGGAAGAACTGCCGGCAGTGGTTCTTGCCGACATTGAAATGCCGCGCATGGACGGCTTCGATCTGGCGCGAAACATCCGCGGCGACGCGCGCATGCGCGACCTCCCCATCGTCATGATCACGTCTCGCATCGCCGACAAGCACCGCCAGCACGCGCTGGATTTGGGTGTGAATCACTATCTGGGAAAACCTTATCCCGAGGATGAGCTGCTGAATCTGGTGCGGCACTACTGCAGCGTGGACGCCGAGTTGCAACCGGTGTGAAGCGAAGTCGGCGGGGCTAGTAAAATCTAGCCCATGTCAGCCGATTTCGCATCCATCAATCTGACGCATCACTTCCTGATCGCCATGCCCGGACTGGAGGACGAGGTCTTCTCCCGCAGCGTGGTCTATCTGTGCGAGCACAACGAGCGCGGCGCGCTGGGCTTGGTGATCAACAAGCCCAGCGACATCAATCTGCAGAACCTGTTTGACAAAGTGGAGCTGCCGTTGGGTCGCGATGACCTGTCGCACACGCCGGTGTTCCAGGGTGGGCCGGTTCAGACCGAGCGCGGTTTTGTATTGCACGACGCGATTCTTCCGGTGACGGGTCCAGCCCAGGCCTCGGTTTACCTGTCGACCCTGGCCATTCCTGGTGGCCTGGAAATGACCACTTCCAGAGATGTGCTGGAGGCCATGTCCACGGGTGCGGGCCCGCGTCGTGTTCTGGTGTCGCTGGGCTACGCGGCCTGGGGCCGGGGCCAGCTCGAATCGGAACTGGCCGAGAACAGCTGGCTCACGGTGGACGCCGACGCCGCCGTGATCTTCGATACGCCCGTGGAGCAGCGCTACGACCGGGCGCTGGAGTTGCTCGGGGTGAACTTCTGGAGCCTGTCCCCGGTGGCGGGACATGCATGACGATGTTGGCCCTGGCAAGCGTGCCCGCGGAATTACAGACTTTCCTGGCTTTTGATTTTGGCCTCAAGCGCACTGGCATTGCAGTGGGCAACCGGCTCACGCAAACGGCGACGCCGCAAGCCACCTTGCGCGCCGAGGGGGACGCAAAATTCCCACTGATCGAGGCCCGCATCCGCGAATGGCAGCCCGACGCGCTGGTGATCGGCGTGCCCTTTCATCCCGATGGCGCGTCGCACGAGAACACTGAGCGCGCACTGCGCTTTGCGCGTCAGTTGCGCGGGCGCTTCAAGCTTCCAGTGTTCGAAGTGGACGAACGCTACAGCACGACCGAGGCGCTGGAGTCCGGCGCGAAAGACGCCGATGCCGCCGCCGCCTGCATCATCCTGGAACAATTTTTGAGAGCTTGTGGGACAGACCAAACTGCTTAGAAAGACATTTGATGACAACTTTGACACTCGACGCCGAAGCCCTGTACCGCGAGTTGCTGCGCGGCGTGCGCCAACTTTGCACGGCGCAGACGCGGCTGGTCGGCATCACATCCGGTGGTGCCTGGCTGGCGCAAAGACTGCAGCGCGACATGCCACTGGACGCGGCACCGGGGGTGATTTCATCGTCCATGCACCGCGACGATTTTGCCCGGCGCGGACTGGCGATGAGCGCCCAGACGGTGTTGCCGTTTGACGTGAACGGCGCTGAAATCCTGATCCTGGACGACGTTCTCTACACCGGTCGGACCATCCGCGCCGTCGTGAACGAGCTCTTTGACTACGGCCGCCCGGCCTGCGTGAAGCTGGCGGTGCTGGTGGATCGCGGTGGGCGCGAGCTGCCGATACAGGCTGACTTTGCGGCCGCGCGTGTAAGCCTGCCGCCAAGCCAGTCGCTGTCGCTGGCGCGCAGCGACGACGGCGTCTTCAGCTTCCAGGTAAAGGAACGCGCCCCATGCTAAGAACCCGCAACCCCCAGTTAAACCAGCACGGAGAGTTGGTGCACCTGCTCTCCATCGAAGGCCTGCCCAAGGGCATCCTGACCCAGATCCTGGACACGGCCGCGAACTTCGTCAGCGTGAGCGACCGCGAGGTGAAGAAGGTGCCGCTGCTGCGCGGCAAAAGCGTGTTCAACCTGTTCTTCGAGAACTCCACGCGCACCCGCACCACCTTCGAGATTGCCGCCACGCGCCTGAGCGCCGACGTCATCAACCTGGACATCGCACGCTCGTCTGCGGCCAAGGGCGAGTCGCTGCTGGACACGATCGCCAATTTGAGCGCGATGGCGGCCGACATCTTTGTCGTGCGCCACAGCGAGTCGGGCGCACCGTATCTGATCGCGCAGCACGTGGCGCCGCACGTGCACGTGATCAACGCTGGCGACGGGCGCCATGCGCACCCGACGCAGGGGCTGCTCGACATGTTCACGATCCGGCACTACAAGAAGGACTTCAGCAACCTCACGGTGGCCATCGTGGGCGATGTCCTGCATTCGCGTGTGGCGCGCTCGGACATCCATGCGCTCACCACGCTGGGTTGCGCCGAGGTGCGCGTGGTGGGCCCCAAGACCCTGGTTCCGGCCGACATGGCGCCCATGGGCGTGCGCGTGTGCCACACGCTGGAGGAGGGCATCAAGGACTGCGACGTGGTGATCATGCTGCGCCTGCAAAACGAGCGCATGAGCGGCGCACTCCTGCCCTCGTCGCAGGAGTTTTTCAAGAGCTACGGGCTCACACCCGAGAAGCTGGCCTGGGCCAAACCGGACGCGATTGTGATGCACCCGGGGCCTATCAATCGCGGCGTGGAAATCGATTCGGCGGTGGTGGACGGCGGCCAGAGCGTGATCCTGCCGCAGGTCACTTTCGGCATTGCGGTGCGCATGGCTGTGATGGGCATAGTGGCGGGGAACGAAGCATGAAGATACTGATACGTGGCGCCCGGGTGATGGATCCGGCTTCGGGTTTCGATGCGGTGGCCGATGTGGCGGTGGCTGCAGGCCGCATCATCGCGCTCCAGAGCATGCCGGGCGACTTTGCGCCCAACAAGCTGATAGAGGCCCGGGGCTGCATCCTGATGCCGGGCCTGGTGGATCTTGCCGTGCGCCTGGGCGAGCCCGGGCACGAGCACGAGGGCATGCTCGAGAGCGAAATGGCCGCGGCCGTGGCCGGTGGCATCAGCAGCGTCGTGTGTGCGCCCGACACCGATCCGGTGCTGGATGAACCCGGCCTGGTGGAGATGCTGAAATACCGTGCTGAAAAATTGCATCAGGCACGGGTGTTTCCGCTGGGCGCCCTGACGCGCAGCCTGCAAGGGGAGGTGCTGACCGAGATGGTGCAACTCACCGAAGCGGGTTGTGTCGGTTTCAGCCAGGCCGAGGTGGCGCTGGAGAACACCCTGGTGCTGCAACGCGCCCTGCAATACGCCAGCACCTTTGGCTACAGCGTGTGGCTGCGGCCGCAGGAGTTGCATCTGGGCAAGGGCGTGGCCGCCAGCGGCGCGTTGGCCACGCGCATGGGCTTGAGCGGCGTTCCCGTGGCAGCCGAAACCATCGCCCTGCACACGATCTTTGAATTGATGCGCTCCACCGGCGCGCGCGTGCACCTGTGCCGATTGAGCAGTGCTGCCGGCGTGGAACTGGTGCGGCAGGCCAAGCGCGACGGTCTGAGCGTCACGTGCGACGTGAGCATCAACTCGCTGCATCTGACGGAAATGGACATGGGCTACTTCGACAGCCGGGCCCGGCTGAATCCGCCGCTGCGTCAACAGCGCGACCGTGATGCGCTGCGCGCAGCCCTGGCGGATGGAACCATCGACGCCCTGGTGTCGGACCACACGCCGGTGGCCGAGGACGCCAAGATGCTGCCTTTTGCCGAGGCCGAGCCCGGTGCCACCGGCATGGAGTTGCTGCTGAGCCTGGCGCTGAAATGGAGCCGGGACGACGGCGTGGGCCTGCAGCGTGCGTTGGCGGTGCTGAGCAGCGAACCGGCGCGAGTGCTTGGTTCAGCCTTGGGCACCTTGCAGGCCAGCGTGGGCCAGATCGCCATCGGCGGCGTGGCCGACCTGTGCCTGTTCGATCCCGAAGCGGACTGGACCGTGAGCCCCTCGTCATTGCGCAGCCAAAGCAAGCACACGCCGTTTGCCGGCTATGAAATTCCGGGGCGGGTGCGCTGCACGCTGGTGGGTGGGCAGGTCGCGTACGAGGCCTGAGGCTGAACCGCTTCGCGGTTGCTGGCCCTACAGTCCCGCCGCGGCACGGAGTGCCGCCGCCTTGCGGGTACTTTGGCTACGGCACCGGTCCTTTGGACCTTAACTTGGCTGTGCCAAGTTAGCCTGCGCCGAAGAACCGATAAACCGCGCTGCCGCGCAGCGGGCTTACAGCCCGGCAGCGGCACGGAGTGCCGCTGCTCTATCGGTTCTTTCCCAGGTGAACTCGGGTTCTTCGCGGCCGAAGTGGCCGTAGGAGGCGGTCTTTTCGTAGATCGGGCGCAGCAGGTCCAGCATTTGAACGATGCCCTTGGGGCGCAGGTCGAAGTGTTCGGCCACCATGGCGGAGAGTTTCTCGTCGGAGATCAGGCCCGTGCCTTCGGTGTAGACCGTGATGTTCATGGGCTTGGCCACGCCGATGGCGTAGGCAACCTGCACCTGGCATTGACGCGCCAGGCCGGCGGCGACGATGTTCTTCGCCACATAGCGGGCGGCGTAGGCGGCGGAGCGGTCGACCTTGCTCGGGTCCTTGCCGCTGAAGGCGCCACCGCCGTGCGGGCAGGCGCCGCCGTAGGTGTCGACGATGATCTTGCGACCCGTCAAACCGCAATCGCCTTGCGGTCCGCCAATGACAAAGCGACCGGTGGGGTTGATCAAATACTTGGTGTCCTCGGTCAGCCACTCCTTGGGCAGCACCGGCTTGATGATCTCCTCGCGCACGGCCTCGTAAAAGGCCTCAGTCATCTTGTGGCCCAGGCTCATCTCGGGCGCGTGCTGGCTGGACAGCACCACGGTGTCGATGCTGTGCGGCTTGCCGTCCACATAGCGCATCGTGACCTGGCTCTTGGCGTCAGGGCGCAGGAAGGGAAGGCGGCCGTCCTTGCGCAACTGCGCCTGGCGCTCCACCAGTCGGTGCGCGTAGTAGATCGGCGCGGGCATCAGTTCAGGCGTTTCGTCGCAGGCGTAGCCGAACATCAGGCCTTGGTCGCCCGCACCCGTGTTGAGGTGGTCGTCGGAGGCGTGGTCCACGCCCTGGGCAATGTCGTTGCTCTGCTTGTCGTAGGCCACGAGCACGGCGCAGCCCTTGTAGTCGATGCCGTACTCCGTGTTGTCGTAGCCGATGCGCTTGAGCGTGTTGCGTGCGACCTGGATGTAGTCCACGTTGGCCTGGGTCGTGATCTCGCCCGCGAGCACCACCAGACCGGTGTTGCAAAGGGTTTCAGCGGCCACGCGCGAGCGCGGATCTTGCTCGAAGATCGCGTCAAGGATCGCGTCGGAAATCTGGTCGGCGACCTTGTCGGGGTGGCCTTCGGAGACGGATTCGGATGTGAATAGAAAATCGTTCGCCATGGGGAGCTCCTGGTAGTTGACGGTGGGCGCGTTGCCGACCGATGACCGGTTCCTGGGCGAACGCTTTAGCAGAATTGTTTAGTGCGCTGTGGCTCAGCCCGTGTCGCCCTGCAAGTTGCTCTAGTTAACTCAGCGACACCGTGATTGTAATTCAAGCGGTCGAGTCAGTTGTAGGCTGAGCGAGGGCGTGGCCAGGCAGTACGCGCTGCACTAGACTTGAGCCTCCATGCTTTTCCTGTTCAAACTCTTTTCCGTTTTTCCGTTGTGGCTGCTGCACGCCCTGGGCTGGACGCTGGGCTGGGTTGTTTTCGCCGCGTCCCCCGCTTACCGCCGGCGTTTCCTGG
The DNA here is from genome assembly GCA_903909815.1 of uncultured beta proteobacterium. Classification (GTDB taxonomy): domain Bacteria; phylum Pseudomonadota; class Gammaproteobacteria; order Burkholderiales; family Burkholderiaceae_C; genus CAIKVZ01. The sequence goes on along the minus strand of CAIVXG010000196.1, from coordinate 25,841 downwards.
CGAATGCGGCCTTGGCGGGGTATGCGTTTGCCCAAGTGCGCGGCGCCGTGGGTCAGGCGGGATGCATGGCGTCCGAGTTGCCACGGCTGTGGTTTGGCAGGCCAGCGCCTTTGCGCTGGCAGGGCGAGAGTTGCATCGAGCGCGCACTGGAGAGGGCGCGGGGCATGGTGTTTCTCACGCCGCACCTGGGCTGTTTTGAGGTGACGGGGCAGGCCCTCGCCCAGCGCTACGGCGATCGAATGGGTCCATTCACTGTGCTGTATCGGCCACCCCGAAAGGCGCGGCTGACGAAGTTGATGCAAGGTGCGCGCGAACGGCCCGGGCTGCGCTTTGTACCCACCAATTTGAGCGGTGTGCGGCTAATGATCAAGGCCCTGCGTCTGGGCCACTCGGTCGGACTGCTGCCCGACCAGGTTCCGCCCGAGGGCATGGGGCAGTGGGCTCCTTTTTTTGGGCGCGATGCCTACACCATGACGCTGGGCGCACGACTGGCGCAACAAACCGGTGCGACTGTCGTGCTGGCCTGGGGTGAGAGGCTCTCCTGGGGGCGCGGCTACGCCCTGCATTTCCGGGATCTGTCGGAGCCGTTGCCACAACAGCTGGATGCTGCTGTGGTACAGATCAACCGCGAAATGGAAGCGCTCGTTCGCGAGTGTCCACAGCAATACCTGTGGGGCTATGCGCGCTACAAGCAGCCGCGTTTGCCAGCTTGATGGCGCAGGCTATGGCTGCGCCAGCACGCTGGAGCGCAGCGCGGCCAGATTCAGCACCCTCAAGCCCCCGTACTCGACCCGGATCGTGCCCTGGGATTGCAGCGTGTTCAGCGCCTCGTTCACGCGTTGGCGCGACAGGCCCACGAGGTAGGCCAGTTCCTGCTGCGTGATGCGCAGCAATTCGCCCACGCCGGGGTAGAGCACGGGATTGAAGAGCGCGGCCAGGCTGCGCGCCACCTGCACATCGGGGTTGTGCATACGGTCGATCTCGCGCGCCGCGATGAACTGCGCCAGGCGCTCGTTGAGCTGGTTCATGACGAAGCGGTTGAAGCCGATGGAGTGGTCCAGCAGCCAATGAAAGGTATCCACTGGAATGCCTGCCACCACACTCTTGCGCAGCGCCTGGATGTTGTAGCGATAAGACTCGCGCTTGAGCGCCGTGCCCTCGCCAAACCAGCCGCCGGGGGGCACGCCGGTGAAGGTCATGGTCTGACCCTGGGCGTTGTCGCTGCTCATCTTGAGCAGCCCCGACACCACGCCAAACCAGTAGGTCACGGGTCGGCCCACGCGGCAGACATAGTCTGAGGGCAAGGCATCGCCGACCTGCAGGTCGGCGATGGCGCGGTCTTGCTCGATCGGGCTGAGCAAGGCCAGCCACGGGATATTTGCCAATTCCTCGGCGTTGGGAGGGCGGCGGCGCTGATGCAAAGCGGGGTGGGCAGTCACGAGAATACTCCTGGGTCCTAGGGAAAGTCCTAGGTCGAATTGCTGTTAATTGTCGTCCAAACGACAACATGGCGTCAAATCAAGTTCTACCATCCGGCCCATGTTGCGAAGGGGAGAGCTTGCCCTCTCGTTGAATTTAAAGCACAAGGATTCGGGATGCAGACGACTTTTCCACAGCTCTTGCTCAAACACGCCGCCGAGCGCGCTCAAGGCCCTGCCATGCGTGAGAAGGAGTACGGCATCTGGCAAGCACTGAGCTGGGGTGCGCTGGCGCTGGAGGTGGAGCATCTGGCCTGTGGCCTGCATCAGGCCGGGTTGACGCGCGGCGAGCACATGGTGGTGGTGGGCGCGAATCGCCCCAGGCTGTACGCCACCATGTTGGCGGCGCAGTCGCTGGGCGCGATTCCCATTCCCTTGTACCAGGACGCCGTTGCCGCAGAGTGCGTGTTCCCGATCAACAACGCCGATGTGCGCTTCGCGGTGGTGGAAGACCAGGAGCAGGTCGACAAGATGCTGGAGATTCGCGACCGCTGCCCACAACTTTGCAACATCTATTTTGACGACCCGCGCGGCTTGCGCAAGTACGACGAGCCGGGATTGGCGGCGCTGGACGAATTGCTCGCCGCAGGTCAGGAATTTGCCAAGGTGCATCCGGACTACTTCAAAGCAGAAGTCGCCAAAGCCGATCCGCACGACGTGGCGGCGATGTTCTTCACATCCGGCACGACCGGCAACCCCAAGGGCGTGGTGCATACGCACAACTCGCTCTTGGACCGCGCCCGCGCCGGCGCCGTGTTTGACAAGCTCACCAACGCCGAGGAGGTGTTGGCCTATTTGCCGCCGGCCTGGATCGGGCAGAACATCTTCAGCTACGCGCAGTGGCTGGCCTGCGGCTACGTGGTGAACTGCCCCGAGTCTGCGGCCACCGTCACCATCGACCTGAAGGAGATCGGCCCCACCTATTACTTCGCTCCTCCGCGCGTATTTGAAGGCCTGCTCACCAGCGTGATGATCCGCATGGAAGACGCCTCGCCGATGAAGCGCCGCCTGTTCCACGCGTTCATGAATCTGGCGCGGCGCGTGGGTCCGATGAAGATGAATGGCCAAGCCGTGGGCTGGCTGGACGGCCTGCTGTATGGTTTGGGCGACGTGCTGGTGTTTGGCCCGCTGCGCAACAACCTGGGATTCAGCCGGGTGCGCGTGGCCTACACCGCGGGCGAAGCCATCGGGCCCGATCTGTTCACCTTTTACCGCTCCATCGGCATCAACTTGAAGCAGCTCTACGGCTCCACCGAAACGGCCGTGTTCGTGTGCCTGCAGCCCGACGACCAGGCCCAGGCCGACACCGTGGGCGTGCCGATCCAGGGTGTCGAAATCAAGGTCTCCGATACTGGCGAGATCCTGGTGAAGTCGCCCGGTCTGCTCAAGGAGTACTACAAGAATCCACAGGCCACGGCCGAGGTGCTGACGCCCGACGGTTGGTACCACACCAGCGATGCCGGCTTCATCGACGCGCAGGGTCACCTCAAGATCATCGACCGCGTGAAGGACGTGGGCCGCATCCAGGGCGGCGTCCATGACGGCGCAATGTTCGCACCCAAGTACGTGGAAAACAAGCTCAAGTTCTTCCCCTACATCAAGGAGGCCGTGGCCTACGGCGACGGGCGCGAGAAAGTGTGTGTGATGCTCAACATCGACATGGACGCAGTGGGTAACTGGGCCGAGCGACGCAACCTGCCCTACGCCGGCTACACCGACCTGGCGCAAAAGCCCGAGGTCTATCAACTGATCAAGGACTGCGTGGAAAAGGTCAATGCCGATCTGAGCGTGGACGCGCTGCTCGCCGGCAGCCAGATCAGCCGCTTCCTGGTTTTGCACAAGGAACTCGATGCCGACGACGGCGAACTCACACGCACGAACAAGGTGCGCCGCAGCTTCATTGCCGAAAAGTACCAGCCGCTGATCGACGCGCTTTACGGCGGGAAAACCGAGCAATTCATCGAAACCACGGTCAAGTTCGAGGACGGCCGCTCCGGCAGCGTTAGCGCCACGCTCAAGGTCTGGGATACGCCCATCTACGCACCCGTGAAGGCAGCAGCATGAGCGAATTGAACGAAAACAAATCGAACGTCGCCGGGCCGTCCCAAGGCGTGGGGGCCAAGTCCATTGGCGACGTCATCCTCGACGTGAAGAATATTTCCCTGCGCTTCGGTGGCGTGAAGGCGCTCACCGACATCTCGTTCGACGTCAGGGAGCACGAGATCCGGGCCATCATCGGACCCAACGGAGCGGGCAAAAGCTCGATGCTCAACTGCATCAACGGCGTTTATGCGCCGCAGGAGGGCTGCATCAGCTTTCAGGGCAAGACCTTCAGCCACATGAACAGCCGCCAGGTGGCCGAGATGGGCATCGCACGCACCTTCCAGAACCTGGCGCTGTTCAAGGGCATGAGCGTGATCGACAACATCATGACCGGGCGCAACCTGCGCATCAAGAGCAACCTGTTCATGCAGGCGCTGCGCATCGGGCCGGCCGAAAAAGAGGAATTCAAGCACCGCGAATTCGTCGAGCAGATCATCGATTTTCTTGAGATCCAGGCGTTTCGCAAAACGCCTGTGGGACAGTTGCCCTATGGACTGCAAAAGCGCGTCGATCTGGGTCGCGCACTGGCGATGGAGCCCAAGGTGCTGCTGCTGGATGAACCCATGGCGGGGATGAACCTGGAGGAGAAGCAGGACATGTGCCGCTTCGTGCTCGACATCAACGACGAGTTCGGCACCACGGTGGTGTTGATCGAGCACGACATGGGCGTGGTGATGGACATCTCGGACCGGGTCGTGGTGCTGGACTATGGCAAGAAGATCGGCGACGGCACGCCCGATGAAGTACGCAACAACGAAGAAGTGATCAGCGCCTATCTGGGCACTGGGCATTGATGTGGAAAGTCACCATGAATAACGCCAATTTGACAATAGTTGCAGCGTGGGCATGCGTTCCAGGGCTGCCGTGGAACCGGCTTTGCCGGGCCACTGGCATCGCCCCCTTGAGGGGGAGGGCGGCTACATGCGTCCTCGTCTTTACAAGCCGATTCCGGAGCACTGAGCAAGCAACGGGGGGGAGATTTTGATGGCATCCTTTCTTGAAACCCTGCTCGGCGGCCTTATGGCCGGCATGCTGTATTCCCTGGTGGCTCTGGGTTTTGTATTGATCTACAAGGCCTCGGGTGTGTTCAATTTCGCCCAGGGTGCGATGGTGCTGTTTGCGGCGCTGGCCATGGCGCGTTTTGCCGAATGGATACCTCTGTGGACCGGGTTGGACAACGTCGTGCTTGCCAATCTGGCCGCTTTTTTGGTGGCTGGCGCCATCATGTTTGTCGTGGCCTGGGTGATTGAGCGCTTGGTGCTGCGCCATCTGGTGAACCAGGAGGCGACGACCTTGCTCATGGCCACGCTGGGCATCGCCTACTTTCTCGAGGGTCTGGGACAAAGCCTGTTTGGCAACGACATCTACAAGATCGATATCGGCATGCCCAAGGACCCCATCATGGCCTTCGAATCCATGTTTGAGGGCGGCATCCTGATCAACAAGGAAGACCTCTACGCGGCGCTGATCGCTGCGGTACTGGTGGCCGCACTGAGTTTGTTTTTTCAGAAGACATCCACCGGCCGCGCGCTGCGCGCCGTCGCCGACGACCATCAGGCGGCGCAGTCGATCGGCATCCCATTGAACCGCATCTGGGTCATCGTCTGGTGCGTGGCCGGAGTGGTGGCGCTGGTGGCCGGGATGATCTGGGGCAGCAAACTGGGTGTGCAGTTTTCTCTTGCCACCGTGGCATTGCGTGCCCTGCCGGTGGTGATCCTGGGGGGGCTCACCTCCGTGCCAGGCGCCATCATCGGCGGCCTCATCATCGGTGTGGGCGAAAAGCTGTCGGAAGTGTTCCTGGGCCCCTATGTGGGCGGCGGCATCGAGATCTGGTTTGCCTACGTGCTGGCGCTGGTGTTCCTGCTGTTCCGGCCCCAAGGCTTGTTTGGTGAAAAAATCATCGATCGCGTATGAAACATACGACCGTCATTGCGAGCGAAGCGCGGCAATCCATGTCTTTTCGTGGCGCGCCGCGATGGATCACAAAGTATTAGAGGCATCCCATGTTCTACAGAGAAAACGGCCAGTTCAAGACCTCGTACCGTGAGGATCAGCAGATCTTTGGCATCACGCAGGATCGCTGGTTTGTGCTGGCCGTGGTGGCCTTTGCCTTCCTTGTGGTTCCGATGTTTGCCGACGAATACCTGTTCCGCGCCATCTTCATCCCCTTTCTGATCATGGCGCTGGCCGCCCTGGGCGTGAACGTGCTGGTGGGTTATTGCGGGCAAATCTCGCTGGGCTCGGGCGCGTTCATGGCGGTGGGTGCCTACGCGGCGTTCAACTTCTTTGTGCGTGTTCCCAACATGCCGCTGATCCCGGCGCTGATCCTGGGTGGCCTGTGTTCCACGGCCTTTGGCATCCTGTTTGGCCTGCCCAGTCTGCGCGTGAAGGGTCTGTACCTTGCCGTGGCCACACTCGCGGCGCAGTTCTTCTCCGACTGGATGTTCCTGCGCATCAAGTGGTTCACCAACGACTCTTCATCGGGCTCGGTTTCGGTCTCTGGCTTGCAGGTGTTCGGTCTGCCTATCGAGAGTCCCGTATCCAAGTACTGGCTATGCCTGTCCGTGTTGGTGGTGCTTGCGCTGATGGCGAAGAACCTAGTGCGCGGCGCCATCGGTCGTGAATGGATGGCGATCCGCGATATGGACGTGGCTGCAGCCGTGATCGGCATTCGCCCCATGTACGCCAAGCTCAGCGCTTTCGCCGTGAGCTCCTTCATCATCGGCGTGGCTGGCGCGCTGTGGGGATTTGTCTATCTGGGCGCTTGGGAACCGGCGGCGTTCTCGGTCGACATTTCCTTCAAGCTGCTGTTCATGGTGATCATCGGCGGCATGGGCTCCATCATGGGAAGTTTCTTCGGTGCGGCCTTTATCGTGCTGCTGCCCATTGTGCTGAACCAGGTCCTGCCAGTGCTGGGGGGCGCGCTGGGTCTGACCGTCTCGACAGCGGCCTCCTCGCACACCGAACTCATGGTTTTTGGCGCTTTGATTGTGTGGTTTTTAATCGTGGAGCCGCATGGCTTGGCCAAGCTGTGGTCCACCGGCAAACAGAAGCTGCGCATCTGGCCGTTTCCGCATTGATCGTTCGATTTTTTCGTCAGTTGGTTTACCGTTAGTTCGTTCACCCATGGCACCGTCGGTGCCTAAAACTTAGGAGATGACAATGAAGTTACGTACACTCGTATTCGCCGCCGCCGTCCTGGCGGTGGGCTCCAGCGCCTTTGCGCAGGCCAAGGAGCAGTTCTTTCCGTTGCTGGTCTATCGCACCGGCGCCTATGCGCCCAATGGCACGCCCTGGGCCAACGGCAAGCAGGATTACCTCAAGATGGTGAACGCGCGCGACGGCGGCATCAATGGCGTGAAGATTGCCTACGAAGAATGCGAAACCGGCTACGCCACGGACCGCGGCGTGGAGTGCTACGAACGCCTCAAAGGCAAGACCAACACCCTGTTCGATCCTCAAGCCACAGGCATCACCTTTGCCCTGACGGACAAAGTGCCTGGCGACAAGATACCGCTGATCACCGTCGGCTACGGCCTCGCGGCATCGCAGGACGGTGGCGTGTTCAAGTGGAACTTTCCGATCCTTGGCAGCTACTGGACCGGCGCCGATATCCTGATCCAGCATCTGGGTAAAAAAGAAGGTGGAATGGACAAGCTCAAGGGCAAGAAAATCGCCCTGGTCTACCACGACAGCCCGTTCGGCAAGGAGCCGATCCCGCTGCTGCAGGAACGCGCCGCACAGTTGGGGTTCACGCTGCAGTTGTTGCCGGTAACCGCGCCGGGTGTGGAGCAAAAGGCCACCTGGCTGCAGGTACGTCAATCCAAGCCCGACTACGTCTTGCTGTGGGGCTGGGGTGTGATGAATTCAACTGCATTGAAGGAGGCGCAGGCCACAGGCTATCCGCGCGACAAGATGTACGGCGTATGGTGGGCCGGCGCCGAACCCGATGTGAAGGACGTGGGCGTGGGCGCCAAGGGTTACAACGCGCTCGCGCTGCAGCACGGCGCGGGGCAGGACACCAAGGTGGTGAAGGACATCCTCAAGTACGTGCACGACAAGGGCCAGGGAACCGGCCCCAAGGACGAAGTGGGTCAAGTGCTGTACATGCGCGGACTCATCATCCAGATGCTGGGCGTGGAGGCTGTGCGCGCGGCGCAGGAACGCTTTGGCAAGGGCAAGGTCATGACGGCTGAACAGGTGCGCTGGGGCCTGGAGAACCTGAACCTGACGCAGGCCAAGCTCGATGCGCTGGGCTTCAAGGGTGTGATGCGGCCGGTGAGCACCTCGTGTGCGGACCACATGGGTTCGACCTGGGCGCGGATCGAGACCTGGGACGGCGCCAAGTGGGACTTCTCGTCTGACTGGTATCAGGCCGATGAGCAGATCCTCAAGCCCATGATCAAGGCCGCCGCGGATAAGTACGCTACCGACAAGAAGCTGACCCGCCGCACGCCCGCGGATTGTCAGAGCTAGGCACACGACACCGGCTTGTCACTGCGAGGAGCAAAGCGGCGCGGCAATCCATGGCGGCTACCACGGACATGGATTGCATCGCTGCGCTCGCTTGTGACGGGTGGAGTTGTGACGCATTGTGGAATTCTCAATGGCTCTGCTCGCTCTTGGGACAGCGGCTCTGGTGAGCCGCCAATCAACAGGGCCGCTGTGCAGCCCTGTTGATTGGTCAAGAAAGACATCATGGAAAAACCCAACATCGTTCTCAACGTCAACGGCATCGAGGTCATTTATAACCACGTGATCCTGGTGCTCAAGGGCGTGTCGCTGCAGGTGCCCGAAGGCAAGATCGTGGCCATCCTGGGCGGCAATGGCGCGGGCAAGACAACCACCCTGCGCGCTGTGTCCAACCTGTTGCGCGGCGAACGCGGCGAGGTCACGAAGGGATCGATCGAGTTGCGCGGCGAGCGCATCGAAAACCTCTCGCCCGCCGACCTGGTGCAGCGCGGCGTGGTGCAGGTGATGGAGGGCCGGCACTGTTTTGCCCACCTCACGATCGAGGAGAACCTGCTCACCGGCGGCTACACCCGCAAGGACAAGGCCGAGCAGGTGCGCAATCTGGAGAAGGTCTATAACTACTTCCCGCGCCTGAAGACGCGGCGCACGAGTCAGGCTGCCTACACCTCGGGCGGCGAGCAGCAGATGTGCGCCATCGGCCGCGCGCTCATGACGAACCCGAGCATGGTGCTGCTGGACGAGCCCTCCATGGGCCTGGCGCCGCAAATCGTGGAAGAGGTGTTCAGCATCGTGCAGGACTTGAATGTGAAAGAGAAGGTCACTTTCCTGCTGGCCGAGCAGAACACCAACATGGCGCTCAAGTACGCCGACTACGGCTACATCATGGAATCGGGTCGCGTGGTGATGGACGGCGTCGCGTCCGACCTGGCGAACAACGAGGACGTGAAAGAGTTCTACCTGGGCGTGGGTGGCGGCGAGCGCAAATCGTTCAAGGACGTGAAGAGTTACAAGCGGCGCAAGCGCTGGCTCGCATGAATTCACACCTCAAGGGAACTTCACCATGACACAGTTTTACGATGCGCTGGAAACGCGCGACCCGCAAGCGCGCGAAGCCGCACTGATGCAGGCCCTGCCGCAGCAGGTGGCGCATGCGCGCACCGGCTCGGCCGCATTTGCCGAAATCCTGAAAGATGTGGATCCGGCCAGCGTCACCAGCCGAGCCGCGCTCGCACGCCTGCCGGTGACGCGCAAGACCGATCTGCACCAGCGCCAGCAGGCGCAGCGCGAGCGCGACGTGTTTGGCGGCTTCAGTGCCGTGGTTTTTGGCGCGCACATGCCGCGCATCTTTTCCAGCCCAGGCCCGATCTATGAGCCCGAAGGCAAGGCGCAAGACTATTGGCGCATGGCGCGCGCCATCTTCGCTGCGGGCTTTCGTCCCGGCGAGTTGATCCACAACTGCTTCAGCTACCACTTCGTGCCGGCCGGTTCCATGATGGAAACCGGCGCGCACGCGCTGGGCTGCACCGTGTTCGCCGGTGGCACGGGCCAGACCGAGCAGCAGGTGCAGGCCATGGAGCAACTGCGACCCGCAGGCTACATCGGCACGCCCAGTTTCCTCAAAATCATCGTCGAGAAGGCCGCCGCAATGGGCGTGGCCCTGCCCAGCGTTGGCAAGGCCATGTTCGGCGGAGAAGCGTTTCCGCCCAGCCTGCGCGACTGGTTCCTGCAGCACGGGATCCAGGGCTACCAATGCTATGCCACGGCCGACGTGGGTCTGATCGCCTACGAAACTTCCGCGCGGGAAGGCCTGGTGCTGGACGAAGGCGTGATCGTCGAGATCGTGCGCCCCGGCACCGGCGACCCGGTGCCGCAAGGCGAAGTGGGCGAACTGGTGGTGACCAGCCTGAACCCCGCCTACCCGCTGATCCGTTTTGGCACGGGCGACCTGTCGGCGGTGCTGCCGGGGCCGTGCCCCACGGGACGCACCAATGAGCGCATCAAGGGCTGGATGGGCCGTGCCGATCAGACCACCAAGATTCGCGGCATGTTCGTGCATCCGGGCCAGGTGGCCGACATCGTCAAGCGTTTTCCTGAAGTGGCGCGCGCGCGCCTGGTGGTGACAGGCGCGATGGCCAACGACGCCATGACGCTCCAGGTTGAGACTTCCTGCAGCGGACCTGACGCCTTGAGTGCCAGGATAGCCGATGCGATCCGCGATGTCACCAAGCTGCGCGGCGACGTGCTGCTGGTCAGCCCCGGCTCGCTTCCCAACGATGGCAAGGTGATCGAGGACGCGCGCAGTTACGCATGAGCACCGGTCTGCGCCAAAGGAAGCGGCGCCCGGAAAACTTGCTGCTATAATTTGCAGCTTCGCGGCTGTAGCTCAGTTGGATAGAGTACTTGGCTACGAACCAAGGGGTCGTGGGTTCAATTCCTGCCAGCCGCACCAAACGGGATAAGGCTTAGTAGATTAGCGTCTACTAAGCCTTTTTTCTTGGCCAATCCAAAACCGGTCAGGTCGCCTCCGCCACCATCTTGATCGCGCCGCAGGGACATTCGGCCACGCAGATGCCGCAGCCTTTGCAGTAGTCGTAGTTGAAGTCGAAACCCTTACCCGGGCCGTGCTTGATGACCGCATTGTCGGGGCACACGCCGTAGCAGTTGTCGCATTCGAAGCAGTTGCCGCACGAGAGGCAGCGCCGGGCCTCGAACAGCGCAGTGCCCTCATCCAGACCACCCTGCACTTCCTCGAACGTCGACTGGCGCCGCGCAATGTCGAGCATGGGGCGCACGGTCTTGGGCGCGTCGCTGTAGTACCAGGGGTTGAGCTTGTCAAAGCCGGCGACTTCGGCCTTGGGCGGCGCCAGGTACAACTCGCCGCGCAGCCAGGCGTCGATGTTGCGCGCGGCTTTCTTGCCGTGACCAATCGCCACCGTCACGTTGCGTTCGGCCGGCACCATGTCGCCACCGGCAAAGATGCCGGCATGCCCCGTCATCATCTGCGGGTTGACCTGGACCACGCCGTCTTCCACGGTCATGCCGGGAACGCCCTCGATCAGCGACAGATCCACGTCCTGGCCCAGCGCCAGCACCACCGAGTCGGTCTCCAGGGTCTCGAACTCGCCCGTGGGCTGCGGAAAGCCTTTTTCGTCCAGCGCCATCTTCTCCACCGTGATCGACGACTCGCCGGCCTGTTTGATGGTGGAGAGCCACTTGATCATCACGCCTTCCTGCAGCGCTTCTTCCACCTCGAAGTCGTGCGCCGGCATCTTTTCGCGGTTGCGCCGGTACACGATGATGGACTCGGTGGCACCCAGGCGCTTGGCGGTGCGCGCCACGTCAATGGCGGTGTTGCCCCCGCCGTAGACCACGACCTTGCGCCCCAGCAGTGGCTTGTCCTCGCCCTCCATGGAGCGCAGCACCGCCACCGCGTCCAGCACCCTGGCGGAGTCGCCGGCGGGGATGTAGGCGCGCTTGGCAATGTGCGCGCCCACCGCCAGGAACACCGCGTCGAAGCCGCCCTGCTGTTTCGCTGCCAGCACGTTCGCCACCTTGGTGTGGTAGTGGATGACGACGCCCAGCTCCACGATGCGCTGTACTTCAGCGTCCAGCACGTCACGCGGCAGCCGGTATTGCGGGATGCCAAAGCGCATCATCCCGCCCGGTAACGGGCCGGCCTCAAATACTGTCACGCTGTGGCCCAGGCAGGCCAGTTGGTAGGCCGCAGACAGGCCGCTGGGCCCGGCCCCTACCACCAGTACTCTTTTGCCGGTTGCCGCTGCTGTAGGCCCGAATTTCCAGCCCTGGGCAATGGCCTGATCGCCCAGAAAGCGCTCGACCGAATTGATTCCCACGGGCGCGTCCACTTGGGCGCGGTTGCAAGCGCCTTCGCAGGAGTGGTAACAGACCCGACCCATCACGGCGGGGAAGGGGTTGTCCTGCACCAGCACCTGCCAGGCTTTCTGGTAGTCGCCCGACTCGGCGTGAAACAGCCACTGCTGGATGTTCTCACCCGCCGGACATTGGTGGTTGCAGGGTGGCAGGCGGTTCAGGTAGACCGGGCGCTCGGTGCGCCAGGAGCCGGTGTGGTTGGCGAGCGAACTGCCGACGTCCAGGGTGATGGCAAAGGGCTTTTGCATGGTTCAACTCCTCAATGCGGGCCTTGTCATTGCGAGACCGCAGGCCGTGGCAATCCATCTCGGCGCTCCACGAAAATACACGGATTGCCACGCTGCGCTCGCAATGACGAATCCGGGGCTCATGGCCGACGCAGTTTCGCCGTCCAAAACAGGCAGTTCGCAATGACGGGCCGGTCTCATACGTCCTCGGCCAGCAGCGCGTAGCGGCGGATATTGCGGTCGGCCATGGCCTGCAGGCGCGCAATGGTCTCGATGTCGGGTGTCTTGCCAAACAGGTGCGCAAAGCGCTTTTGCGGCTTCAGGTAGTCCTCGACCGGCACCCGCCGGCGGATCACGCTGCGGCCGGTGACTTCACCGCGCTCGGCCTCGAACACCGGGAACATGCCCGACTCGACGGCGAGCCGCGCCAGCCGGATGGTGTCGTGCGAGGCCGCGCCCCAGCCCAGCGGGCAGGGCACGAAGATGTGGATGTAGCGCGCGCCGCGCAGGGTCATGGCCTTGGTGACCTTGTATTCGAGGTCGCGCAGATCGGCTACGGTGGCGGTGGCAACGTAGGGAATTTCGTGCGCCATCGCGATTTGCGGCAGATTTTTCCCCTGACCAAAAACGTTGCCCGGATGCGGCCCCACCGGCATGGTGGTGGCCGTGCGCGCTGCCGGCGGCGTGGCCGAGGAACGTTGCACGCCGGTGTTCATGTAGGCCTCGTTGTCGTAGCAGATGTAGAGCACATCGTCGTTGCGCTCGAACATGCCCGACAGGCAACCAAAGCCGATGTCGGTGGTGCCGCCGTCTCCTCCCTGCGCCACCACGCGTACGTCGCTGCGGCCCTTCACGCGCATGGCTGCGGCGATGCCCGTGGCTACGGCCGCGGTGTTGCCAAAGAGCGAGTGGATCCAGGGCATCTGCCACGAGGTTTCGGGGTAGGGTGTGGAGAAGACCTCCAGGCAGCCGGTGGCGTTGGCGGCGATAAGCTGGCCGTGGGTGGCCTGCATCGCGGCGTCGATGGCGTAGCGCGCGCCCAGCGCCTCGCCGCAGCCCTGGCAGGCGCGGTGTCCCGAATTGAGCGAGTTGCTGCGCTGCTCGTTCGCCTGCACGCTGCGCTGGTCAGGCGCGAGCAGGCGGTTGCCCACGGTGAAGGTGCCGGTCTGGTAGAACTTGACGACGGTTTGTTCCATGATGGTCAGCCTAACTTTGCGGAAACTGTTCCCAGGTCGCGCAATATGCCTTCGGCAATCGGGCCCGAGCGGCGTTGCTGCTTTTCTCGCTCCAGCACGCGGTTCACGATCTCCCAGTCCAGGTCCATGAACGTGAGCTGCTCCAGTTGGTCCGCGCTCGCCTGCAGCAGCAGTTGGTGCACCGATGCCTTGGTGATGGCACGTCCGCCCAGACCGGCAACGACCGCGTACACGGACTGGGGCCGGCTTTGCACGGCGCTGCGCACGTCGCGCGAGACGATGCCGCCTATGCCCACCGCAAAACACTTCTCGATCACCACGATGCGCTTGGCATTCGCGGTGGCGTCGCGGATGGCCTGGATCGGGAACGGTCGGTAGGAAGTGATTCCCAGCACACCCACCTTCACCCCCTGCGCGCGCAAATCGTCCACCGTGTCCTTGATGGTGCCCAGCACCGAACCCAGGGCGATGACGATGGTTTCGGCGTCATCCAGCCGATAAGGCTTGATGAGCCCGCCCGAGTCGCGACCGAAGACCTGTTTGAATTCCTGCGCGATCTGCGGGATCAGGTCCAGCGCCTGCATCTGCTTGGCGTGTGCCAGGTAGCGCACCTCGGTGAAGGCCTCGGGCCCGACCATGGCGCCCATGGTGACAGGCTCGTTCGGATCGAGCACCTGGCGCGGCTCGTAGGCCGGCAAAAACAGGTCGACCTGCGCCTGATCGGGCAGATCGACACGCTCGTAGGCGTGGGTCAGAATGAAGCCGTCCATGCACACCATCACCGGCAGCGACAGCTCCTCGGCGATGCGAAACGCCTGGATGTGCAGGTCCAGCGCTTCCTGATTGGTCTCGGCAAAGAGCTGCAGCCAGCCGGCGTCGCGCATCGACATGCTGTCGGTGTGGTCGTTCCAGATGTTGATGGGCGCGCCGATGGCGCGATTCGCCACCGTCATCACGATCGGCAGTCCCAGACCGGAGGCGTTGTACACCGCCTCGGCCATGAACAGCAAGCCCTGGCTGGCGGTGGCGGTGTAGGCGCGGGCACCGGCCGCAGAGGCGCCGATGGCCACGCTCAATGCGGCAAATTCGGACTCCACGTTGATGAACTCACAGCGCTGCAACGCGCCTGATTTGACCAGTTCGCCCAGGCCCTCGACGATGTGCGTCTGCGGCGATATCGGGTACGCGCAAATCACCTCTGGGCGGCTCAGCGCCACGGCCTGCGCCACCGCATGCGAGCCTTCGCATTGTTTAAGCATGGGAGGTCTCCGCTTGTTCGGCTTCGCGCTTCACGCTGGCGTAGGCCTGGCGCGCGGCTTCGATGTTTCCCTGCGCCACCGCGCCACTAAACTTCTGCTGGATCGCAGCTTCCACCGCGTCCAGGGTGATGAGGCCGCTCAAAGCGGCGAATGCGCCCAGCAGCGGCACATTGGGAACCGCCCTCCCCACGTGTTTCAGCGCCAGCTCGGTCGCAGCCACCGTGATCGAGTGGCCAGGCGAAAAGTCCTTGACGAAGTCGCCCAGTCCCAGCTCCTCGAAGCTGCGCGTGGTGTTGATCAGGATGTAGCCGTCTTTTTTGAGACCGCTGAAGACGTCGACCTGGTGCAGCAGCGTCGGGTCCTGGATGACGAGTGCATCGGGCCGCATGATGGGTTCGCGCAGGCGAATCTCCCTGTCGTCCATGCGGCAAAAGGCCACCACCGGTGCGCCCGTTCGCTCCGAGCCAAAACTGGGAAACGCCTGGGCGTGCTTGCCGCCGAGAAACGCTGCGATCGACAGCATTTCGGCGCCACTGACAACCCCCTGACCGCCGCGCCCATGAATTCGTACCTGAAACATGCCATTGCCTCCCGTCGTGGCGATGCAGCAGGGCAGGCTTGCGAAGTGCATGGACCAACGTCCGGGATGGTGACCCATAGGCGGATCGACTTCTTGACGTGCGTCAACCTTGCTTCAGGCAACAAGATGATGTTTTGCAATGTGAAATACTTCGGTCTGGGTTGCGGCCTGAAACTGGAACTGGCGCAACCACTAAACTGGGGCCAATACTTGCAGCCACTGGAACCAGGCCATGAGCAAAGCCTTTACCCGCGAAAGCGACCACGACGAAGAAGACGATGGCCCCAGTCTGGCGGCGCTGCCAGCGGGAACGAAGAACTACATCACCCCTGCGGGCTACACCCGACTGCGCGACGAACTGATGGCGCTGATCGACGTGGAGCGCCCCAAGGTGGTGGAGATCGTGCACTGGGCTGCCAGCAACGGCGATCGCTCGGAGAACGGCGACTACATCTACGGCAAGAAACGCCTGCGCGAAATCGACCGGCGCATCCGCTTCCTGACACAGCGCCTGGAAATCGCCGAGGTGAGCGACCCCAGCGTGCACTTTGGTGGCGATCAGGTCTTCTTTGGCGCCACCGTGACCTACGTGCAGGCGGATGGTGTGCAGCGCAGCATCAGGATCATGGGCGTGGACGAGGCCGACAGTCTCATCGGTGAGGTGAGCTGGATTTCACCGATCGCGCGCACCTTGCTCAAATCCCATGTGGGAGATGTGCTCAAGCTGGTGTCGCCGCAAGGGGTGCAGGAGGTCGAGGTGCTGGCGGTCAACTATCCGGCACCAGCGGCGGTCAGGACGGAAAACTCGCCGGCTTGATGCGCAGCGCGCGTAAAACCGCCGGGATGCGCTTCAATTTTTGCAGCGCCAGTTCCAGGTGCGAGCGATCGCGCACGGTGATGATGAAGCGCAGGTCGGTTGCGTCCTGCGCCTCCTCCTCGCCCATGTCGACGTGGTTGATATCCACTTCCGCCGAGGCCAGAGCCGCCGCTACGCGCGCCAGCACACCCTTGCCGTTGCTGACGGTGACCACGATCCCGGTCTCGAACGAGCGCTGCAATTCCTCGCTCCACTCCACCGGCGTGAAGCGCTCGCTGTCCTTGTGCTGCAGACGTTGGGCCACGGCGCAATCGCTGGCGTGGATGATGAGTCCCTCGCCGCGCCCCAGGTAGCCTACGATGCTTTCACCCGGAATCGGCCGGCAGCAAGGCGCGTACTTGACCGAGGTGTTTTCACCGCCGTCCAGCACCAGGGCGGTCTGCAGTCCCTGCTCCATGGCGCTGTAGCGCTCGCGCGTGAGCAACAGGGCGTTGGGTTTGGCCCCGGCCTCGATCAGCAGTGTGGCGAGGCGTTTGGCGACAATGCTGGCAATGCGCCGACCCAGCCCGATTTCTGTGAGCAATTCGGTGCGGTTGCGGTTGCCGGTGAAGCGCAGCAGCTTGTCCCAGATGGGCTGGTTTTGCGCATCTGTGGGGGGGAGCAATTCAATGCCCTCCGCGCGCAAGGCGTGTGTCAACAGCGTTTCGCCCAAACCCTGAGACTCGGTATGGGCCTGCGTCTTGAGATGGTGGCGAATCTTGGAGCGCGCTCTGCCCGATCGCACAAACGAGAGCCAGGCCGGGTTGGGTTCGGACACGCTGGCGGTGATGATCTCCACCACGTCGCCGTTCTTCAATTCGGTACGCAGCGGCACCTGCTCGCCGTTGACTTTGGCCGCCACGGTGCGGTCGCCGATCTTGCTGTGGATGGCGTAGGCAAAATCCACCACCGTGGCGCCGCGCGGCAGCGTCATGATCTGGCTCTTGGGCGTGAACACGTAAACCGCGTCCGAGAACAGATCGACCTTGACGTGGTCCCAGAACTCGGCCGCGTCGCGGGTTTCCTGCTGTATGTCCAGGAGCGACTGCAGCCACTGCGTGCCCAGACGGTCCGCCGTCGCCGCGTCGGCCTCGCTGCTCTTGTACAGCCAGTGCGCAGCCACGCCCGACTCCGCCACCACGTCCATGGCCTCCGTGCGCAGCTGGAATTCCACGCTGACACCGGCCGGGCCGACCACCGTCGTGTGCAGCGACTGGTAGCCATTGAGTTTGGCGATCGCGATGTGGTCCTTGAACTTGCCTGGCACCGGCTTATAAAGCTGGTGCAGGATCCCCAGTGCGCAGTAACAGTCAAGCGACTGCGGCACGATCACCCGAAAACCATAGATGTCGGTCACCTGGGCGAAACTCAGGTGCTTTTGTTTCATCTTTTCGTAGATCGAAAACTGCGATTTCTCGCGCCCTGCCAGGCGCAAGCTCAGGCCCTCGGCGGCAAACGCCGTCTCCACCTGATGCTGCACTTTTTGCAGCAGATCGCGGGTGCGGCTGCGCGCCTTGAGCAGCGCCTTGGACAGGATGGCGTAGCGCCAGGGGTGCAAGTGGCGCAGCGACAGGTCCTGCAGTTCGCGGTAGCTCTGATTCAAACCCAGACGGTGCGCGATGGGGGCGTAGATGTCCAGGGTTTCGCGCGCGGTGCGCGCCCACTTTTCCTGCGGCACGTCCGACAGGGTGCGCATGTTATGCGAGCGGTCGGCCAGTTTGATCAGAATCACGCGCACATCGCGCGCCATCGCCAGCAGCATCTTGCGAAACGATTCGGCCTGGTTTTCCTCGCGCGTATTGAAGTGCAGGCGGTCCAGCTTGGTCAGTCCATCCACCAACTCGGCCACAGGTGCGCCGAAACGTTCGATCAACTCTGGCTTGGAGACGCCGCAGTCTTCGATCACATCGTGCAGCAGCGCTGCCATCAGCGCCTGCGCGTCCAGGCGCCACTGCGCACATTGGGCTGCGACCGCAATCGGGTGCGTGATGTAGGGCTCGCCGTTGCTGCGCAGCTGGCCCAGATGGGCCTCGTCTGCGAAACGGTAGGCCTGGCGCACCTGCTCGATGCTGGGGGCATCAAGGTAATCCAGGCTGGCAGTGAGCGTGGCAAAACTGGCCGCAGCCGCCTTCGTGCCGGCCGCACTGGCGCGGGCTGTTCCGTGCGCTTCGCGCGCCGCGGGTGCAGCAGGAGGGGAGGCCGTCTTCATGCCTCAAATGTAGCGCTTCCGTCGCAGCTGAACATCTCCACTGAGTTGCAGCAGGCATAAAAAAGCACCGTTTCCGGTGCTTTTCAAATAATTGGGGTCAGACCCCAATTTCGCAATTTCGCAATTTCGCTGCGCCGCCGCCGCTTCGCAAGGGCGAGCCGCAGGCGCGTCGAATTGGGGCTGTGACCCCAATTATTTACAGCGGAACCTTTTTCAGCATTTCCAGGCCCACCTTGCCCGAAGCGATTTCGCGCAGCGCGGTCACGCAGGGCTTGTTCTTGCTTTCGATCTTGGGTGCGTGGCCTTGACTCAGCATGCGCGCGCGGTAGGTCGCAGCCAACACCAACTGAAAGCGGTTGGGGATGAGTTCGAGACAATCTTCAACGGTGATGCGAGCCATAAATTCTCCGAAAAACTAAGTGATATTCAATGCTTGAAAGGTGTCGGCTCGGGCGCGGCGTTGTGCGGCGAATTTGAGGCGCTGGGCGTGGACGATCGCTTTCAGGTCAAAAAGCGCACGGTCAAAAACCTCGTTGATTATAACGAAGTCGAACTGGTGCACTTGTTGGGTCTCGATCGCCGCGTTCCTAAGTCGGACTTCAATCACCTCGGGTTTGTCCTCGCCCCGGCGCTCCAGACGCGCGCGTAATTCCTCCCAACTTGGCGGCAGGATGAAGATCAGCACCGCATTGGAAAAGATCTTCTTGACCTGCAGTGCGCCCTGAAAGTCGATTTCCAGAATCACATCCGCCCCTTGTGCCACGCGCTCCTCTATGGCCTTGCGCGATGTGCCGTAGCGGTGACCATGCACCGGCGCCCACTCCAGGAAAGCCCCCGCCCGCACCATCGCGTCGAATTCCGCTTCCGATGTGAAGAAGTACTCGCGGCCGTGCTTCTCCTGCCCGCGCGGAGCTCGCGTTGTGTGCGAGACCGAGGGCTGAACGCGTGCATCGAGTTCCATCAGGGCCTTCACCAGGCTTGACTTGCCGGTGCCACTGGGCGCGGCCACGACGAACAAATTTCCAGGGTAATCCATAGCTGTGCAGAGGTTGGCGTTACTCGATATTTTGCACTTGCTCGCGCATTTGCTCGATCAACACCTTCATATCCACGGAAATGTGGGTCAATTCCAAAGCCGCGGATTTGGAGCCCAAGGTATTGGCTTCGCGGTGCAACTCTTGTATCAGGAAGTCCAGACGCTTGCCAATTTCACCGCCTTTGCCAACCAGTCGCTCGATCTCGTCAAAGTGGGATTTCAATCGCGTGAGCTCTTCCGCTACGTCGATGCGAATGGCAAAGGCCGTGGCCTCGGTCAAGGCCCGGTCGCGTGCAGCTTCGGGCAGGGTGGCGCCATCGGTCAGGGCCATGGCCTCTTTCCAACGTTCCAGAAAACGTTGGCGCTGCTGCTCCACCAAGACCGGTATCAGAGGCAGCGCCTGCTGTGCCAGCGTGCGCAATTGGGCGATGTGCGACAACAGCATGTCACCCAAGCGTGCGCCTTCGCGCGACCTGGCCTCCAACAAGCCATGGATCACCTGGTCTGCAAGTTCCAGCACCTGCGCGTCGCTCCAACGCTCGCCAGCGCTGCTCTCGGTGCCGGCGAGCCGAATCACCTCAGCCACGCTCAGTGGGGTTGCCGAAGGCAGCCAGCTCAGCACGCTGTCCTGCACGGAGTTCAGACGCTGCAACAAGCGCGCGGTGGGTTCAGCCAGCGCGGCGCCCGCATCGCTTTCCAGCGTCAGGCGCAGTTCCACCTTGCCGCGCTTGAGGCGGGCATTGATGCGTTCGCGCAAGCCTGGTTCGATGTGGCGCAGTTCTTCCGGCAGGCGAAATGAAAGGTCCAGAAAGCGGCTGTTGACCGAGCGCACCTCCAGCCCCATGCGGCCGGTTGCGGCGGGCTTGGGCGCGTGTTCGGCAGGGGCTGCCGAGCTGCTGTACTGAGCGCTGGCATAGCCAGTCATGCTGTAAACTGCCATGAGGATGGAACTGTCGTTGCGAGACTTGGGAGAATAACCGGATTCGCGAGAGCCTTTGAACCTGTCCCTCAACCATGTCGACGAATAATTTACCCAGACTTAAACCCGCTCCACTTCCACCAGACACCGTGATCGGTGGCTATCGCATCGTGCGCAAACTGGCTGCAGGTGGTTTTGGCGTGGTGTATCTGGCGGTGGACGAGCACGGAACGCAGGTCGCCGTGAAAGAGTATTTGCCGGCGGGCCTGGCTTCGCGCCAACCCGGGACCCTGGCGCCGCAGGTCCATCCCGAGAAGCAGTCGCTGTACCGACTGGGACTCAAGAGCTTCTTTGAAGAAGGACGCTCATTGGCGCAGATCTCTCACACGGCCGTGGTCGGTGTGCTGAATTTCTTTCGCGAAAACGAAACCGTTTACATGGTGATGAATTATCTGCAGGGTGCGACCCTTCAGGACTACATCATCACCGCGCGCGACCGCAAGAAGAGCAAGATTTTCAGTGAGTCCACGATTCGTTCGCTGTTTGACGAAATCCTTCGTGGCTTGCGCATCGTGCACCAGTACAAGATGCTCCACTTGGACATCAAGCCGGCGAATATTTTCGTGTCTGACGAAGACCGCGCGGTGTTGATTGATTTTGGTGCCGCGCGCGAAGTGCTGAACAAGGAAGGCAACTACACGCGCCCGATGTATACGCCCGGGTTTGCCGCCCCCGAAATGTATCGGCGCGACGGCGTGATGGGGCCGTGGACCGACATCTATGCGATTGGGGCATGCATTTACGCGTGCATGCAGGGCTATCCCCCATCGGCAGCGCCGCAGCGAAAGGAAAAGGACAAACTTGAATTGGCCTTGTCGCGATTGCGCGGCGTCTACTCCGACAATCTGATCGAGATTGTTCTGTGGTGCATGGCACTCAATCCCGATGAACGACCGCAGTCGGTTTTTGCGCTGTTGCGCGAACTGGGAAATGAGGGCGAGCGCAGGTACACAAAGTTGACCTTGACGGAAAAAATGCGTCTGCAAATCAACAGTCTCGTCACCGGCAAGCGCGAAGCCACGGGCCCGACTTCCAAAGCGGGTGAGAGCAAGCCATGAAGTTCTCGGTCTTCCAGATGAGCCGCAAGGGCGGACGGCAGAACAACGAGGACCGCATGGGCTACTGCTATACCCGGGACTCGGGCTTGTTCGTTCTGGCTGACGGCATGGGAGGCCATCCAGAGGGCGAGGTGGCTGCGCAAATGGCGTTGCAGATCGTGGCGGAGAGCTTTCAAAGGGAAGCCAAACCCAAAGTGCGGGACCTGAGCGGATTTCTGTCGTCTGCGGCGCTTGCCGCCCACCATGCGCTGGTCTGCTATGCCAGCGACAAGGCGATGCTTGATACGCCGCGTACCACGATCGTGGCCCTGGTGGTGCAGGGCAACAACGCCACCTGGGTGCACTGTGGCGACTCTCGTCTGTACCTGGTGCGAGGCGGCCAACTGCTCGCGCGCACAGCCGATCACTCCTTCCTGGAACAGCGCCGGGGCAGCGTGTCACCCTTGGCCTATGCCAATCGCAATATTCTGTATACCTGCCTGGGCTCGCCCACGCAGCCGGTGCTGGAGGCCACCGGGCCGGTGCCGCTGCACCAGGGTGACAAGCTGTTGTTGTGCTCGGACGGTCTGTGGGACAGCGTGCGCGAGAGCGACATCGTGGAACAGTTGAGCCAACATTCGGTTTCCAAGGCGATCCCCAATCTGGTTGAGCTGGCATTGCACAATGCCGGGCCGCGTAGCGACAATGTATCGGCGATCGCGCTGGAGTGGGAGACGCCCGATGCGTTCGAGTCCAAGCGCAATATTTCCACCGAAGATATTCCAGATGGCGAGTTCGCCTCCACGTTTCAGGACTGGGCACTGGGGGCGCTGGAAGATGAACTGGACGACGCCACGATTGAGCGGTCCATCGCCGAGATCAATGAAGTGATACGCCGTTCTGCGGCCAGGAAATCCAGTCTTTAACCCGACGCAGCCCTGCCTGCGCCCCAAGGAAACCCAAAATGACATCCTATGTACGAAGCAGCGCGCGCGCCGCAGACCAGCTGCGCCCGGTGCGCATCACCCGCGGCTACACCATCCATGCCGAAGGCTCGGTGCTGATCGAGTTTGGCCATACGCGCGTGCTGTGCACGGCCTCGGTGGAGGAGAAGGTGCCGCCGCACAAGCGCGGTAGCGGCGAAGGCTGGGTCACGGCCGAGTACGGCATGCTGCCGCGCGCCACGCATACGCGCAGCGACCGCGAGGCCGCTCGCGGCAAGCAAAGCGGTCGCACCCAGGAGATTCAGCGTCTCATTGGTCGTTCCATGCGCACCGTGTTTGATCTGAAAAAGCTGGGCGAACGCACGATTCAGATCGACTGCGACGTGCTCCAGGCGGACGGCGGCACACGCACTGCGGCCATCACGGGTGCCTTTGTTGCGGTGCAGGACGCGGTAAATTTCTTGCTTGCCAGCGGCAAGCTCAAGGAGTCGCCGATCATCGCCTCGGTCGCCGCCATCTCGGTTGGCATCGTGCAGGGCACGCCCTTGCTGGATCTGGAATACACCGAAGACTCGGCTTGCGACACCGACATGAACGTGGTGATGACGGGTGCCGGCCACTTCGTCGAAGTCCAGGGCACGGCCGAGGGGGCCGCGTTTTCGCGGGCAGAAATGGACACGCTGCTGGGCCTGGCCGACAAGGGCATCGGTGAATTGATTCTTCTGCAAAAACAGGCGCTAGCGAAATGAGCGTGTGCAGACACCTGCTGGACATGCTCGGGCGCGTGGCGGTTGCATGAAGATCGTTCTGGCATCCAACAACCCGGGAAAACTGGCTGAACTGCAGGCGATGTTTGCGCCACTGGGCGTGCAATGGCTGCGCCAGTCGGATCTTGGCATCCCGGAGGCGCCCGAACCGTTTCACACCTTTGTGGAAAACGCACTCGCCAAGGCGCGTCACGCCAGCGCCCTGAGCGGCTTGCCCGCGCTGGCGGACGACGCGGGCATGTGCGTCGATGCCTTCGGTGGCTTGCCGGGCGTGCAGACGGCCTATTACTGCACCCAGTTCGGCTACGAAAAAAGCGACGCCAACAATCTGCGCGCCTTGCTGGAGCAAATGCAGGGATTGACGCAGCGCCGTGCTGCCATGGTGGCCACGCTGGTGGCGGTGCGCTCGGCGCAGGACCCGGAGCCGCTGATCGCGGTCGGGCGGGCCGTGGGCGAGATCGCGCTTGAGCCTGTGGGCAGCGGTGGCTTTGGTTTTGATCCGGTGATGTTCATACCCGAACTCGGTTGCACTTTTGCCCAGGTGAGCGACGAGTTGAAAAATGCCCACAGCCACCGCGGCAAAGCGGCACGCGACATGCTGCGCCTGATGCGCGAGCGCTGGTTGTGATCCAACACGACATCCAGAATTTGATGCGGCCCGGCACGCTGCAGTTGCCCACGCCGCCGCCGCTGTCGCTGTATGTGCACGTGCCCTGGTGCCTGAAAAAATGCCCCTATTGCGACTTCAATTCGCACGAACTGCGCGCCGGCGACCTGGCCGTGGGCGCTGCGGCCGGACTGGGCGCGGCGACCGAACGGGGCTATCTGGATGCGTTGACGGCCGACCTGGAGTCGGCCTTGCCGCTGGTGTGGGGGCGCAGCATTCACAGCATCTTCATCGGCGGGGGCACGCCCAGTCTGCTCTCGCCACAGGGCGTGGAGCGGCTGCTGGGTGACATTCGCGCGCGCCTGCCGCTGCTGCCCGGTTGCGAGATCACGCTTGAAGCCAATCCCGGCACGTTCGAGAAGAATCGCTTTCGCGCCTTTCGCGCGTCCGGCGTGACGCGGCTCTCGGTCGGAGTGCAGAGCTTTGACGATGGGCATCTCAAGACCTTGGGTCGCGTGCACGACCGCGCCCAGGCCATTGCCGCGGTGGAGGAGGCGGCCCACGCCTTTGACACCTTCAATCTGGACCTGATGTACGCGCTGCCGGGTCAGACCATGCAAGGGCTGGAGCAGGACCTGAGCATGGCGCTGGCGCTGCACCCGAAGCACCTTTCGATCTACCATCTGACGATCGAGCCCAACACCTATTTCGCCAAGTTCCCGCCCGTGATTCCCGAAGAAGATCTGGCCTACGCGATGCTTGACCGCATCATCGAAGGCACTGCCGCGGCCGGCCTGCAACGCTATGAGGTCTCGGCCTTTGCACAACCCGGACACCGCTGCCAGCACAACCTGAACTACTGGCAGTTTGGCGACTATCTTGGCATTGGCGCAGGGGCCCACAGCAAGCTCAGTTTTGCCCACCGCGTGCTGCGCCAGGTGCGCTATCGCGAGCCCCGGCTCTACATGGAGCATGCGGCCAAAGGCGAGCCGGTGGCGCAAAGCGATGAAGTGAGTCGCGCCGAGCTGCCGTTCGAGTTCATGCTGAATGCGCTGCGGCTCAAGGAGGGGTTTGAGCTGGCAAGGTTTTCCGAGCGCACCGGTCTGCCATTGACCGCAATTGCCAAGCCTCTGGAACTGGCCGAATCCCGCGGCCTGCTGCAGCGCGACCTCAAGTCGGTGCGGCCGACGGAAAAAGGCTTTGATTTTTTGAGCGATTTGCAGGGCATGTTTCTGTCGAATTGACAGGCGGTTGAACTATTCCAAAATAGACGGCAGCGCCCGGCGTCATTGCGAGGCCGCAGGCCGTGCCAATCCATGTTAGAGCACCATGGTACTCGTGGATTGCCGCGTCGCTGGCGCTCCTCGCAATGACGATACCGCAGAACCTGGCGGTGTCGTGGACTCCGCCAGTACTCTCACCCGGGTTGCAGCAATACCAGCAGCGCACCGGCTCCGCCATCGGCAGGCTTGGCTTGCACGTAGGCCAGGACCTCGCTCTTTTGCATCAGCCAACTGTGCACGCGGCTCTTGAGCACCGGCGTCTTGCCGGGCGATCCCAGACCCTTGCCATGCACCACGCGCAGACAGCGCCAACCTTGTTTTTGCGCTTCCCGGATGAAGTGCGCCAGCGCCTCGCGCGCATCGGCGATGCGCAGCCCATGCAGGTCCAACTCCGCCTGCACCGCCCACACGCCACGGCGCAGTTTGCGCGCCACGTCGGGTCCCACGCCGGACTGGGTATAGCTCAGAGCGGCATCGGTTTCGAGCAGGCTGGCCACGTCAAAGTCATCGCTGAGCGAGGCCCGCAGCACGTCCTTTTCATCGAGCAGGCGCTGCGTCGGCGCGGGGTGAGGCCTGCGCGCCTCCAGCCTGGCCCGCCCCGGGTCCGGCAAGGCTTGTACCTTGCCGACGGCCGCGCGAAACAGCGATACCTGCGCCTGTTTGCGCGTATCCGCCAGCTTTTGCGCGGCCAGCTGGGCCACGCGCTGCGCCTGCTGTGCTGCGATTTGTTGCCTGATCTGCTTGAGATCGGCGAGTTGGGTGATGCGGGTCATACCAGGCCATTTTCCGCCATCGACAGCGTCATGCCCGGTGCCACGATCACGTGGTCGAGCACGCGCACGTCCACCAGCGCCAGCGCGGCCTTGAGCGTGCGTGTCAATGCCTCGTCGGCAGGGGAAGGTTGCACGCTGCCGCT
>CAIVXG010000195.1 GCA_903909815.1 uncultured beta proteobacterium | reverse complement strand
CGCGCCCCAGGCGAAGTTGTTCCAGATTACCCAGATGCAGGGCAAGTTGTATTCAACCGCCGTGGCAACGACATAGGGCGCCATCATGAATCCGCCGTCGCCAACGACGGCAATGCAGGGACGCTCCGGCGCCGCCAGTTGCGCACCAAGCACGCCGCAGACACCGAAGCCCATCGACGAGTAGCCCCAGCTGTTAAGCATGCTTTGCGCACGACGCGGCTTCCAGAACTGCATGAACCAGTTGTGGTGCACACCCGAGTCGAGCGCCAGGATCGCATCGTCGGGCAGCACATCCTGCACCGCCGCGACCACGTACTCCGGGCGGATCGGCGTCGTCACTTCACTGAAATGCGGGCGCACAAATGCTTCCCACTCGGCCTGCCAGCCAGCGACCTGCTCGCGCCAGCCACCAAAGCGCTCGGCGTCCAGTTCCCCGGCGGAGATGGCAGCGCCGAGTAACTGCGCGGCAAACACCTTGGCGTCGGCAATGATGCCCAGCGTCGGCGGGTAGTTACGGCCGAGTTCCTGCGGATCGATGTCCACGTGAATCAGTTGGGTGTCGGGGAAATTCCAGGAATAACCGGGCTGCCAAGTTGACGATGAGCGGTCGTCAAAACGCGTGCCGATCGTAATCACCAGATCGGCATGGCGCCCAGCCTGATTGGCTGGATAGGTGCCATTGCGACCTATGAAACCGAGCGTCAGTGCATCCTCGGCAGGCACGCAACCCATGCCGTTGGGCGATGTGATCACGGGGATACCTAAGCGCTGCGACAGCGCCGTGATGTCGGGGCCTGCCTCGGCCAGCGTTGCGCCATGGCCGATGAAGAAGACCGGCCGTCTGGAAGTCGTCAGCAGAGCCAGCGCCGCGGCCACATCGGCGTCCGAGGCGCCGGGTCGGTGCGCGCCATGCACATGCGACAGTGCCGGCACCTCGACATCGTCTTCCTCCTGGAACACGTTGTACGGAACGTCAATGTTCACCGGGCCGGGCCGGCCCGTGACCATGGTGTCGAAGGCCTGGCGCAGCGCCAGCGGCAACATATCGACGCGCGTCGGCTGGAAGCCGCGCTTGACCACCGGCCGCAGCACCGACGGAAAGTCGGACTGGTTGTGCTTGTAGATTTCCTGAAACGGGCCACGGTTCGCCTGCGAGGTTGGAACATTAGCAGTGATGGCGAGGAAGGCCGAAGAATCCGACAGGGCGGTGGCCAGCGACATCACCAGGTTGGCCGAGCCAGGTCCGGTGGATGTGAGTGTGGCGACCGGAACGTGCTTGACGCGGAAATAGGCATCGGCCATGTGGCCGGCGCACTGCTCATGGCGTGGCGAAATCATCGTGATCTTGTCGCGCACCTGGTGCAAGGCATCGAGGATGCCAACGTTGCCGTGCCCGCAGATGCCAAATACGAAAGGCACTTTCTGCTTGATGAGGTATTCGGCGATCAGTTCGCCGCCTTTGATCTTGGCCATGGACTGGTTCTTCTCCTGAGGTTCTCAGATCGACGTGATCGTCACGATACGCTCTTCGGTCATCTCGTGTACAGAATAACGCGGACCCTCGCGGCCAAAGCCACTGTCCTTGGAGCCACCGTAGGGCATCAGGTCGACGCGCGCGCTCGAGGTTTCATTGATGTGCACGCCACCGACTTCGAGACGCTTGGCTGCGCGCAAGGCCTGACTGAGCTGGTTGGTAAAGATGCCCGCCGCAAGGCCGTAGGGCGTGGCATTAACACGCGCGATGGCATCGTCAAGATGCACAAACGGCACGATGCACACGACAGGTCCGAAAATTTCCTTGCAACCAAGCTTGGAGGTATTGTCAATCGAGGTCATCAGCGTTGGCGGCACGACGGCGCCACGGCGCGCACCGCCAACCAAACGCTTGGCTCCGCAGGCCAGCGCCTCGTCGATCCAGGCGTCGATGCGGATCGCTTCGGCTTCGCTGATGACCGGGCCAACGACGGTGGCCGGATCGTCAGGGTCGCCAAAAGGCAGCGCCTGCACCAGCGCGGTGAGCCGCTGCTGCACTTCTGCGACACGGTCCTGCTGTACCAGCAGTAACTGGATTGAGGTGCAGACCTGGCCCGCCTTGCGATAGCCCGCGTTCACGATGCGTGGCAAGGCATGGTCCAAATCGGCATCGGCGCAGACGATGGTGAAGGCGATTGAGCCCAGTTCCATTTGCGTGCGACGCAGTCCGGCGGCCTGCTGGATCTTGCGTCCGACCTCGGTGCTGCCGGTGAACGCGAAGAAGCGCACACGTGGATCGTCGAGCAGGACATCGACCACCTCGGCGCTGCCATGCAGCAGTGACAGGTAGGCGCGCGGCATACCCGCATCCATCAAAGCCTTCACCAACAACATCGCGGTGAACGGTGTGTGAGTCGACGGCTTGAGAACGACCGTATTACCGGCGGCAAAAGCGGGACCGATCTTGTGCGCGACTGTGTTGAGCGGGGAATTGAACGGCGTGATCGCCGCGACCACGCCCAGCGGCACACGCACTGTGAAACCGAAGCGACCCGCCTGTTGCGGCGCGCCGTCGAGCGGCACCACGTCACCGATCAGGCGGCGCGCCTCCTCGGCCGATAACTTGAGCGTCTGAACGCAACGACGGGCCTCCCCCGCCGCGTCCTGCTCCGTAAAGCCCGCCTCCTGCTTCATGGTGCGCACAAAGGCGGCGGCACGCTGTTCAATCAGCACGGCGGCGCGATCCAGAACAGCACCGCGCTCGTAGGCACTCAGTACGTCCACCTTGAAAGCGGCGTGCGCAGCGTTGACCGTGGCACGCACCTGATCTGCACTGGCAGCGCCCATAGCGGCAAACTCTGACAGCTGAAATTTGTCGATCACAGACACTCTGCGGCCTTCGCCTGCAGTCCATTGACCATCGATCAGACAGGCTCGGGACAGATCAAGACCAAAGGCCGACAGCGTGTCCTGTAAACGCTGGCCGGAAGCAAGTGCCGCGCCCGCCATCACAACGCACCCCGGATAGGACCGGACACCACTTTGGCCGCCCGCTTCGCCTTCTGCGCCGCGGCTGCGGTATTGCGCTTGGTCTTCAAACTGTTCATGAAAGGTCCATCTCCTTGGTTTTTCGGAGTGAAGTTCCGACCCGCATCGCCTGAACACCATTGCGGAAAGTCGGTCCATCGATCGAGTGGGCCGATTCTAGGAGCGGGTTCGCAAAAGTCGTAATACCGATTTCGGAGATGGGATATAACCCAAACCTATAGGTCGGCCGAGATAATCAGTAACGGCACTGCAGAGATCGCTGCCAGCAGTGCCACACCGTGGCTGATGCTATTAGCGATTTCCTCTCCCCGGGATTGACTGCGCTCATTCATGGCAGACATTGTGCAGCCGGATTCGCACACATTTATGACGTATCCCTTCTGTCAAAAACTGTTAGTCCAGCACGGCATCAGTGGGGCAGAGCGCGTGACTACCGGCAATTGGCTTGCCTGCTGGCTGGCCGTTGTGACCGACCGGATGCGCAAGTACCCCACCGAGAGAAATTTCAATTTCGCTCAACGAATGACTGCTGCCGATTTTTGCGTCCAGTCTACGACCGGTATCGAGATCAAATCTGGGCGTCGGCTCGTGGTCGGGAGCCGAAGTCCAAATCCCAGATCGTTCTGCCAGGTAACAAACACTGGGCTATCAAGTTTGCCCAGCAAGCGAGCCGGAGCCGATGGGTCGACAAGTCAGGTAGCGGAGTCTCGGTTCACTACCCGCTACGACCATGGGCGATCAAAACCTCCAGGATTGCGACCTGTCGTACCGCAAAAAGTCAGCTGTCAGGGATAGGAACCTGACCTGGCGAAGGTCTTCAGGTGAATTCGGCTCAGGAGCGCAGACGCTCAACTCGCGTCTTCGGGCACGCGTTCCATCATGTCTTCGATCCTGCACGCGAAGTACTCGCACAGCCTGTCGATGGTGTCGGTTCCAGTGCCATACCCCTTCTGATTCAGAATTTTCGACAGCGTCATCCTGTTCAGGCCGGTCGCAGCCGCGATTTCATTGATCGTGACGCGGCGCCCTTCAGCGAACTGCTTCTTTTCGATCATTTCGCCAAGTTTGAACCGGATCATGGGAGTTAAAAACAACAAAAGCTAAATATTTCTTGCAAAAGACTTGCAAAACGCGCAAACAAGACTACTATCCACATCAAGTGATAAATATTTTTATCGCTTGCAACCTAAATTGTAAAGGAACCAACCATGACTGCACAGACATATCTCACCACTGACGAGCTTTCCTCGAAGATCAAGTATGACGTTCGCACGATCCGGGAGCGTCTGAAGGACAGCGTGCTGCTCGAAGGCGTCCACTACGTACGTCCATTTGGCGGGCGCAAGATATTGTTTGTCTGGGAGACCATTGAGCGGGACATGAGGGTCGCCTCAATTCATCAGCCACTTGGCATGGGCGCAATTCCGATGGCAAACGGAGCCGTTCTCCATGGCTAAGGTAACCGTCAGAAAGGAAACGGGCAAGCTAGTGATCGACTTCACACATCGTGGAGTTCGCTGCCGCGAACAGACCGCGCTGCCCGATACTCAAGCCAACCGAAAACGCGTTCAGGCTGTAATAGACAAGATCAAGAAGGCGCAACAGGACGGTGAGTTCAAGTACAGCGACTACTTCCCGGGGAGCGCCCTGGTGGCGCGATTCGATTCAGCAACTGCGCCAGTTGCCGCCGTCATCGAAGCCACTTCAGAACCAGTGGCCACCGGCCCCCTGTTCAAAGACTTCGCCAACACCTGGGTGGATGAGCACAGCATCGAATGGCGTCGCAGCCATATCCGGTCTTTGTTGTCCACCCTGAACGGTCGCCTCATCCCCCACTTCGGGGGTAAGGCGGTCGGCAGTATCAGCAAATCCGACATTCTTGTCTTCCGCGCCACACTCGCCAAAGTTAAAGGACGCGGAGAAAAGGAAGGGCTCTCACCCAAACGGATCAATGAAATCATTGGTCTGTTGCGTCAAATCTTGACCGAAGCCGCCGACCGATTCCAGTTTACGTCACCCGCGCGTGCGCCACGCAATTCGCCTCATCGAGGAACTGGCGGAGAGCGGAAAGGTGCTGGTCTTTGGAGAATTCATCGAATCGCTGAGGGCGCTCGAACGCGCGCTCAACATCCGCCACTACTTACGCCACGTGAGCAAGGGACAGGCACTTCCGCTTCCGCGAGGTGTCGACCCGGACGACGCAGACCTCCAGCGCTGGTTGTCAGATCCGGAATTCGACTTCGACGTGGAAGTCCGTCGTAGGTTCGCGGGGTATTCCGCGGGTCTGGCTGCGCGCTACGAGTCCGATCGCAGCCACTTACGCGGCCTGTGCAGGGAAGCTGTCCTCGCGCACTGCCATCGGGACCCGCTGCCGCTGAACATCGAAAGGACGCTTACGACCTGGCTCGTTCAGCAGTTGTGCGTCGCCGAGCAGCTCTGGGCCGTCAGCGATGCAAACGGCAGGGCGACCGTATTGGAGCTAGCCACGCGCCTGCTGTGCAGCGTGCGAGATCCCGACCCCCCCGACGAAGCGCAGGCAGACCTCGGCATCGCGGCTGCGATGCGGTGGCCTAAGATCGTCGAACAACTCGCGACGGACCTGCAGATGGAATCCAATGGCCTTGTCTTCAAAATGAGCCCGTTCGCTCAACTCTTGATCGGCGACACCAAGCCTGCCACGCGACGCGCGCGCCAGAGCACATTCAACAATCGCCAACTCAACCCTCGCGTGCTGATCGGCCAGTCGGATGTGATGAGCGAGGGATTGAACCTACACCGCGCCTGCCGCACTGTCGTGCTGTTCCACCTGGATTGGAACCCGGGTCGCATCGAGCAGCAGATCGGCCGCGTCGATCGGCAGGACAGCGACTGGATGGCTGCGTGCGAAGACGCCCTCAACGAGGGGATGGTGCCTCCCACGCTCGACGTTTATACCATCGCCGGCGAAGGCACCTACGACGACTTGCGGACGAAGGTGGTCGCGGAGCGCGCGAGGGTGCTACGTGCGCAACTGTTCGGCGAGATAGTTCCCGCGGACCAACTGGCGTTGCTTGGCGAGCAAGCGCAGCGCACCATAGGGCAGATCGTCATCGACTTTCGTCCGCCACAGCGGCGTGCGGCTGCCGCAGAGACCGTCACGCCGCCCAAACTGGCATCCTGATGCACCGGCGGCATCCTTACGCGGCAAATCAGCGTTGCAGATATATGGCTCACCCGATGACATAAAGTTTCATTCGCCCATGACCGAACCTGCCTGGTGGCCGGTGGCAAAGACACGAGAAATCGGAAATCCGTGGGCCTGCAGGTTGGCCAGACGCGCGTTCGCAAACTTGTCTTCCAGCGCGGTGACGCAAACGAGTTCATGTCCACCGCCACGCAGCCGATGGCAGGCCTCGACCGCACCGGCGATCTGAGGGATGTCGGACCAGAAACCCTCGTCAAAGAACGCACGGAATGCCATCAGTTCTTCGCCGCTCAGCCGCTGGACATTCCAGCGCGCATTGTGCCAGTACGCCTGCGGGTCGATCTCGGTGGGGTAGGTCCCTGAGTAACGCTCCCACGCCTTGGCGTAAGCCAGGTTCAGGTCAAGCAGGACGCCGTCGCAGTCCAGGGCAATGAGGGGTTTTGTCATGGGGCGTTGTATGGGTAGCGACCATTCTATTTCTGCAACGCCTACGGCACGTTGGGCGCCACCGCCGACCGCGCTTTCGCAGAGAATCGGTCAATGACAACGCCACGTTTCGATCTTCGACCAGGCCTGACAGAGCCCGTCATCCTGTTGATTTCGCGCCGCGCGGTCGAAAGCATGGATGTCGTCTCGGTGATCAAGCCCCTCAACATTTTGTTGGCGGCGCGGGAGGATACCTGGCTGTACCGTGGGCAGCTGTCCCTCGTCGTCGACGGTTACGAGGATGATCCACGTGCCCTCGTTGACATTCCCGATGTCAGAAGCTTTCTGCGCGCCTTCAGCGCCGCCTGGCCTTATTGGGCGTACTTCCTCAATCAGGTCGATGACAGCATCATCATTCTGGGTTCCTGCGTTTGCGGCGATTCCTATCCAGGTGGTGGAGCCGTGCAGATCGACGCGGAGAAGCTCCGGTCATTCCTGCTCGATGGAT
>CAIVXG010000194.1 GCA_903909815.1 uncultured beta proteobacterium | reverse complement strand
TTCACCAGAGTCTTGGCACTTTTGAAGCCGTATTTCCAGGGCACGACCAGACGCACCGGCGCGCCATTCTGATTGGGCAGCACTTCGCCGTACATGCCAAAGCTGAGCAGCGTCAGCGGGTGCATGGCCTCGTCCATGCGCAGCCCTTCCACGTAAGGCCAGTTCAGCACACCCGAACCGATGAAGGGCATGGTCTTGGGATCGGCCTGGGTCACAAACTCGACGTACTTCGCATTGCCCAAAGGCTCAAGCTTTTTGATCAAGGCGCTGAGCGAATAGCCGATCCATGGGATCACCATGGACCAGCCCTCGACGCAGCGCAAGCGATAGACGCGCTCCTCCATGGGCGCGAGTTTGAGCAAATCTTCCAGCGCGTAGCGCGCCGGCTTTTTCACCAGACCCTCCACCTCGACGCTCCATGGAGAAGTCTTCAGCGTGTGCGCGTTGCGCGCCGGGTCCGCCTTGTCGGTACCGAACTCGTAGAAGTTGTTGTAACTGGTGGCGTCGGCGTAGCTCGTCGCCTTGTCCATGGTGGTCGCTGCGCTCACACTGGAACGCGTGGCAGCCAGCGGCGCCAATTTGCCCGCGCGCGCCGTCTGCGCCATGGCCGCACGCGCGGCCCATGAGGCCAAGGTGATACCGGCGGCACCGCTGGCCAGCGTCTTAAGCAACTCACGCCGCCCTGCGTAGACGCTTTGCGGCGTGATCTCACCGGAATGAGGATGCTGGAAACCGTCACGCTGGGTCTGGATGATCATGGCAGGTCCTTGAAAGTTCACGGTGAGTCGCGCCAGTTTGCCGGAACTTACAAAAAAGGCGGGGCATCCGAAAATGCCCCGCCTCCGTGTACGGATTCATGCGCTGACCTCGCGGCCAACAGCATCTGAAAGTTAGCGCAAACCGGCGATGTAATCGGCCAGGCCCTTGATCTCGCGGTCATTGAGCTTGGCTGCAACCTGGCTCATGGGCAGGCTGTTCTTGCGCACGCCATCGCGAAACGCCGTGAGCTGGGCTGCGGTGTAGTCGGGCATCTGGCCCTTCAGGCGCGGATACTGGTTCGGAATGCCGGCGCCGTTGGGGCTGTGACACCCAGCGCAGGCGGGGATCTGACGATCCATCACGCCACCGCGGAAAATGCGCTCACCCAGAGCGGCCAGTTCCTTGTCTTTGGCGCTGCCCGGCTTGGCACTTTTCGAGGCCAGGAAGTAGGCGACGTTGCGCACGTCGGCCTCGGTTGCCAGCGTCGAAGCCATGCCCATCATGACGGGGTTGGCACGCGCGCCGGACTTGAATTCGGTGATCTGCTTGATCAGGTACTCGGGGTGTTGCTGCGCCAGCGTCGGATTCGCCGGAATCACAGAGTTGGCGTCAGGCCCATGACAGGCCACGCACACACCACCGAAGATCGCCTCGCCTTTGGCCAAATCAGGCTGAGCCGCCTTCTGAGGCTCGGCCTTGGCGGTGGCGGGCACAGCAGGTTTTTCCTGAGCCGAAACCTGGGAAACGGAGGTGATGGCCACGCAGGCGAGGACGAGCAAAGAGGCAAGCGACTTCATAATATTCATATCTGTTGATTTGCACAAAACCGGCTGATTCTACAATGGGGGTCCGCTTGAACATTCAAATCGCATGATCCACACCCCTCCGCACGCTGCTCCCGGCCCTGCCACTAACGCATCGAAAACCGCCAGCACCAGCGCAGCCGTGATCGCCATGGGCTGGATGCACACCGCAAAATTTCTCACCACCGCGCCGCAGCTGCATTTTTTGCCCGAACTTCAGGTTCCTGAAATCGCCTTTGTCGGCCGCTCCAACGCCGGCAAATCGACCTGTATCAATACCCTGACGCAGCAAAAGCGCCTGGCCTTTGCCTCCAAGACGCCGGGGCGCACGCAGAGCATCAACCTGTTTTCCCTGGGCAAGCAGGGCGTGACCGACGCGGTGCTGGCCGACCTGCCGGGCTACGGCTATGCAGCCGTGCCCAAAAGCGACAAGCTGCGCTGGCAACAGGTCATGGCCAACTACCTGGTGACGCGCGAAAACCTGGTCGGCATCGTGTTGATGTGCGACCCGCGCCACGGTTTGACCGAACTGGATGAAATTTTGCTGGACGTGGTGCGCCCGCGCGTGGAGGAAGGACTGAAGTTCCTGGTGGTGCTGACCAAGGCCGACAAGCTCAACAAGACCGAGGCCGCCAAGGCCTTGTCCATCATGGAACTGCAGGCCGGCGGCGGCAGCGTCAAATTGTTTTCCGCACTCAAGAAACAGGGTGTGGATGAGGTTGCGCAACTGCTGTGGCAATGGGCACACCCGCCCGCCAAGAAAAGCGCCGTGCCGCAAGTTCAACCGGACGTAGCGCCAGCCTGAAAACGCCAGGGGCGGAATGGAGACTTTCCTTCAAACCCTGCCGTATGGCATCGCGCCGAGTTGGCGCGCCACCAGTGCCTGCAGGTGGCAGATGTTGATGTTTCGGCACGGATTCCAGAAGGCGCTTTCATCTGCGATCGGATGCCGAAACACCTCAGCCAGCCGCACTCGATGCTCAGCCAATTTCTGATCACATAATGGCTCCCTCCATGACGAATCCACCCTCCAATGGCGCCCTGCGCCGCGTGCCCGCGCCAGCTGGCGCCAGCACCCCCACCCGATTGAACAAACGCATGGCGGAGCTCGGTCTGTGCTCGCGCCGCGAGGCCGACGACTGGATCGACAAGGGCTGGGTCAAGGTGAATGGCAAGCTGGCGGAGATGGGCGTGAAGGTGACGCCCGACGCCCGCATCGAGGTCGACAAAATGGCCCGGGGGCAACAGGCGACGCAGGTCACGATTCTATTGAACAAGCCCATAGGCTACGTCAGTGGTCAGGCCGAGGACGGGCACGAGCCCGCCGTGGTGCTGGTGCAGCCGCAAAATCGCTGGCGTGAGGACAATGCGCGCTTTCATTTCAACGGCAGTCAACTCCGCGGTCTGGCGCCTGCGGGTCGCCTGGACATCGACTCCACCGGCTTGCTGGTGCTGACACAGGACGGACGCGTGGCGCGCCAGCTCATCGGGGAAGACTCGGTGATGGAGAAGGAATACCTGGTGCGGGTGACCTACCTAGGGCTGAACCAGACCGACCTTCATCCCGGCCAACTCACGCGCATCGACGATGACGATCCCATCAGCAGCAACGTGCAAGCGGTGTTTCCGCCAGCGATGCTCGCGCGCCTGCGCCTTGGGCTGAGCCTGGACGGGCAGGCGCTGAAGCCCGCGCGCGTGGAATGGCAAAACCCGGAGCAGCTGCGCTTCGTCCTGACCGAAGGAAAGAAGCGCCAGATCCGCCGCATGTGCGAGCAAGTCGGGCTCAAGGTCGTGGGCCTGAAGCGCGTGCGCATCGGCGGCGTGATGCTGAATCAGTTGCCGGTGGGCCAGTGGCGCTACCTGCAACCGCACGAAAAATTCTGAAACATCGTGGAACATAGGGTAATGAGCTCGGACAGTTGGAGTTAAGCCGCTGTTAATTTGGCGCCCGTACGATCCCTGACAACTACAAGGAGTCGTCTCTTGCTTCCCCGTTTTATCCTCTCTCTTAGCGTTGGTCTGAGCCTGTCACTTGGCGCGCTGGCCCATCCCATTCTTGACAGCTACCGCGTCCAAGCCAAGCAGGAATTCCCGGCTTTCAAGGAATTTTCTGCAGCCGCCGGACAGAAGTTCTATCTGGCAAAACCCGCTGACTTGGCCTGTTCAACCTGCCATACGGATTCGCCTAAAGCAATGGGAAAGCACGCCAAGACGGGCAAGGAAATTCAACCGTTGGCGCCCGTCGCCAATGCCAAGCGCTTCACGGATGCTGCGAACGTGGAGAAGTGGTTCAAGCGCAACTGCAACGATGTACTTGGCCGCGCCTGCAGCGCGCAGGAGAAAGGCGACTTCCTGGCCTATGTACTGGCGGTGCAGTGAAGAAAGATCGCATGCATAAAATCTTTATCAAGTTCGCCACGCTGTCGCTCCTGGCGCTGGTGGCATGTACCGTCCAGGCCGATGACAGCTTCTTCGGTGGCGGCGGAAAATACGGCGGCGAGAACCGGGGCAAGCCGCTCATGCCCGCCCAGATCAATGCCAACTGGCAGCAGGAATGCGCTGCCTGCCACTTGGCTTTCCCGCCCGGCTTGCTGCCGGCAGCGTCATGGACAAAGCTCGTGGCCGGGCTGGACAAACACTTTGGTGTGGACGCGTCCTTGGACCCAACCCAGGCGAGCGACATCAACGCGTTCCTGGTGCAGCACGCCTCCAACCGCTGGAGTGCAAAAACCGCGCCGCTGCGCATCAGCGCGTCGGCCTGGTTCAAGGCCAAGCACAACGAGCGCGAGGTCGGTGCGAACGTATGGCGTCGGCCTGCGGTCAAGGGCCCTTGGAACTGCGGCGCCTGCCACGCGGGCGCCGACAAGGGCGACTTCAGTGAACACAGCGTGCGTATTCCCAAGTAAGCGCCACGCAACATGAAACGCATTCTGGTATGGGACGTTCCCACGCGGGTCTTTCACTGGACGCTGGCTGTCGCCTTTGCACTGGCCTGGCTCACGTCCGAATCCGACGTCTGGTTGTCGCACCACGTCTTCATTGGCTATCTCATGTTGGCGCTGCTGGGCTTTCGCATGGTCTGGGGTTTTGTGGGCGGAGCCTACGCGCGCTTCGGCTCCTTTCGCTTCAGTCCGAAAACGGGACTGAACTATTTGCGTGAGGTGTTGGCAGGACGCGCAGCGCGCCATATCGGCCACAACCCCGCCGGCAGCCAGGCGATCTATCTGCTGTTGCTGCTGCTGCTGGTGGTGGGTGCGACGGGCATCGTCACTTTGGGCGGTGACGAACAGCACGGCCTGGCTTCGGGCTGGTTCGCGATGGCGTCGGGTCGAGTCCTCAAGAAACTGCACGAAGCCGCAGCCACCTTCATGTTGCTGGTGGTCGCCGGGCACGTGACCGGGGTGTTACTGGAGAGTTTGCAGCACAAGGAAAATCTGGCGCGCTCCATGCTCACAGGATTCAAGCTCGCGCCGCCCGAATACCTGCCATCCAAGCCTTATCGCACCGTGGCCGCCGTGCTGGTGCTGGTGCTGCTCGCCTTTGGCGTCTGGTGGTTTTCCTATGCCCTGCGCGCGCCACAACACAAGGCCTCGGCCCTTGCCTTCGTCGGCCCACAACTGGCCATCAACCCCCGGTGGCGCGATGAGTGCAGCAGCTGTCACCTGAGTTTTCACCCCAGCCTGTTGCCACGGCGTTCCTGGCAAGCGCTGATAGGGCAGCAAGCCGATCATTTCGGCGCGGACCTCGGCTTGGATGCAGCCACCTCGGCCTCGTTGCTAAGCTACGTCGCGGAGAACGCAGCCGAGAAACACGCCACCGAAGCCGCCTTTAAGATCGACGCGTCCATCGCAGCCGATGTCACGCCGTTACGCATCACGCAAACGCCCTACTGGATCAAAAAGCACCGCGAAATCACGACCGTCGACTGGGACTTGCCCTGGATCAAAAGCAAGGCCCACTGTGAGGCTTGCCACCACGACGCGCAGGCCGCAAACTTCGAAGACGCCGCCATGGAAATTCCGCGCACGGCGCCGATCGCCAGATAATCGGCTTCCTGTTGCAGCCCACGAATCATGCGCATCCTGCTCGCTGAAGACGACACCCTGTTGGGCGACGGCCTGCGGGCAGGCTTGCGTCAGCTCGGCTTTCAAGTGGACTGGGTGCGCGACGGCGTAGCCGCAGAACGCGAGCTCTGCACCGGCGCCTATACCGCGGCCGTGCTGGACCTGGGGCTGCCGCTCAAAGACGGGATCGCGGTGCTCAAAAGCCTGCGCACGCAAAAAATCAGTACGCCGATACTGGTGCTGACGGCACGCGACGCCGTGCCGGACCGCATCCTCGGTCTGGACCAGGGCGCCGATGACTACATCGTCAAGCCAGTCGATCTATTTGAGTTGGGTGCTCGCCTGCGCGCCCTGGTAAGACGCTCCCACGGCCAGCCGCTGGACACGCTGACGGTGGGCGATGTGGCGTTGTGCCCTGCCACGCGTGAGGTCCGCATGAATGGCGCGCCGGTGTCGCTGGCCACGCGCGAATTCGATCTGTTGCATACCCTCATGCTGAATCCAGGACGCGTGATGTCGCGCGAGCAGATCGAGCAGCATTTGTACAGTTGGGGCCACGAGGTGGACAGCAACGCCGTGGAAGTGCACGTGCACCATCTGCGGCGCAAGCTGCGTCCGGAGCTGATCCAGACCGTGCGTGGCATCGGCTACACGCTGACACGCGACCCAGCCAGCGCATGAGCACGCGCTCGTCTAGATCGCTCCAGGGGCGGTTGCTAAAAATGGTGCTGGCGCTGGTGGCGCTGGTGTGGCTGAGTGCCGCCGCGCTGACCTGGTACGACGCCCAGCACGAGTTGGACGAGTTGCTGGACGGGCACTTGGCGCAAGCTGCGAGTCTGCTGCTTGAGCTCGAGCGCAGCGTGGACAATGCCGGGCACGAACTCACCCCCGGTCCGGATCACGGGCGCGACCCACAGTTGCAAGCGCCCGCGGTACTGCACAAGTACGCCGGCAAGATCGCCTTTCAAGTGTTTCACCAAGGCATCCTGGTATCGCGTTCCGGGCAAATCGACGCCGCGCCTCTGACGCGACAGAAATTTGGCTTTGAAACGCTGCGCCGGATCGACGGCACGCAGTGGCGGGTGTTTGCCACGCCAGGGCACGAAAGTGGCATCCGCATCCTGGTGGCAGAACAGACCGGCCTGCGCGACGACATCCTTTGGGCAGTCCTGCGCAGCGTGCTCAAGCCACTGCTTTTTGCCTTGCCGCTTTTGATGCTGGCAATTTGGTGGTCGGTGCGCCGTGGACTGATGCCCTTGCGTCAACTGGGTCTCGAAGTGAGTCGACGTCAACCACACAGGACTCAGCCCATTGCCTTGACCGACACCCCGCTGGAGGTGGAATCCCTTGTACATGCGCTGAACGCCTTGTTCGAGCGCATCGCGCACATGATGGAAATGGAACGGCGCTTTACCGCCGATGCCGCGCATGAATTGCGCACCCCCATCGCCGCCATCCGCACCCAGGTGCAGGTCGCCATGAGTGCCAACGGAGCCGGACGGGTTCACGCCCTTGACTGCGCCTTGGCCGGCTGTGATCGCGCCAGCCACCTGGTGGATCAATTGCTCACGCTGGCGCGGCTGGAAGCGGCACCAGCAACTCCGTCCACCCGTTTCGACCTGGCAACACTGACGCGTCAGATTGCAGCGGTGGTGGCACCAGCGGCGTTGGCTCGTCAACAAACTTTGGAACTGGACGCGCCCGTCCCCGCCGAACTGCTCGGCAACGAGACCCTGGTCGGTGTGCTGGTGCGCAACCTGCTGGATAACGCCCTGCGCTACAGCGCCAGCGGCGCCACCATCCACATCAGCGTCGCCGCCCTGCAGCAGGGTGCCCTGCTAAGGGTGCAGGACAGCGGTCCAGGCATGACAGAAGAACAGATGGCAAATCTGGGCAAACGATTTTTCCGGGTCCTAGGCGCAGAGCAAACCGGTAGCGGTCTGGGCTGGTCGATCGTGCGCCGAGTGGCACAGGCGCACAGCGCCGACCTGACGGTGATGCGCTCAGAGCTGCTCGGCGGCTTGGACGTAGGGGTGCAGTGGCGGCACCCCAGCACAGCAAATACCTGAGATGCAGTTGGCGCGCAGAAGGGACCCGCTGCCAGCACCTTGACTCCGCTCAAACTCCCTGAACTTCTTTTTCCGCTTCGTCAGTAGAACCTGTGGGTGAGTTCGGGCTCAGGAAGCTTGCCAAGCACGTGATATAGGGCGAGCTCGGTGATTCTGAAGGTCCGAAACCCATAGGACTTTCTCATGGTCACTTT
>CAIVXG010000193.1 GCA_903909815.1 uncultured beta proteobacterium | reverse complement strand
GCGTATCTGCTCAACTCCCCCGGCTTGACGGCTGAATGTGATCGAGTCGATAGGCACTTGACGTGACCACGGCGTCCACGATTCAAGATTCGGGTGATCGAACTTCCCAACCTCAGCACCCTGTCGCATGACGAGAAGGACGCGCTGATCCGAGCGCTCTGGGCGCAGGTTCAGGCGCCCACCGCGCAGGTGCAAACACTGACGGCACGGGTGGCGGAGTTGGAGGCCCGGCTGGGTGGGCCGCCGAAGACGCCGGACAATTCCTCGGTGCCGCCCTCGCAGGGCAAGAAGGCCAACCGCGTGGAGAAGCCCAAGCGTGAAGGCCCGCGCAAGGGCAGCCTGGGGCGCAAGGGCGGCGGGCGAGCGCTGGCGGCAAACCCCGACGAGACCGTGATCGCGCGCCCGATTTGCTGCGCACACTGCCAAGCCGCCCTGCACGAGGGCGACCACCGGCTTGCAGCCCGCTACGACAAGATCGACCTGCCCAAGGTCAAGCCGGTGGTGACGCGGGTGGAGCAATACGCCGGTTATTGCCAGGAGTGCGGCGGCGCCACGCTGGCGCCGCTGCCGGAAGGACTGGAGCCGGGCTCGCCCTTTAGCCTCAACATCATGGCGCTGGCGATCTATCTGCGCTTCACCCACGCGATCAGCTATCGCCGCCTCAGTCGCCTGATGGCGGAGTTGTTCGATCTGGCCATCAGCGAAGGCGCGCTCGACGCCGCATTCCGCCGCGCCATGCCGTGCTTCGATGCCGAAGTCGGCGCGATCCTGGCGCGGCTGCGGCGTGCCCGCGTCGTGTGTTCCGACGAGACGTCGGTGCGCGTTGGTGGAAAAACCTGCTGGAACTGGGTGTTTCAGAACACCGAGGTAGTGATCCACGTCATCCGCAACAGTCGCGGCGCGGGCGTCGTCGGCGAGGTGATGAATGGCCACCGTCCGGCGATCTGGGTGTCCGACCTCTACAGCGCCCAGCAGGGCCACGCCGCCGACTGGCAGATTTGCCTGGCGCATCAGTTGCGCGACTGCCAGTTCGCTATCGAGGCGGGCGATGCGATCTTCGCTGTGCGCATGAAGGCGCTGCTGCTGCGCGCCTTCGTGCTGGCCCGGCGGCGGCGGCATCTGGCCGCAAGCACGCGGCGCCAATATCGTCAGCGGATGGAACGAGAACTCGATGCGGTGATGGCGCTGGCGCCCACCCAACGCGACGGCGTGCGATTGCGTAAACGATACGGCAAGCTGCGTGCCCATCTGTTCACCTTCCTCGATCACCCCGAGGTGGCGCCGGACAACAACAGCA
The DNA here is from genome assembly GCA_903909815.1 of uncultured beta proteobacterium. Taxonomy (GTDB): domain Bacteria; phylum Pseudomonadota; class Gammaproteobacteria; order Burkholderiales; family Burkholderiaceae_C; genus CAIKVZ01. The sequence goes on along the minus strand of CAIVXG010000193.1, from coordinate 359 downwards.
GCGAACGCGAACTCAGGCCCACCGCCACCTACCGCAAAGTCACCGGCGGATTCCGCTCCGACTGGGGCAAAGATCTGTTCGCGGGCTTCCGCTCCGTCGTCGGCACCGCCGCACGGCGCGGGATCGACGCTTATCAGGCTGTCAGATTGACACTGTCAGGCCAATCCGTCCTCGCTCCGGGTTGAGCAGATACCATAAATGGTCTGCCCCGTAATATTCCCAGAACTGTCCACGGACCAACGCGGGCTTGAAGAGCCTGCCGCATAGATGTCGTAATGGTTGGTTGAACCATTGAAAAAATATATCCCGGCCTGAAAAGGCGCGCCCGAGGCTGAGATTGCGGAGGCATAGCTGGGCTT
>CAIVXG010000192.1 GCA_903909815.1 uncultured beta proteobacterium | reverse complement strand
GGGCGCGATTACCTACGCCGCGTCCACGTCCATCGACGAAATCACTGCCGGGTCAATTCCGGTGAGCAGGGGTGGGTCAATTCCCGTGAGCGCCAAAGTCTGATTCTCTTGAGTTGCAAAGGCGCACAAGTCCGATGGCCGCAACCCGGTCGAAGTACGCAAGGTGCAAAAGCTGCGACCCGAGGGCGACACGTTCAAGGCCGCCGCTATGGAATGGTACAAAAACCAATCCCCTTAGTGGAACCACAGCCACGCGTCCCGCTCGTTTCGCCAGTTGGAGCGCGACCTGTTCCCCTGGATTGGTGCCCGTCCCATTGCAGACATTCACGCCATGGAACTACTGGCAGCACTTCCAAAGGTGGAGGATCGCGGGGGGTCCCTGGCGGTTGACGCGCTTCGCATCGCTCAATCACTCAGGCCGTTCGCTTCAAGGCCAGCATGGTGAAGTCGTCGTCCAAGATTTCAGTTCTTGTGAACTCGGCGACCTCGCGCCGCACACCGTCCAGCACCGTCTGTAAGGGCCGCTCGGCGGCACGTTCAATTATCTGGCGGCAGCGCTCTTCCGAGAACTCCTCACCCGCAGAATTCTGCGCTTCGGTGACGCCGTCCGTATAGCAGAACAATACGTCGTTGACGTCCAGTGCCTGTGTCATGGGCAGAAACCTGGCACCGGGGATGGCGCCGATCAGCGGCCCTTTGGGCAGGAGCAGATCCCTGACTTGACCACCAGCCAGCAGGATCGGTGGGCAATGCCCGCCATTGGAGTAGACCAGTTGCCCCGTCGAGACATCGAGGAAGCCGCAAAACATCGTGACAAAAAGGTTGGCGTCGTTGTTCACGCACAGGCGATCGTTCAATGCCTGCAGCAGCAAGTCCGGCCCATGGCAGCTCGTCGCCAGTATGCGCAGCAGGCCGACCGCGCGCGCCATGAACAGGGCCGACGCAATACCATGCCCGGACACGTCGCCGATGCAGAAAAACAACTGCTGTTCACGCACAAAAAAGGCATCGAACAGGTCGCCCCCCACATCGGATGCGGGCTCCATGAAACCACAAACCTCCAAGTCATGACGCCCGGGGAACAGCGGTCCCTGTGCCGGCAACATACTGCTCTGCAGTTGCCTTGCCAGTTGGAGTTCCTTGCGCAAATGTTTGAGTTCGATTTGTTCAGCCTGCGCCTTGAGCGCCTGCCCTGTGGTCCGACGCAAGCGCTCGCTGAGCAGGCCCATGAAACTGGCAGCCACCCCGGGCAGGATCATGAGGCGGTTCCAAAAGATGGCCTGCGGAATCTTCAACACGCGCGCCGCAGTCTGGGTCAGCACCAGCCCGCTAGCGGGCTTGCCATCGATGGCCGACAGTTCGCCCACACACTCGCCAACCGCGATGGGGATCAGGGCGTCGGCATTCGATTGCGCGCCCAGTTGAACAACCACTGCGCCGGACAGGGGAATGTAGACGTTGTGATTGATTTCACCGGCCTTGAGCAAGGTGGTTCCCGCAGCCAACTCCAGCACCTCGCACGCACCCAGCGCATCTAGGATCAGGCCGCTATCGGTCCTTTGAAACAGCGCTATGCCTGCGAGATCGCTCGCCAGTGAAGCGTCGGCCCCCGCATGCATCAATTGACGAGGCTCCAGCGTACGGTGAAGCTCAGATGATTTTCCCCGGCGCATCTACGATAGCTCAAACGGTCGGAAAAACTTCGCAACATGACCAGCCCCAATCCACCTGGCTCAGCCTCACCCAAGCTCAATGGTCTTTTTCTTTGCGCGGCGTTCGATGCGTCGAAAGCGACGCCCACGTCGGATACCGTCACACTGGCCTCGCAGACCTGGCCGTCACGCGCCGTGTTC
>CAIVXG010000191.1 GCA_903909815.1 uncultured beta proteobacterium | reverse complement strand
TTCGAATTTTCAAAATCAAATGTTGAAGCCAAATGATGATTTTCCATCTTGATCGGAGTTCATCATGAGCATTGCCAACATCTCTTCCTCAACAACCTATGTCGCTCCAGCCCCGCTGACCCAGGGAACCCAGTCAACCTCTCAGATATCCGGCTCGATCGACTCCGATGGAGATAGCGACGGTAGTGGCGGTGGCGGTGGCCGAGCACACCGCACCCACGGCGGCGGCCAGATGCAAAACGCCCTGATGCAGGCACTTCAAAGTCTGGGACTTTCGATGCCTCAGAACAGTGTGTCCGGCGCTTCGTCTGGCTCCGGCACAACAGCCGCCGCCGGTACGTCGGCAACTACCACACCTTCCACTGCCATCGGAGCAATCGACAGCGATGGGGATTCAGACGGATCAAGCTCTTCGACGGGCAATGTCAAAAAAGACTTTGGCAATTTCATGCACGCACTGTTTCAAGCGGTGAAGAGCGAGAATGCCTCCAGCAGCTCGTCGACGACTGGCTCCAGCGCCTCAGACCCGAAAGCCAACTTTGCGGCTGGCTTAACGGCGCTCATTTCGCAGGTGGGCAGCGGATCCGCACCTTCGAGTTTGCAAAGCGCGTTTGACCAACTGACCGCTGATTTGCAGCCTGCATCCTCCACTGCGTCGACGGGTGGTGGCAGCTCGACTGGGTCTACCGGTTCCACATCCGGAACAGGGTCGAGCGCACAGGCAACCTTGCAGGCTTTGCTCACCCAGTTGCAACAAAACCTGGGGTATGGCGCAAGCAGTGGCGCCGCGGCCATTGGAAACTTGCTTACGGCTCAAGCGTGATCGCGGTGGATTCCTAACGTCGCCGGATTTCTGCGAGATGGATTTCCTTCCTTTGGCCCAGTCTGCGTCTTGTCAAGAATTAAGGGACTTGGTCGAAGTCGGGTTCAGCGATCGATCGAAATCGACACCACACTGCTGACGGTCAGGGACGGGGGGAATGCCGGGTATCGAGCAAGCATTTTTGTCAACTCTATGTCGGCTCTCGCTGCACAACGGAAGCACGCCCGGAGAAATTCTACGACTGGTTCCGAGAACATGAACGATGGCAAGGCTTGCACTGTCCGACAAGGAACATCCAACATCCCGGTATTGGTTGGGGACACAGCAAAGTTCGCTGCGCGTAACTCTTGGTCTGTCCCGCAAAGTCTCAGAATACCGCCACGCGCAGCACGATCTGCACCGCGATCAGGCCGATCAGGAATCCGATGCCGCAGTAAATGATGGCCTGAAGCAGCTTGTTGGTGCGGCGCTGCTCGATCAGCAATTCGCGCAGGTGTTGCTGGTCGTCGGCGCGCGGCTTTGAGGCGCCCACCTTCAAAAAGTCGTACAAAAGACGCGGCAACTCGGGCAAGAGCTTGGCGTAGCGCGGCGCTTCGGCCCGCAGTTGCTCCAGCAGTTTTTGCGGCCCCACCTGTTCCAGCATCCACTTTTCGAGGAAAGGCTTGGACGTGCTCCACAGGTCAAGATCGGGGTCCAGATCGCGCCCCAGCCCTTCGATATTGAGCAGGGTTTTTTGCAGCAGCACCAGTTGCGGCTGGATTTCCACGTGAAAGCGGCGCGAGGTCTGGAACAGCCGCATCAAAATCATGCCAAGCGAAATCTCCTTCAGCGGCCGATCGAAATACGGCTCACAAACCGAGCGAATCGCAGACTCCAGTTCGTCCACGCGCGTGCTCGGTGGCACCCAGCCGGACTCGATGTGCAGCTCGGCCACGCGCTTGTAATCGCGCCGGAAAAATGCGGCGAAGTTTTGCGCCAGGTATTCCTTGTCGCTCTCGGTGAGGGTGCCGATGATGCCGAAATCCAGCGAGATGTAGCGCCCCAGCGTGGCCGGCGCCACGCTCACCTGGATGTTGCCGGGGTGCATGTCGGCGTGAAAAAATCCGTCGTTAAAGACCTGGGTGAAGAAGATCGTGACGCCGTCGCGCGCCAGCTGCTTCATGTCCACGCCTGCCGCCACCAGGCGCTCGCGCTGGTTGATGGGCACGCCGACCATGCGTTCCATCACGATCACCTCGGTGGCACAGTAGTCCCAGTACATCTGCGGGATCAGCACCAGATTGAGCCCCTCCATGTTGCGCCGCAACTGGGCTGCATTGGCGGCCTCGCGCACCAGGTCGAGCTCGTCGTGCAGGTACTTGTCGAACTCGGCCACCACTTCCAGCGGCTTGAGCCGCTTGCCCTCGCTCGACAGGTTCTCCACCCAACCCGCCATCATGCGCATCAGGCTCAGATCCTTTTCAATTGCCGGACGCATATTGGGCCGAAGCACCTTGACCGCCACGTCCTGATGGCGGCCGTTACGGTCCTTGAGAATCGCAAAGTGCACCTGGGCGATGGAGGCGCTGGCCTCGGGAATCTGCTCAAAGCTGACAAAAATCTCGCCCACCGACTTGCGAAACGCGCGCTCGATCGTGGCCACAGCCACAGCTGAGTCAAACGGTGGAACGCGATCCTGCAGGCGGGCCAATTCGTCGGCGATATGCACCGGCAGCAGGTCGCGTCGGGTGGAGAGCACCTGACCAAATTTGACAAAGATCGGACCCAGGCGCTCCAGCGCCTCGCGCAGGCGTTGGCCGCGCGGCGCACTCAGATCACGTCCGATGGAGAGCACGCGGGCCACAATGCGCAGCCAGCGCTTGTTGAAACTCGTCAGAACCAGTTCATCCAGGCCGTAGCGAAAGACGATCCAGACAATGAAGACGCTGCGGTAAATGCGGCTCACTGCGCGCCCTTGCCGGTGTCGCCCGCGCGGGAACCGGCAAACTGGCGCAAGGCGCTCGCCATGCGCCGCACCGTGTCACCCAGCGCGTGCGCGGGCACATCACCCACGACGCGTGAAAGATCTTCTTCCAGGTCCCAGCGCACGTGATCCACCAGCCAGTTAACTTCGGCCGCGAGTTGCACATCGCCCTCGATCGAGATGGCTGGCTTCTCGCCCCGCAGCGCTGCCTGCATCAGCGCAAAAGGCGAGCCTTCAATGACAGTCAGCGTCAGGTCTGCGCGCGCCTGTGCGTCGGCCAAATCCAGCAAACCTGCGGGCGTGGCCTGTAGCTTGAGGGCAAAGGAGCGCCATTGCGCCAGCACCACACGGCCCTTTTGGCGCAGCAAGCGCGCCTGCGCCTCGCTCTCTTGCATCAGCACGTGATTGAGCAGCAACACCAGGCGGTGCTGTACCTCATCGACCACCCAAGCGGGGGGCTTTAGCGTGTTGCCGACTTGGTCGAGGAAGGGTTCGAAAAATGAAAAGGGGGACTGTGTTGCCATAGTCCCCCATTATTCCCGCTTTATCCCCGATTTTTCAGGGCCGACTGTGCTTCAGTCTTTCTATTGCAGCGCCTGCACCCCGGCCACGAGCCAGCCCGCGCTGCCGTCCTTGGGCTTGGTCATGTTCCAGACTTCCCGGAAGGGGTTCGCACCGGCCGAAGGGTCTTCGCGAATCAGGCCCGAGAACTCGACGCTGGCGAGGTAATCGCCAGCGCGCTCCTCAATGCCCAGCAGGTCGGCTTGCAGCATCACCACCTCGGTCTTGCTGGGTTGAGCGCCGGGCTGAGCATCGCGCTCGGCCAACTGGCCCTTGATCTCGTCCAGCATCGAATCGGTCATCATGGCGCGCAGTGACTGCGTGTCGGACCGGTCCCAGGCCGCCTGCAGATTCACAAAGCTGGTCTTGGCTGCCGCCACAAACCCGGCCGTGTCAAAACCCGCAGGAATACCCCAGGTCTTCTCGCCGCTGATGGCCGAACCGATCATCGACACCGGTGCCGGAGCGGTCGCCGCGCCGGTCTCCAGCGCCATGCTGCTGCGCTCCCAAGGTCGCGCGGATGCATCGTTGCCCACGTTTTCGGGGCGATAGCTGGGCAGACTCTGCACCGGCGCAGCCGTGGCACCCTGATAGGCAAAGGGCGCTGCGTTCGCCTGGCTGGCGCCCGACGCTGCCGCGCTGCGACGGCGCATGAACCAGCCCACTGCGAGCATGACCGCAAAGGCCAACAGTGCGAACATCATGACTTGGCCAAAGGCCTCGCCCATTCCGAGCGAGTGCGCCAGCCATGCCAGGCCCAGGCCGGCGGCCAAACCGCCCAGCATGGCACCCCAGGGCCTTCTGGGTGGTGCCACCACGGGCGCCGGTGCTGCCGGTGCAGGTGTCGCATTCTTCGGTGCCACAGCCGGCGCCGCGCCGGGCGGGGTCGCGGGTCGTTGCGTCACCTGGCTGGACTGCTGCCCCACCGACTTGCCACCGCCCAGGCGACGTGCCGCCTCGGCGTTCATGCCCGTGAACGTCAGCGTCAACGCCAAAACCAAGGTCCAATACTTCATACCCACTCCAAAAAGTCCAGCCAACAATAAATCAACACTTGATGCCCACGTGCAGTGCCACCAAACCGCCACTGAGATTGTGAAAGTCCACGTGACCAAAACCCGCCTTCATCATCATCTCCTTCAACTCCTGCTGCCCCGGATGCATGCGGATCGACTCGGCCAGATAGCGGTAGCTGGCATCGTCGCCGGCGACCAGCTTGCCCATAGTTGGGAGCACTTTAAAGGAATACCAGTCGTAAATTTTTTCCAAGGGCTTGGCCACTTTGGAGAACTCCAGCACCAGCAACTTGCCGCCGCTCTTTAGCACCCGGTTCATCTCGGCCAGCGCCACGTCCTTGTGCGTCATGTTGCGCAGGCCGAAGGCCACGCTCACCAGATCAAAGTGCTGATCGGGAAAAGGCAGCTTTTCGGCATCGCACACCAGCGTGGGCAGGGCCACGCCGGCGTCCAGCAGTCGGTCGCGTCCGGTGCGCAGCATGGCCTCGTTGATGTCGGTATGCACCACCTGCCCGCTGCTCCCCACTTTCTTGGAAAAAGCCAGCGCCAGGTCGCCAGTGCCGCCCGCGATGTCGAGCACCTGCTGGCCTTCGCGTACGTCGGCCACCATCACGGTGTAGGCCTTCCAGGCTCGGTGCAGGCCCATGGACATGAGATCGTTCATCAGGTCGTACTTGGACGCGACCGAATCGAACACGCCGCGCACACGCTGCGCCTTTTCGCGCTCGTCCACGGACTGAAAACCAAAATGTGTTGTAGTCATGGTGTGAATTGCAGGGTCAGGCCTTGGGCAGCGTCACGCCGCGCTGGCCCTGGTACTTGCCGCCGCGGTCCTTGTAGCTGGTCTCGCACACGTCGTCGGCGTCGCTCTCGAAAAACAGCACTTGGGCGCAGCCTTCACCGGCGTAGATTTTGGCCGGAAGCGGCGTGGTGTTGCTGAACTCCAGCGTCACATAGCCTTCCCACTCGGGCTCAAACGGAGTCACATTCACTATGATGCCGCAGCGCGCGTAGGTGCTCTTGCCTAGGCAGATGGTGAGCACGTTGCGCGGGATGCGGAAGTACTCCATGGTGCGTGCCAATGCGAAACTGTTGGGCGGGATGATGCAGACGTCGTCGTTGAAATCGACAAAGCTCTTCTCGTCGAAGTTCTTCGGATCCACCACCGTGCTGTGGATGTTGGTGAAGACCTTGAACTCCGGCGCGCAGCGGATGTCATAGCCGTAGCTGCTGGTGCCGTAGCTGACGATTTTCTGGCCGTCGCGCTCGCGCACCTGGCCCGGTTCGAAGGGTTCGATCATGCCGGTGGTCTCTGCCATGCGGCGAATCCATTTATCGCTTTTGATGCTCATGTGGGCTTTCCTGGTTCGAGCTCGATTGTAGGCAGGCTGGCTTTCAGGTTTTTTCGCGTAGTTGGCATGCCAAGAATCCGGAGTCATGAGAGTCAGGGGACGGTCCTCTGTTGGGTCGCCAACGCGCTTAGAAAGCCAAGCGCAAATTGCGCCATGTGGGAATGGCTTCGGCCTTTGAGCGAAAAGACGCACATCTCGTTGGACAGAGGCGGCAAGTCGCTCACATTCAGCCTCACCAACGCCGCACTCTCCTCCTCCTGGTGCGCCGCGGCGTCTGGACAGGCCAGCACCGTGTCGGTCGTCATTGCGACCGTCTTGAGGAGGTTCAAGTCATCACATTCCACCGCCAAGGGCAGGCGCTCGCCCTTTTCCAAACCCATGGCTTCACCCAAGAATGCTCGCAGGGTCTCGGGGATGCGAACACTGGCCAAGCCATAAGGCAAGAGATTCGCAGCCTTGAGGCCTCGGCGCGTGCTCAAGGGGTGTCCGGGGCGGACATAAAAACTGGCAGACAAGCGTCCGATGCTGGCAACCGAAAGGTCAGCCGCACTGGGCACATTGCGGATATCGGCCAAAAAGAAGTCCAATTCTTCCGCACGCAAATGTTCGGCCAGATATTTGGCGTTGTTGACTTCGACACGGGTGTTGACAGCTGGAAAGCGCGTGCGCAACTCAGCCAGCAGCGCCGGCATCAGGGTGGCAGCGGGATAGGGTCCTACACCCAAGGCAAGATCGCCTATCAGTCGGCCTCGATAAAGGCTGACGTCGCGCTCCAGGCAGCGACTGGCGAAAACCAATTTGCGGGCGCGCTCAACCACAAATTCGCCGGCGTCGGTACAAGTCACCTCCAGCGCATTTCGGTCGAAAAGCTGCATGCCAAGCTCTTCTTCGGCGGCCTGAACGCTGCGGCTAAAAGCCGGTTGGCTCAGATGACACTGCGTGGCCGCGCGCCCGAAGTTGCGCGTGTCCGCCAGGGCCACCAGGTGTTTGAGGCGCTTCAAGTCCATGGCCGTCTCCAAGTTGGTTTTTCATTATGCAGTGGTTGCATTGATTTTTTAATATAAATGCATTGGACACACAAATGCTGGGATTTCACAATCGCGGATCCCAAAGAGGCAGAAGCCCAAAACGGGATTCGGGCTTGTGCCCGCTCAAGTCGAAAAAATACTGGAGACAAACCATGGCAATGCGGGAATTTGACTATGTGGTGGTGGGGGCGGGTTCTGCCGGTTGCGTGCTTGCTGCACGGCTGAGCGAAGACCCGAGTGTCACGGTCTGCCTGCTGGAGTCAGGCGGGCCCGACTCCAGCGTGCTGATCCATGCCCCGGCGGGCGTGGTCGCCATGGTCCCGACCAAGATCAACAACTACGCCTTCGAGACCGTGCCCCAGCCCGGTCTGAATGGCCGCAAGGGCTACCAGCCCCGAGGCAAGACCCTGGGTGGATCAAGCTCCATCAACGCCATGCTCTACGTGCGCGGCAATCCCTGGGACTACAACCACTGGGCCGAACTGGGCAACCAGGGCTGGAGCTACGACGAGGTGCTGCCGTTGTTCAAGCGCAGCGAACACAACGAGCAGTTCAGCAACGGCTTCCATGGCCAAGGTGGGCCCTTGAACGTGACCTATCAGCGGCATCAAACTCCTCTCACGCAGATGTTTCTGGACGCCGCTGCCATGCACGGCATGGCGCTCAATCCGGACTACAACGGCGCCGTGCAGGAAGGTTCCTTCCCGTACCAGGTGACGCACAGGAACGGTGAGCGCTGCAGCGCAGCCAAGGCCTACCTCACACCGAACCTGTCGCGTCCTAATCTGCAGGTGCTGACACACGCGGTCTCGGCCAAGGTCTTGATTGAAAACCGGCGCGCGTGTGGCGTGGTCTATTACCAGGGCAATGCACTGAACGAAGTGCGGGCACGGCGCGAAGTCATTGTCAGCGCGGGCGCCTTTGGCTCGCCCCAACTGCTGCAACTCTCGGGCATCGGTCCGGCTGCAGAGTTGCAAAAGCTCGACATCCAGGTGGTGCACAACCTTCCTGGCGTCGGCAAGAATTTCCAGGACCACATCGACTACGTGCAGACCTGGCGCGTGCCCAGCCACACCGAGACCTTCGGCCTGTCGCTGCGCGGTGGCGCCAAGGTCACGGGCGCGATGCTGGAATGGAAGAAGGCGCGCTCGGGGATGATGACCAGCACCATCGCCACTGCAGGCGCGTTCTTCCGCTCTTCGCCGGAGATTTCCGTTCCCGATCTGCAACTGGTGTTCGTGATCGGCATCGTCGACGACCATGCCCGCAAGCTGCACCTGGGACACGGCATTTCGTGCCACGTCGACGTGCTGCGGCCTTTCAGCCGCGGCACGGTGGGGCTCCAAAGCACCGACCCGCGCGTGGCTCCGTTGATCGATCCGAGGTTTTTGTCCGACGAGCGCGACACGCAGTTGCTGCTCAAAGGTGGGCAAATGCAGCAACGCATGATGGAGTCCACACCCTTTGACGGGGTGCGCGGCAAGATGCTGTACCCGACCCGGGTCGACGATCCCCGGAGCATGGAGGCGGATATCCGCAACCGTGCCGACACCCAGTACCACCCAGTGGGCAGCTGCAAGATGGGGCCGGACGGCGACGCCATGGCCGTCGTGGACAAGGAGTTACGCGTGCGGGGCATCGACGGCCTGCGCGTGGTTGACGCCTCCATCATGCCCACGCTCATCGGCGGCAACACCAATGCGCCGACCATCATGATCGCCGAGAAGGCCGCGGATCTGATCCGCGCACAACGCTAAGTCCCCAGGAACCATGACCATGAAAAAAATCACTTTCTCCCTGCTTGTTTCCGGACTCGCACTGTTGGTAGGCTGCACCCGAAGCGGCGATACAAGCACTGCGGCCGGGGACGCCACGCCCACCACATTGAAGGCCAACGCTCTGTTCGCGCAGGAACTCAAGCTCGACGATCAGCAGGATTTCGAGGACGCCAAACGCGGCTTCATCGCCAAGCCGACCGGGAAAATCGTGGCGGCAGACGGCAGTGTTCTCAAGGACTTTGACGCCTACGGCTTTCTCGACGCCAAGGCAGCGGACACGGTCAATCCGAGCCTTTGGCGCCATGCTCAACTCAACGCCAATGTGGGCCTGTTCAAGGTGGCCGAAGGTGTCTACCAGTTGCGCGGCTTTGACATCGCCAACTTGACCCTGATCGAAGGCAAGACCGGCTGGATCGTGGCCGACACGCTTACCAGCCGCGAGTCGGCAGCGGCGGCGATGGCGTTCGCGCGTCAGCATCTGGGCGACAAACCGGTGTCGGCCGTGATCTTCACGCACGCCCACGCCGATCATTTCGGCGGCGCGCTGGGGGTCATCAGTGCGAAGGAAGTGACCGAACGCAAGGTACCGGTGGTCGCACCCGCGGGCTTCCTGGAAGAAGCCACGAGCGAAAACGTGCTCGTGGGAACCGGCATGGTGCGCCGTTCGATCTACCAGTTCGGCCGCGATCTGCCACGCTCGGCCAAAGGCAACGTCGACACCGGCCTGGGCAAGGACGTGGTTTACGGCGCCGTGGGCATTCTGCAACCCAACTGGCTCATCTTCAGGCCGACGCAGGAGATGGACCTCGATGGCGTGCACTTTGTGTTTCACAACGTCCCCAATGCCGAGTGCCCGGCCGAACTGACCTTCAGCATTCCCGACAAGAAACTCTACGATGGCGCTGAAAACCTGTCGCAGACGATGCACAACCTGCTGCCCGTGCGCGGCGCCAAGGTGCGCGATTCGCTGCGCTGGTCCAACTACATGGAGCAGGCGCTGGAACAGACGGCCGATGCCGAGGTCTACATCGGCTCGCACAACTGGCCGGTCTGGGGCCAAGCCCACATCAAGGAGTTCATCACCAAACACCGCGACGTCTACAAGTACACGCATGATCAGACGGTGCGCCTGATCAACGCCGGCCTCACGCCGCGCGAGATCGCCGACACGGTGAAGCTTCCCAAGTCGCTCGCCGACTACCTGAGCACGCGTGGCTATTACGGCGACCTGCGCCACAACGTGAAAGCGGTGTACCAGTTCTACATGGGCGCCTACGACGGCAACCCGGCGAACCTGAACCCGCTGCCGCCGCAGGAGTCGGCCAAGAAGTACCTGGAGCTCATCGGTGGTGCTGACAAGGCGGTGGCGGCGGCGCAAACGGCCTATGACCGCGGCGAGTACCGCTGGGCGGCCGAACTGCTGAACCAGGCGGTGTTTGGCGACCCATCCAGCAAAGCGGCGAAGGAGTTGCTGGCCAAGACCTACGAGCAGATGGGATACGTGTCCGAGGCCGCTACCTGGCGCAACAGCTATCTCACCGCAGCGCAGGAATTGCGCAGCGGCCCACCCACCAAGGGCGCGTCCAAAGCGATGGTGCTCGACATGCTGCAGCAGACGCCGATCGAACGCTTCCTGGAAGCCATGGCAGCGGGCCTGGACGGCCCGGCAGCCGAAGGCAAGAACCTGAAAGTGAATCTGGTGCTGACCGACACCAAAGAATCCTATGTGCTGTGGATTGACAACGCCGTACTGCACTTCAAGAGCGGCGCGCCCGCAGCCGACGCGAATGCCACCCTGACGCTGACCAAGGACATCTTCGTCAAGATGATGGCTGGCACGGCAGGCGTCAAGGACACGCTGCTCAGCGACGACCTCAAGGTGGGCGGCAGCAAGATTGACCTGGTGCGATTCTTCACCCTGATCGACAAGGCGGCGGGCACCTTCGCCATCGTCACCAAGTAGCGCGCGAAACCGGAGGCGAAACTGTGGCAAGATGACCAACAGCGACTCATTGATCAACCAAGGGCATCCATATGGGACTGAATCGTTTAAAGATAGCCACCAAGCTGTGGTTATTCATTGTGCTCGTGGTCGCTTTCATTGCTTCGGTCGCGGGCGTGGGTCTGGTGCGCAGCGCTGGCATTTTGGCCAACGGCCGGGCGACTCAGATGGCTGCGATGGAACTGGTCCAGCTGACGACCCGGTGGACCGGTCTGAACGAAACCAACGCGGTGCGCAATCAGGCGCTGATCCTCAGCGGTGACCCGGCTATCGCGGCGGCATTCAAAGAGGCGGTGACGGCCACCTCAGCTCAAATTACGGAGTTGCAGAAGAAGCTGGAGGCGTCGCCCTTGACCGACGCCGACAGGGCGATGCTGGAAAAGATTTCCGGTCTGCGCAAGACCGTGATCGACGCCCGTGACAAGGCACGCAAGGCCAAGGACGACGGCAAGACCCCAGAAGCGGTGCAAATCATGGAGGCCCAGTACCTTCCCTCCATGGCAACCTACCTCGGAGCACAAAGGGAACTTGTGAAGATGCAGGAGCAGCGGGTCCTGGATAGCCAGCAGGAGACCGAGCAGCGACGCGTCACCAATTCGACCGGAATATTGCTGGGATTAGCCGTGATCATGATCATCATTTTCTTTGCCACCGTCTGGCTGGTACGTTCCATTCGCGAACCGCTGGAACAGGCCAATGAACTGGCCGCGCGCATCGCTCAGGGCGACTTGAGCGCCGACATTTCGACCACGCGTGAGGACGAGTTCGGCGAACTGCTGCGATCCCTGAAGGCCATGAACGAATCCCTGGGACGCATGGTGCATCAGGTGCGCCAAAGCACCGACAGTATCGCCACTGCCAGCGCCGAAATCGCCACCGGGAACAACGATCTGGCGCAGCGCACCGAGCAGACCTCCAGCGACCTTCAGTCCACGGCATCGTCCATGAACCAGTTGACCACCACCGTGCAGCACAGCGCGGAGAACGCGCGCCAAGCCAGCGGGCTGGCGGCGAGCGCTTCATCGGTGGCGGAAAAGGGCGGGGCCGTGGTCAAGCAAGTCGTATCCACCATGGAAGAGATCAATGCCAGCAGCAAAAAGATCTCGGACATCATCGGCGTCATTGACGGTATCGCCTTTCAGACCAATATCCTGGCACTCAATGCCGCGGTGGAAGCTGCGCGTGCAGGCGAACAGGGCCGCGGTTTTGCGGTTGTGGCGAGCGAAGTGCGGTCCCTGGCAGGACGCAGCGCCGAAGCCGCCAAGGAAATCAAGATGCTGATCAGCACCTCGGTGGAAAAGGTCGCTTCGGGCACGCAACTGGTGTCGGCTGCGGGCGCCACCATGAGCGACATCGTACAGTCGGTGCGCAAGGTGGCCGATGTGATCGGGGAAATCACCGCCGCCTCGGCCGATCAAAGTGCCGGCATTGCGCACGTGAACCAATCAATAGCGAACCTGGACCAGATGACTCAGCAAAATGCCGCGCTGGTGGAAGAGAGTGCGGCCGCGGCCGAAAGTCTGCGTGAGCAAGCCGACCAAATGGCGCAGGCGGTGGCTGTGTTCAAGATCCAGGGGGCGCCGTCAGCGCCGTCCAGATTGACTCGCGCCGCCGCGCCACCTTCATACCAACGGAGCAAGCCGCTGGCGCTGCGCTAATTTTCACGCTTCGACTGCGAAGCGCACCGAGCCATGAAAGTTGATTCTTTCACGGTGGCAAAAATTGGCAGAATGGCAGCTTGTCGCCAATCCCAGCCATGATTAACCTGTCCATCTTCAGCTTCCTGGTCACACTGATCATGGGCGTGGCTTTGCTGCTGCTTTGGCGCAGATATCGGGCGGCCAGGTTCACGCGAGACATCGGCCTGTATTACCTCGCGCTCGCGATCACGCCGTTTCTGTTTTCCATCTATTCGCAGGCAGGCGACCGGGGTCAAACCCTGGTGCTGTGGGGAACGGTTGCATTCGGTTCAGGTTATCTGACTTTGCTGCTGCTGGGAATGGTGCATCTCGCGCAACGCCAGATCTCATGGGCCAAGATTGCCGCGATCATATTGAGCCTGTCGCTGCTCATGGGCTACACCATGTTCCAGCACAGCTGGCCATTTGCCAGCACGGTATCAGGCCTGATCACGTTCAGCGTTGGCGCTATAGCTTGGCGCTGGCTCTGGGCGAGCGAACATTCGGATCGCTGGGCCGGCCCCTTGTTGTGCCTGATGGGTGTGGCTCAGTGCGCTCAACTCGCCTTTGGTGTGGATGCAACCGCGTTCCAGTTCACCCTCAACACCTTGCTTCGACTGGTGCTGGGCCTGGTGCTGTTTCAGACCGCCTTGCAGCGTGTCACCACCGAAGCCCACCGGCTGCGCGAGCAGTTTGAGCGCCTGACCTGGAACTCCCATCAAGGCGTGGCAATCGCCTACACCCAGGAAATCATTTACTGCAATCCCGCTTTTCTGAAGATTTATGGTCTGACCAGTCTGGTGCAAATTTCGCCGGAATGGATCAATGCAGCCATCCCTGAGGATGAACTCGCTGCCGTCATGACGCTGCGCCATCGGGTGTTGGATGGAACGCTGGAAGACGCCGCTTGGGAAGGACCGCGCCGGCGCCTGGACGGGACTGCGTTGCGCCTGCGCTTTGCCATCTGGCGCACGGAATGGGAGGGGCAGCCGGCGCTGCAAACGGTGATCACCGACGACACCGAACACCACGACACGATGGCCGCTTTGCTGCATCAGGCCACGCACGACGAGCTCACCGGTTTGCCGAATCGGGGTGCGTTGCTGCGGCGCCTGCGTGAACGCTGCCAGACGTCAAGACCGGACGAAACTTTCGCGCTGCTGCTGCTGGACATCGACCGCTTCAAACTGTTTAACGACGCCTACGGCCACTCCATGGGTGACGAAGTTCTTAAGGCGCTGACCGAGACGCTGCAACGCGAATTGACTGGGGTGGCCGAGCTCTCAAGGCTGGGCTCCGACGGTTTTGCGCTTCTTGGCAGGACGGCGTTGGATGCGGCGCAAGCCCAGGACTTGGCGCAGCGCGTGCAACGGATTCTGGCTTGGCCCCTGGTTTTGCCTGAGCAGGAATTCTTCGTCGACGCGTCAATAGGATTGGCGCTCTACCCCGAAACCGGAACCGAAGCCGAGTCTTTGCTGCGTGCCGCCAACGCCGCCATGCACGAGGCCAAGAAAATCGCCGGCACCTCCGTGGTCGTGGCCGAGCAGCGCTTTGTCCTGGGCTCGGCCGAGGTGCTGGAACAGGAACAGGCGCTACGTGCGGGCATCATCAACCGCGAATTCAGCCTGGCCTACCAGCCCAAGGTGGATTCAGTCAATGGGGCGTTGATGGGATTTGAAGCGCTTGCGCGCTGGCATCGCGCCGGAGTGGATGCGGTCAGTCCGGTGCAATTCATCGCCGCAGCCGAGCGCACGGGTCTGATCGGGTCCCTTGGCATGTTATTGCTGTCCCAGGCCTGCGAGCAGCTGCTGAAGTGGCACGAAGAATCGGTCAATCTGGTGCCGGTTGCCGTGAACGTCTCACCCCTGCAATTGCTCGATCCCGGGTTTCCTCAACTGGTGGGCAACACGCTCAAGCGTTACGGTGTTGCGCCCGAGTGGATCAGTCTGGAGGTGACGGAAAGCGCCGCCATCGGCAACATGGAACAGGCCCTTGCCCAACTCATCCAGTTGCGTGATCTGGGCCTGAAGGTCGCGCTGGACGATTTCGGCACGGGCTTCTCTTCTCTGGCGATGCTGCGCACGCTGCCGCTCAGTGTCGTGAAAATTGACCGCAGCTTGATCGACCCCATGCCCGCACCCGACGCCATCGCAGTGGTGCAGGCCATTTGCCAGTTGGCCGCTACGCTCAAGCTCAGGGTGGTGGCCGAGGGCGTCGAGACCGAAGCCCAGGCTGATGCGGCGCAGCGGGCCGGATGCCACGAGATTCAGGGCTACTTTTATGCGAGACCCCTCAGTCCGGAGCAGGCGCTGAAATGGTTGCTTGCAGGCACGAGGCCTATTTGCTGATCTTGCCCTGCACGCCCGCGACCAGATAGTTCATGTTGAGTATCTGCTCGTCGCTGAGCGACTGGCCTGCCGCAATCACAACGTGGCCTGCGTTGTCGAGCACGGCTTCGCGCGCGGCAAAGGGTTTCAGTTTTCCCGAGGCAATGTCCTTCTGGCGCGCCAGCACTTCGTCCTGCACTGCCTTGGGCACCTTGGGGCCGAAGGCTTCGACGCGGATCATTCCGGCCTTCACGCCGCCCCAGACATTGCCGCTCCTCCAGGACCCATCCAACACCGCTTTGGCGCGCTGCGTGTAGTACGCGCCCCACTGATGCGTCACCGCCAGAATCTGCGCGTCGGGCGCCACGTTGCGCATGTCGGAGTGGTAAGCCACGGCCAGCTTGCCGCGTTCCTGCGCTGCCGCCATCACCGCCGTCGAAGCGGTGTGAAAAGCGATCACGTCCACGTCCTGATTGAACAGCGTCATGGCCGCATCGCGCTCGCGCGTCGGATCGAACCAGGTGTTGAGCCAGACCACGTGCACTTGCGCCTTTGGGTCGACCGAGCGCATGCCGAGTGTGAAAGCGTTGATGCCCTGCAGCACTTCGGGTATGGGAAAGCCCGCCACATAACCGGCAATATGGGTCTTGCTCATGCGCGCCGCTGCGATGCCCGACAGATAGCGTCCCTCGTAGTAGCGCGCATTCGCCGCCGCCACATTGGGCGCAGTCTTGTAGCCGGTGATGGACTCGAACTTGAGCTTGGGAAATTCCTGTGCCACCTTGAGCGTGGCCTCCATATAACCAAAGCTGGGCGTGAAGATGAGCCCGTAGCCCTGCTGCGCCAGGTCGCGAATCACGCGTTCGCCGTCCGGCCCCTCAGCCACGTTTTCGACGTAGCGGGTTTTCACTCGGGTGCCGAGAGCGGCCTCGACGGCCTTGCGCCCTTCATCGTGCTGATGCACCCAGCCGGCATCGGTGAGCGGCGCGACATAGACAAAGCCGACCTTGAGCGGCTCTGGTACGGAGGCGGATGGTTTGGAGTCCTGCGCTAACACAGGCGTGAGAAAACAGGCGGCAACGAGCGCGCAAGCGCCCGCAGACACGAGGTTTTTGTACATGGTGGTCCTCTACATGGCCCCGAAATAAACAAAGCAAAAGCCCGCCGGGGCGACGGGCTTTGCCGTGGATTTTACCTGCGTGCGGCGACGGTTTGTGCGCTACGGTTTGACGGCCCGGAACAGGGCGCGCACCAGGTCCGACTTGGTGACGATGCCCACGAGCCGATTTTCCTCGTCGATGATGGGAATGTGGGTGTGCCCATCTTGCGAGAACAGTTCCACCAGTTCCAGCGCATGGCGCCGCGCACCGGCCACACGCACCCTGCGCGTCATGATCTGACCCACCACCTCCGGTCGCTGCGAACTGCTCAGGCCATCGCTCTTGATGAGTTCGCGCACCCGATCGCCCAGGCCGCTGTGTTCGTCCAGTCCGGCCTGACGAAAAAAGTCGGCCGCCGTCACGATGCCGACGATGCGCTGCTGGCGATCGATCACCGGCAGCGCCTTGATGCGGCGCTGGCGCATCAGCGTCCAGGCCTCGCTCAGCGAGGTGCCGAACTGCACCGCCACGGGATCGCGCGACATGATGTCGGCACAACGTAATTCGCCCAGGTTGCGCTGGTAAGACGCGGCCTCGGCCAGGTGTAACAGCTCCTGCAGATCGTCGCGGCTGACGTCGAGCACCTGGTTGTAGTGCGCCAGTGCGGCGTCCATGTCGGCCGTGCTGAAGCGCGCCGGTGGGGCAGGCTCGGGCGGCGGCACGGGGCGCTGGGCGTGCGGATAGGCACGCCCCGTGAGGTTGTTGTAAAGCACGCCGGCGCTCACCAGCAGCAGCGAATTCACCAGCACCGGAAACAGCGCAAAGCGGTAGCTCGTGGCGTGCAGAATCACTGCCAACAGGGCCGTGGCCCCGCCCGGTGGGTGCAGGCAACGCAGGCTGAACATCAGCGCGATCGCCACGCCAACGCTGATCGACGCTGCCAGCACCGGGTCTGTGATGCAGATGGCGCAAGTGACGCCAACCAAGGCCGAAATCAAATGACCCCCGAGCACCGACCAGGGTTGCGCCATCGGGCTCGCAGGCACGGCGAACACCAGCACCGCGCTGGCGCCCATGGGCGCCACGAGCCAGGTCGATGGAAGCGCGGTGTCCACCAGCACGCTGCTCACCAGCGCCGTGATAAGGATGCCGAACGCGGCACCCATGAAGGCACGCCAACGCTCCCTGGCATCGACCTGCAAGGGAACCGCCAGGAAACTCAAGGCAAACTTTTTGAACCGCGCCATGCGCAAATCGGTCGGCTGTGGGTCAGAGCTCAAGAGAAAATTCCTTTGTGTGCAAATGCTTGCGCGTGATTCTAGATGCCGCCTCAACCCTCCAGCCCGAAACACGATCGCCGAGGCTGCGGTACCATGCCCTTCCCTCACCCACAGGATGCAAAACGCATGAAACCCGACCTGACTCCCAGCACTACGTGGCAAGAACAAATCGGCGCGGACGAGGCGGAGCGCTTCGCCGGCTACGGTCGGCAATTTGCCGCCATCCAGAAACGAAAATCCGAAAGATACGGGACCGGTCGCGCCCTGCACCGCAAGCAGTTGAGCGCTGCCCAGGGAACACTGGAAGTTCTGGCCGAACTGCCGCCATTCGCGCGCCACGGACTGTTCGCAGCACCGGGCACTTTCGACGTACGGGTCCGATTGTCCAACGGCGGCATGGACCGCGCCCCGGATCGCACGCCCGATGTGCGCGGCCTTGCCATCAGCGTTTCAGGCGTTCAGGGCGACTCGGCCTTGGGCAACGGGGCGGCCAAGAATCAGGATTTCACACTCATCAACCAGGAGGCATTCGGCTTTCCGAAGAGTGATGAATTTGTCGGCTTCGTGGCTGCCGCCGCTGATGGCAAAGGGGCCTTGTTGAAATACCTCGTCGCCCGCTACGGCCTGCTCGGCGGCCCCCAGCGGCTGATCAAGCTGCTGAAGAGCCTTGGCAAACCCTTTGGCGGTTTTGCCACCGAACCCTTGTTCAGCGCCGTGCCCATGGCTTGCGGACCCTACGCGGTGCGCGTGCGTCTGCTGCCCGCAAGTAGCAACGGCACGGCCTCGCCCGGCGCCAACAACGACTGGGGCGCCGACTTTGCCGCGCGCCTGAAGCGCCAGCCGCTGCAGTGGGACTTGCAGCTGCAGCCTTTTGTGAGCGAGACCCTCACGCCAATCGAAGACGCCTGCGTCAACTGGCCCAGCCCCTACACCACGGTGGCGCGGCTCAGCTTGCCGCTGCAGGACAGCGCTTCGGCGCAGGGCCAGGCACTGTTGCGCGAGGTCGAGGCGGCGGTCTTCGACCCCTGGCAGGCTCTGGCCGCACACCGTCCCCTGGGTGACGTGCAGCGCGCCCGCAAGGTGGTTTATTACGAGAGCCAGAAGGGGCGCAACGCCGGTTGAGCATCGGCCCGCCAGGAAGGACTGGCGGGTGACGATTACGGTGACGCGGGCGGCGGCACAGACTCTTGCGTAGCCGGCAAGGCCGCGCCCTGCTCCGCATCCAGTTCTTCATCCCCCCGAGTCAACCACGTCAGCGTCTTCTTTCCCCAAGTATCCACATAGGTGAACAGCACCGGCACCACCACGAGCGTGAGCACGGTGGACGAGATGATGCCGCCAATCACGGCGTGGGCCATCGGCGACTGCATTTCGGAGCCTGCGCCCAGCGCCAAGGCCAGGGGCAACATGCCACCCACCATGGCGGCGGTGGTCATCAATATCGGGCGCAAACGCACTTGCCCAGCATCCAGAATGGCTTGCTCCCGGGTTTTGCCTTCGCGCAGCCCCTGATTGGTAAAGTCCACCAGCAAAATGGCGTTTTTGGTGACCAAGCCCATGAGCATGATCAAGCCAATGACCGAGAACAGGTTGAGCGTGGAGCCAAACAGTTTGAGTGCCACCAACACCCCCACTAAGGACAGGGGAAGCGACGCCATGATGGCCCAGGGCTGCAAAAAGCTGCCGAACTGCGAGGCCAAAATCAGATAGATAAAGATCACCGCCAAGCCCAGGGCCGCCACGGCATAGCCCATGGATTCATCCATTTCCTGCGTGTCGCCAGTGAAATTGATGCTGTAGCCAGGCGGCAGTTCCAGGTCGCGCAAGGACTTTTGCAACTCGCCGCTCACGTCGCCCGGCGTGCGGTCGTTGCTCACCCCCGCGGTCAGGCGGATCTGGCGTTGCAGGTTGCGCCGCTCGATCTGGCGCTCGGCCAAAGACGGTACAAACTGCGCCACCTGGTGCAGCGGCACCATGTTGGGCCGTCCGTCAGCGCCCACATTGCCGGGTACGGCGATGCGGTCCATGTCCTGTGCGCTGGTGCGTTGGTCTTTGGGCAGACGCACCAAGATTTGGTGATTTTCTCCATCCGGCCCCAGCCACTGGCCGACTTCTTCACCGCCTATCATGGCGCGAGTGGCACTGGCGATCTGGCTCATGCTCACGCCCAAATCGCTGGCCAGTTCGCGGTTCACCACCACTTCCAGCGTGGGCGTGGTGGGTTTGAAACTGGTTTCGATGTCCACCATGCCCTTGATGCCGTGCATACGCGTCATGATCTTCTGAGCGATCGGGTCCAGCGTGCCAATATCCGGACCTTGCACGTACATCTGAATGGGCTTGTTCCAGCCGATATTGACCTCCAGCCCGGCGATCTGATCGATGCGTTGCCGCATGGCGTCGTTGACTTCACGCACGGAGCGCTTGCGCTGTGACTTGGGCACCAGCTCAAGGTCAAAACTGGCATTGCCCTTGTTGACGTTCTTGGAAATGCGCTTGAGTTCCTTGAACTCTTTCAGGGCCTGTTCCACCTGCTCGGCCTTGCTCATGGTGTATTCCAGCGACGAACCAATGGGCGTTTGAATTTGCACACTGCTGTAACTGTCGTCGGTTTGCGGCACAAATTCCGAACCCAGGAACGGCACGATGAAAAAGCTCGCCACCAGGCACAACGTGGCCAGCGCCAGCGTGGACTTGCGGTGCGCCAGGCACCAGCGCAACACCCGGTCGTAGCGCTGATGCAGCCCGTCTATGCCACGCTGCTGCGCGTCCAGCATGCGTTGCACCCAGCGCCATTTCATCCAGCGTGAGGGGCGTTCGCGCCAGATGCTCGACAGCATGGGGTCCAGCGTGAACGACACAAACAGCGACACCAGCACCGACGACACGACCGTGATGCCAAACTGGAAGAAGAACTTGCCAATGATGCCGCCCATGAAGGCGACAGGCAAAAACACCGCCACAATGGAAAACGTGGTGGCCATCACCGCCAGACCGATTTCCTGGGTGGCCTCCAAAGCCGCCTGTTTGTGGCTCTTGCCCATGGCCAGGTGGCGCACAATGTTTTCGCGCACCACAATCGCGTCGTCTATCAAAATGCCGATGGACAGCGACAAGGCCATCAAGGTCATGAAATTGATGGTAAAGCCCATGGCATAGAGCGCAATGAAGGCAGCAAACACCGAAATGGGCAACGTCAACCCCGTGATGACGGTGGAACGCCAGGAGTGCAAAAACAAGAACACGATAAACACCGTGAGCAAGCCACCTTCGGCAATGGTGCTCTTGACGTTGTCCACGCCGTCCTTGATGAAGGTCGAGCCGTCAAAAGCCAGGGTGACGTTGATGTCGGGCGGCAGCGTCTTGCGAATGCGCTCGATCTGTTGGCGCACACCGGCAGCCATGTCGATGGTGTTGGCGCCGCGTGTTTTGCGCACGTTGATCCAGATCACGCGTTGGCCGTTGTCGGTGGCGTAGTTGGTGGCTTCGCGTTGGGCGTCTTGCACGCTGGCCACCTGGCCCAACGTGACCGTGCCATTGCTGCCCCCGGTGCCGGCTCGCGCCACGATGATGTGCGCAAACTCCTCCACGCTGTGCAGCTTGCCCTGTACCCGCACCAGCCGTTCACTGGCGTCGGAAGCCAGTGACCCGGCAGGGACGTCCTGGTTTTCGGAGCGGATGGCAGCAAGGACCTGCTCCACGCCTATGCCGTAGGCCGCCATTTTGTCCGGGTTGAGCCGCACCGACAATTCGCGCTGCACAGCACCCCAAACGTCCACACTGCCCACGCCTTGCACACCTTGCAGCCGCTTGACCAGCAGCCGGTCGGCCAGCTCCGAGAGTTCGCGCATGGAGCGCGAGTCGCTCTTGATCGAAATGGCCATGATGGGCTGGTCGTTGTCGTTCTCCACCCGCGTCACCGACGGCTCGCCCACGTCCTTGTTAAAGCCACGCCGGGTCTCGGCCACCTTGTCGCGCACGTCCTGCACAGCGGTCTTGATGTCCACGTTGAGTTCGAACTCGGCCACCACGGTGGAGCTGCCTTCACGTGAGTAGGAACGGATGGACTTGATGCCGCTGATGGTGTTGACCGCCTCTTCGATGGGGCGGCTCACGTCCTGCTCCACCGCCTGCGCTGCTGCCCCCGGATAGGGCGTGTTGACTACCGCCACGGGGATGGAAATGTCGGGCATTTGCTCCACGCCCAAACGCATGTAAGAAAAAAGGCCCAGCACCATGATGGCCACCATCATCATGGTGGCAAACACGGGGTGGTTGATGCTGACGCGGGTAAACCACATGAGCCAGCCCTCAGGTCGCTGCCCGGCGCACTTGCACCTTGGCACCGACCTTGAGCTTGTCGGACTTCACTGCCACCACTTCGCTGCCTGGGCTGGGCCCGTCGCGCAACTCCACCAGCCCCAAATCTTCGCGCTTGAGGCCCAGTTGCACAGGGGAACGCTCCAACTGTCCGTTCTTGACCACGAACACAAAGCTCTGCCCGGCCTCCTCGTGGATGGCGGACATGGGCAGCGCATTCACGGTTCGCTCGGTCTGGACCGCGATCTGACCCTTGGCAAACATACCGCCGCGCAAGGCGCCGTCACCATTGGGCAAGGCCACAAAGATGTTGATGGCGCGGGTGCCGGCCTCAGTGGTGGGGTTGATGCGCCCCACCGTGCCCTTGAAACGCCGCCCTTCGAAACCGTCTACGGTGAGCTCCAGCGCTTGCCCCAGCTTGAGGAAGGGAATGTCCGACACGGCCAGCTGGGCCTGCATTTCCATGCGCCCCAAGTCCACCAACTGGAACAGCGGCACGTCGGGCGACACTTTTTCGCCCGCATTCACCAGGCGCTTGGCCACCACGCCGCTGAAGGGCGCGCGCACTTGCGTGTCGGTCAGCGCCCTGCGGGCAATGTCGGCTTGGGCCTTGGCCGCAGCCACTGATGCCTGTGCCACATCCACGCTGTTTTGCGCCGTGTCGTAGGCATTTTGCGAGATGAACGACTGGCTCAGCAACTGGCGGTTGTTGGCTTGGTTTTTGAGCGCCAGGTCCAGCTTGGCCTGAACTTCGGATACCGCCGCCTGCTGCGCGTCCAGCCGGGCCCGGATGTCGCCCGTGTCCAGCGTGGCCAGCAGCTGACCGGCGCGCACGGTTTCCCCTTCTTGCACGTGAATTTGGGCGACCTCGGCCGCCTGCTTGGACTTGACCGTGGCCGCTACCACCGGGTTGATGCTGCCTGACACCGAAACAATACGCCCCAGCTCGCGCGGGCCCACCTGCACCAGGTCGGCAGCGGCAAATTCGATGGGCTTGTCCGGCGGCTTGGCCTGCTCGGACGTGGCACTGGAGCCCGCGCGCAGAGCCACCCAACCGCCACCCGCCGTCAATGCGACCAGCAATCCCACGCCCCAGTGCAGCCAGCGTCGCCGCAAATGCTGCCGCCAGCCGGTGGGAAGACCGGCTGAGCCAGCCAAAGGTGTCGCAATAGGTTCTTGATCCATGGAAGGTGCCGCGCTCCGTTGTTCTTGGTTTGCAGCCCGAAGTCTGCCCTATTTGGCTAAGCCCTGCCGCCGTACGTGTCGCGCCCCACCTGCCATCCGTCATGGGAACCCGAAGCCAGCATTTGCTGCCTTGCCAAATCCGATTCAATGATGCCTGGAATTGTCGATCGGCCACGGGGCATTCGCAACGGGCGTCCGACAGACTGCGTGTAGGCATGACGAGATGTCGTTGCGAAGGTACGAGAGGAAATCGTGCGTTCGACCGATTCCATGTTCAAGCTGGGAGCTCAGGCCAGGCGCCACGATTGCCGGCAACCGCGGTACTCCGTGAAATGGCGGCGCTTTCCTGTGGACGCAAGTCCTACCTGGCAACAGCTCCAGCCAGTGGAAACCCGAACGCTCATTAAACCAACGGAGCGAGCACGTTACGAACGCGTCACAACCTGATCGCTGGCGCGATTCTTGCGGCTATTCGACCATGAATGAAGCCCTGAGAATCGTTGTAGTCGCGCCCGATCTGGACCTGGCCGACCCCACGGATGACGACTTGCGGGAGCAGGCTGGTCGCTCGCGCTCGCTGCGCATCGGCCTGCTGGAAAGCGGCTTCAACCTCGTCGCCACCCTCCCCGCCGACGTCTTCTTGGCAGAACGACTGCATCAACTGCAACCGGACCTGGTGATCGTGGACGCCGAGAGCGACGCGCGCGACGCGCTCGAACACGTGGTGATGGCCACGCGCGACGCGCCGCGCCCGATCGTGATGTTCACCAACGACGAAGACCGCAGCCACGTCCAGGCAGCCATCGCTGCGGGCGTGTCGGCCTATGTGGTGGCCGGTCTGTCGCCGCAGCGCATCCGCCCCATCCTGGACGTGGCGCTGGCGCGCTTCCAGCGCGAGCAGGCCTTGCGCCAGGAGTTGGCGCAGACGCAATCAGACCTGCGCGAGCGCACCACCGAGTTGCAGGAACGCAAGTTGATCGAGCGCGCCAAGGGTCTGCTGATGCAGCGCCAGAACCTGAACGAAACACAGGCCTACACCCGCTTACGCAAGGCGGCCATGGACCAGGGCCTCAAACTCGCTCAGGTAGCGCAGCGGCTACTGGACATGGCCGAGTTGCTGGGCTGAATTGGTGCGCCGCACAAATCCGGTGCACGACTGACGGCACTCCGAATTCGGTCCGATAGCGCAGTCGGCACTTGAACCGTGGGTTCGCCATCGCGATTGCCGCGTCAACGACCGCCACGGCCCTGCGGGCCTCGCGGCTAAAGGCCAATTCTTCGCCATGACGACTCCGGGGTTCATGGCCGTATGCCGTTTCGGTCGACGAAACGACTGGCACGTTCATTGCATTAGCCCTGGTGAGGCCAACGAAGGTCTCACGATAGAGCGCTTCCAACGGTGGAACCCGCTCTGTGATTTCGGACAAAGGCGTCCCCATGGTTTTCCCGTGCCCACGCGGCACTGGCGAATTCATGCGGACGCCTTTTCTTTTGCTTTTTTTTCGCCCTGTCCTCACTACTTCAAGGAAATTTGCCATGACCGACCTGTTGCAAACACGATGGAGCCGCCGCGCCGTGCTCCAAGCCGCCGCGGTTGGCAGCGTTGGCATCAGCCCCGCCCTGCGCTCCATGGTCTATGCCGGTGGCTCTGACGCGCCGGAAAAAGCCGAGGTAAAGATCGGCTTCATTCCACTTACCGACTGCGCCAGCGTGGTCATGGCCGCGGAACTTGGCTTCGACAAGAAATACGGCGTGAAGATCATTCCCTCCAAGGAAGCGAGCTGGGCCGGCGTGCGCGACAAGTTGATGAGCGGCGAGCTCGACTTTGCCCATGTGCTTTACGGCCTGATCTATGGCGTGCACCTGGGAACTGCGGGACCGAAAAAGGACATGGCGGTGCTGATGAGCCTGAACCACAACGGCCAGGCCATCACGCTCTCCAAAAAGCTGGCAGAAAAGGGCGCGATTGACGGCCCCGGCCTGGCCAAGCTGATGGCCAGCGAAAAGCGCGAATACACCTTCGCAGGCACCTTTCCCACCGGCACGCACGCGATGTGGATGCACTACTGGCTGGCCTCGTTCGGCATCAACCCGATCACGGGCGCCAAGCTCATCACCGTGCCACCGCCGCAGATGGTGGCGAATATGCGGGTGGGCGCGATGGACGGCTTTTGCGTGGGCGAACCCTGGAACCACCGCGCCATCATGGACGGCATCGGCATCACCGCCAACACCAGTCAGGACATCTGGAAAGACCATCCGGAAAAAGTGCTTGGCACCACGGCGGAATTCGTCAAGAACAATCCCAACACCACCCGCGCCGTGATGATGGCCGTACTCGAGGCCAGCCGCTGGATCGACGCCAGCCTGCAAAACAAGATGAAGATGGCAGAGACCGTGGCGCAAAAGTCCTACATCAACACCGGCGTGGACGCCATCAACCAGCGCATCCTGGGTCGCTACCAGAACGGTCTTGGCAAGACCTGGGACGACCCCAACCACATGAAGTTCTTCAACGACGGTGCCGTGAATTTCCCCTACCTGTCGGACGGCATGTGGTTCCTGACCCAGCACAAGCGCTGGGGCCTGCTGAAAGAACACCCGGACTACCTGGCGGTGGCCAAGCAGGTCAACCAGGTCGAGTTGTACAAGCAGGTGGCGTCGGCCATGAAGATCAACCTGCCCAAGGACCCGATGCGATCCAGCAAGCTCATCGACGGCGTGGTCTGGGACGGAAAAGACCCGAAGCATTACGCCGACGGCTTTCGCATCCACGCCTAGTGAGGTTTGCGCAATGCCTGAGATCACTATTCGTCATCGCGAGCCTCGCTCATCCTTCGGCTACCCCACATGGGCCATGAACTATTGGATTCGTCATCGCGAGCCTCGCTCATCCTTCGGCTACCCCACATGCGCCATGAACTATTGGATTCGTCATCGCGAGCAAAGCGCGGCGATCCATGGTGGCGGACCGCCGAAGAAGTCATGGATTGCCTTGGCCTGCAGCCTCGCAATGACGGCATGGTGGTTCATGGCCAGTATGCAGTTCCGGTCGCCTGAAACGGGCTCCTCACTGACCCGCCTAGGGCGTAGCTTGAGGTCATGAATTTCAGAAACAAATAGGTCAATAACATGTTCATGAAAACAAATCTGGATTGGCGTGGCGCCTGGCTGGCAGTCTTGCCGCCGGTGCTGGGACTGGCGCTGCTGGTGGGCCTGTGGTCACTGGTATCAGCCTCCACCGCCAACAGCATTCCGACGCCGCTGGAGACCTTGCGGCAGGCCGCTGTGATCTTCTCCCATCCTTTCTACCGCAACGGCCCCAATGACCAAGGCGTGGGCTGGAACATCCTGATGTCGCTGCAGCGCGTGGCCGTGGGCTTTGGACTGGCAGCCGCTGTGGGCATCCCTGCGGGCTTTGTGATCGGGCGTTTCGAGTTCATGAGCCGCATGTTCAATCCGCTGATCAGCCTGTTGCGGCCGGTCTCTCCCCTGGCATGGCTGCCGATCGGGCTGCTGGTGTTCAAGGGCGCCAATCCGGCTGCGATCTGGACCATCTTCATTTGCTCCATCTGGCCCATGATCATCAACACCGCCGTGGGCGTGCAACGGGTGCCCCAGGACTACATGAACGTGGCGCGCGTGCTCAATCTGAGCGAGTGGAAGATCGTCAGCAAGATCCTGTTTCCCTCGGTGCTGCCCTACATGTTGACCGGCGTGCGTCTGGCTGTCGGCACGGCCTGGCTGGTGATCGTTGCGGCCGAGATGCTGACCGGCGGCGTAGGCATCGGCTTCTGGGTCTGGGACGAGTGGAACAACCTCAACGTCAAGAACATCATCATTGCGATCTTCGTCATCGGCATCGTCGGCCTGGTGCTGGAAAACGCGCTCATCCGGATCGCCACGGCGTTCACCTACGAGGAAGTGAAAAACTGAAACCTTGCGGGAAAGACCGCAGTTACGCCCAGCGAACAAGCTCTGTCCTCAACATATTATGAAGTTCATCGAAATCCAGAACGTGGCGCAAACCTTCAAGACCGCGAAGCGCTCCTTCCCCGCGCTGCGCGATATCAACCTGAGCGTCGCCAAAGGCGAGTTCGTGACGCTGATCGGCCACTCCGGCTGCGGCAAGTCCACGCTCTTGAACCTGATCGCCGGACTCACGACACCGACCGAGGGCACGCTGTTGTGTGCGAATCGCGAGATCGCTGGCCCCGGGCCCGAGCGCGCCGTGGTATTTCAGAACCACTCGCTTCTGCCCTGGCTCACCTGCTTCGAGAACGTCTATCTGGGCGTGGAGCGCGTCTTCGGCACCAGCCGCAGCATGGGCGCGACCACCGAAACCAAAGCCCAGCTCACGCAGCGCACCGACGCCGCGCTGGCCCTGGTGGGTCTCACGGCTGCAACGCTCAAACGTCCCGGTGAAATCTCCGGCGGCATGAAGCAGCGTGTGGGCATTGCGCGCGCACTGGCGATGGAGCCCAAGGTGCTGCTCATGGACGAGCCCTTTGGCGCGCTCGACGCCCTCACCCGCGCCAAGCTGCAGGACGAACTGCTGCAGATCGTGGCCGCCACCCAAAGCACGGTGGTGATGGTGACGCACGACGTGGACGAAGCCGTACTGCTGTCGGACCGCATCGTGATGCTGACCAATGGCCCGGGGGCGACCATCGGCGAAATTCTCAGCGTGGAGTTGCCGCATCCCCGCAACCGGGTGGCGCTGGCGGACGACCCACAGTACCAGCACTATCGCAAGGCCGTGATGGACTTCCTGTACACGCGCCAGAGCCACGTGGAGAAAGCAGCATGAAGAAATCCAAACTGGTGCTAATCGGCAACGGCATGGCCGGTATGCGCACGCTCGAAGAGCTGCTGAAGATCGCGCCCGACCTGTACCACACCACGGTGTTCGGCGCCGAGCCGCACCCCAACTACAACCGCATCCTGCTCTCGCCCGTGCTCGCCGGCGAGCAGACGCTGGAGCAGATCGTGCTGAATCCGTTCGAGTGGTACCGGGAGCACGGCATCACGCTGCACGCGGGCTGGAAAGTGACCGAGGTGGATCGGATTCACCGTGTCGTGCATGCGATCAATGCGCAGGGCGAAAAGATCAGCGCGCATTACGACCGGCTGCTGCTGTGCACCGGATCCAACCCCTTCATGCTGCCGCTGCCAGGCAAGGATCTGGCAGGCGTGATCGCCTACCGCGACATCGCCGACACCAAGGCCATGATCGAAGCCGCCACCAAGTACAAGAACGCGGTCGTCATCGGCGGCGGTCTGCTGGGGCTGGAGGCCGCCAACGGCCTCATGTTGCGCGGCATGACGGTGACCGTGGTGCACGTGCTGCCCACGCTGATGGAACGCCAGCTCGACAGCGTAGCCGGCGACTTGCTGCGCCAATCGCTGGAGCAGCGCGGCCTGAAATTCATGATGGGCGCGCAGACACAGGCACTGATCGGTGGCCCGGAGGGACGCGTCACCGCCATCCAATTCAAGGACGGCAGTGAGGTGGCGGCGGACCTGGTGGTAATGGCGGTGGGCATCCGGCCCAACACCGAGCTCGCCGAGAAAATGCATCTGCACGTGAACCGCGGCATCGTCGTCAGCGACACGCTGCAAACCGTGACCGACGCGCGCATCTACAGCGTGGGCGAGTGCGCCGCGCACCGCGGCATCGCCTACGGGCTGGTGGCGCCGTTGTTCGAACAGGCCAAGGTGGCGGCGAATCATCTGGCTCAGTTCGGCATCGGTCGCTACACCGGGTCGCTCACCTCCACCAGGCTCAAGGTCACGGGCATCGACCTTTTCAGCGCGGGAGAATTCCAGGGCGGCGAAGGCACGGAAGAGATCGTCATGTCTGATCCTTTCGGCGGCGTCTACAAGAAGCTCGTGCTGAAAGACGACAAACTGATCGGCGCCTGCCTCTATGGCGACACCGTGGACGGGAGCTGGTACTTCAAGCTGCTGCGCGACGGCCGCAATGTGAGCGACATCCGCGACAAGCTGATGTTCGGCGAATCCAACATCGGCGACGTGGGCCACGAAGGCCACAGCAAGGCCGCCGCCATGCTCGACAGCGCCGAGGTCTGCGGCTGCAATGGCGTCACCAAGGGAACCATCTGCAAGGCGATCAAGGACAAGGGTCTGTTCACCCTGGACGAAGTGCGCCGCCACACCAAGGCCAGCGCCTCCTGTGGCTCCTGCACGGGATTAGTGGAACAGCTTCTGATGTTCACCGCCGGTGGCGACTACTCGGCCACGCCCAAGACCCGCGCGCTGTGCAACTGCACCGAGCACGGGCACCAGGCGGTGCGTGAGGCGATTGTGAAGCACAAGCTGCTCAGCATTTCCGAGGTCTATGAGTTTCTGGAGTGGCACACGCCCAACGGCTGCGCGAGCTGCCGCCCGGCCATCAACTACTACCTCATCAGCAGCTGGCCCAAGGAAGCGAAAGACGACCCGCAAAGCCGCCTCATCAACGAGCGCAGCCACGCCAACATCCAAAAGGACGGAACCTACTCCGTGATCCCGCGCATGTGGGGCGGCGAGACCACGGCCGACGAGCTGCGCCGCATCGCCAACGCCGTGGACAAGTACCAGATCCCCACGGTCAAGGTCACGGGCGGGCAGCGCATCGACCTGCTGGGCGTGAAGAAGGAAGACCTGCAGGCGGTGTGGCAGGACATCGGCATGCCCAGTGGCCACGCCTACGCCAAGGCGCTGCGCACGGTAAAGACCTGTGTCGGCTCCGAGTGGTGCCGCATGGGCACGCAGGACAGCACGCAGATGGGCAAGGATCTGGAGCGGGCTTTTGTGGGTATGTATGCGCCGCACAAGGTCAAGTTCGCGGTGAGTGGTTGTCCGCGCAACTGCGCCGAAGCCGGCATCAAGGACGTGGGCATCATCGGCGTCGACTCCGGCTGGGAAATGTACGTGGCGGGCAACGGCGGCATCAAGACCGAGGTCGCGCACTTCTTCACGAAGCTCAAGACCGCCGCTGAGGTGCTGGAGTACACCGGCGCCTTTTGTGAACTCTACCGGCAGGAAGGCTGGTACCTGGAGCGCACCGTGCATTTTGTTAGCCGCGTCGGTCTGGACTACGTGAAGCAGCGCATCCTGGAAGACCATGAGGGCCGCGAGGCGCTGTGGGAACGCCTGCAATTCGCGCTCGACGGCGAGCCCGACCCCTGGTTTGAAGGCGAAAAAGCGGCGGTGGATGCGCGCCAGTTTGAAAAATTGTCGGCCAATGCCTGAGGTTTTGCGATGCACATCGAAACCCACACCTGTCATTGCGAGCACTCCGAATCCGGGTGGGCGTCGTTGCGAGTTTCCTGCTTCGGGTGGCCGAAACCGCACAGTGGCCATGAACCCCGGATTCGTCATTGCGAGCGCAGCGCGGCAATCCAGAGTAGCGGACCACAGAAACACGTCATGGATTGCCACGGCCTGCGGCCTCGCAATGACGAGGCGGTTGGGACTCGCAATAGCGAGGCGGTTGGGCCACGCGATGACGAGCAACTTATGACACGAGAAAACATATGAATGACTGGAAAAAAATCTGCCTCGTCACCGACATCCCGGTGCTGGGTTCGCGGCGGGTGGCGCGCGCCGCCGGCATGGACGTGGCGCTGTTTCGCAACGACAAAGACGAGGTGTTTGCCTTGTTGGACCGCTGCCCGCACAGGGGCGGGCCCTTGAGCCAGGGCCTGGTGTTTGGCAGCAGCGTGGCCTGCCCGCTGCACAACTGGACCATCGGTCTTGCTGATGGCTGTGCCCGCGCGCCCGATGTGGGCACAACGACGAAGTTCAGTGTGCAAGTCGTGGAAGGTGCAGTGCAACTTCGAAGGGCCGAATTGGCAACGCTCGCGCTGAAGGAAAAGCCTCCCGTGGCCGGACCCTGCGCGCGCCACTTGTCCTGCGCATGACCGTTCGCGAAACAAAATCAACCTGCCCCTACTGTGGGGTGGGCTGTGGCGTCATCATCGAATCGCGTGGCGAGCAGATCACCGGCGTGCGTGGCGACCCCTTGCATCCGGCCAACTTCGGGCGGCTGTGCAGCAAGGGATCGACCTTGCACCTGACGGCGGCGGCAACGGTGACGCAGCAGACACGCCTGCTGCAGCCGATGCGGCGCGTGCATCGAGGCCAGGCGCCGCGGCCCGTGACGTGGGACGCTGCGCTGGACTTTGCTGTTGAGAGCTTCGCGCAAATCATGCGTGAACACGGCCCCGATGCCGTGGGCTTCTACATCTCGGGCCAGTTGCTGACCGAGGACTATTACGCCTTCAACAAGCTGGCCAAGGGACTGATAGTCACCAACAACATCGACTCCAATTCACGCCTGTGCATGAGCAGCGCGGTGGCGGGTTACAAGCTCACGCTCGGTGCCGACGCACCGCCCGCCTGCTACGACGACCTGCAACACACGCAATGTCTGTTCATCGTGGGATCGAACACAGCCTATGCGCACCCGGTGCTGTTTCGCCGCATCGAGGACGCGCGCCGTGCCAACCCAGCGCTCAAAATCATCGTGTGCGATCCGCGTCGCACCGATACGGCCGCCATCGCCGACCTGTACCTACCGGTTCAACCCGGCACCGATGTGATGCTGTTCAACGGCATGCTGCACATCATGCTGTGGGAGGGCTGGACCGACGCCGCATTCATCGCAGCGCACACCTCCGGCTTCGAAGCGCTCAAGGCCAGCGTGCGCGATTGCACGCCCGAGCTCGTGGCGCAGGCCTGCGGCGTCAGCAAGGATAACCTGTTCACTGCAGCACGCTGGTTTGCCGGTGTGCAGGACGGCGGCACAGCCCCGCGCTCGCCCACGCTCAGCCTGTATTGCCAGGGCCTGAACCAGTCCAGCAGCGGCAGCAACAAGAACGCCGCGCTCATCAACCTGCACCTGGCCACCGCTCAGATCGGCAAGCCCGGCACCGGCCCCTTGTCGCTCACCGGCCAGCCCAACGCCATGGGCGGGCGTGAGGTCGGCGGTATGGCGAATTTGCTGAGCGCGCACCGCGATCTGTCTAACCCCCGGCACCGCGGCGAAGTGGCCGCCCTTTGGGGCGTCCCCCGTGTTCCGGACAAGCCCGGAAAGACCGCGGTGGAGATGTTCCAGGCCGCAGCAGACGGCGAAATCAAAGCGCTGTGGATTGCCTGTACCAACCCCGCGCAATCGATGCCCGACCAGACCACCGTGCGGCGTGCGCTGGAGCGCGCCGAACTCGTGATCGTGCAGGAGGCGTTTGCCACCACCGCCACCTGCGCCTATGCGGATTTGCTGCTGCCAGCCACGACCTGGGGCGAAAAGGAAGGCACGGTGACGAACAGCGAACGCCGCATCAGCCGCGTGCGCGCCGCCATCTCAGGGCCGGGTCAGACGCGTCACGACTGGGCCATCGCCGTGGACTTTGCGCGGCGGCTGGAACGCAAGCTCCGTCGTACCGAGCCCCGCCTGTTTCCCTTTGAGAACGCCGAATCGATCTGGAACGAGCACCGCGAATCCACGCGCGACCGCGACCTGGACATCACCGGCCTGAGCTACGGCCTGCTGGAGCGACAAGGCCCACAGCAGTGGCCTTATCCCGAAGGCGCAACCGAAGGCAAGGTGCGGCTTTACGAAGACGGCGTCTTTCCTACCTCCGATGGCAGGGCTCGTTTCGTCGCCACCGCATTTCAGCCCGTGGCCGAGCCGCGCGATGCGCGCTACCCCTTTGCCTTGAACACCGGACGCTTGCGCGATCAATGGCACGGCATGAGCCGCACCGGCACGCTGGGCCGGTTGTTCGGCCACGTGAGCGAGCCCGCGATCCAGATGCATCCGCAGGACATGGCGCGGCGACTGCTGTGCGAAGGCGATCTGGTGCACGTGACCTCGCGCCGCGGCTCCATCGTATTGCCGGTGCAAGCCAGCGCCGAGCCGGGCCCGAGTCAGGCTTTCATCGCCATGCATTGGGGCGAAGAAAGCCTGAGCGGCCAAAGCAGCACGGGAGCGCGTCTGGCCGGAGTCAACGCACTGACAAGCCCCGCCTATTGCCCCACGTCAAAACAGCCCGAGCTCAAGCACTGCGCCGTGAAGATCCTCAAGGCCGAACTGCCCTGGACTCTGCTGGCACTGGCCTGGCTGCCACCGGATCAGGTGTTGACGGCCCGCGAGCAACTCAGGGCACTAATGTCTGAATTTGCATTCGCCAGCAGTGTGATTTTTTCCGAGCAGGCGAGTTTGGATAACGCAGTTCAGGCGCGCACCGGACTGCTGTTTCGCGCCGCCCATCACGACGCTGTGCGCAGCGAATGTCTGAAGCGCATCGAACAGATCTTCCAGCTAAGCGCGTCCGACACGCTGCGCTATGCCGACGCGAAGAAGCAGCAACGACGCGTGATGCGGCTGGAACGCCGCGGTGCCGACGCCACGCTCACAGGGTTCCTGCTGGCGGGCGACACCCGCGCACAAATCTGGATCAAGACGCTGCTGCAGGAGCAACTCCCGGCGCAAAGCTATGGCCGGCTTCTGCTCTCGCCCAGTGCCGCCGCGCCCGTGGCTGTCGCCTCGCGCGGCAAGCTCATTTGCTCCTGCCTGGGCGTCACGGACTTGGCCATTCGGGCGCACTTGAGTCAATCAAGCGGCAGCGCCGACGCGCGCCTGCAATCGCTGCAAACGACGCTGGGCTGCGGCAGCAACTGCGGCTCCTGCCGGCCGGAGCTGCAGCGCATGGTGCGCGCCAGCAAAAGTCCAGCGCCTGCCCAAGGGAGCTGAGCCCCGCCAGGTCATCCTATATTCAGGGGACCCTGCGGATCGGGGCCGAGGCTGCATGCCCAGGCAGGCGGCTCGGGGATGGCCTGCATGGTGATCGCCACTCCACCCAGAACAGCATTGCCGGAGAGCGGGTCGCGCAGTTGGTCGTCCAGCAGTGCGTTGAGGTTGGCTCCGGGGCGCTGCGCTGCCAACTTGAGTTGGGTGCCGGGCAGGTTGTGGCCCCAGCCGTGCGGCAGGCTGACCACGCCGGGCATCATCTCGGCGCTGATCTGCACCTGGGCCTGAATGCTGCGCGCGCCGCTGGCGATCTGGGCCCAGGCCCCGTCTTGCAGCTGCATACGCTGGGCATCGATGGGGTGAACCAGAGCGGTACAGCGTGCGGGCCCTTTCGCCAGCGTAGGCAGGTTGTGCATCCAGCTGTTGTTGGAACGCACATCGCGCCGACCAATGATCACCAAATCCGGCGCCGGGCGGGCCAGGTCGGCCGCGGGGCGAGCCAGGTCGGCCAGCAGCGAAGGGGGGGCGAGTTCCACCTTGCCGCTGGGGGTGCGCAGCATCTCTGGAATGCGGGGCTGCAATTCGCCCAGGTCAATGCCGCCGGCGCTGTTGGAGGCCATCACCTTGGCCAACGTCAGTCCGTCGGGCTTCTTGCCAAACATATCGCCATAGGGGCCGGTGCGCAGTGCAACATCGAGCAGGCGCTGTGGGCCTTTGAGTGCACTGGTGGCCTGTATCAGCGCAGTGGCGTTTCCTGGGGCCAGGCGCTGGGCATCTTCGGCAAACTGGGCGTCGTCCAGCGCGTTCGCATCGGCCTGGGCGCCCTCACCGCGCGCGATGGCTGCCAGCTTCAGCAGGATTTGCCACTCCTCGGGACCGCCATCGGTGCGCGCCAGCACCGGTGGGCTGTAGCGCGCATGGTTGCGCCAGGAGAGTTGGGGGAAGGCCACGTCGAAATGAATATCTTCCAGCGGCGACACCCCCGGCAAGATCACGTCGGCGTGGCGCGTGGTCTCGTTCAGGTAGATGTCCATGCTGACCATAAAGTCCAGCGTGTCCAGCGCAGCGGCCAGGCGCGGGCCGTTGGGGCTGGACAGGACCAGGTTGGTCGCCACGGTGACGAGAGCGCGGATTTGACCCGGCCCGGCGGTCTCAATTTCCTCCGCCAGGCAAGTCATGGGAAGTTCGCCATACACCTCCGGGGCACCGCTCACTCGGGCAAAGTGGCGCCCGGTGGTGACGCCTTTGCCAACGCCGGATTGGCCCGCCGTGTTGGATGCGAATGCTGCAGCCTTGGCAAACATCGCACCGCCGGGCATATCGAGGTGGCCGGTGAGTACGTTGAGCACGTCCACCAGCCAGCTGGCCAGCGTGCCGTATTCCTGGGTGCAGGTACCGATGCGGGCGTACACACAAGCGCGCTGCGTATTGGTCAGTTCGCGTGCCAGCGCGCGGATGGTGTCGGCATCGATGCCGCAACGCTGCGCCACGGCCTCGGGGGTAAAAGCGGCCACCGCCTGACCCACCTCCTGCACGCCGTTGACCCAGGCCGCAACGTTACCCAGGCGCACCCGTCCTTCAGCAACCAGGGTTTGCACCATCGCGGCCAGAAAAAATACGTCTGCGCCGGGACGGATGAAGTGATGGGCATCGGCCAGCGCGGCGGTTTCGGTGCGGCGCGGGTCGATGACGATGAGCTTGCCGCCACGCGCCTGCATGGCCTTGGCCTTGCCCTTGAAGTCGGGGACGCTCCACATGCTGCCGTTGCTGGCCAGCGGGTTGGCGCCGATGACCAGCAGCAACTCGGTGCGCGCAATGTCGGGCAGGGCGACGCAGAGCCAATGCCCAAACATCAAGCCACTGGCGAGTTGTTTGGGCATCTGGTCCAGGGTGGAGGCGGTAAATATGTTCCTGGTGCCCAAGGCACGGGCCAGCTTGCCAAAGTAGGTTATGAGACCGATCTTGTGGGACGATGGATTGCCCACCACCACCGCGCTGGCGTTGCGTCCGTGGGCCGCGAGCAGCGGCGGCAGGCGGCGTTCAATCTCGGCGAAGGCTTCTTCCCAGGTGGCCTCAACAAAACTGCCATTGCGCTTGATCAGCGGTCGGCGCAGCCGATCCGGGTCTTCGTGCAGATTCTTCAGGGCCACGCCCTTGGGGCAGATGTAGCCCGAGCTGAACACGTCTTGCGCGTGGCCCTTGATGCTCGTGACACTGCCAGCGTGCACTTTGATCTCCAGCCCGCAGCAGGCTTCGCACAAAGGGCAGATACGGTGGTGAATGGTCTCAAGCATGACTGGGCCTCGCGGGGATAAGTTGCGGTAGGGCGGCATTTAGGCACCGCAAGCTGAGCCATGTCCAGAACGCTGGCGACAGCACGATCAAGCCTTGGCTGCCCCCCCCATCTTTCAAGCCGGCCAGTTTTCGTGGTTGCAGGCCGGGTGCATGTTCACCTTAGCCCCGCTGGCCAACGGCTTCAAGCCCAGGCCGCGCACCTACCTGGCTGCGTCGTGTCCCAAACGGTGGAAGCGACGGCAGGCCAGACGCTGGTGGACAAGGCGCAGCCTGTGTGCCCTTACTCCAACGCCAACCGTGGCAACATCGATGTGACCATCACGCGCGTCTGAACGCGCGCTCACCCAGGCGCTGCGCCAGTAAGAACTCGACAAACGTGGCGGTGTTCAAGGCCAGCCATTGCCGTGCTGGGTAGACCGCATAGATGGAGGGGCCTGGCGTGAGCTTGTAGGTTGGCAGAAGTTCGACCAATTCACCGCTGGCCAACTCCTGCTCCACCAACAACCGGTCAATCAGCATCACGCCCGCCCCCTCGCAGGCGGACGCCGCCAGCGCCATGCCGTCGTTGATGCGGATGCGCCCGTGCACCCGCACCTGGGTCGTGATAGCGCCGATCGACAATGTCCATTCGTCGTACACGCGGTTGTCCCGAGTCCAGAGCAGACATTCGTGCTGAAGCAGATCGTCAGCGCTGGCAGGAATCCCGGCGCGTGCCAGGTAGGCGGGGGCCGCCACCAAGACGCGCGGATTGTCGGCCAGCTTGCGCGCCACCATTGTTGAATCGTCGAGATGCGCCACCCGAATGGCAACGTCGATCTGCTCGGCCACCAGGTCGGTGATCCGGTCTTCCACCAGCAACGTCACCTCCACCCCCGGGTGCAGGCGCGTGAATTCGGTGATCAAGGGAACCAGATGGCGCTGCCCCAGCGGACGTGGGCAAGCCACCCGCAACGGGCCGCGCACCTCCGTCTGGAACTGGCCGGAAATCTGCGCCACGTTGCTCAAGGCGCGGTCAATCTGCTGGGCTTGCAGCAGCACCATCTTGCCCACTTCGGTCAGGGTCAACTTGCGTGTGGTGCGCTGCATGAGTCGTGCACCCAGGTCGGCCTCCAGCCGCGTCAACTGGCGCGACAGGACCGACTTTCCACAGTTCAGCCGGGTTGCAGCGGCGCTGATGCTGCCAGCGCTGACAATCGCCGAAAAAGTGGTGAGTAGTTGGGCGTTGAGCATGCTGCGTGGCTTATTGTTGCAAAATATGCAACACAATTGTCCGTTATTACGGCTTCTCAAGCAACCTTAGTGGTTCTACATTTGTCACCAGTACGCCAAATCGGTTGCACGCACGGCGTTTGACACGATCCAAACCTCACTTCAAGGAACTCTTTCATGACCCAGTCTGCCACGCTCGCGGCTCCCGCCAATACAGCACCCGAAGAACTGCAATCCGACGCCCTGCTGGAGCGCCTGCAGTGGCGCTACGCCGCCAAAAAAATGGACCCCACCAAGGCAGTGCCGCAACACAAGGTGGAGCGCATCCTTGAAGCGGCGCGCTTGGCACCGACCTCCAGCGGACTGCAGCCCTAC
This sequence comes from uncultured beta proteobacterium, assembly GCA_903909815.1. Lineage (GTDB taxonomy): Bacteria > Pseudomonadota > Gammaproteobacteria > Burkholderiales > Burkholderiaceae_C > CAIKVZ01. Next base: position 17,099 of record CAIVXG010000191.1, on the reverse strand, counting down.
GAAATCGTGGTGGTGAGCAGCCGGTCAGTGCGCGAGCGCATCCAGCCGATAGCCTGGAACCAGGGCCAAATTACCGATGGCTCGCACCTGCTGGTGTTTGCCGCCTGGGACAACTACACAGCCGAGCGCATCAACATGATGTTTGACCTGACCAACAGCGTGCGTGGCTTTAAGAGCGAGGGCTGGGAAAATTACCGCAACATGCTGTTGGGCATGTACCCCCAGCGCGACGCCGAGGTGAACTTCCAGCACGCTGCGCGCCAAGCCTACATTGGCTTGAGCGCGGCAATGATGGCCGCGGCCTTTGAAGAGGTCGATTGCACCCCGATGGAGGGCTTTGACGCGAATGCACTGGACGAGATCCTGAGCCTACGCGCACGGGGTCTGCGCAGTGTTGCCATTCTGCCGCTGGGCTACCGTGAGGCCGACAAGGACTGGCTGGTGAATCTGACCAAGGTGCGCCGCGCCCGCGATCAGTTCATCACTGAAGTCTGACCTCGCTCCAACAAGCAGTGCTTGCATTGAAATTGTGATCTAGACCACAGGCGCAAATTCGCCCAGGTCGAGGTCGCGGTTTCTTGCCTGCTGCGGCGCAGCGCGTTCAGCGTCGCACAGCCTCACTGCACAAACACCCGCGCCTTGCGCGGCGTGAGCAGCAGGGTTTCGCCTTCACGCGGGTCGAGTTCTGCGAACTCCTGCGCGCTCAGGTGCGCTTCGATCAGGTCGGTTTCACCCGATGAGGAAGGCTCCAGGCGGGTGAGTTCCAGCCGGGCGATGGGGCCGATCAGGATCGCGCGCGACAGCTTGGCGACTATGCCGCGGGCTGGTGTCATGGCGCCGGTGCCGTCGCCAAAGGGGTAGCGCTGCACTTGCAGGTCGTGCGGGCGCACATAGGCCAAGGCCTTGGCGTCCTGCGCGTCGTGGTGCTCGGGCGAGTCCAGGTGCAGGCCTTGATCGTCGGCGCCGATTTGCACCACGCCTTCGTGCGCGCGACCATGAAACAGGTTCACGTCGCCCAAAAAGCCGTAGACGAAGGGGCTCGCCGGATGGTTCCACACCTCCTGGGGCGAGCCGATCTGCTCCACCTTGCCCGAGTTCATCAGCACCACGCGGTCCGCCACTTCCAGCGCTTCTTCCTGGTCGTGCGTGACGAAGATGCTGGTCACGTGCAGGTCATCGTGCAGGCGGCGCAGCCAGCGCCGCAGCTCCTTGCGCACCTTAGCGTCGAGCGCACCGAAGGGCTCGTCCAGCAGCAGCACCTTGGGCTCCACCGCGAGCGCACGCGCCAGGGCGATGCGCTGGCGCTGCCCGCCCGACAACTGCGACGGATAGCGGTCGGCCAACCAATCGAGTTGCACCAGGCTCAAGAGCTCATGCACCTTTTCCTTGATCTTGGCCTCAGCGGGTCGCTGGCTGCGCGGCTTCACGCGTAGTCCGAAGGCGACGTTCTCGAACACGCTCATGTGGCGAAACAGCGCGTAGTGCTGGAACACAAAGCCCACCTGGCGCTCGCGCACGTGCACATCGGTCGTGTCTTCGCCGCTGAACAAGATGCTACCGCTGTCGGCCGTTTCCAGGCCGGCGATGATGCGTAGCAGCGTGGTCTTGCCGCAGCCCGACGGGCCCAAGAGCGCGACCAGTTCGCCGGAACCAATGTCCAGCGACACATCGCGCAGCGCATGGAAATCGCCAAATTGCTTGTTGACGTTACGGATGGCGATGCTCATAGGGGCTCTCTTCTGAATTGCAGGATTGAAATCTTCACGGTAGATGACGCCAGCTGTCGTCGTCGCGAGGCCCTATACCCATCGTCACTGCGAGGAGCAAAGCGACGCGGCAGTCCATCTCGAGGCGCCACAAAAATACCCGGATTGCCGCGCTGCGCTCGCAATGACGATACCGTTGCACGCGGCGAAGTCGTGAATTCCGCAAGGCTCAAGCGGCCTCTCACTTTGCCAGAGGCGACATGAGGGGGCGCTCGGGTGGAGTGTCGGCCGCGGCTTTCATGTCGCGCTCATGGCGCCACTGCACCACCGACTTGATGACCAGTGTCACCAGGGCCAGCAGCGCCAACAATGACGCCACAGCGAAGGCGGCGACAGACTGGTATTCGTTGTACAACACCTCGACGTGCAGCGGCAGCGTGTTGGTCTGGCCGCGGATATGGCCCGACACCACCGACACCGCGCCGAACTCGCCCATGGCGCGCGCATTGCACAGGATCACACCGTAGATCAGCCCCCACTTGATGTTAGGAAGCGTCACGTACCAAAAGGTCTGCCAGCCAGACGCGCCGAGCACGATCGCCGCCTGCTCTTCATCGTTGCCCTGCGCCTGCATCAGCGGGATCAGCTCGCGCGCAATGAACGGGAAGGTCACGAACACCGTGGCCAGCACGATGCCGGGAACCGCAAAAATGATCTTGACGTCGTGCGCCATGAGCCAGGGACCAAACCAGCCCTGCGCACCAAACATCAGCACGTAAATAAGACCTGCAACGACCGGCGACACCGAGAACGGCAGGTCCACCAGCGTCGTCAAAAAGGCCTTGCCACGAAACTCGAACTTGGCGATGGCCCAGGCCGCAGCGACGCCAAACACCAGGTTCAGCGGCACGGCGATGGCGGCGGTGATCAGCGTCAACTCGATCGACGACCAGGCGTCGGGCTCCTTCAGCGCCTCCCAATAGGCGCCGGCACCTTTGCGCAATGCCTCGGCGAACACGGCCGCCAGCGGCAGCACCAGGAACAGGAACATGAAGCCCAGCGCCACGGCGATGAGCGTGTACCGCACCCATGCGGGCTCGGTGGTACCGGCCTTGGTGCTTCTCATGAGCGTGCCTCCGCAATACTGCAGACCGCATCACGCCGCGGCGTCGGCACGTGCAGCCATTCGCTTTGCTGTCGATCCCCGAAGGGGCCCGTCGTCAGGTAGCTCATGACTGCGCCCCTGTCCTCTTGCGCTGCCACGACTGCAACGCGTTGATGACGAGCAGCAGCACGAAGGAGATCATCAACAGCACCAGGGCCACCGCCGTGGCACCGGCGTAGTCGTATTGCTCCAGCTTGCCGATGATGATGAGCGGCGTGATCTCGGAAATCATGGGCATGTTGCCGGCGATGAAGATGACCGAGCCGTACTCACCGATGGCGCGCGCAAAGGCCATGGCAAAACCCGTCAACAGCGCCGGCGCAATCGAGGGAAAGATGACGCGGCTGAAGGTCTGCCAGCGTGTGGCACCCAGGCAGGTGGCCGCTTCCTCGAGTTCGCGCTCGGCGTCTTCCAGCACCGGTTGCACCGTGCGCACCACGAAGGGCAGGCCGATGAAGATCAGGGCGATCACGATGCCGTTGGGGTTGAACGCCAGCTTGATGCCCAACGGCTCCAGGACCTGTCCGACCCAGCCGTTGCCGGCGAGCAGGGCCGTGAGTGAAATGCCGGCCACCGCGGTGGGCAACGCGAATGGCAGGTCCACCAGCGCGTCCACGATCTTCTTGCCCGGGAACGGGTAGCGCACCAGCACCCAGGCCACAAGCAGACCGAACACCACGTTCACCAATGCCGCAATCAGCGACGCGCCAAAGGTGAGCTGGTAGGAAGCGACCACACGCGGCGAAGTCACCGCGTCCCAGAACTGCGCCAGCGTGAGCGTGAAGGTCTTGAAGATCAGCGCCGACAGCGGGATCAACACGATCAGTGCCAGATAGAACAGCGTATAGCCCAGCGTCAGCCGAAAGCCCGGCAGCACGCGCCGCGGCGCTCGTTTGCGCGCCACATCGGGCGCGGTCAGAACAGCCGCCGTCATTTGACGGTGTACAGCTTGTCGAACTGACCGCCGTCGTTGAAGTGCACTTTCTGTGCGTCGGCGAGCGAACCGAAATAGTCGTTGACGCTGAAGAGCTCGATCGGCTTGAAGACGCCGGCGTATTTCCGCAGGATGGCAGGGTTGCGGGGGCGCAGCGCATGTTTGGCGGCGATCTCCTGCGCCTCATCCGAATAGAGCCAGTCCAGATAGGCCTTGGCAAGTTCGCCCGTGCCCTTCTTGGCGACGGTGCGTTCCACCACCGCTACCGGGTTCTCCGTGACGATGCTGACGGAAGGGTGAATCGCGTCGACCTTGCCCACGCCGAACTCGCGCTCCACCGACACCACCTCGGACTCGAATGTCACGAGCACGTCGCCGATGTTGCGCTGCAGGAAGATGGTGGTGGCGTCGCGCCCTCCCTTGGCCAGCACCGGCACGTTCTTGTAGAACTTGGCAATGTATTCGGCCGCCTGCGCGTCGCTGCCGCCCTTTTTGCGCACAGCGCCCCAGGCCGCCAGATAGGCCATGCGCCCGTTGCCGCCAGTCTTGGGATTGACCACGATCACCTGCACGCCGGGCTTGACCAGGTCGTCCCAATCCTTGATGCCCTTGGGGTTTCCATGGCGTACCAGAAACAGCATGGTGGAGGTGGTGGGCGAGGCGTTGTTCGAGAAGCGTTTGGGCCAGTCCTTGGCGATGACACCGGTACTGCCCAGGAAGTCCAGATCGGTGGTGGTGTTCATGGTGACCACGTCCGCGTCCAGCCCGTCGTTCACGGCGCGTGCCTGGGCGCTGGAGCCGCCATGCGCCTGATCGATTCTGATGGTCTTGCCGCTCACTTTTTGATAGTGCGCGATGAAGGCGGCGTTGTAGTCCTTGTAGAACTCGCGCGCCACGTCGTAGGACGCGTTCAGCAGCGTCTGGGCCGGGGTCAGGGTGCTGGCAGCCAGGGCCACTGCAGCGAGTGCGATTCGAAGAGAAGGTTTCATGCAGTTTCCAAAGTGTCGATAGAGTGTGCCAAAGCAGGCGTCTCGGCCCTGAAGCGCAGGCCCTGCGCGCCCATCAGCGATTGCAGCAGCGCCAGCCCCAGCGGCCATTCGCCATGGCCCGATTCCAGGTTGATGTGCCCGCCGTCCTGAATTCGCACCAGTTCACTGCACCAAGCGCGCGCATAGGCGCCGGCGAGGCGGATCGGGCAATAGGGATCATTGCTGCTGGCCACGAGCACGTTGCGGTAAGGCAACTTTTGATAGGGCACGGGCGCGAAGTCCGACAGCACGGCGCGGCGCTCCGGGTCGGCTGGAGCCACCAGCAGCGCGCCCTGGATGCGCGCCACGGCCGCGGGTGGCAAGTGCGTGGTGGCGATGCAGCCCAGGCTGTGCGCCACCACCACCACCGGTCCCGGCTGCGCCAGAATGGTTTGCGAGATGGATCGCACCCAGGCCTGTCGCACGGGTGAAATCCAGTCGTCCTGTTGCACCCGAACCGAGCCCGCGAGCCGATCGCACCACAGACTTTGCCAGTGGCCGGGTCCGGAGTCGCGCCAGCCGGGGATGATGACGATGGTGGGCATGGTGGTGTGGCTTGGATGGTGTGCGTTGCAGCGGCCGATTGTGGTGCCCCTTCCTCCATGCGCAAACGACTGAATCGCTATTTGCTTATGGCGCACAGGCATGATGCGCCGCGCAGGACCTACTCGGATCGCCGCCATGCCTTCCAGCGTGGCCCGTCATCGCGAGTTGCCTGTTTCAGCCGGACGAAACTGCGTACCGGCCATGAACCCGGGATTCTTCATTGCGAGGAGCGTGCGCGACGCGGCAATCCACGTGACTTCGTGGCATGCCGATATGGATTGCCAAGGCCTTTGGCCTCGCAATGACGAGAACGGAATCCAGTCCGAACAGTCTCACCTCACCTCACCTCACCTCACCTTGCTTTGCAGTGATCGACCGAGCCGATGCAGACGCCGATCAATTCGGGGGGCCGTGCGCGACGCCAGAATTCAGGGGTCGAGTGGCGCCAGATTCGCCAGGACTCGCTCCACTGCCTGGCGGTTCAGCGTGGGCACAAAGGTTTCGATGAAGCTGTAGGCGTAGCCGCGCAGGCAGGCGCCGCGGCGTATCGCCAGTCGCGTCAGATTGATCTCGAACAGATGGCGCGCATCCAGGATGCGCAGGGTCTGATCGCGCTCGGCGTCCAGCGCAATCGAAGCCACGATGCCCACGCCCATGCCGAGTTCGACATAGGTCTTGATCACGTCCGCGTCCATGGCGGTGAGTACGATGTTCGGGTGCAGACCAACTTGCGCAAAAGCGTCGTCGATGTGGGCGCGGCCGGTGTAGCCGAGCTCGTAGGTGATGATGGGGTACTCCACCAGCTGCTGCAGCGTCACCGGCTCGGTGTGCTCCAGCAGCGGGTGCCCGGGCGGCACCACGATGCTGTGGGTCCAGCGGTAGCAGGGCAGCGTCACCAGTTGCTCGTGCTGGCAGCCTGTCGGACTTTGCGCGCGGGACGCGTTGGAGCCAAACGGGGATGGATGCTAGGCGCATCGCGCAGGCAATGGCGGGCCCATTGTCAAGCGGTGCAACGACGCAGACGCCCCGTTTGACTCCAACCCTTCGGGCCGGGGGTGAATTCGGCGCATCGCGTCGTTGCGCCTTCTCGCTTGGGGCCCACCCAAGCTTCGGCGACGCGTCTAGCGCTGCATCCGAATGCACCCCCGTCGCGCCCACGCGCAAAGTCCGACAGGCTGCCTCGCCAGCGCTTCGGTTGCGATGCCGATGTCGGCCTCGCCCGTGAGCAGCATTTCAGCCACCTGCTTGGGCGTGCCCTGGTGCAGGTGCAGCGTGACCTGGGGAAAGAGCGCGCGAAAGTCGCGCACCACGTGCGGCAGGGCGTAGCGCGCCTGCGAATGCGTGGCCGCCACCGACAGGCGACCGTCGCTGCGCGAGATGAAATCCTGGCCCGCGCGGCGCAGGTTTTCGGCCTCCAGCAGCATGCGCTCGACGATGGGCAACAGCGTCGCGCCGGGCGCGGTGAGACCGGTGAGGCGCTTGCCGGCGCGGGCAAAGATCTCCACCCCGAGTTCCTGTTCGAGTTCGCGGATCTGCCGGCTCACGCCCGGCTGCGAGGTGTGCAGCATGGCGGCCACTTCCGTCAGGTTGAAGCCGCAGCGCACGGTCTCGCGGATGGAGCGAAGTTGTTGAAAATTCATGGGCCGATCAAACCGCCTCCAACGCCTGCTGCAAGTCGGCCAGCAGGTCGTCGATGTGCTCGATGCCGATGGACAGCCGCACCGCGTCTTCGGGCACGCCCGACTTGATCAGCTCTTCGGGTGAGAGCTGGCGGTGCGTGGTCGAGGCCGGGTGCGTGGCCAGCGACTTGGCGTCGCCGATGTTGACCAGGCGCGTGAACAGCTTGAGCGCATCGAGCAAGCGCGCACCCGCTGCCCGCTCGTCGCCGACCTTGGACTTGACGCCAAAGGTGAGCAAACCCGAGGCCCGTCCGCCCAGGTATTTTTGCGCCAGCGCGTGGTCGGGATGGTTCGGCAGCGCGGCGAAATTGACCCAGACCACCTTGGGATGCTGCTGCAGAAACTGCGCCACCTTGAGCGCGTTTTCGGTGATGCGGTCCATGCGCAGTGCCAGCGTCTCAATCCCCTGCAGGATCAGGAAGGCGTTGAAGGGCGAGATCGCCGCGCCCGTGTTGCGCAAGGGCACGACGCGGGCGCGACCGATGTAGGCCGCCGGGCCCAACGCCTCGGTGTAGACCACGCCGTGGTAGCTCACGTCGGGCTCGTTCAGGCGCTTGAAGCGCTCCTTGTGCTGGGCCCAGGGGAACTTGCCCGAATCGACGATCGCGCCACCCAGCGTGGTGCCGTGGCCGCCCAGGTATTTGGTGAGCGAATGCACCACGATGTCGGCGCCGTGCTCGATCGGGCGCAGCAGGTAGGGCGTGGCCACGGTGTTGTCCACGATCAGCGGCACGCCGTGGCGATGCGCGATCTCGGCGATGGTCGCGATGTCGGTCACGTTGCCCTGCGGATTGCCCAGCGACTCGACAAAAATGGCCTTGGTTCTGGCGTCGATCAGCGGCTCAAAGCTGGCCGGATCGCGGTGGTCGGCAAAGCGCGTGGTGATGCCCGACAGCGGCAGGGTGTGCGCCAGCAGGTTGTAGGTTCCGCCGTACAAGGCCGTGGACGCGACGATGTTGTCGCCCGCTTCGGCGATGGTCTGGATGGCATAGGTCACTGCCGCCTGGCCCGAGGCCACGGCCAGCGCTGCGAGCCCGCCTTCGAGCGCGGCCACGCGCTTTTCCAGCACGTCCTGCGTGGGATTCATGATGCGGGTGTAGATGTTGCCCGGCACCTTCAGGTCGAACAGATCGGCGCCGTGCTGCGCGCTGTCGAAGGCATAGGCCGCAGTCTGGTAGATCGGCACCGCCACGGCCTTGGTCGTGGGGTCGGGCGAATAGCCCGCGTGCACGGACTGCGTTTCAAATTTCCAGGTTTCAGACATAACTTGCTTCCTTGAGGTTGATGGGTTGAGAAACGGATGAGGGATGCGCGGGCCGCTCCAGACCGAGGTGCTCGCGCAGCGTGCTGCCCGTGTATTCGGTGCGGAACAGGCCGCGACGTTGGAGCTCGGGGATCACGGTTTGCGCGAACTCGGTCAGGCCGTGCGGCAGCGTCGGCGCCATCACGTTGAAGCCGTCGGCAGCACCAGTGTTGAACCAGTGCTCCATCTGGTCGGCAATCGACTCCGCCGTACCGACCACGGTCAGGTGACCGCGGGCCGAGGCGATGCGCTGGTACAACTGGCGCACCGTCAAATTCTCTCGGCGCGCCAGCGAAATGAAGAGGTCCTGACGGCTTTGCCAGCCCTCGGTCTTGGGCAGCTCCGGCACCGGGCCATCCAGCGGATAGGGCGAGAAATCGAAGCCACCGAGAAAGCCTGAAATCAGTCCCAGCCCGATGGCCGGGTCGATCAGCGCGTGCAGCTCTTCATACTTTTCCTGGGCTTCTTGTTCGGTGCGGCCGATCACGGGCGAAATACCCGGCAACACCTTGACCGAATCCGGGCTGCGATCAAAGCGTGACAAACGGCCCTTGAGGCTGCTGTAAAAGCTGCGTGCGTCTTCCACCGTCTGCTGGGCCGTGAACACCAACTCGGCGGTGGCAGCGGCGAGGTCCTGCCCGTCGCCGGAAGAACCCGCCTGAACTAACACCGGGTAGCCCTGCACCGGACGCTCGGTCTGCAGCGCGCCGTGCACCGAGTAATGCGTTCCCTGATGCGCCAGGCGATGCAATTTGCTCGTGTCGTAGAAGCGGCCACCGGTCTGGTCGAACAGGTAGGGATCGTCCTCCCAACTGTCCCACAAGCCCTTGACCACGTCCACGTATTCGCGCGCCCTCTCGTAGCGCGAGGCATGTGCAATTTGCTGGTCCAGACCGAAGTTGCGCGCCTCGAAATCCGAGCCCGAGGTCACCAGGTTCCAGCCCGCGCGGCCACCGCTGATCTGGTCCAGCGTGGCGAACTTGCGCGCCAGATGGTAGGGCGGCAGATAGGTGCTGGAGACCGTGGCCACCAGACCGATGCGCTGCGTCACGCCCGCCAGCGCCGACAGCAGCAACAGCGGCTCGAAGTAATACGGCAGCGCCGCCTTGGTCTGAACCTCTGGCGGCGCGTCGGGCAAGCCCACGTTGTCGGCAAAGAAGATGGCGTCGAATTTGGCTGCCTCGGCGATGCGCGCCAGGTTCTTGAAGTGACTCAACTGCACGGCACCGGCCGGGTCCACGTCCGGATGCCGCCACGCCGCCAGATGGTGGCCCACGCCCTGCAAAAAGGCGCCGAGATGGAGTTGTCTTTTGGGTTGTGTCATGAGGTTTCTGTTGGCCTTTGAGCGTTGGAGCAACGGACTCTAAGGGCCTGAGTGGAAAACTCAAACGACTGAAAAGTAGATTCTTAAGAGCGCAAACATCTATGCCCGGGGAGCGCGGCATTCAGTCCCTCCGGGTGCCGGGGCAACGGGATGGAGATAATCACTGATTCGGCATTTCGCAACGTATTCACAGAGGGCGCCCCATGATGTTCGACTCCGTCCTCGTCTGGTTTCGGCGCGATCTGCGCGACACCGATCACGCGGCTCTGTGCCAGGCCTTGAGTCGCGCCCGCCGCGTTCACTGCGCCTTTTTGTTTGACAGCGGCATCCTGGAGCACTTGCCGTCACGCAGCGACCGGCGCGTCGAGTTCATTCGCGAATCCCTGGTCGAACTCGACCTGGCGCTGCGCCAACGCGGCGGCGCGCTGATCGTGCGCCACGGCCTGGCGGAACTCGACATCCCGCGGCTTGCCCACGATCTGGGCGTGGACGCGGTTTTCACCAACCGCGACTACGAGCCTCAGGCCAAGGCGCGCGATGCGGTCGTGGAGCGTGCCTTGGAAGCCAGCGGCAGGCGTTTTGAGTCGTTCAAGGACCAGGTGATCTTCGATGGCAACGAGGTGCTGACGCTCTCCGGCCAGCCCTACACCGTCTTCACCCCCTACAAGAACAACTGGTGCAAGCGCTTGCGCGCACAGGACTGCGCAGCGCAGGCTGGCTCGGCCGGGCAACTGGTCGGCAGCGTTCATGCCAAGGGCGTTCCCACGCTGGAGCAGATCGGTTTTGCGCCCACCAACCTGCGCGAGCTGGGCATAGGCCCGGGCATGGCAGGCGCGCAGCGACTGCTCGCCGATTTCAGCCCACGCATGGGCGGCTATCAGGCGCAGCGCGACTTTCCATCGATCAAGGGCGTGTCGTACCTGTCGGTGCATCTGCGCTTTGGCACGGTGTCGATCCGGCAACTGGTGTCACTGGCGCTGTCGCAGGGAGCCATGGCGGGCGACCCTGGCGCCTCGGTCTGGCTCTCGGAACTGGTGTGGCGCGATTTCTATTTCATGATCCTGGATCACTTCCCGCAGGTTGTGAGTTCCGCTTTCAAGTCCGCCTACGACGCCATCGTCTGGGAGCAGGGAGATCAGGCCGACGCATGGTTTCAGGCCTGGTGCGACGGTCGCACTGGCTACCCGCTGGTGGACGCGGCGATGCGGCAGTTGAATCTGAGCGGCTACATGCACAACCGCCTGCGCATGGTGGTGGCCTCTTTCTTGAGCAAGGACCTGGGGCTCGACTGGCGCCGCGGCGAGGCCTATTTTTGCGCCCAACTGAACGACTTTGACCTGTCGGCCAACAACGGTGGCTGGCAGTGGGCGGCGTCCAGCGGTTGCGATGCCCAGCCCTACTTCCGCATCTTCAATCCCGTGAGCCAATCCGAGCGCTTTGACCAAGAGGGCCGTTTCATCCGGCGCTATCTGCCCGAGCTGGCGGCCGTGCCGGACAAGTTCATCCATGCTCCCTGGCGCATGAGCGCGGCGCAGCAGCTTGACTGCGGCGTCGTCATCGGGCGCGACACGCCCGCGCCGCTGGTGGACCATGACGCCGCTCGACTGCGCACGCTGCAACGCTATGCCGTGGTGAAACGTCCAAAAACAGACTGAACGCAAGGCCGCGGCGGTGCGGCCTTGCACTCAGGGGCTGACGGCCGTGGCCTGGGGCGTGTAGTGCAATCGGTTCAGGTCGAAACCCTGGGCGCGCGCCGCCGCCAGCGCGTCCTCCAGCATCGCTTTGCCCAACTGAGGCGTGCGCGACAACACCCATAGGTAGTCGCGATTCGGGTTGCCCACCACCGCCCAGCGGTACTGCGGGTCCAGGCCCAGCACCCAATAGTCGCCCTTGAACGGCCAGAAGAAAGAGACCTTGAGGCGGCTGTTGCCAAAGCTTTCGACCACCGTGGCCTTGCCTGTGGCATCGTCAAAGCCATCCTTGGTGCGGCAACGGTTGTGCACCGTGATGCTGCCGTCGGGCGCGGGCGCGTATTGCGCCGTCGTGTCGGCCACGCAGTTGCGCTGGAAGAACATCGGAAAGCTGGCAATCTCGAACCACTTCCCGCTGTAGCGCGCTAGATCCACGGCCGGCACGCTCGCCACTGGCGTCTGGGACCAGGCTGGCGCCCAGAGGCTGAACAGCAACAGCGCTGCAAAACGCCACCTGCCTTTCATAGTGCCGTGTAGTCGGTGTAGCCTTTGGCGCCGGGCGTATAAAAGGTGGACATGTCGGGCTCGTTCAGGGCCGCATGGCTGCGCAGACGCTGCACCAGATCCGGGTTGGCAAGGAAGGGACGACCAAAGGCGATCAGATCGGCCTGGCCCTCAGCCAATGCCGCCTCTGCGCTGGCGCTATCAAAGCCGCCGGCGAGGATGAACGGGCCGTCGAACGCCGTGCGCAGCAACGCCTTGAGTTCGGCCGGCACCGGCGGCGCGCCCATGGCGCTGTGGTCCAGCAGGTGCAGGTACAACAACCCCAGCGCCGACAGTGCATGCACCAGCTCCAGATACTGTGCCTGCACATCCGCAAACGCGCCGGTGCCGTTGAAAACGCCATAGGGCGACAGGCGGATGCCGACGCGCTCGGCCCCGATCGCCGTCGATGCGGCGCGCGCGACTTCCAGTGCGAACCGGTTGCGCCCTTCGATGCTGGCGCCGTAACCATCAAGGCGCTGATTCACGTTCGGATTGAGGAACTGCTCGATCAGGTAGCCGTTCGCCGCGTGCAGTTCGACCCCGTCAAAACCCGCTTCGATCGCCAGCGCTGACGACTGCGCGTACTCGGCAACGGCGTGAGCGATGTCGCCCTCTGTCATGACGCGCGGCGCGCTGTGCGCCTGCATGCCCTGGGCGTCGGTGTACATCTCGCCTGGCAGCGCCGCAGCGCACGGCCCCACCACCTCGGCGCCAACCGGCAGATTGGCGACGTGGGCCACGCGACCTGCATGCATGAGTTGCACCACGATCTTGCCGCCCTGGGCATGAACGGCGTCGGTGACGAGTTTCCAGCCGCGCGCCTGCTGCGCATTGAACAGGCCCGGAATGCGCGCATAGCCCAGGCCGTTGGGGGAAGGCGAAGCACCTTCGGTCACGATCAGACCGGCGCTTGCGCGCTGGGCGTAGTACTCGGCCATGAGCGCGTTGGGCGTGTTCGAAGCCACGGCCCGACTGCGCGTCATGGGCGCCATCACGGCTCGGTTGGAAAGCTGCAAATGGCGGGCTGTGAAGGGTTCAAAAAGCATGGTTCTTCCTTTGACGATAACTGCATTCTAGGCAAGTTTTTGGTTTCAAAACCGCCTGCGAAATTGACCCCAGAGAATAAAAGCCAGGACGATCGCACTCCCTCATGGAGCAGGATCGCCGACGTCATCACCGACCCGCACTCGGCCGTCACCCCGGACGCGCCGCGCTCAGGCGTCGCACCACCGCAATCATGCGGTCCACTTCTTCGCAGCTGTTGCAGAACGCCAGCGACGGACGCACCATGGTCTCCAGGCCCATGCGCCGCAGGATGGGCTGGGCGCACTGGAGACCGGTGTCTCGTGGGCGGCAGCAGGGACTCTAAAGGGGCACCGCAAAATTTCAAACGACAGAAAGCTGGTTTCCAAATACCAAAAACATCTATGGCGATTTGGTCTGTCACAGGCAGGTTCTGCAAAGCGTTGGCCGGTACCAGCGATAGCGGCGCTGGGCATCGCGGTGCGTGCATCCTTTACGATGGGGGGGCGCAACGCCATGGCTTCTTTTGTCTTTGAGAGGCGAGCGCATTGAGCCCGTTTGAATTCCCCATCCATTCACCGAAAGACTTGCCCCATGGATCTGTCACGCTTTCCCCGTCGCCGTTACAGCGCCGGCCCCACGCCGCTGGAATTTCTGCCGCATTTCACGCAGGCTTTGGCGGCCCTGACACCGGGAGGACGAGGTCCCAACATCTGGATTAAGCGCGACGACATGCTGGGGCTTTTTCCCGGCGGCAACAAGACCCGCAAGCTGGAGTTTCTGGTGGCCGACGCCCTGGCGCAGGGTGCCGACACGCTCATCACCTGTGGTGCGCCGCAGTCCAATCATTGCCGCATCACTCTGGCCGCAGCGGTGAAGGAAGGCTTGAAATGCCGCTTCGTGATCGAGGAGCGCGTACCCCACAGTTTCAAGGAAGATGCCGGCGGCAACCATTTCCTGTTTCGGCTACTTGGGGTGGAGGCGATCACGGTCGTGCCCGGTGGCTCCAACGTGGCCCAGGCGATGCAGCAGGTGGCTGACGAGCTCATGGCGGCGGGCCGCAAGGGCTACATCGTCCCCGGCGGCGGCTCTAACGCGCTTGGCGGCCTGGGCTATGTCGCCTGCGCGCAGGAGTTGCAGCAGCAGTTTTTTGAGCAGGGCGTGCAGATCGACCGCGTCGTTCTCGGTTCGGGCAGTTCCGGCACGCACGGCGGCCTGCTGGCGGGCTTTCTGGGCAACCGCATCGCGATCCCGATCCTTGGCATCGGCGTGAGCCGCGACCCGGCCGATCAGGAGCCGCTGGTGCACAAGGAGGCGCAGGCCGTGGCCGATCTGCTGGGCTTGGACCTGGTGGTGCCGCGCGAGAGCGTGGTCACGGTGGGCGGCTACTGGCAGCCCAAGTATTCGGTGCCGAATGCGCGCATGGTCGAAGCCGTGCAGTTGCTGGCGCGCACCGAGGGCATTCTGCTGGACCCGGTGTACACCGGCAAGGCCATGGCCGGACTCATCGGCCTGGCGCGCCAGGGTCAATTCAAACCAGACGAGAACCTGCTCTTTCTCCACACCGGCGGCCTGCCCGCGCTGCATCAGTACGAGCGCGAGGTGCTGGGTCAGGTCGAACTGCCGGCCTGACATTCAGGCCGGGCTTCACGCCGTTCACGGTCTGGCAAAGGCCGTGGGCATAGAAGCCGGTGCGTTCACCGCCGCCGGCTGCGGCCCAGGTGCCGCCCAGCGGACGCCTGACAATGACAACACAAAATTGCACAAGAGCTCATGCTTGTGCAATTTTGAGCGTATGCCAAATCCATATGACTCGGTCGAAAGCCTTCCGATCTCTGCCCTTGACTCACTCAAGGTACACGGTGGGCGCAAGAGATTGCCGTGGCAGCTTCGCACCCTTACGATGTTTTCAATTCCTCAGCCATTGACGCACTGCAACGTTCCGAGTTCAAGCCAGACGTGAAATCAATTGGTTGCAGGTATGTCGCGGACTTTACCGCTGTCCGCCAGCTCCAGTAGCGAACGGCCCTCTACCGCTTCTCAGCGAGGTGTTGTTGGGCCCTGGTTTCCTATGCTTTGAGCGTCCGATTCCGGAAATTTTGTACAGCCGCCACCGACCCTACAGCGTCGGTGGCCTGAGAAATCGATGGCCTTCTACTCGGTGACAGCCAGCGAAGAATGACGAGGCTTTGGCATGAATTCCCAAGTTTCACCTGCCATGGGAATGAATCCCGCCCGACCCTCGTCTATAGTCGCCTGGGCCCCGACCTTTCTTCTGCGCACCTATTGAGAGCTCGAAAATGCGTGACAACCACTTTCGTCATTGCGAGGAGCGCCGGCGACGCGGCAATCCACACCAACCACAGGTAGGCGAGCATGGATTGCCACGCTGCGCTCGCAATGACGGAATAGTTGCTAAGCCGATGTCTTGAATTCTGGATAGATCGATAAGGTCAACGACCCTTGGTTCGCAGCCTGCTGGCCGCATGGCCCCTGTTGGCCCGCACGGCCGTCAGGTTTCAAGACAAAAACGACGGCGGCGACCCGCGGGACAAATCATCTTGAGCACTATTTTGGAATTCCCGCATGGAAATTAAGGTCAACTTTCTCGACAGGCTTCGTCTTGAAGCCAAGTTCGATGACTTCACGGTGGTGGCCGACCAGCCCATTCGCTACAAGGGCGATGGCTGGGCGCCGGGTCCGTTCGACTACTTTCTGGCCTCGTCGGCCTTGTGCGCGGCTTACTTCGTGAAGCTGTACTGCTCAACCCGCAATATTCCCACCGAGAACATCCGCCTGTCGCAGAACAATATTGTCGATCCGGAAAACCGTTATCAGCAGATCTTCAAGATTCAGGTTGAGTTGCCGGCGGACATCTCTGCCAAAGACCGCCAAGGAATTTTGCGCTCCATCGAGCGTTGCACGGTGAAGAAAGTGGTGCAGGCCGGGCCCGAATTTGTGATCGAAGAGGTTGATAACCTGGATGCCGATGCCCAGGCCTTGCTGACCGTGACGCCGGCTTCAGACGCGAGCACTTTTATCGCAGGCAAGGACCTTCCGCTGGAGCAGACCATCGCCAACATGTCGGCGGTGTTGGCGGGCTTGGGCATGAAGATCGAAATCGCTTCGTGGCGCAATCTTGTACCGAATGTGTGGTCGCTGCATGTGCGCGACGCGCACTCGCCGATGTGTTTTACCAATGGCAAGGGATCGACCAAGGAAAGCGCTTTGGCGTCGGCCCTGGGAGAGTTCATCGAGCGGCTGAATTGCAATCATTTCTATGGCGCTCAGTATTGGGGCGAAGACATCGCCAACGCCGCGTTTGTTCATTATCCGAATGAACGCTGGTTCAAGCCCGGTCGCAAGGACGTGTTGCCGGCTGGAATACTGGATGCGTACTGCCGCAAGATTTACGATCCCGAGGGCGAACTGCGGGGCTCGCATCTGGTCGACACCAACTCCGGCAACGTACAGCGCGGCATCTGTTCGCTCCCCTTTGTGCGCCAGTCCGACGGCAAGCTGGTGTACTTCCCGTCCAACCTGATCGAGAACCTGTACCTCAGCAACGGCATGAGCGCCGGCAATACGCTGGCCGAAGCTCAGGTGCAATGTCTGTCCGAAATATTCGAGCGAGCGGTGAAACGCGAAATTCTGGAAAGCGAAATCGCCCTGCCGGATGTTCCGCCCGAAGTGCTCGCCAAATACCCAGGCATTCTGGCCGGCATTCAAGGCTTGGAAGAGCAAGGCTTTCCGGTGCTGGTGAAGGACGCGTCGCTGGGTGGTGTGTACCCGCTGATGTGCGTCACCTTGATGAACCCGCGCACGGGCGGTGTGTTTGCCTCGTTCGGAGCGCATCCCAGCCTGGAGGTGGCGCTGGAACGCAGTCTGACAGAGTTGCTGCAGGGTCGCAGTTTTGAAGGCCTCAACGATCTGCCGCAGCCCACCTTTACCAGTAACGCCGTGACGGAACCCAACAACTTTGTTGAACACTTCATTGATTCCAGCGGTGTGTCAGAAGTGGCTCCGGTTGTTTGAACAACTTGCCCCCGAGTTTTAAGTGGACTCCAGGCGGATTGCCAAAGGTGCAGAGTTGTCCACGGCGGCGGTGGTCGCTTGCGACGAACCGACCGACGCGGTGGGCAACTCGGGGCGCA
>CAIVXG010000190.1 GCA_903909815.1 uncultured beta proteobacterium | reverse complement strand
GCCCAACGTGGGCATCGTGGAGGTGCCCGACAAGCGCCTGGACCAGCTTGCGGCCATCGTCAAACCGGAGAAGATTCAGACCGCGATTGTCGAGTTTGTCGACATTGCAGGGCTCGTGGCGGGCGCCAGCACAGGCGAGGGCCTGGGCAACAAGTTTCTCGCGCACATCCGCGAGACCGACGCGATTGTGAACGTGGTGCGCTGCTTTGAGGACGAGAACGTGATCCATGTGGCGGGCAAGGTTGATCCGATCTCCGACATGGAGGTGATCCAGACCGAGCTCTGCCTGGCAGATTTGACTGCAGTGGAAAAAGCCCTGCACCGCGTTACCAAGACGGCGCGCTCTGGCGACAAGGAGTCGATCAAGCTGGTGGCGATTCTGGAGAAGTGCCAAGCTGCGCTGAATCAGGCCAAGCCGGTGCGCACGCTCTCGTTCAGCAAGGAAGAGTTGCCGCTGCTGACGCAGTTTTTCCTGATCACCGCCAAGCCCGCGATGTTCGTGGCCAACGTGGCGGAGGACGGCTTCGAGAACAACCCCTTCCTGGACCGGTTGCGTGAGTTCGCAACTGCGCAAAACGCGCCCGTGGTGGCGATTTGCGCCAAGATCGAGGCCGAGATGGCCGACATGGAGGACGAGGACAAGAAGATGTTCCTGGCCGAGATCGGTCAGGAAGAGCCCGGACTGAACCGCCTCATCGTCGCGGCCTACAAGCTGCTGGGATTGCAGACGTATTTCACCGCCGGCGTGAAGGAAGTGCGGGCCTGGACCATCCATGTGGGCGACACCGGTCCCCAGGCGGCGGGCGTGATCCACACCGACTTCGAAAAGGGCTACATCCGAGCCCAGACCATTGCCTTTGACGACTTCATCACCTACAAGGGCGAGCAAGGCGCCAAGGACGCGGGCAAGATGCGCAGCGAAGGCAAGGACTACGTGGTCAAGGATGGCGACGTGATGAATTTCCTGTTCAGTTCCTAGCGATCCGCAGTTGCCTCCCGCCGTGAAAGGCGCAGGAGGATTGAAGCGGCTATCGGTAGAACTACCCATTGTTCAAAATCGGTCTGCGTTTGAGACTGGGGTGCCTGCTTCTCCCATCCACTTAAAGGAATGTCCCAGATGTTTTCCATTTTTCAGCGTGCGTTGATCGCCGTCGTAGCCGTCCTGTTCGCCGGGCTCTGTGCTGCGCAGGTGCCAGGTCTGAGTCGCGTGATCGTTACCAAGGCGGACGTGTCGGTTCCCAATCGAGAAGCCGTGATTGCACGCGTGGAAGTTCCGCCAGGGGGAGTCGCTGGCTGGCACAACCATCCGGGTGATGAAATCAGCTATGTGCTGGAGGGCGAGGCCACGCTGCTCATCGCTGGCCAGCCTCCTCGAAAAGTCTCGGCCGGCGAGGCGTTTGTGATTCCTGGGGGCGTTGTCCACAATGCCATGAACAATGGCACAGTGACGGTCAAACTGGTGGGTGTCTACGTCGTCGAAAAAGGAAAGCCGCTGGCCTCTCCTGTCGCTGCGCCAGCGCAGTAAGGCCGAGGGCGCGAAGTCCTTCCGCCTTTGGATCGCAAGCGGGGGGCTCAGCGTTCCCTTCGAGCCTGTGCTACATTTAGGCACATGAAGTCAGCCCGTTCTTATTTCAGCTTTTTTTGGTTCTCCAGCGCCGTCGGCGGTCGAGAGTTCTAAACACAGCTGAAAACAGCTTCAAGAATTCCACGAAAACCGCCGGCAACCCCGGCGGTTTTTCTTTATCAGTTGAGGATAGAGCACGCCCACTTCGTGTTGCTTGGGTCTGTCCCGCAAAGTTTCATTATTTACTGCAACCCAGACCGATCAGGAGCCCCCATGAATGCCAAAGTCACTGCCGCCAGAGCCGAGTCCTGGTATGCGAACCCCGTCGACAAAGCCAGCCAGACCGACGACCAACGCATCCAGGACATCACCGTGTTGCCACCCCCCGAACATTTGATTCGCTTTTTTCCGATTCGCGGAACCCCAGTGGAGTCGCTGATCACACGCACCCGCAACAACATCCACAACATCATGGCGGGCAGCGACGATCGGCTGCTGGTGGTCATAGGCCCATGCTCGATTCACGATCCGGCAGCGGCCATCGCCTACGCACGCAAGCTCAGGGAGCAGCGCCTCAAATACGCCGACACGCTGGAGGTGGTGATGCGCGTGTACTTTGAAAAACCGCGCACCACCGTGGGCTGGAAGGGTTTGATCAACGACCCCTACATGGATCAGAGCTATCGTATCGACGAAGGTCTGCGCATTGCGCGCCAGTTGCTGGTGGAGATCAATCGGATGGAGGTTCCCGCGGGCAGCGAATTCCTGGACGTGATCTCTCCCCAGTACATCGGCGAGCTCATTTCCTGGGGTGCGATTGGCGCGCGCACAACCGAAAGCCAGGTACACCGTGAACTGGCCTCGGGCCTGTCCGCACCCATAGGCTTCAAGAACGGCACGGACGGCAACATCCGCATTGCCACGGACGCGATCCAGGCCGCGGCGCGACCCCACCACTTTTTGTCGGTGCACAAGAATGGCCAGGTGGCGATCGTGCAGACCAAGGGCAACCCGGACTGCCACGTGATTTTGCGCGGCGGCAAGGCTCCCAACTACGACGCGCTCAGCGTGGCCGCCGCCTGCAAGGACCTGGAGATGGCCAAACTGCCCGCCACGCTGATGGTGGACTGCAGCCATGCCAACAGCTCCAAGCAATTTGAGCGGCAATTGGAGGTGGCAAAGGATCTGGCGGCGCAGATCGCTGCCGGTTCGCGCAGTGTCTTCGGCGTGATGGTCGAGAGTCACTTGCACGCCGGTGCCCAGAAGTTCACACCAGGCAAGGATGATCCTTCGCAGTTGGAGTTCGGCAAGAGCATCACCGACGCCTGTCTGGGCTGGGACGACTCCGTGCGGGTGTTGGACGTATTATCGGAAGCGGTGAAGGCGCGCCGGGCTCGCTGAGTTGGGCGCGGTTTGATGTATCCAAGCGCCAAGGGGCGCGATCGAAAGGCAGACTCATGCGAAGCGAAGTGATCGTCCAACTGGACGCAAGGCAGGAATTCAGGATCAGTCTGGATGCGTTGACGCCGATGGCGGCGGATGCGGCGCGACAGTGGCTGGATCAGCAGTTTGTAGCGCTGGAATGTGAGCCGATACGCGCCACTGGCAAGTTGCTCAGCGCCGATCGCGTGCTGTGCGTGGCGCAGGCGGCAGGCGCTGCGCGTCTGGCCGACAGCGCCTGGGCCAACGAGTTCGCCCGCGCCGCCAGCGCCTCGTTGGGCCGACCCGCTCTGCGCATTGACGTGACGGCGATGACCGTCACCTACTGACGCCTGGTTGGCTAGGGGCTGGCGCGCAGTCGCTCCAGTAGCTTGGCGTGCACGCCGCCAAAGCCGCCATTGCTCATGCAGACAATGTGATCGCCGGGCTTGGCCGCGGCAACCACCTGCTGCACAAGCTGCTCGATGTCGTCGGCCACCTGCGCCTTGTTGCCCATCACCGCCAGCGCTTCGTGCGCGTTCCAACCCAGGCCGCCGGCGTGGCAAAACGCCAGATCGGCCGCTTCCAGGCTCCAGGGCAGTTGCGCCTTCATGGTGCCCAGCTTCATGGTGTTGGAGCGCGGTTCGAACACGGCCAGGATGCGTCCCCCAGGTTGACCCGCCAGCGAGGCTTGCGCATTGAGCTTGCGCCGCAGACCATCGAGCGTGGTGCGGATGGCGGTCGGGTGGTGCGCAAAGTCATCGTAAACGGTCACGCCACGGGCGACGCCGCGAACCTCCATGCGGCGCTTGACGTTTTGAAACAGTCCCAGCGCGTGGCCCGCCAGTTCGGGCAAAACGCCCACATGTTGCGCCGCCGCGATCGCTGCCAGGGCATTCATCTGGTTATGTGTGCCGCTCAGGTCCCAGCGCACCCGACCCACGCCCACGCCGCGCAGCGACACTTCGAAGTCGTCGTCCGAGCCCACGGCCTGCCAGTCGCCACCGGGGCCGAAGCCGACGCTATCGCTCCAGCAGCCTTGGGCCAACACGCGCTTCAAGCTGGATTCGGTGGCGTTATAGACCACGCGTCCCGACGCGGGAACGGTACGCAGCAAATGATGAAACTGGCGTTCAATCGCCGCCAAGTCGTCAAAAATGTCGGCGTGGTCGAATTCCAGGTTGTTCAAAATCGCCGTGCGCGGTCGATAGTGCACAAACTTGCTGCGCTTGTCGAAGAATGCTGTGTCGTATTCATCAGCTTCAATGACGAAGTGATTACCAACACCCAGACTTGCCGAAATGCCAAAGTTCATGGGCACGCCGCCGACCAGAAATCCGGGCTTCAGACCGGCGTGCTCCAGAATCCAGGTGAGCATGCTGGTGGTGGTGGTCTTGCCGTGGGTGCCGGCCACGGCCAATACGTGTCGCCCCTGCAGCACGTTTTCGGCCAGCCATTGCGGGCCGCTGGTATACGGCAAACCCTGATCCATGATGGCCTCCATTAACGGGAAGCGGGGGCTGGCGTGCGCACGCTGCCCGCGGGATACGACGTTGCCCACAACGTAGACGTCGGGTTTCAAGGCCATTTGTTCGACGCCGTAGCCTTCGATCAGCTCGATGCCGAGTGCGCGCAACTGCTCGCTCATGGGCGGATAAACGCCCGCGTCGCAACCCGTGACACGGTGTCCGGCCGCGCGCGCCAACGCGGCCAGGCCGCCCATGAAGCTTCCGCAAATACCCATGATGTGAATGTGCATGCGCGAATTGTAGGAGTCTGGGAAAATCCACCCCTATGGATAGGCGAAAAGCAGAAATAGCGGCCACCGCAGCGCGCATGGTGGTGGAGGAGGGCTTGGAATATGGCGCGGCCAAGCGGCGCGCGCTGAAGCAGTTGGGGCTCCCAAACCGCAGCACCTTGCCTGCCAACGACGAGGTCGAAGACGCCGTGCGCGAGTACATCGCACTCTATGCTGCGGATACGCAGCCGAGCGAGTTGGGGGCGCTGCGGCGCTTGGCTCTGGTCTGGATGGAGCGCCTGGCCGAATTTCGTCCCTATTTGGGTGGCGCGGTATGGCATGGTACGGCAACGCGGCGCTCTGACATCTACGTTCAACTGTTTTGCGATGACGCCAAGTCCACCGAGATGGCACTGATCGACGCCCACGTGAAGTACCAGCCGCGCACCGTTGTGGGTTTCAACGGCGCTGCGACCGAGGCGCTGAGTCTGCACTGCTGGTGCGATGAACTGCAGGAGGACATTGGCTTGCACCTGATGCTGTATGACCACGATGACGTGCGCGGCGCGCTCAAGCCCGATTCCCAAGGCCGCTCTCCGCGCGGACACCTGGAAGCCGTGCGCCACTTGGTGCATGATGCTGCACCATGAACCCTCCAGACTCCTCCGTTGAAGACACAGCCGCGATCGAGATCCGGCGTCGCCGACTGCTTTATGCAGGCGTTGCCACGGCTGCAGCATTGAGTGGTGTGGGCTTGGCGCTGTGGCGACACTCGGAATCCGAGGCGAGTGAAGCGGTCGACCCCGCGCTCTGGCAGCTCAAGTTGGCGACACCCAATGGAAATTCGCTGGCGCTGCAAGAATTTCAGGGCAAACTGCTGGTACTCAATTTTTGGGCCACCTGGTGCCCGCCCTGTGTTGATGAAATGCCATTATTGGATCGTTTCTACCGTGAAAATTCATCAAAAGGTTGGCAGATGCTGGGCTTGGCCATTGATAGGGCGGAGTCCGTGCAACGTTTCCTGCGCGAATTTCCAGTGGCCTACGCGATTGCATTGGCTGAATCTGCGGGACCCGCGTTGGCTCGGAGTCTGGGGAATCTCAGTGGGGGCTTGCCCTTCAGCGTGGTCGTAGGAGGAGACGGCCAGGTCATCCAGCGTAAACTCGGGCGTGTTTCAGAGGCTGATTTGACTGCATGGGCGACGCTTTGAGGGCCTGGCCGAAAGATTGGATGCATTTGAAAATTTTGAATTTAGACGAAAAATAAAAAAACATAAGCAAAAAAGAGCGACGTTTAACGATTTTGAGTTAAATTCGCTCTTTCTTTTTGATCGAGATGGGGATTAGCATGGATCTGCGCAAATTAAAAACATTGATTGACCTGGTTTCGGATTCCAACGTCACGGAACTTGAAATTACCGAAGCAGAAGGCAAGGTTCGGATTGTCAAGGGCGGCCCCACCGTCATACAAACGCAAAACACGGCGCCGGTGGCCGTTCAGCAGGCAGCAGCACCGGCGGCTGCGCCCGTTGCGCCGGTCGAAACCGGTCACACCGTGAAGTCTCCCATGGTGGGGACCTTCTATCGGTCCGCCAGCCCAGGCGCCAAGGCGTTCGTGGAGATTGGCAGCACGGTCAAGGTCGGTGAAACGATTTGCATCATCGAAGCCATGAAGATCCTGAACGAGATCGAGGCCGATCAGTCCGGAACGGTGACCCAGATCCTGTGCCAAAACGGACAGGCCGTGGAGTACGGCCAACCGCTGTTCGTGATCGAGTGACAACCCAAGGATTGTTTGCGCATGTTTAAAAAAATTCTGGTTGCTAACCGAGGCGAGATCGCCCTCAGAATCCAGCGCGCCTGTCGGGAGATGGGGATCAAGGCGGTGATGGTCTATTCCGAAGCGGACCGGGACGCCAAGTACGTGAAACTGGCGGATGAGGCCGTTTGCATCGGCCCGGCTTCGTCGGCGCTGAGCTACCTCAATATGCCTGCCATCATATCGGCAGCGGAAGTGACTGATGCCGAGGCGATTCATCCCGGTTACGGTTTCCTGAGCGAAAACGCCGATTTTGCCGAGCGCGTGTGGAAAAGCGGTTTTCAGTTCATCGGTCCCACGCCCGAATCGATTCGCATGATGGGCGACAAGGTGTCGGCCAAGCAGACCATGATCAAGGCAGGCGTGCCCTGCGTGCCCGGTTCCGAAGGCGAGTTGCCGGACGATCCGGTACAGATTCGCCGCATCGCCAAGGCGGTGGGCTATCCGGTCATCATCAAGGCCGCTGGCGGTGGCGGTGGCCGTGGCATGCGCGTGGTGCACACCGAGGCGGCATTGATCAATGCCGTGCAGATGACCAAGGCCGAGGCGGGCGCTGCATTCAATAATTCCGCGGTGTACCTTGAAAAGTTCCTGCAGAATCCGCGCCACATCGAAATCCAGGTGTTGGCCGACAAGCACCGCAACGCGGTGTACTTGGGCGAGCGCGATTGCTCCATGCAGCGACGCCACCAGAAGGTGATTGAAGAAGCCCCGGCACCAGGAATTGCGCGCAAGGTGATCGACAAGATCGGCGAGCGCTGCTCGACGGCGTGCAAGAAGATGGGCTACCGCGGCGCAGGCACGTTCGAGTTCCTTTACGAGAACGGGGAGTTCTATTTCATCGAGATGAACACCCGGGTGCAGGTGGAACATCCGGTGACGGAACTGGTGACCGGTGTGGATATCGTCAAGACCCAGATCATGGTGGCTGCGGGCGAGAAACTGCCGTTTACGCAACGCGACATCGTGATGCGGGGCCACGCCATTGAGTGCCGCGTGAACGCCGAAGATCCTTTCAAGTTCACGCCCTCTCCCGGGCGCATCACGATGTGGCATGCGCCGGGTGGGCCGGGTGTGCGCGTGGATTCGCACATTTACACCAACTACTTTGTGCCGCCGAATTACGATTCCATGATCGGCAAGATCATTGCCCACGGCGACACCCGAGATCAGGCGCTGGCGCGCATGCGCACGGCCTTGCTCGAGACCGTGGTGGAAGGCATCAACACCAACATCCCGTTGCACCGAGAGCTCATGATGGACGCCAAATTTGTCGCTGGTGGAACCAATATCCACTATCTCGAAGAGTGGCTGGCACAGCACAAGGGATGAGGTCGCCCCATGCATGAACTCAGCCTGTTGTGCCCCGAGGACTGCGTCGAGAGCTTGAGCGACGCGCTGCAGGCCTTGCAGGCGCTGAGTGTGAGCGTGGAGGACGCCGACGCACTCACGCAAGACGAAAAACCGCTGTTTGGCGAACCCGGCATGCCGGCTCCTCGGCAAGCCTGGCAGCGCTCGCGCGTGCTGGCCCTGTTTGCAACCCAGGGCGCTGCGAGCGAGGCCGCGGACGTGCTGATGCAGCAGGATTTCTTTGTCGATTGCCAGTTGCTGGGCAACACGGCTGTGCCCGACCAGGACTGGGTACGCCTGACACAGTCGCAATTCACCCCGGTGGAGATCACACCCACATTCTGGATTGTTCCAACCTGGCACGAAGTGCCTACCCAGGCACAGACCATCATCCGTCTGGATCCGGGCTTGGCGTTCGGCACGGGAACCCACCCCACGACCCGCATGTGTTTGCGCTGGATGGCGCTGCGCACAGGGCAGGGCGGCAATTTGGGGCGGGTGCTGGACTATGGTTGCGGTTCCGGGATTCTGGCCATCGGTGCAGCCAAACTGGGCGCCACCGAAGTCGACGCCGTGGACATTGATGCGGCGGCCATCGAGTCGACTGAACTCAACGCCAAGGCGAATGGGGTTTCGATTCGTGCAGGACAGTCGGACCTGGCGCAGGGCCATTACCAGACGGTGCTGGCAAATATTCTGGCAACTCCTTTGAAGGTGTTGGCGCCGCTGCTGTGCGCCCACGTCGCGGCAGGGGGCACGCTGGTGTTGGCGGGAATATTGGAGCGCCAGGCGCAGGAGCTGACGCTGGCCTACGCTCCCTATGGCAAGCTGTCCGTGGCAGACAGCGAAGACGGCTGGATATTGATGACCGCCAGCCTCTAAGTTTTCAGTTGGCGCTTGACTGACACAATACGCGCATGATTACCCGCTGCCCCGAGTGCTCAACCCTGTTCAAGGTCGTCGCTGATCAACTGAAGATTTCTGACGGCTGGGTGCGCTGCGGCCGCTGCGATCACGTGTTCGACGGTGCCGCCAACCTGCAGGACGATTCGGTGGCTGAAACCACCGTAGCGACCCCGCCACGGCTGCCCCCGTCCTCCAAGCGCGACGACACCGTTCCGGCCGACTCCCGTGGAGCCCCGCCGACTGCTGCTTCCGGTGCGGCGCAGGGCAGCGAGGGGCCGACGCCGCGATCCCTGCAGGACGAGTTTTCGGCGATGAGTTTTCAGGGGTTCGGGCCGCAAGACGAGTTGAGAACCTTGGTCCCGGAGCATCCATTGCGCGATCCTGAGCTGGGGCAAGCTGCGGTTGCGCCAGCGTGCGCCGAGCACGACTTGAGCTTGCCCGAGGTTTCGTTTGTCCGGGCGGCGCGTACCCCCTCAGTCTGGGCGCGCCCAGGCGTGCGCTGGGGCTTGCGCCTGAGCGCCATGCTGTTGCTGTTCGGTTTGTCGGCCCAGGTGGTGGTGCGGGAGCGGGACCGCATCGCTGCGACCCTGCCTGAATCCAAGCCCTGGCTGCAAGCCCTGTGCCAGCCCTTGGGGTGTGTTCTCGGACCGCTGAAGAATATCGATGCCATCACGGTCGAGAGCTCGTCCTTCAACCGGATTCGCGCTGACGTCTATCGTTTGCAGGTCACCCTCAAAAACACCGCTCGAACGGAGTTGGCGCTGCCCTCGGTGGAGCTGACCTTGACGGACACGCGTGACGCCGCGGTATTGCGAAGGGTCCTGACGCCGATGGACTTCTCTGTGCTCATGCGTTCTGTCCCGGCCGCAAGCGACTGGTCGGGGAGCTTGACGGTGAGCGTGCCCGGTGCTGTGATTCCGTCGCGTATAGCGGGCTATCGGGTGCTGGCGTTCTATCCCGAATAAAAAAGCCCGATGCCTTGCGACACCGGGCTCGGGGGCGCTACGCGCCTAGGGCTCAGGGCTTGCTGGCGGTCGGAAACGGCCAGGCTGCCTGCGGGTTCAGAGTGGTCTGAGCCGCAGGGGCCGCAGCTGCAGGAGCGGCAGCAGGGGCTGGGTTGGCAGCGGGTGCTTTCGCGGCTTTCTTCGCAGCCGTCTTTTTGGCTGCCTTTTTAGCTGCGGGCTTTTTGGCCGCTGGTTTTTTCGCTACGGCAGCCTTCTTGGCAGTGGCCTTCTTCGCAGGAGCAGCAGCCTTCTTTGCTGGAGCAGCCTTCTTTGCAGCGGCCTTCTTCGCAGGAGCAGCAGCCTTCTTTGCTGGAGCAGCCTTCTTCGCAGCAGCCTTCTTCGCAGGAGCAGCAGCCTTCTTCGCAGGAGCAGCAGCCTTCTTCGCAGGAGCAGCAGCCTTCTTCG
>CAIVXG010000189.1 GCA_903909815.1 uncultured beta proteobacterium | reverse complement strand
CCTGGAAGTGGCTCGCTGATGTCTCAATCAGGGCCGGGCGGCTCAGGCTGGTCTTCGCCAATGCCAGCATCTCAGCGAAGTCTTCGTCAAGGTCGGCGACCTCGCGCGCATCAACCGGGAAGTTCAGCGCATTGATGTCGCTTCCAAAGGTAAGGGGTGAGCGTGAGCAAGAAGTTTGAGGGTCCCCATGTGGTTCTTGATCAAGATAGTTGAGGTTTTGTAGGCGGGCGACCTCAAAGAGCTTGACTGGCGAGGTGTGCGGGGCGAGTCTGTGGGTTCCACAACGGCAGTGAGGGTGCCCCCATGAGCCAAGCTACTTTGCTGAGCCCGACTTTTTTCTCGTTCCTGGAGGCCATTGATCGAGCGCACGCGCAGGTGATTCGCGTGCAGGGGTGCTCCTGTGGCGGGCCGCTTCATCAAGGTCACTTCCAGCGCAAACCCAGGTGGGGCGGGGCACGCGCGAGCGGCGCCGTGGACACGACCCGATTCAGCTTTTGTTGCGGTGCTTGCCGACAGCGCACCATGCCCGCGTCGGTACGCTTTCTGGGACGGCGCGTGTACTGGGGCGCGACGGTGGTTCTGGCCACCGCGCTGTGCGCCGGGCTGAGCCTGCGCCGAGGTACGCAGCTCAGCGAACAGTTTGACGTTCCGATACTGACGATCCTGCGCTGGCGTCAATGGTGGTTAAACGACTTTGCAGCGAGCCCACTGTGGCAGACGTTGCGTGGACGGTTTCTACCGCCGGTTGTCGCCAGTGACTTGCCGGGCGAATTGCTGCGCCGTGCACTGCCCGCCGATGAGCGTGGCGCGATGACGGCGGTGTTGCGATGGCTCGCACCGCTGAGCACGCTCACTGAGGGTCGTTAAGAACCCTACGAAGACGCGCAGAAGATGCTTTCCCGCTGCAGGTGAATCGCCAATAGGCTCTCGGTTGTCGGGCAAATTGCCCCGTGATTGAGAAAGAGATTGACCCATGGCGTGCAAAGACGATTCCAGCATTCGGGACCGATGGGCCCGGCTGCGCCTGCTGATCATCGGTCAGCTGTTGGCCGCACCCGCGCCCCGAGGAAAGCTCAAGAAGCGTTTGGTGCAGTTGAGTCAGCAGGTCTGGCGCCACCCGATCACTGGAGGCGACGTGCGCTTTGGCGTGTCCACGCTGGAGCGCTGGTTGGCCTTGGCGCGCAGCACGCCCAACCCCAGTGCGATGCTCGCCACGGTGCCACGGGCCGATGCCGGCAGTGTGCGCGCCATTGACGAGACGCTGGGCGCGGCGATTCGCGCTCAGCACTTGGCTCATCCCAAATGGACCATTCAGCTGCACTACGACAACCTGGTGGCAGCGCACGGTGCGCAGGTGTCGCAAGCGCCGCTTGCCTCCTATGCAAGCGTCTTGCGCTACTTCCGTGCCCAGGGGTTGTGGCGCGAGCGCGAGTCGCGAAGTGGGCCCCAGCGCGCCGCCGTGCCCGATGGCACACGCGAGGTGCGCAGCTTTGAGGCCACTCACGTGGGCTCGTTGTTTCATCTTGACGGCCACCAGGGCTCGTTAAAGGTACTCAACCGCCAGGGCGAATGGATTACGCCCATCGGTCTTTGCGTCGTCGATGACCACTCGCGCCTGATCTGCCACCTGCAGTGGTACGCCCACGAGAACACCCAGTGTCTGGTGCACGTCGTCTCGCAGGCCCTGCAGCGGCGGCGACTTCCGCGCGCCATCTACAGTGACAACGGATCAGCCATGATCTCGGGCGAATTCACCGCCGGGCTGCACCGGCTGGGAATCCTGGCGCTCACCACGCGCCCTCGCAGTGCGTGGATGAATGGTAAGCAGGAGACCCTGTGGGGACGCATCGAACGCCGCCTCATGGCGATGCTGGACGCCGTGCCAAACCTGACGCTGGCCCAGCTCAACGAGGCCTCCTTTGTCTGGGTTGAACAGGAATATCAGGTCAGCGTACACCGCGAGCTCGCTGGGACCACACCTCTTGAGCGATTCATCAAGGCACCCAGCGTGCTGCGTGATTGCCCGGACTCCGAGACACTGCGCACCAGCTTTCGCATCGAGGTGCGACGCAAGCAGCGCACCAGTGACGCCACGGCCACGCTTGACGGTGTGCGCTTTCAGATTCCGCAGGCCTTCGCCCACCTGCGTGAGCTACACCTGCGCTACGCGCGCTGGGACCGTTCGCAGGCCGACATCGTTGACCCACGCAATGGCGCCATCCTGGCCACGATCTATCCGCTGGACAAGGCACGCAACGCCCATGGACAGCGCCGATCCATCGGCCCCAAGGCCCTTTCCTCGCGATCGCTGTCAGCAAGCACGACTGGCGCACCCCAGCCTACGGGCGATGGGCACGCCCCACTGATGCGCCAGTTGCTCGCACAGTTCGCCGCCACCGGTGTGCCCTGCGCCTATATCGAACTCGAGGAGACATCGACGCCCTCACGGTCACACGCAGCGTCTTTCCCACTCCCGAAGGCCAACCCATGAACCGCACCTTGCTCACCCCGTTTGGCCTGAAGTGGAATCCCTTTGGCACCGAACTTCCCACCGAAGCCTTGTACCTGTCTCCAAAAATCAATGACTTCTTCTGGCGCGTCGAGAACGTGCACGTTGCCGAGGGCGGCTTCGTGCTCATCCACGGCGACCCGGGAACCGGCAAGAGCGTCGTGCTGCGCGCCTTAGCCGAGCGTCTTGAGCGCAACAGCGAACTCACCGTGGGCGTGGTCAATCATCCGCAGAGCAACCTGGGCGACTTCTACCGCGAACTGGCCGAGGTCTTCGCCGTGCCCTTGATTCCGAGCAACCGCTGGGGCGGCTTCAAGATCTTGCGCGAGCGCTGGGTCAGCCACTTGCAGGCCACCCGAGTGCGCTGCTGCCTGCTCATCGATGAGGCCCAGGAGATGAGCCCCAAGACGCTGCTGGAGTTGCGCCTGCTGGCCTCGGCGCGCTTTGACTCGCAGCCGCTGCTGGCCGTGGTGCTGGTGGGCAACACGCGCCTGACCGAGACGCTGGCCACCGAAGAACTCCTGCCCCTGGGTACGCGCATCAGGGCGCGCCTTTGCCAGGACTACGCCTCGCGCGAGGAGCTCGCTGCCTGCCTGGATCACCTGCTCATCAGCGCCGGCGGCGACGCCCTCATGAGTAGCGCGCTCAAACGCACCTTATGCGAGCGCGCCGGGGGCAACTATCGCGTCATGACCAACATGGCCGCGCAGCTTCTGTCGCTGGCCGCCCAGCGTCAGATCACCACGCTCGATGAGAAGCTGTACCTGGAGGCGTTCGCCGCGCCCGGCCCTACCTCCCAAGCCGCTCGGCGCAACGCGCGCAATCAACACTGAAAGGACACCCACATCATGACCAGAAAGAAGATGACACCTACTGCACGACGCAACCACCGCGCAACTGTCAACCTGGAGATCGAACTGCCTGTGCTCTCCGATGAAGCTGCCGCTGCCATGGCCGACGTGCTCGTGCAGCTGTACCACCGTTTCGAAGCGACCTACTACGCCCAGATCCTCAGTCACCACGCCGATCGGGCCCTGAGCATTGACCTCACCTGCCCGGGCCGCAGCAAACCGCACCCCAGCGCAGAACTGTTCTGAGCCTCAAACCGCGCACAACCAGCGCACGCGGATGCATCCAGTCGCGTGTTGGCTGTGCATTCTTGGTACAGTCTGCCACCATGCCAAAGACCGGTCGAAACGATCCCTGCCCCTGCGCCAGCGGCAAAAAATACAAGCACTGCTGCATGGCCCAGGATCAGGCCGCACAACACCTTACCCTGGCGGCCCAAAGCGCAAAGCTTGAGGCACAGAGCGCCCAGCACAGTGCCAACATGCGAGCTTTTAAGGCATCACTGTACGAATCCGACCAACTGGACCAGGATTCCAATGCCGTTATCGGCCTCATCGATGCCGGGCGCCTTGATGAGGCCGAGCATGCCGCCCGCGAGCTTCTGGTTCGCTACCCCGAGGTCCATGATGGCCATGACCGCCTTGGCATGGTCTACGAGGCTCGCGGCCTCAACCGCGAGGCTGCCCAGTGCTACCGTCAGGTCGTGGAATTCATGCGCGCAGCCCCCGAGCACCACGACCCTGAGCTGATGACTGTCTTCGTTGAACTCATAGCCCGTCTGGACCCACAGACACCGACCGCCTGATCACTGACACACCACCGTCCGTATCTCAGTCCCAGCGGCTGAACCAATACACGCCAAACTCGCCCACCGTATTGGCTTTGGCTGTCTGACTTCATCGCATTCATAAAAAACGGCTGTTTGGCAAGCGCAAGCGCGTCAGGCCGTAGGCGTCGATCGGGGAGCGGTGGGTAAATCACGCACCACGCAGTGGCTGTCCACAGGTTCATCCTGTGGGCAGGTGATTTGTCCACGGCGGGCGCGCCGCCTGTTCTGCTGAAAAGACCCTTAACCCTCACCGAATCTGCAACTCAAACCCTCAAACTTCTTGCTCGCGCTCACCAGGTTACAAGGGTGTTCGTTGCGAATCGATGGCGCATGTCATGCAATCGTGGCCCATGATGGTCACCATCGGCACGCAGGCCGATTTGCCTTGATAGCGCATAGAAAGTTCGATGTATCGCTCCGTAGTCCAGGCGAT
>CAIVXG010000188.1 GCA_903909815.1 uncultured beta proteobacterium | reverse complement strand
CCGGCTCGGAAACAGATAATCCTCCGAATGAAGGTTTCGCATCTTCATCCAATCGGCGACTGCGGTGCGGGTCTGCTCCGTAATTTCGAACTGGACTGGCCGGGAGGTCTTTTGCTGCATCACGGTCGCGCGAGCGGCTACGCGATCGCCGTGGCAAATGTCCCGCACCCGAAGTTTTACCAGGTCGCAGGAGCGCAGTTTGCTGTCCAGGCCTAAATCGAACAGCGCTAACTCCCTGGTGCGGTGCTCCAGTTGAAGCCACACCCGGATCGCCCAGATTTCCCGAAGCTTGAAAGGGGCCTTTTGCCCCACCAGCTTGCCCTTGTTCCAGGGCTCGCGAGGCCGGCTGGTCTGACTGACGGTGTTATCCATGACAAATCTCCTTGAGAATGAAGGGGTTGCCACTATGCTCCGTTTGCCGTATTGTGTACACTGTGATCCACAAACGCTGTTTGAACGCAAAGGAAGATTGATGGAAGCAACCAAAGTAGGCATTCGGGAATTTCGAGCCGGCATGGCGGAGTTCATCGCGTCGAGCACGCCGGTAGCGGTGACTCGCCATGGTCAAACCATTGGGTACTTCATACCGACCCACGGCCAGGCCGAAGCCGACATTGCGGCATTGAAGAGAGCTAGCAAGACCTTGGATCGCTTGCTTGCCGCGAAGAGCATCGATGTGGACGCCGTGGTCGCCGAATTCAAAACCGCCCGCAAACGGGCAAGCACGCCCAAGAATCCTGCAGCACTGACGGCATGAGCAACAAAGCGATCGTTCTGGATGCCAACATCTTGATTCGGGCAAAGGGTGGTGAAGCGGGTGCGAACTCATTGTTGGGGCGGCGCAGACGGTCAATCTAACTGCGCCCGGAAACGCTTGTGTTCGCTTGTAGCTTGGTTTGACGGAATGTAATCATTCGATTACACTTGCAACATGACCTTCACGGTAAAACGTCTTGAAGAATTTTCCGACTGGCTCAAAAGTCTGAAGGATGGACTGACCCGGCAGCGCCTCAACAAGCGCTTGCGTAAGGTACAACTCGGCAACTTGGGCGATGTGGAGTCGGTGGGCGAAGGTGTTTACGAGATGCGCGAACACTTCGGTCCAGGCTGGCGTATGTACTACGTCCAAAGGGGTGGCGTGTTCATCGTGATGCTTGGAGGTGGAGACAAGACAACGCAGCAAACTGACATCAGTCGGGCAATCGAACTTGCCAAGTGTTTGGAGGATTGAACCATGACCAAAAGAATAAAAATTTCCGAACTTCCCGAGTTCGATGCAGCCGAGTACCTGAGCAGCGACGAAGACGTAGCTGCATACCTCACAACCATTCTTGAAGAGAATGACGCAGCGCTGCTGGCGGCTGCGCTCGGCGATATTGCACGATCGCGGGGAATGACGCAGGTTGCGAAGGATTCCGGCATCACCAGGGAAGCCTTATACAAGGCACTTCGACCTGGCAGCGAACCGCGCTTCGATACAGTCAGCCGTGTTTGCGCAGCCCTTGGCGTGCGCTTGGTCGCGCAGCCGACGCACGCCGCCGCCTAACTTTTTTTACCTACGTCAGTCCAAGGACGGTCGTGTCCGAACCCGTGAGGCGGTGGCTCTTTTGTGCCCATTGCGGACGTAGCTACAGAGAATGCATTTTCTCGAGATCCAACACCCTAGAATCAGAAAGCTGACCTTGACAATCACGAGCCCCATTTCTTACTGATCAGGAGAGTTGACATCTAATACCAGCTCGATACGGTTGCGTCCAGCGGCCTTTGCACGGTAAACCGCATCATCGACCCGCTTGAACCAAGCTTCAATGCATTCCAGTGGGAATGTTGAATCCTCCTCAGACACGGGGTGCCCTTTCCAAGTGCCAACGCCAAAGCTGCAGGTATACCGTGCCACGTCATCACTAGGAGGGCTATTCAGGGCAACATGCAGGCGTCGAGCGACCAGATGTGCGCCATGCATATCGGTGTCTGGCAATACAAGCACGAACTCCTCTCCACCCATTCGTGCAAACAGATCCTGCGGGCGCTTGCTCTTGGCAATCAGTGCGCTGAAGTGGCGCAGGACCTGATCGCCACCGTCATGCCCAACGGTGTCATTGATCTGCTTGAAATGGTCCAGATCCATCACAATAAGTCCAATAGTTCGGGACTTTCGCTGCGCGATCGCTACTTCGATGGCCAACTTGTTCATGAGTGAGCGCCGATTCATGGCGCCGGTGAGGGAGTCATGGTCGGCCATTTGCTGCAATTCCGATTGCAGCTTGGTGGTGGCCAGCAGGAAGAATCCGATGCCATCCATCAAACCCAGCAGGTTGTACGCTATCAAGTAGGCTATTTGCGGAGTCGAGGGTGTCAACAGCGCTTCGGTACCTGCTGGATTCACTACCGTGGCAACCACCCGCACTAGCGTCGCAAGGAAACCCAGCACCATCAAGGTTATGAAAAAGTATTCCCCCCGCCCACGATGATCCTGCCGCCCCACCAACACAGCCATGCTGGCATAGAACAGGCTTGAAATTCCGGACATCAATACCAAGCGGGGTGCAATGTCGGGTTGTACAAAGGTAAAGTATGCAAGGATCGCCGCTACGGCAGTCAAGGCTACATACCAACGATGGATTGGCCAAAGCACCTTGCCCTGCAGCAAGCGCATACCCCGCCACCACGCGATATACGAGCATGCAAAAAGCATATTGGCCACGAAGATACTGAGCCATGCGGGTGCCAGGTCCCTCGCGCCAATCAGTATGCCGCTGATGCCAAAGCCCAAGGCACCCCACCCCCAATGTGTCAACCCACCAACGGACCGCGGGTAAACCTTGGATGCCCCGAAAAGCACAATCGCCATGAGAACACAGCTGATGGCAGCCATGACGATGACTGTACGCAAGTCCAAAATCACAATCAGCCCCCCCCCCGTGGATATACGTTTTAACTACCTGAAGGCCAGTATCACGCCTGCGGTTAGCACTTGGTCAGTGTGAAAACCCTCGCCAGCATAGGCGTCAAGCCGCAGTTCAATGTGGTGACTGCCCAAGAATATTCCCTGCCGGGTTCACCGGATCGCCTGTGCCATGCACTTCAAATTGGTGTGCCTGTGTAGACGATGGTGCACAAAAACCGAATCGGCAACTGCACCAGACGCTCAAATCCGTGCAACACCTCGCCTTTCAAGGTCAGGGTGTCTCCGGGCTCAAGCAGATAGAGTGCTTGTCCACTGCGGTACTCCATGACCCCTTCCAATACGTGGATCAATTCCGTGCCAGGGTGCTCGACTGTGGGCAGGTTGTCAGATTCTTGCGTGATGGTGACCAGAAAGGCGTCAAACGCCTTGGTTGGCCCCTGATCGTAGGACAAAAACTCAAAGGTATGCCCTGGTCGGGTTCCCTGCCGCAGAAAGGGCATGCCCTCGCCTCTCTTGACTAGATGGGCGGCACCCGGAGGTACGTCGTAGGTCCGGAACAACATCGCCATAGTGCTGCCCAATGCCCGCGCGACACGGCTAAGCGTGTCCATACCAGCGGAAATCTGGCCGTTTTCGATTTTGGAAAGCATGCCTGTGCTGATGTCTGCGCTCTCTGCCACTTGGGCAATGGTCAGCTGGTGGCGCAGGCGAAGTGCACGCACGGCAGCCCCCACACACTTTTCCAATGAGAGGGCGAGGGGCTTGGGGTCTGCCACAAGTTCGGCGGAGCCGGCGGGCTCGGTAACAGCAACTAAGGGTTTCACCTAAGTTTCTCCGCAAGCAAAATAATTAACATACAGGAACAATTATTGCAAAAGGAATCTACAAATGCAAACATCACTTCGAATCTCTGTTGCTGTGGCGGCCTTGAGCATTTTCGCCGCACAGGGGCAGACACTGGAAAAGATCAAGGCCGACGGTGCGATCACGCTGGGCTACCGGGATGCAGCTAGTCCGTTTTCCTATCTGGACGACAAGCAGCAACCCATTGGTTACTCCATGGACATTTGCTACAAGATCGTGGATGCCGTCAAGGCTGAGCTAAGAATGCCCGCGCTGAAGGTCAACCTCAATCCGGTCGCCCCTGCAACACGTATTCCGCTGATTTCCAACGGAACCGTCGATCTGGAATGCGGCGTATCCACCAACAATGCAGATCGCCAGAAACAGGTTTCCTTTTCGCCCACAACCTTTGTCGCAGCCAGTCGCCTGATGTTCAAAAAGACATTGCAGGTGGAATCATTGGCTGACCTCAAGGGCAAGACGGTGGTGTCTCCGTCTGGCAGTACCAACATCCGGGTGATAACGGAGCAGAACACGACGAAGCAACTGGGCATCAACATCGCTGGGGTGCAGGACCTGCCGGAGGCATTCCTAATGGTGGAAACCGGTCGTGCCGCAGCCTTCACAACCGACGACGTACTGATTTACAACATGATCGCCAACTCTAAATCGCCAGGCGACTACGCCGTGTCGAAATTTTCATTATCGATTGAGCCCTACGGCATCATGCTGCGCAAGGGCGATCCGGCGTTCAAGAAGGTGGTCGACGATGCAGTTGCGCAGCTGGCCAAGAGCGGTGAGATCGAGAAGATTTACGCCAAATGGTTCATGTCGCCGACACCACCCAAGGGCATTAACCTAAATATGCCGATCAGCGCGAATCTCAAACGTGCCTTTGCTAAGCCCACCGATTCTCCTGACCCCAAAGACTACGAATAAGCACGTACTGTCGCCACCTGGGATCCTATGAATTACCAATGGAACTGGCGCATCTTCTGGGCGCCCAACCCGGAGGGAACGGGCACTTTTTTAACTTCGCTGTTCTCGGGGCTGGGCTGGACCGTGGCCACGGGGCTGTGTGCCTGGGTACTGGCCCTGGCGATGGGTATTGTGGTAGGTACGCTGCGCACCACGCCGCACAAGTGGGTGGTGCGTCTGGGCAACGTCTATGTGGAAATTTTCCGTAACATACCGTTGCTGGTGCAGATGCTGCTGTGGTATTTCGTGCTGCCCGAGCTGTTACCAACAAGCTGGGGTGACACGCTCAAGCAGATGCCGGATTCGCCGTTTTATACCGCCGTCGTGTGTCTGGCGTTCTACACCTCGGTGCGCATTGCCGAGCAGGTCAAGGCAGGCATTCAGGCGTTGCCGCGCGGCCAAGGTATGGCGGGACAGGCGTTGGGGCTGACCCTGGCACAGACCTACCGCTACGTGTTGCTGCCTCAGGCCCTGCGGATCATTTTGCCGCCGTTGACAAGTGATTTTCTGAATATCTTCAAGAACA
The DNA here is from genome assembly GCA_903909815.1 of uncultured beta proteobacterium. GTDB lineage: Bacteria > Pseudomonadota > Gammaproteobacteria > Burkholderiales > Burkholderiaceae_C > CAIKVZ01. Next base: position 10,060 of record CAIVXG010000188.1, on the reverse strand, counting down.
CGTCGGTCGCCTTGACCATTGGTCTGATGGATTTGACGGCGCGAACTCGGGCCATGGAGTCCTATACCTTTCAGGTCTTTGAGGCCTTCGCGGCGGCGTCGCTGATTTACATCGTTCTGAACGTGAGCATCGTGCAACTGATGCGTGTTCTGGAGCGCAAGTTGGCGGTGCCCGGACTGATCAGCGGCGCGCACGGGGCGGGGCATTGACGAGGCAGGTGGCACATGTTTGAAAACTTCGACTTCAATGTAATCGAGCGTTCTTGGGAATACCTGTTTTATACAGGCATGGCGTTCACGCTGCAGTTAACGCTGTATGCCATGGTCGGTGGCGTGGTGGTGGGTACGTTGCTGGCCATCGCAAGGCTGTCGCGCTTTAAAGTGCTGTCGTCCGTAGCGGGGGCCTACGTCAACCTGATTCGCGCCCTGCCGCTGATTCTGGTGATCTTCTGGTTCTACTTTCTGGTGCCCTACATAGGGCAGTGGGTCACGGGTTCGCGTCAGCCCATGAAAGTGGGGGCATTTGCCTCCTGCCTGATCACATTCATCATGTTCGAAGCCTGTTATTACTGCGAAATCATGCGGGCCGGTATCCAGTCTATCTCGCGTGGGCAGGTGTCAGCGGGCTATGCGCTGGGCTTGAAGCACTGGCAGTTGATGGTCTATGTGGTGTTGCCACAGGCTTTCAGAAACATGTTGCCGTTACTTCTGACGCAAACCATCATCCTGTTTCAGGATGTGTCCCTAGTTTATGTGCTGTCCATGCCGGACTTTCTGGGCGCGGCCTCTAAGGTGGCGCGCCGCGACAGCCGACTAGTGGAGATGTATTTGTTTGTAGCCGTGGTGTATTTCGTCATGGCCTACACACTGTCCACTGGTGTGAAGCATCTGCAGGCCCGGTTGGCCATTGTTCGCTAGCCGTATCCCATCGCATTTCAAAGAGACATTCCCATGATTGAAATCAAAAACGTCAGCAAGTGGTATGGCAGCTTTCAGGTACTGACGGACAACACCCTGTCGGTCAAGAAGGGCGATGTCACGGTCGTTTGCGGGCCGTCCGGTTCGGGTAAGTCCACACTGATCAAGACCATCAACGGACTGGAGCCGTTTCAAAAAGGCGAAATCCTACTGAACGGCATATCGGTGGGGGACCCCAAGACCGATCTTTCCAAGCTGCGATCGCATGTGGGCATGGTGTTCCAGAATTTCGAGCTGTTTCCCCATATGCGCGTGCTGGACAACCTGATGTTTGCGCAGATCAAGGTGTTGGGTCGCAGCCGTGAGCAGGCATCGGAATACGCGCTCAAGTACCTCAGCCGCGTCGGTCTAACCGCGCACAAGGACAAGTACCCTGGTCAATTGTCGGGCGGCCAGCAGCAGCGGGTGGCCATTGCGCGTGCGTTGGCCATGGACCCCATGTGCATGCTGTTTGACGAACCCACTTCTGCACTGGACCCAGAAATGGTGGGTGAAGTGCTGGACGTGATGGTGGACCTGGCGCGCGAGGGCATGACCATGATGTGCGTTACGCACGAGATGGGCTTTGCGCGCAAGGTGTCCAACCGGGTCATATTCATGGACCAGGGGCGCATCGTGGAGGACTGCACGAAAGACGAGTTCTTCGGAAACCCTACAGCGAGGTCTGAACGCGCGCAATCGTTCCTGGCAAAAATCCTGTCGCACTGATCAATATGACCAACACTGCTTTACCGCGTATTGGAATTCTGGGCGGTATGGGGCCGCTGGCCTCGGCTGAATTTGTCGTCAAGCTGGTGCAGGCTACTCCCGCTAGCTGTGATCAGCAGCATTTTCCTACTACGCTGGATTCGTCACCGCAAATTCCGGATCGTCCCGCCTCCATTTACCGTGGTGGCCCTGACCCGATGCCCGCCATGACCGAGGTCATTCGCCGACTCGAAGCCGCAGGTTGTGCGCTGATCGCTATGCCCTGCAACACCGTCCACCATTGGTATGACGCGCTGGCGGCACAGACGACTTTGCCCATCGTGCATATTGCCGACGCCGTGGCAGCACGTTTGCGTGTACAGGTACCTGGTGCCCGCCGGGTCGGCGTGCTGGGTGGCGCGGTTACCTCCGACATGGGGGTTTACTCCAGGCGCCTGGGCGATGCGTGGGAGTGGATCTATGCGTCTGACCACTCATTGCAAACAATGGTCCTGCCCGCCATAGCCGCCGTCAAGGCCGGCGACCTTGCTACGGGACGTAGACTGTTTCTCCAGGCGGTGCAAGAGATGCTGGAGCACAGGCCAGATGCCATTGTGCTGGGCTGCACGGAGATCCCTGTCGTGCTGACGCAGGCGGATGTGGCGGTGCCGGTCATTGATTCCACGGAGGCGTTGGCGTTGCATACGGTGGCAACCGCCAGAGCCATGCACACAGCTGATCGGACGTAAACCAGAGGACGGAGACAATATGGCGAAAAAACTCAAATGGTTTGGACTAGCTTTGTTGGCGTTCGTCGCGATCGGTCTGGCCGCCGGCTATGCCAAGCTGCGCGCGTCGAGCCAGATTCAGGTCGACGGCGCCATGAAATTGGCTGGCCTGAGCGCTCCAGTCACCGTGTTGCGCGATGAGTTGGGCACACCCTACATCTTTGCCGCCAACACGCCGGACCTGATCAAGGCACAGGGCTTTGTCACCGCGCAGCATCGCTTGATGCAGATGGAGCTACTGCGTGCCAGCTGGCGCGGTGAACTGGCAGCGACGTTTGGACCCGATGCACTACCAAGCGATATCCGCATGCGCGTAATCGGGCTGCGCCGCAACGGGGACCTGCATGCCACCAAACTCGACGCTAGTTCGCGGGTTTTCTTCCAGAACTATGTCGATGGCGTCAATGCATACATTACTACACAGGTTGCGGATCATCCGATCGAGTTGAAGTTGGCCGGCATTACACCTCGTGTCTGGGATGTGGCCGATCTGACCACACTGGTGCACTACGGACACTACACACACGCCACGAACTTCAAAACAGAGGTGGTGGCGCAAGAACTGATTGACAAACTAGGTGCCGCCCGTGCGCAGGAAATTTCCCCCTTGCTGATCAATCCCGACTGGAAAACCGCGCCACTGGCTCCTGTGGCCGCCAACGCAACCCCACAGAATCAAACCGCCCAACTGGGTCTGAAATGGCGCGAACTGCTGGCTGGGCCGGAAACACTGAACCCGCAAGGGCTGGGCTCCAACAACTGGGCCGTGGGCCCGTCACGCACCGCGTCCGGCAAAGCAATCGTCTCGAACGATCCGCACTTGGACAACCGTATGCTGCCCGGCACCTGGCATCCCGTGGGCTTGTTTTCACCCGAGATTCAGGCCGTGGGCGCAGCCTTCCCCGGCATGCCCGGCATCCTGGTTGGGCGCACCAAGCATGTGGCGTTTGGCGTGACCAATGCCTACGGCGATGTGCAGGATTTGTATGTCGAACGCATCGACCCGAGCAACCCCAATCAGTACATGGATGATGGCAAGGGCGTGCCATTCAAGGTGATTACCGAGACCATTCGCATCAAGGACAAGAGCGCCCCCGGCGGCATGCGCGAGCAGGAACTCAAGATTCGCTACACCAAGCGTGGCCCCGTCATCAGCGACCACGCCGGGCTGGGCCCACAGGGCGACAAACTGCTGGCCTTGCGCTCCACCGATGCCGAGGTGTTGCCTGCCGACTTGGGCATTGAGGCCCTGTTAACCGCCAAGGATGCACCTGCCTTTGACCGCGCGGTGCAGAAGATTGATCTGTTGATGTTCAACTTTGTGTTTGCCGACGACCAGGGCAACATTGCCCACCGCGCATCCGGTGCTATCCCCATCCGCAAAGGTGCCGATGGTGGCTTCCCCCGCCTGCCCCCGGCCGACGGCAGCGACGACTGGATCGGATTCATTCCGAAAGACCGTATGCCCGGCATGCTCAACCCGAATCGGGCCTGGGTCGGCACCGCCAACAACGACACCCGCCCGGAAAACTACCCGTGGTACTACACCAACCACGTGGCGCCCAACTACCGCTACCAGCGCATGGGGCAGGTGCTCGGTGCCGCGCAGAAGTTCACAGTAGATGACGACTGGAAACTGATGGAAGACAGGCGCAACCTGCAAAGCGATGCGCTGCGCAAACCCATCGTAGATGCGCTGAAAGCGGAGCCCTCACAACGCGACCTGGTCACCATTCTGGAAAAATGGAACGGTGTCGACGATGCCAACGCAGCCGCCCCGCTGATCTACCAGGCGCTGTACCGTGAAATTGCGCGGGGCACCTTTATCGACAAGCTCGGCGAAGAAGTCACCAACGACATGCTTTCCAACTGGTACTTTTGGCAACAGCGATTTGATGCCATGGTGGCGACACCCGACTCGGCATGGTTTGACGACACCCGCACACCCGACAAACGCGAAACTCTGGCCGACGTGATTCGCAGCGCCGCACCCCGTGCGCGCGCCCAGCTGGAAGCACTGCAAGGCAAAGACCCGAACCAATGGCAATGGGGCAAATCCCACACCATCCGCCTTGTCAGCCCGTTGCGCCGAAACGGCTTTGGCCAGGAACTGCTGGGTGGCATAACTTTGGAGCGCGGTGGCAGCAGTGACACCTTACAGCGCGGCATTTACGACTTCCAGAAGCCCTACGACTCCATCTTCTTTCAGTCGATGCAGATCGTGGCAGACATGGGGGACCCGGACAAGATTGAAGCCATTCTGGTCGGTGGGGTGAGCGAGCGCCACTTCCAGCCGCACCAGAACGACCAAGCCAAACTCTGGGCAAAGGGAGAACGCCGCGCCTGGTGGTTTAACCCGGACAAGGCGCAAGAAAACGCCAAACACAAGGTCGTGCTGTCGCCCTGACGGGGCAGCAGACGGGCGCAAAGTTTCTCTTTTCAATAAGGCAGGCTATGTTCAAGACAATCAAGTCTCGTTTGATCAGCGGAAGTGTGGTTGTTGTTGTGATGGCCATTGCGGTGGCTACATTGGCCAGCTACCGGCTGGCCCGCTCCTTCATACTCGAAGACATCAATGTTGCGCTGGCCGACACGGCACAATCCCAAAGTGAGCGAATTGCCTTGTGGGTAAAGGTACAGAAGGACATCGCAGTGTCGTTGGCCCCGGCTGCGAAAGTGGCGGATCCCGCAGCGCCACTGCAGCAGGCGCTGCAGTCCGGTGGCTTGGATATCGCATACATCGGGCACGTCGACAAGCGCATGATCTCAGTGCCTTCCCGCAATCGCCCACCGGAGTTTGATCCTACTGGCCGCCCCTGGTACAAGCTGGCCGACCGGCTTGGAACGCCGGTGATCACTGCGCCTTACATTTCGTCTGCCAGTAAGAAGCTGGTCGTGACATTTGCGTTTGCCGTCAAGGAGGGCACCCAGACGATAGCCGTCGCGGGCACCGACGTCACTTTGGAAAATGTTTTGGCCGACCTGCAAAAGATCAAACCAACACCCAACGGATTTGCGTTCTTGATTGACAAGGCCGGCAACATCATTGCTCACCCACGCACGGAGTTGACGCTTAAGCCCCTGTCGGAATTGTCCAATGAATTGACGCAGGTAGTCATCGATCAGGCGATGGATAAGAGCCTGCCCCCGGCAACAGCAGCTGTGGGTGCCAACAGCTTTCTGCTCAAGGCACGGCCAGTCGCGGGTACCGAATGGATTTTGGTCACCGCCGCCGATCAGTCCGAGGCGCTGGAGCGCCTGAATCAGTTGCTCACTAGTGCAGCGATTGTTCTGTTGCTGGTGGGCGCTGCGGCAACGGTACTGGCGTCCCTCATGGTCAACGCGCAATTGCGCGGCTTGGCACGCGTGCGCGACGCCATGCGAGAAATCGGCTCAGGAACAGGTGACCTCACGCAGCGTTTGTCTGCGCATGGGCAGGATGAGTTGTCTGAAATTGCGCGCGCATTCAATGCTTTTGTAGAAGTCATTGAGCTTGTCATGCAAGGCGTACGCTCCAGCAGTGAGTCGATTGCCAGTGCTTCTAGCGAGATCGCAAGTGGTACGCTGGATTTGAGCAATAGAACCGAGCAAACGGCCAGCAACCTGGAAGAAACGGCGGCTTCCATGGAGGAGTTGAAGGACGCCGTGCGTTTGAGCGCAGAGGCGGCCAGTAGCGCCAATCAGTTGGCTGGTTCTGCCGCCGAAGTTGCCAATCGAGGTGGCGCCGTCGTCGCGCAGGTGGTGTCGACGATGAACGACATTTCAACCAGTTCGGCAAGAATTTCCGAAATCATCGGAACCATTGATGGCATTGCCTTTCAGACCAATATCCTGGCCCTCAACGCTGCGGTTGAAGCGGCCCGAGCAGGTGAGCAGGGCCGCGGTTTTGCTGTGGTTGCCAGCGAAGTCCGCAGCTTGGCGGGGCGGTCCGCAGCTGCCGCGAGGGAGATCAAAGGGCTGATTGGAAATAGCGTTGAGCGGGTGCAGATAGGAACCCAACTGGTAGCGCAGGCCGGGCAAACAATGGGCGAAATTGTAGGAAGCATCCAGAAGGTCTCGGGCATCGTGGGTGAAATCAGCGCGGCGGCGGCGGACCAACGCCATGGTATTGACGAAATCCATGCAGCCATCTCACAGTTGGATCAAATGACGCAACAGAATGCTGCTTTGGTGGAGCAATCGACTGCGGCCGCAGACAGCATGCGCGAGCAGGCACAGGAGTTAGCCAGGGCAGTATCCACGTTCAAGATTGGCGGGCGATGAATCGGCGACGTAGTCTTTTTGTAGCAGCACTGGTGTCCTTTTTTGGGTACAACGCTGCGCTTGCGACGGAGTTGCGTTTTGTGACGGAGCCGCTGCATCCGTTCGTCACTGAGTCCGCAGTTACGGGACAGGTCGTTGGACCGGTTGCGGAAATATTGCAGGCCGTGTGTGATCGCATCCACGCGAGTTGTAGCCTGGAAGTATTCCCGTGGCGAAGGGCCTACATCATGGCGGAGCGCGGCGAAGTTGACGGGATCATCCCTTTTTTTCACACGGTTGAGCGGGAAAAGAACTTCTACATTTCCGACATGGTGGTAGAAAGCGCCTTTTCATTCTTCACCTTGAATGCCTCAAATCTGAAGTATTCACAACCAAGGGATTTGGATGGCTACACGGTGGGCGTCTACGGCCCATCCGGGATTTCGTCTACGGTGGAAACGCTATTGAAATCTGGCTCAACTGGCAAGGCTGACATTGCAATCAGCAATGTCAGGGTGTTGCGAATGCTGGCGGGTGGACGGTACGGAACGGCTGACACTGCGGTTGCTGTAATGAATCGGGATGTGGGGCTGCATCTGCTGAAGACCGAGGGGATTCAAGGCATCAAGTGGGCGGGTGACCTTCAAAAAATCAACTATGGCATTGGTCTGTCGCGCAAGAAGGTGAAAGAGGAACAATTTCACCAGTTCAACGATGCCTTGAGGGCGTTGATGTTGGAGGGAAAAATCAGGATGATTTTGGACAAATATGGGCTGAAGTCGACCGGCTGATGCTTGGTGCGCCTGTGGATGAGGCGGTCCTTAACCTTTTCTATTTCGACATAACTTCGGGGCACGCCCCCCCAACACTTCGACACCTACCGCTGGATGCCATGACCATATCACCTGCAATTTCATTTGACCCTGTCGACATTGATCCCAGCGAGACCGCAGAGTGGACGCAAGCCTTCCAGTCCGTCGTTTCCACCCATGGCGCGGAGCGCGCGCGCTTTGTGCTGGACCAGTTGGTACGCCTGGCCCACACTGCGCAGGTTGGTTGGTCGCCCGAGCTGGCCACGCCGTATGTGAACACCATCCCGGTGGAGCAGCAAGGCAGCTTTCCGGGTGACCTGGCGATTGAAGAAAAACTCGCCTCGTTGATGCGCTGGAACGCGCTGGCCATGGTCGCGCGTGCCAACGGCGCGTATGGTGAACTGGGCGGCCACATCGCCAGTTATGCCAGCGCGGCGGATTTGTTTGAGGTGGGCTTTAACCATTTCTTCAAAGGCTCACGCGGTGGCGATCTGGTGTTCTTCCAGCCGCATAGCGCACCGGGTGTTTACGCGCGGGCCTTTCTGGAAGGGCGTTTGAACGAGGCCGATCTGGCCCACTACCGGCAAGAGATCACCGCGCCAGACCAGGGCGCACGGGGCCTCTCCAGCTACCCACATCCCTGGTTGATGCCCGACTTCTGGCAGTTCCCCACCGGTTCCATGGGAATAGGCCCCATCAGCTCGATCTACCACGCGCGTTTCATGCGCTACTTGACTGACCGCAATCTGCTCGATTGCGGAGGCACCGCCAATGCGTCAGGGGTGCGCTCCGCGCAGCGCCGGGTGTGGGGTGTGTTTGGCGACGGCGAGATGGACGAGCCCGAAAGCATGAGCGCGTTGACGCTGGCCAGCCGAGAGAAGCTGGACAACCTGGTCTGGGTCGTCAACTGCAACCTGCAACGCCTGGACGGCCCGGTGCGCGGCAATGGCCGCATCATCGACGAACTGGAAAAGCTGTTCCGCGGCGCAGGCTGGAACGTCATCAAACTGGTCTGGGGCAGCGACTGGGACGGCCTGTTTGCACGCGACACCACTGGCGCGCTGGTGCAGACCTTTGCCAATACCGTGGACGGCCAGATGCAGACCTTTGCTGCGAAGGATGGCCGCTTCAACCGCGACAACTTCTTTGGCCAGAACGAAGAGCTGAAGCAACTGGCCCAGGGCATGACGGACGAGCAGATCGACAGACTCAAACGCGGTGGCCACGACATTGTCAAGATTTACGCTGCCTATGCCGCGGCCGCGCGGCACAGCGGCCAGCCCACTGTCATCCTGGCGCACACCAAGAAGGGCTATGGCATGGGCCAGGCCGGCCAAGGCAAGATGACCACGCACAGCCAGAAGAAGCTGGACGAGGCCGCGCTAATTGAATTCCGCAACCGCTTCAACTTGCCGCTGACCGACGCGCAAGCCGCCAACCTCGAATTCTTCAAACCTGCGGATGACAGTGCCGAGATGCGCTACCTGCACAACAAGCGCACACAACTGGGTGGCTACCTGCCGCGCCGCCAGACCGAAGCGGACGTGGTGCCGGTGCCGGCGCTCGCCAGCTACGCTGCCTTTGCCACGGCGGCAGCCGGCAAGGAAATGTCCACGACCATGGCGTTCGTGCGCATGCTGGGCAATCTGCTAAAGGACCCGTCATTGGGCCCCCGCATCGTGCCCATCGTTGCCGATGAGGCGCGTACTTTTGGCATGGCCAATCTTTTCAAGCAGGTCGGCATCTACTCCAGCGTCGGCCAGCGCTACGAGCCCGAAGACATAGGCTCGGTGCTGAGTTACCGCGAAGCCATGGACGGCCAAATTCTGGAAGAGGGCATCAGCGAGGCCGGTGCCATCGCCAGCTGGACGGCGGCGGCCACCAGCTACAGCGTGCACGGCCTGGCCATGCTGCCGTTTTACATCTACTACTCCATGTTCGGCTTCCAGCGCGTGGGCGACGCCATCTGGGCCGCCGCCGACCAACGCTCACGCGGCTTCCTGTTGGGCGCCACGTCTGGACGCACGACGCTGGGCGGCGAAGGCCTGCAGCATCAGGACGGAACCAGCCACCTGGTGGCAGCTACCATCCCCAACTGCAAAGCCTATGACCCCGCCTTTGCCGGTGAGATGGCCGTCATCATCGACCACGGAATGCGCGAGATGCTGGTGGAACAGAAGGATGTCTTTTACTACGTCACGCTGATGAACGAGAACTACGCCCAGCCCGATCTGCCGGCAGGAGCTGAGGCCGATGTGGTACGGGGATGCTATAAGTTTGCTAGCTACTCACGCAATGTTGACGAGGGCTACGGCCATATTTCTCTTAAGGAAGTTACGCTGATGGGTTCTGGCGCGATTCTGACCGAGGTCATCAAGGCGGCGCACCTGCTGGCCGCGCAAGGCGTCAATGTTGTGGCCGCCGGGCCGAATCTGTCGTGATTTAGCCGGAGTGAACGTGCGTATTCTTCGGTCCCCGTCTTCTTCCAAACATCGTCTTTGACGCGTTTTCTTCGGGCTTGTTTTCGTTTTCTTCAGACTTCGCCTGAGGGCGT
>CAIVXG010000187.1 GCA_903909815.1 uncultured beta proteobacterium | reverse complement strand
CGCGCTGACACCCCCATCTGCAAAGAAAAAATACCGAAGAGAAAACCGATTAGGATTGTGGTGCTTTCCCGAGCACTTTCACCCAGCCATGGTTCCACTTATCTTTCGGGAAAAGCTGTTCAAACAAACCGAGCCACTTCTCTGAGTAGTCGAATTTACGATCAGCAAGTGTTTTAATGTATTCAAACAAGGTGTCATGGTTAACTTCGGTCCAGTCCTCGACCACAAGAACCGGAAGATCAGCTAGCAGACTTGACAGGGCGTTTCTTTTGACGATGGGGATACAGCCAAGCAACAATGCCTCCCATGTCCGGTGGCAGTCCAAACCGGCACCCTCCGGGCTCAGCACGAACATGCACTCGGCTTGCCGTAGCCAGGTACTGTTTCTCGGTACAGCCGTGGGTTCGAAAAAGCACACCGACTTTTCGATCTTCTCCACGCACTCCTGTCGGTCACCCCGACCCATCGCGAAATGCCAGTTGCAATATGCAGTCAGGTAGCGCTGGTTGAACTCTGGTGAGGCAGCCAGGATATTGATGAGCGAGTTCTCCTGGGAGATCGCTGACACGGCTGTGATGCCCCATAGTCCGGGACGCTCCCACATTGTGTGGTAATCCAGTCCGATAGGAAGTGCGAACAGCTTGGCATGCGTTGCGCAGAGATTTTGCGCGTGCCAAGCAAGAAAATGGTCGCTTCCCAGAATCGCTTTCACTTCAGGGCTGGTCAATACGGACTGGGTTACAGGCGCATCGCTGTCACCAGTTACAAGCACAAAAGGCTCACGAATGAGCGGCAAGAAGTTTACGGAAAAGTTGTGCAGCGCGTCCGTGCACACATAGATTGAGCCGCCGGGTCTGTGAAAACGCAGCAATTCCGGGTCAATGTGCGAGTTGCTAGAGACAGGCTTCGCATTGTGGGCGCCGCAGGACTTTAGCAGACCTCGGCTGGAAACAAAGGCGGTCAAATGTTCCATCGCATCTTCAGGGCTAGACTAAGCCTGCAAAGTAGGCAATAGTTTTCTGAAGTCCATCGTGCAAAGGCACAGTGGGTTGCCAATTCAACATTTTTTCGGCCAATGCAAGATCGGGTTTGCGCTGGCGCGGATCGTCCGAGGGCAGGGGGCGATGAACAATTTTCGACCGTCCCCCGGTGAGCATAAGCACCTGCTCTGCCAGCGCTCGCATCGTGAACTCGCCGGGATTTCCGATGTTGACGGGTCCACAAAAATCATCTGGGTGAAGTGGACCCCAGAGTCAGGACAGACTTGAAGGTAGTTTAAGTTGCACTCGACTTCTCGCAGCTGGACGGCGCTGCCCCGGTTTTTGCAATTGGTATTGCTGGCTCATTCTCAATCCTGAATTCCTCGAAGTCAGTCCCGCTGGAGCGAAGCGTAACTGGGAGTCTTTCTTTGGTCCGATATTTATCCACGATCATGGCACCTCCGCCGCTTGATGTCTTGTGAACATCCTCTGGGGTTTGATATTCCAAGGACTGGTGCGGACGCTCGGTGTTGTAGAAGGCAAAGTATTTAGTCAGCCCAATCAACAGTTCGCCCATTGTGGCGTAGCCATTGAGGTACACGTCTTCATGTTTGACGTTTCTCCAAAGCCGCTCGACAAAGATGTTGTCATAGGCTCGGCCCCGACCATCCATGCTGATGGTGATTTCCTCGCGCTTGAGAACGCCCGTGAATTCATCGCTGGTGAATTGGCTGCCCTGGTCGCTGTTGAACACCTCGGGCTTTCCATGCTCGCGCAAGGCGTCTTCCAGGCAGTCCACGCAGAAGGCCGCTTCCATGCTGTTGCTGATACGCCAGCTCAGCACCCGCCGGGAGTACCAGTCGATCACTGCCACCAAGTAGGCAAAGCCTCGCTCCAGCCTCACATAGGTGATGTCCGTACTCCAGACCTGATTCGCCCGCACCACAGGCACGCCACGCAGCAAATAGGGGTACACCTTGTGCTGTGGGTGCGCCGCGCTTGTGTTCGGCCCTGGCGCCATCCCAGCCAGAAACATGCCGCGCATGAGGCGCTG
>CAIVXG010000186.1 GCA_903909815.1 uncultured beta proteobacterium | reverse complement strand
CATGGATTGCCACGGCCTTCGGCCTCGCAATGACGAATTGGGGAAGCCTCGCAACGACGAATTGGTGAAGCCTCGCAATGACGAACCCTAACAAAGACACATCATGAAACTACTCTACAAAATCATCTTCGCCGGCGCGGCCCTCAGCGCCTTCGCCGCCCAAGCCCAGGACGTGGCTGGCCTGCTCAAGGCGACGGACAAGTTCCGTATGAGCTCAGACAACCTCCAGGTCGAGACCCAGATCAATGTGGTCAACGCCGATGGCACGCCCGACAAGGAGCGCCGCTACAAGGTGTTTGCGCAGGCCAAGCGCCAGTCGCTGGTGCTGATGCAAAGCCCCGCAGAGAAGGGCCAGAAAGTGCTGATGCTGGGCGACGATTTCTGGCTGCTCATGCCCGAGAGCCAGCGCCCCTTGCGCATCACGCCCATGCAAAAACTGCTGGGTGACGCCTCCACCGGCGACATCGCCACCATGAGCTGGGCCGACGACTACAGCGGCAAGCTCGTGGGCGAAGAACCCTGCGACCCGGCAGAGTCCAGCGCTAGCAAGCAGACCTGCCTGCACCTGAGCCTGGCCGCGCTGCGCAAGGGCGTGACCTACCAGCGCATCGAACTGTGGATGGGCAAGACGCGGCACGAGCCTGTGCGCGCCGATCTGTACGTGCTATCGGATAAACTGGCCAAACAGGCACGCTTTGTCATGGACAAGCCCTTGGCCCCGACGATGGTGACGGAAATGGTGTTGAGCGACCAGGTGAGCAACCACAAGACCACCCGGGTGCGCTACCTCAGCCGCAAGGACAGGCAAGTGCCGCCCGAGTGGCTCAATCCCATGTTCCTCGTACGCAACCCTTCTCTTGACTAGACCATGCGAAACCTGACCTTGGGCGCCATCGCCCTCACCCTGTGCGCCGCGGCGGCGGCGCAATCTGACACGGCAGCAGCACCCCTGAGCGGCCAGATGCGGCTGCAGTGGGACCAGCGTCAGGCCAACAGCGCAGGCCCGCTGGCGGCTGCTGACAAGCTGCTTCCCGGCACGGTGGCACTACCTGGCGACGGCGCCACGCTGGCGACCGAGCTGCACGGCGGCGGCAAGGGCTGGAGCGCCAGCGCCACGCTGCAGCAGCAAACCCAGCAGGGCGTGGCCACGCAAAGCCGGGCCTGGTTCAACGAGCTGGTGGCCACGCACGATGCGGGCGCGTGGCAGTTCAGTGCCGGCAAGAAGATCGTCTCCTGGGATGTGGGCTACGCGTTTCGACCCAATGACATGGTGCAACAAGCAGAGCGTCGCTCGCTGGTGGACACGCTGGACGAAGGGCGCCCGCTGCTGATGGCAGAACACTTTGACGCCGACCGCGCGTGGTCCTGGGTCTGGGTCAATCCGACCAAGCCCCGTGCACAGACCGGTGCCGAGGAACCGGCCCTGGCAGCGCGCGTCTACCAGCATCAGGGCAACGTGGACTGGCACGGCTTTGCGCGTCTGGGCGCTCACACCGGCGCCAGTGCAGGCGGCGCATTCGCCTGGGTTGCCAGCGATGCCATGGAGCTGCACGCCTCGGCGCGCTGGCTGGAACGCGCCGACGGCCTGACGATCGACCCCCTTGCCAAAGGTCTGGTCCACACCGACCCTTGGGGCACGGCGAGCGTGGCGCACCCGGTGCAGGCCCTGATTGGCGGCACCTGGACCCACGAGAGTCAGCTCAGCGTACTGGCCGAAGCCTGGTGGGACGGCACGGCCCTGTCCGACAGCCAGTGGGCCACCTGGGGCACACGCAATGCCCTGTTGACGCGCTTGCCCTCTCTGGGCGCGCCCAGCGCTGCGGCGGCTGGCAATCTGGCGTGGCAAACCGACGCCTTCAACGCCTCTGGCAGCCTGCGCCGCAGCAATCTGTACCTGCGGGCGAGCTGGGCCCTTGACGCCTGGCAGCCTTCACTGGACTGGCTGTACCAACCTGCGGACGGCGGCCGCATGCTGACGGCCGCGCTGCTGTGGAAGGGCGACCAGGTGCAGATACAGGGCGGATTGCGCGCCAATGGCGGGCCGCGTGACGCCGTGCTGGCACAGTTGCCGACTCAGCGCCAGGCCTACTTGATGGGGACCTGGAGTTTCTAGCGCAAGTTCGACACGCCAACTTCCTCGTCACTGCGACGCGGCAGTCGCCATGACGGAAGTGGCTGTCACGTATTCTGGAACTCTCAATAACGGCACGCCGTAGGGAACCATTTGCCTTTGGCACAGCTCCGAGCACAGTTGCCCCTGCAGCGCATGGGCTTGTGTGTTGAAATCGCGTCACCCTACTCCCGGCCTGAAGCCAGGTGCGAGCAGGGAATCGCTGTCTACCAACGTGGCTGTCAATCGGGAATGAAACTCATGAAAAAGAAACTGCTTTGGTGGGTCCTCAGCCTGGCGCTGGCCGCGCACGGCGCCGTACTCGACGCCGCTGCGCCGCTGCCACCGGAACTCAAACCCGAGCAGCAGGAGGCACAGGCGGCCCATCTGGCAGCCGAACTGCTGTCGCGCTACCACTACAAGGCCGTGCCCGTGGACGACGTCCTGTCGGTGAAGATATTCGACAAATATCTCAAGTCGCTGGACCCCGAAAAACTGTTCTTCATCCAGTCCGACGTGGACCAGCTTTCGGCTTTCCGAAGCCTGCTCGGCCAGGCCCTTCTCAAGGAAGACCTGGCGATCCCGTTCACGATGTTCAACCTCTATGAACAGCGCGCCGCCCAGCGCCTGATCTATGCGCGTTCGCTGTTGAAGCAGGGCTTTGATTTTCAGCAAAGCGAAAGCTACTCTTTTTCGCGCGAGAAGCAGGCCTGGGCGCAGTCCGACGCGCAGCTGGGTGATGTCTGGCGCAAGCGCGTGAAGAACGACTGGCTACGGCTCAAGCTGGCGGGCAAGGCGGACGCGGCCATTGTCGAGGTGCTGGACAAGCGTTACGAACACATACTCAAACGCATCCATCAGATCAAGAGCTCCGACGCCTTTCAGACCTACATGAACGCCTACACCATGGCGATCGAGCCTCACACCAACTACATGGGGCCGCGCGCCGCGGAGGACTTCAACATCTCCATGCGCCTGTCGCTGGTGGGCATCGGCGCCGTGCTGTCCGAGGTCGATGAATACACCACCATTCGTGAACTCGTGCCCGGAGGGCCCGCGAGCCTGTCGGGCGAATTGAAAGTCGGGGATCGGATTCTGGGCGTGGCGCAGAACGCAGACGGCGTCATGGCAGACATCATGGGCTGGCGCCTGGACGACAGCGTGGCGCTGATTCGCGGCGCGGCCGACTCGGTGGTACGCCTGGACGTGCTGCCGGCTGAGGCCGGCCCCGATGCCAAGCACAAGGAGATTTCACTCGTGCGCAAGAAGATCAGCCTGCAGGAGCAGGCCGCCAAGTCGTCGGTGCAAACCGTCACTCAGGGCGACCGCGCGCACCGCATCGGCGTCATTTCGCTGCCCTCCTTCTACGAGGATTTTGCGGCCCGTCAAAGCGGCGCAGCGGACTACAAGAGCGCCACCCGCGACATCGCCAAACTGCTGGCCGAGTTCAAAAAGGACGGGATTGACGGCGTGCTGATCGACTTGCGCAACAACGGTGGCGGCTCGCTGGTGGAAGCGGTCGAACTCTCGGGCCTGTTCATCGGCAAGGGGCCGGTGGTGCAGCAGCGCAATGCCAGCGGCGACATTTCGGTGGAGCGGGACGTTCGCGCCAGCGTCGTATGGGACGGACCCGTGGGTATCCTGATCAATCGTGGCTCGGCCTCGGCGTCCGAGATCTTCGCTGCGGCGATGCAGGACTACGGGCGCGCATTGATCATCGGTGAACCGAGTTTTGGCAAGGGAACGGTGCAGACCATGATTGATCTGGATCGGGTCGCCAAGAACGACCAGTCCAAATTTGGCCAGTTGAAGATGACGATTGCACAGTTTTTTCGCATCAACGGCGGCACCACGCAACTTCGCGGCGTGCTCCCCGATATCGCCTTCCCGAGTGCGACCGATGCTGCGGACTTCGGCGAATCAAGCTTTGACAACGCCCTGCCCTGGGTGCAGATCAAGCCCGCCGACTACGCGCCAGTGGGGAACCTGAACGGCGTGCTCCCCGCCTTACTGACGCTGCATGACACGCGCGTCAAGGCCGACAAGGACTTCCAGTTTTTGCAAGAAGACATCGCCGAGGTCAAGCGCCAACGCGAGAAGAATCTGATCTCGCTGAACGAGGCCGAACGCCGCACGGAACGCGATGCCCAGGAAGCACGCCAGGCCGCGCGCGAAACCCACGCGCAGGGCGCCAAGGCGGGCCTGCCCTTGAAAAGCCCGAGCCAGGCACAGCGCGACGACGGCTTGCAGGCGAATGAACGCACTCTGGGCAAGGAGTTGGCGGCAGAGAAGGCACGCAAGGACGCCAAGGACGTGCTGCTGCTCGAAGCCGTACAGATACTTCGCGACGAGATCTTCGTCATGAAGACCGGCGTGTCGCTGGCGACCCGGACCCAAGCCGAGCCGGTGCTGGCGCCCAACTGAGGGTTTGCAGCAGGGCGGCGCCGGGCCCGGCGCTGTCAGTGCCGGGTTGGCAAAATAATCCCTAGCGCGAACCGGGTCTTCAACTATGATGTAAGTCAAGTTGATAAACCATGACGCCGCCTGGTTCGCATTCGTCTGAACGCAAGTTCACGCTCCCCAAGCGCGTCTACCCAGCGCGGGTGGTGCGCATGCTGTTGTCGCTCGCGTGTGTGGGCGGTGCACTGCTCAGCGTTCCCACATCAGCCTGGCTTTGGGCCCTGGTGCTGTTCAATGCCCTGGTCTGGCCGCACTTGGCCTACCACTTGGCCAAAAGCCAGGCGAACCCCAACGTCGCGGAAAAGCGCAACTGCCTGATCGACTCCGCCATGGCCGGGTTCTGGTTCGCCGCCATGCATTTTCAGCTGCTTCCCGGCGTGATCCTGCTGTCCATGCCGACCATGGATGCGGCCGGTGTGGGTGGGCGTCGATTGTTGCGCAGGAGCCTGCTGTCCAGCGCCTTGTGCGCCATCCTCGGCGGCTTCCTCTGGGACTGGCAGTTCATAGCGCAACCCAGCCTGACGACCCAACTCGCGGCCGGGCCGCTGCTGCTGCTATACCCGATCCTGTTTGGTTCCATCATGTACCAGATGCTGCGGCAAATGAAGCGCCAGCGCGAAGCCTTGCGCAACCTGAGCGAACGTGACGGACTCTCGGGCGTTTACAACCGGCGTTATTTCGAGGACCGCATCGCGCAGGAGTTCGACAGCTTCTTGCGCCACGACAAGGTGATTGCGCTGGTGATGGTGGACATCGACGATCTCAAGCTCATCAACGATTCCCATGGCCACACTGTGGGCGACGAGTTGATTCGCAGGGTGGCCCAAATGCTGCAGGTGCAGGCGCGACGCGCTGACGTGGTGGCACGCTTTGGTGGTGATGAATTCGCCGTGCTGCTCCCGTTCACCGACAGCCACATGGCGCTGGAATTCGTGCAGAGGGTGCAAAACGCGTTCTACGAGATGGCCGCCATCGATGCGCGCATGACGGGCAGCGGCATGAGCTTTGGCATCTCCTTGCCGCATGCCGACATGGACCACCATGAGCACTGGATCGCCAAAGCCGATGGTGCACTCTACCGCGTCAAGTCGCGCCAACGCGGGTCGGTGGAGGTGGCCAGCGCGAACGCTCCATTGTCGGGCGCGGCCGTGCCGGTTTAAGGGTTTCAGCTCAGCGCCGACAAACCCTGCACCGCCTGGCGCAGCGTGACCTGGGCCTGCTCCAGTATCTGCGCCTTCCAGACATCGGTGTCGACGTAGAACATGTCGAGCATGTCCTGTTTGATCTGGCGCGCCAACACCGCATCAGCCTGAGGATGCAATTGCAGCCATTGTTCGGAGCGCATCACTGCGACCATGCGTTCCATCGGATAAGTGCCGTACTCCAGGGCGATGCCCGTGTACTCGGCCTGCGGGCATTCCTGGTAAATGGCATTCCACATCAAGCCCGTGAGCAGGGCCGAGGTCGAGGTTCCGTCATAGATCGAGGTCACCGGCGTGTGGCCGTCGCTGCCCCACCAGGCGCGCGCGCGCGCCAGCGCCACCGGGTCGTCCCTGCTGGCGCAAATGCGTTCGCCCACGCCGCTGGGGCCCAGACCGGTGTGGATGTCGATCCAGGCGATGCGGCTGGCGCGAGTGCCGTAGTCGCGCAGCACCTGGCGCAGCGTGATGTTGCTCCAGGTGGGCGCCGTCCCACCAAAGAACAGGCCATCGGGGAATTCGTGCTGGCCAGAGGTCACCGCGGCCTGTAATGCCTTCATGCCCACGCGGGCGACGTGGGCCTCGAGCGCGGCCTGATTGTCCGCACCGGGCGGCCAGGTCTGGGGCAGCAGCAGCGCCTGCACTTCGCGGTAGGCCGGATTCGTCGGCAGTGGCTGCGTGAAGTCCTGAAAGTTGCGGTTGATGTCCACGTTTTCGTGCGTCACACGCCGCACATGCGAAAAGCCATAGGGGTTGAGCGCGTGGATGTAGAGCACGGCCACGCCCTGTGCCGCTGCCCGACCGCGCCAGGCTGAGTCGTGCAGCGCGCTCACCTGCACGCCGCTGCCGCAATAGCCTTCCGCGCCATGGCAGGCGCTACTCACGATCAGCAGTTTGTCGGCATCGGCGGGGCCGTCCAGCGCCACATCCATCGCCAGCGTTTCACCGTCGCGCCCTGGCAGCGGATGAACATGGGACTGAAGGCGTGCGCCTGCTGCGCTGGCTGCCTCCAGAAATTTGGTGCGGGCAATGACGTAGCTTTGCGAAAAGGATTCAAACATATTCATGATGGATTGTGGGACTGACCAAGAAGCGAACGCTCCGTCCTCAGCTGATTATTGCTCTTTCCGAAATTCAAGCCATCGGCTTAGCAAAGATGGCGTCATTGCGAGCTGCCGGTTTCGGGTGGCCGACAATGCATACGGGCCACGAACTTCCTCGTCATTGCGACTGCCGCGTCGCAATGACGAGGAAGTTGGCGTGGCGAACGTGGCTGTCGAGTATTCTGGATACTCTCGATAAGGCCGTATTACATCGCACGAAACAGATTCGCGTACAGCCGACTCACCGCCAGCCGCTCTGGACGCCCCCGCAGACTCAGACTGAGCCTGCCGGACTCGTCGCGCAACACCGAATCGATTTCGCTGGCGCGCACCACGGTACCCCGATGGATTTGCCAGAAGCACTGGCTGTCGAGTTGCGGCATCAGGTCCTTGAGCGGCGTGCGGATCAGGTATTCCTGCTTGGCCGTGAGCACGCGCAGGTATTTGTCGGCCGCTTCAAAGTACACCACCTCGGCCAGCGGCACCATGCGGATGCTGGTGCCGCTGGCGTGGGTGACGCTGGCCTGCAGCAGATGCAACGGCGCCACGGCGCTGACGGAAGCGGGCGCCTGTGCGGCCGCGCCACCGGCGCCCAGCAGCGCGCGCAATTGCGACAGTGTCAGCTCCATCTGTGCCAGTGAAGCGCTGGCAACCACGCGCTGAGCCAGCGCTGCCTGCAACTTGACCACGGTCTTGGCCAGGCGCGCGGCCTGCACCGGCTTGAGCAGGTAGTCCACGGCCTGAGCTTCAAAGGCCTGCAGCGCGTACTGGTCATAGGCTGTGGCAAACACCAGCGCCGGAAATGGCTTGGCGCCAGCGTCCCATGTGTCGGCGAGTTCGGCCGCAGCTTCCAGCCCGCTCATGCCGGGCATGCGGATGTCGAAGAACAGCACGTCGGGCGCCAGCCGCAGCGCTTGCGCCACGGCCGAGGCACCGTCTCCGACCACGGCCAGCACCTGCAGCTGCGGCCAGGCCAGAGCCAACTCGGCTTGCAGAGCCTGCGCCAGCAGCGGCTCGTCTTCGGCGATCAGGGCTGTGGGTTTCTCGTTCATGATTTCAAGGGAATGACGATACGTGCCAACGCGCCCGCGGGGCCATTGTTCATCAAGTCGATCGCCGCCGCCGGCCCGTAAGCGGTGGCCAGGCGCTCGCGCACCTGGGTCAGGCCAAAGCCGGCTTCCTGCAGCGGCGCGTCTCCCAAACCCACGCCCGTGTCGCTCACCGTCAGCACCAGTGTGGCGCCGACCCGCTGCGCCTGCACGCGGATGCTGCCGCCCGCAACGCTGGGTTCCAGACCATGCTTGATGCTGTTTTCCACCAGCGGCTGCAGCAACAAGGGGGGCACGGAAAGCGTCTCCAGTTCGTTCGGCAACTCCAGGCTGTAGCGCAGGCGCGGCCCCATGCGCACCGCCATCAGTTCCAGGTAATCGCCCAGGCGTTCAAACTCGGCGCTCAAGGGGTGACTGGTGGCGCGCGAGGCGCTGAGCGTAGCGCGCAGATAGGCGATGAGCCGGTCCAGCATCTGCGTGGCGCGCGCCGGGTCGTTGTTGATCAACATGCGCAAGTTCGCCAGCGTGTTGAACAGCATGTGCGGCTCCAGTTGCGACTGCAGCAGCTTGAGCTGCGCCTCGGCCGCGTGCCCCTGAATGGCGGCCAGCTCAGCCTGGTAGAACTCGCTCTTGCCGCGCACGTAGTAGTGGTAGGAGATGACGCCGCCGATGGCAAAGGACATCAGAAATACCATGGCGGCGGACTCTCCGCTGGCGAAGATGCGCTCCCAGCTCTGTTGGTGCGCATAGGCGTCGCCGATGAGCGTGCCCAGCACACAGCCCACAACGATGCCAAAAGCCACCAGTGCCAGCCCTTTCCAGCCGCGAGGCCAGCCGATCGGGGAGTCCCGATCCAGCACGAAGCGCCCGTTGTCGATGATGAGCCAGATCGACAAGCCGATGGCCAGCGAATAGACCCACTGCACGTCAAAATGGCTGTGCGGCGAGCTCGCCCACAGCACCACGGCAATAAGCGTGTTAATGGCGAAGTTTTGCACGCCGTGGCGCAACAGCACTTGCCACGAAAATTTGGGGGCGGGTGTCAGGTTCAAGGCAGCAACTTCCGAATCGGGGATGGTTTCAAATCACGGGTTCAGCGCGGGCAGTTCGGCACGGTCAAATCCACACTGGCATGTGCCAGCGTGCCGCACAGCAGCCATGCCGCTGCACATAGGCCGATCCATCCAAGGTATTTCATGGTCCGCATTTTCACCTGCTCCCCATGGCGCCCCAAGCTGCGCCCAGCTTGGGACTGCGCATCTCCCGCAACGCCAGGCGCCACAGGCGCGCAGCCCGCGCCAGAAAAATACCGCAGAAGACGCCGTAGAGCGCGCTGAAGGCAAACGCAAACAGCGGGTCTTGTGCCACCGCGGGTTGGATCGCAGTGGCGACACCGACAAAGTATTTGACCAGGAATATTCCCAGAATAAGCAGCAGCGGCACCCAACTGCCAGGCAGCGTAAAGCGTCGGGCCTGCACATCGTAGCGGGCGCCTTCAGGCGGCGCGCGGCGCGCCAACGACACAAGCATCAGGCCGCCCGTAGCCAACCAGACCAGCAGCAATTTCGGGTCGGCGCCAAATGCGCTCGCCATGCCGGCGAGCGACAGGCTGGCCATGACCAGCGGCAACGCCGTGATGCGTGCAAGCGAGGCCCGGCGAGCGCGTACCTGACTTAAGCCCAGGCCGATCAGCACCAGCAGCAGGACCCAGACCCAGCGCGGGGTGCCGGAGAGAATCTGATTCAACATGACTGTTTCCTAGGTGAGTGCGATGGCGTTACTGTGCCCATGTCAGCCCAGGGGCGAAACCAGCCTGCGACGAAACCGCTAAGCCGCAGCGCCAAATGCCGCCACGCCGGCGCCAGTGGTGTAGCTCCCTACGATAATAGACCGATGTGGAATTGCTGGATGTCAAAACTCACGGGAATCGACGAGCTTTCATGAAGCGGTGCGCGTTGCAGCCGACCCATGTAAGTGACTCATAAATTATCAATATGCGGTGCCTGAAGTGCGGAAACGACAACCTGGAGCCGGCACACCTGTGCCAGGTGTGTGGCGCCGTCCTGCCGCAAAATCCGCTGGACATAGGCCTGATCCGTCCAGGCGCTGGCAGCGAGCAACCGCTGACCTCCATGCTGTATCAGGCGCTGATTGGCCCGGTGCACACCGACTACTACCTAGAGCATTTCGCCCGCTTCGACGCGGCGGGCAAAGGCGGCGCCAGCTGGAATTGGGCGGCTTTCGTCAACCCCCTGGGCTGGCTTGCCTTTCGCCGCATGTGGACCGAAGCGCTGCTCTTTGCATCGCTTTCGGTGCTGCTGGCACTGGCACTTTTCGGCGCTCTGCCGCTGCTGTGGGGTTCGTCACAGGAATTGCTCCTGGGGTCGCTGGCACTGTATTTGGCGACGCTGGCGCTGCTGCCCGCGCTCTGGGCCAACGCGCTCTATTACCGGCATTGCAATCGGCAGGTGACGCAGGTGCTGGCAGCAGCGCCCGACATCCGCCAGACCCGGGAGCAACTTGCGGAGCGTTCCAGCACCTGGGGCCGCGGCGGCGGCGCGGCGGTGGTGGCAGCGCTGGCTTGGCTGGTCACCGGCGTTGTCGTCGCCTGGCTGGTCGTCGCCGCAGGCGGCATGCCACTGTCACAACCGACCCAGCTGCGGGTCCAACCGGCTGCCGTGGCTGCGTCTGCCGCGGCCAGCGCGCCCGTCGCCGCTGCGAGCGTGCCGGTGCTCGCAGCAAGCATGGCGCAGGCAGCGTCTGCGCCCGCACCTGCCAGGGTGGCAAGTGCCGCGCCCGCAGCCTCGGCCGCCCTGCCAGCGGCTTCAGCTGCAGCGGCACCGACTGCAGCGGTGAGTGCGGTGGCGCCACTGACCCGCACGCCAGCACCGAGCCCGGCGCCACCGCCGGCGGGCGCAACCGCAGCGGACGTGCACAAGCAATGGGTCGTGGCCGTGGGTCTGTATTCCCAGGAGCAAAACGCCAGTAGGGTCTATGACAAATTGACTGAGGCGGGGTTGCCTGTGCACCGGCACACGGTAAATAAGAAGTCAGGTGCGCTGCAGGCGATACAGGTGGGCCCGTTCGACTCCCCCGAGGACGCGCGCCTGTCGGCGCAGCGGGTGCAGGCGCTGGACCTGCCGGCCGTGGTGATGAAGCGCTGAGCCTCCCATCCCGGGTTCACTACAATGGTTTTTCGACGACCGCATTTCAAGCCGGTCAGGCATGGCTGAGTTGCTTGCCCCTTTCATTTGCCTTCCACTCACGTTATCGGACACCTCGATGAAACCCACGCTCAAACCCAAGAATCCCAATTTCTCCTCCGGTCCGTGCAGCAAGCGCCCGGGCTACAACGTCGCGGCGCTGCAGCTTGACACGCTGGGGAGGTCGCACCGTTCGGCGCTGGGCAAGAAGGCGCTGGGCCTGTGCTGCTCCGAAACCGCGCGCATTCTGGGCCTGCCTGAAGGCTACCGCGTGGCCGTGGTTGCAGGTTCGGACACCGGCGCGGTGGAGATGGCGCTTTGGTCGCTGTTGGGGCCGCGCGGCGTGGACGTGCTGGCCTGGGAGTCGTTCGGCTCGGGCTGGGTCACCGACATCGTCAAACAACTCAAGCTGCCCAACGTGACCAAGATGGAAGCCGGATATGGCGAGATTTGCGACTTCACGAAAGTCAACTTCGACCACGACGTGGTCTTCACCTGGAACGGCACGACCTCGGGCGTGAAGGTCCCCAACGGCGACTGGATTCCCGCCGGTCGCGCCGGCCTGACCATTTGCGACGCGACTTCGGCCGTGTTTGCAATGGATCTGCCCTGGGACAAGCTCGACGTCATCACCTACTCCTGGCAAAAGGTGCTGGGCGGCGAAGGCGCGCACGGCATGCTGATCTTGAGCCCACGTGCTGTTGAGCGGCTCGAGAGCTACACGCCAGCGTGGCCCATGCCCAAGCTGTTTCGCATGACTTCGGGCGGCAAAGTCACCGAAGGCCTGTTCAAGGGCGAGACCATCAACACGCCTTCCATGCTGTGCGTGGCCGACTACCTGGACGCACTGCAGTGGGTGGAGGCCCTGGGCGGCGTGCAGGCCACGATGGCGCGCAGCGAAGCCAACCTGCAGTTGATCTCCGACTTCGTCGCCGCCAATGACTGGATCTCCTTCCTGGCCAAGGACCCAGCCACGCGTTCCAACACCAGCGTGTGCCTGACCCTCAAGCTCGCAGAAGACGAGGTGAAGAAGTTGGCCAAGCTGCTGGAAGTCGAGGGCGTGGCCTACGACATCGGGGCCTACAAGGACGCGCCGGCCGGCCTGCGCATCTGGTGCGGCGCCACGATTGAATCGGCCGACCTGCAGGCGCTTCTTCCCTGGCTGAGCTGGGCCTACGCCCAGGTCAGCGCCTAAGCCCTCACCCTGGAGGCACAGCCCATGTTCAAGGTTCGCACCTATAACCAGATTTCAGTCAAGGGACTGGAGCAGTTCCCTCGTCAGCGCTATGAAGTGGGCGGCGATATCGGTCACCCTGACGCCTATCTGCTACGCAGCCAGAAACTGCAGGGCCTGGAGGTCCCGCCCTCGTTGCTGACCGTGGCGCGCGCCGGTGCGGGCGTGAACAACGTACCTGTTTCCGACTACAGCAGACTGGGCATCGTGGTATTCAACACGCCGGGCGCGAATGCGAACGCAGTCAAGGAGTTGGTGCTGGCCGGCATGCTGCTGGCCACGCGTGGCATCCTGCCCGGTATCGCCTATGTGCAGACGCTCACGCACCTGAGCGACGCGGCCGAGATGTCGGCGCTGCTGGAGAAGGAAAAAGCGCGCTTTGCCGGAGGCGAACTCAAGGGCAAGACGCTGGGTATCGTGGGCCTGGGCGCCATCGGCTCGATGGTGGCCGACATGGCGCTAGCCATGGGAATGAAGGTGGTGGGGTTTGATCCGGCGCTGTCCATCGACGCGGCCTGGCGGCTGTCTAATGCCGTCACGCGCATGGAGAATCTGCCCTCGCTGCTGGCGCGCTCCGATTACATCAGCCTGCACGTGCCAGCCATGGACGCCACGCGCCACATGATCGGCGAAGACGCGCTCGCATCCATCAAGCACGGCGCCATTCTTTTGAACTTTGCGCGCGAAACCATTGTCGACCCGGCAGCCGTGCTGCGCAGCCTGGACCAGGGCAAACTGGGCCGCTACGTCTGCGATTTTCCAGAACCGGCGATGCTGGGACGCGCCGACGTTATCGCACTACCGCACATCGGCGCCAGCACCGAAGAGTCCGAAGAAAACTGCGCCGTGATGGCGGCCAATCAACTCATCGACTATCTGGAAAACGGCAACATCGTGAACTCGGTGAACTTCCCGGCCGTGAGCATGGCGCGAGTGCCCGGCACGGCGCGCATCACCTTCTCCAACGACAACGTCTCGGGCGTGCTGGGCCACGTGCTGTCGATCCTGGCAGAGCACAAAGTGAACGTGCTCGACATGATGAACAAGAGCCGCGCCGAACTGGCCTACAACATCGTCGACGTCCAGAACATGCCCGATCAGGCCGTGCTGTCGGCCATTGCAGCCGCCACCCACGTGATTCGCGCACGCGTGATCTGAACGACACCTGGCAGGTCAACTGCTCGCCACCTTCGTTTCACGGGCAGGTACAGACTTCGAGGCCTTAGCACTACCTCATTCGGAGGTGCCGTGAGCACTAATTGGGCAGTGCTGGAAGCCCAAGTTCTTCAGCAGGCGCAAGCTGATGTTGCCGACGCGATCCGTTTTGCGGCACTGGAACTACGGTCCTTGAAGACCTCTTGCTGTCCATGCAAGTATTCGTTCAGAACCGGCCGCGCTACGCCTCGTCCCAGGCAGGGGCTTTGTCATGTCATCGCATTGACACAACATGATGCTAGCCTCGCCAGACTCGACGCCCTATGCCCATGAATATGTCATGACAGGCTCAGCATGAAGGAACCTTGAATGAATGTTTCGTCCACCGGAAATGAATCAGGCAGGAGCCTGAGCGATGTGCATGGCATCTGGTCGTTGGGCGTGGGGCTCATGCGCAATCTGAATTTCGCAGCTAAGGCGCGACTCATCAGCCTGGTCTTTCTTATTCCAATGGGACTGCTGGGATATTTTCTTTTCTCTTCGCAATACGAACAAATCGACTTCACCAACAAGGAACGCGTGGGTGTTGTCGTCCTCAAGGAGTTCATTCCGGTCTATACCGGTGTCCTGAAGACGCTGAATGCGGCTCGGGCCACGCTGGGACACTTCGATGCTCGCACCCAGTATCTGGCAGCTCGGGCGGATACGGACCGAGCCCTGACTTCATTCGACAAATACCTCGTCCAATCAGGTGACCCCCTTGAGCTGAAGACCGAGTTCGCCAAGCTTCAGGCAGCCTGGGCGCTCACGGCACAGTCTGCCAGCGGTGCGGATGAGCGTGGACGCACCGTTTTTGGCACGGTCAGCGCCGACATCATGGCCCTGTTCAATCTCATGGGCGACCGCTCCAACCTGGTACTGGACCCGGATTTGGACAGCTTCTATCTCGTCGATGTGATGGTGCTGGCGCTGCCGCAGCTGGCTGAGGACCTGGGGCAATTGTGGGGCTGGGGAACCTACGCTGTGGCACATCCGGGGCTCTCGATTGACGAAGAGAAGCGCTACTTGGTGTGGTCCGTCGGGGTTGAAACCGGACTCAAGCAGGTCCGAACCTATTTGCAGCGGTCGCTTGCCGCCAATGCCGCCTTGAAGCCTCAACTGGATCTGGCGGCGTTGGATGAGGTTGCAGCCTTTCATCTTTTTGCCAAGGATCACGAAGAGCTGATACGCCAGTCCGACCTCACGCCGCAAAAATACTACGAGCGTGGAGAGGCAGCCCTGGCGAGACTTCAATCGTTTTACGAAAAAGGTCTGCCGGCCCTGGACGACTTGCTCAAGCATCGCGCCGGCTACATGGAGCAGCGCCTGCTGTGGGTGGCAGGCGTGGTCATGGCCGCGCTCATGCTGGCCACCTACCTTTTCTATGGATTCTTCCTTGTCACCCTGGGCGGACTGCGTCTGATCAGCCTTCACCTGCGTGAAATGGCGCAGGGCGACTTGCGCCGACGTCCAGGCAAACCTTGGGGCAAGGACGAGCCCAGTGCCGTGATTCACGATTTGGGAAAAACCTACGACTCCCTGCATTCGTTGATTTGCGACGTGCGTCAATCGGCGCACGACTTGCAAGGCGCCAGCGCGGACATCGCATCGGCCAGCAGCGACCTCTCCGATCGCACAGAAGCAGCCGCGGCCACACTAGAGCAGCAGGCCGCCACCATGGAGCAGATTGGCGCCACCGTGGGCGCCACTGCCGAACGCGCGCAAATGGCTGCGACTTTCGCCATCGGCAATGCCGATGTCGCCACGAAGGGTGGCAAGGTGTTTGAGGCGGTCGTTGGCACAATGCACGACATTCAAACCTCATCGGCGCGCATCAACGACATCATCGCAGTCATCGACGGCATCGCCTTTCAAACCAATATTCTGGCGCTGAACGCTGCGGTGGAGGCGGCGCGTGCTGGCGAGCAGGGACGCGGGTTTGCGGTTGTGGCCAGCGAAGTGAGAAACCTGGCCAAGCGCAGTGCTGACGCCGCTCGCGAAATCAAGGGCCTGATTTCTGCCAGCGTCGAGCAAGTTCGCAGTGGAACACGGGTGGTCGAGAAAGCTGGCCACGCCATGAGCGAGGTCGTCACCAATGCCCTTCAAATCAACGCCTTCTTGGGCGAGATTTCAGTGGCTTCGCGCGATCAGGCGCAAAGGGTCAAGCAGGCCGGCCTGGCGATTCAGGATCTGGACGGTGCCACCCAACAAAATGCGGCGCTGGTGGAGCAAACCAAGCTTGCGGCCGACGCCTTGCGTCACCAGGCCGATGGATTGGAGCAGCAGCTCGGCAATTTCAAGGTGGCGTAGTCGGGCTGACGCGCCTAACGACTCGAATCGTGCTGGCGTGACCGGAGCGTGCGCTTGCAGGCGTTGCATTCGATCGCTCGGTCAAGGCCGCGTGGAAATGGCTGGCGGGGTGAAGGCCGCCGCGGCTTGTAAGGAGTGACCTGCCGCCGCGACCAATGTCTGGTGCGAGCGCCGCCCTTCCCTGCGCTTGACGCACTCTTTTGAAAGTGACAACCATGTCCATTTGTTCCCGCTTCGGGCTCGCACTGTCTTTGGGCCTGGCTGCAGCGGCACACGCGGCAGCACCTGCGCCATCGGCCTGCCAAGCACATTCGGCTATCACACTGACCCCGGTGATCGAGCTTTACACCTCTGAGGGCTGCAGCTCCTGCCCGCCTGCAGACAAGTGGGTCTCGAGCCTGAAAGCAGCCGCAGCCCAAGGTCGTGTTGTGGTTGAGGCCTTCCATGTCGGCTATTGGGACTACATCGGCTGGGTTGACCGATTTGCCCAGCCTTCCCATACGGCACGCCAGCGCGAGTTGGCCGTATCGAATCATCTTGCAGGAATCTACACGCCCCAGGTGCTGCGCAACGGCAAGGACTGGCGTGGCTATCCTGCTGCCTTGGGAGAGGCGCAAGCGGCGCGTGCAAGTATCGAGATACGGGGCCAGGGGCCGGACGCTTATGAGGCGATCGTGATGCCGACCGACACCACCATGGCCTGGTCAGCGTACTGGACTGTGACCGAACATGACCACTATTCCCGGGTCAAGGCGGGTGAAAACAGCGGCGAATTCTTGAAACACGATTTCGTGGTGCGCGAGTACGTGGCTGCGGGCGTCCGCAAGGGTGCTGCGCGCCTGAGCTTGCGCGCCATTGCGGCCGACAAAGATCATCCGCGCCAGGTGAACCTCGTGGTGTTCGACGTCAACGACGGCAGGCCTCTTCAGGCGCTGAGCGTGGGCTGCTGAGGACGGGAGATTGGCGCTGCCACGGGCCCGCTGCTCAGGCGCCAAGCCAGGTGGCAAGTACCGGGCCTTACATCCACACCATTTTTGCCGCGTGCGGGGTGACCTGGATGCTGCTTGGACTCGCTTCCATGCCACGTTCGTCCAACGGCCACTGAACCGCACGCTCGCGATTTTGAACCGCTTCCCCGCGAATCATTTGTTCGCGCCGCCTCAGCTGGCGCAGCGCTTGCAGTGCCTGTGCGGTTTTTCCCTGCGCCTCGGCAATTTGGAAGCCGAGAAGGAGGCCAAAGCCGGCCATTTGCTCGTGCTCAACGCTGGTGGCCAATTGCACAAGCACGGCTGCGGCGGCTTGGGCTGAAACGAAGTCACCCGATGCCCATGCCAGCTCAGTCAGTCCCCATGCGTAAAACACGTTCAGCCAGGGTTTGATTGGAGCGCTGTCCATGATCTTTCTGGCTGCTGCCAATAGGCGCTCGGCCTCGTCCATCTCGTTGAGCCAGATGTGGACGATGGCGAGGCCCACGCGCGACATGCATTCCAGCGTCGCCTGGGACGACAAGCTCAAGGCTCCGCCCGGCTTGGCTTCGACGATTTGCGCGAAACGCCTAGCTAGCGCGCGTAAGCCCTGCATTGGCGGGCGGCGTCCCGATGGCGGGCCATCGTCTGCAAGCCGAGTCACATCGGCCAGACATTGATTCAGGTGGGGCAAGCCCACGCCAGCCTCAGGCGTGATCGTTCGGGTCGTTCGAATGGCATCGTCGAAGGCGTGGCGCGCACGGTCCCAATCTCGACTCCATAGGTAGGCAACGCCGAGGTGGTTGTGAGCCATGGCAGTGTGCAAGTCCAGCGTCAGAGTTTCGGCCAATCGAATGCTCAGCAGCGCTGCCTCGATGGCGTCTTCGTTGCGCCCCAGAATAGCTTGTGACTTGGGCCAGTATCGTGAGCGCGGCAACTTCGCCCCGCACATCGCCGACCAAGCGGAACAGCTGGGCCGCGCGTTGGCTCGACTCGTGCGCACGCCGGCACTTGGATACCAGCCGGTCACGCTCAGCCAGGATGCTCAGGGCCTTGGCTTCGGCCAGAATGTCGTTGACGGCCTGCGCATCGGCAAGCGCCTCGATCGCGAAAGCTTGCGAGTCATCATAGTCACCGGCATCCAGCGCGTCGTTTGCAAGCTGCAGCTGCCGTACCGAGTTCGTGAAAAATGCCATGGCTGAACCCTTTTGATGGCTTGTTGTGGGCAGCAGCAGGTGCAGCGCTGATGGAGTTCACGCGGCAATGCCACTTCTCATGACGATCTGGCTGTTATAGCCAGTTGCCTGAGCTGGCGCATCCACCAAATGGTGGAGTGAAAGCCAAAAGATGTCGCCTGGATAGCGACCCTCAGGTCAGGATCGCCCCGGCGCGCAGGAAATAGCCCGCAGTATCTCGTTTGTGCGCGTTCCGGTTTAAGCTTCCACCCCTTGCAGCGCTTCCAATCCATACCCATCGCATCCCATGAGCACCATTCCCGGCCAGCGCGCCACTGCCGCACCCAAGTCCTTGACCGGTCTGCTGCCTTTCCTTCGTCCCTACCGCGTTCGCATCGTGCTGGCCCTGGTGTTTCTGGTACTGGCTGCGGCCGCCACACTGGCCTTCCCGATCGCCTTGCGCAGCCTGATCGACGGCGGCCTTGCGCCCTCCGACAAGGGGGCTCAGGCGATGGCGCTGCGCGATCACTTTGCGGAACTGTTTGCGGTGGCCACGGCGTTGGGCCTGTTTTCGGCGGCGCGCTTTTATCTGGTGAGCTGGCTGGGCGAGCGCGTCACGGCCGACCTGCGCAACGCCGTCTACAGCCACGTGCTGAAGCAGAGCCCACAGTTCTTTGAGACCACGCAGACCGGCGAGGTGCTGTCGCGCCTGACCACCGACACCACGCTGGTGCAGTCGGTCGTGGGCTCGTCCCTTTCCATGGGGCTGCGCAATGCGGTCATGGGACTGGGAGCGCTTGCCATCCTGGTATGGACCAACCCTTATGTGATGTTCCAGGTGTTGGGCTTGCTGGTGCTGATCGTATTGCCCGCGGTCTGGTTTGGCCGGCGTGTGCGGCGTTTGTCGCGCGCCAGCCAGGACCGCGTGGCCGACTCCAGCGCGATCGCGGCCGAAGTGCTCAACGCCATTCCGGTGGTGCAAAGCTACACCGCCGAAGCGCGCGAGTCGGCCCGTTTTGACGCCGCCACGTTTGACGCTTTTGCCACGGCTGTGAAGCGCACCAAGGCGCGCTCGGTGCTGGTGGCTTTCATCATCATCGCCACCAGCGCGGCGCTGCTATGGGGCATGTATCAGGGCACGCAGGCGGTGGTGGCCGGGCGCATGAGCGCCGGACACCTGGGCCAGACCACGGTTTACGTCATCATCCTGGCCAGCGCCTTTGCGGTTTTGGGCGAGGTCTATGGCGACTTGCTGCGCGCTGCCGGCGCCACCGAGCGCTTGATGGAGCTGCTGGCAAGCCGCTCCCCGATCACTTCACCGCCGCATCCGGTGCCGGTGCGCGTCACCGCCAGCGGCAGTTCGGTGGATTTTGACGATGTGACTTTTCATTACCCTTCGCGCCCCACGCAAACCGCGCTGAGTCACTTCAGCCAGCACGTGCAGCCGGGCGAGACCGTGGCCCTGGTGGGGTCCAGCGGCGCCGGAAAGAGCACCGTGTTTCAGCTGCTGCTGCGCTTTTACGACCCGGATGCGGCGCCCGCCGAGCACGCCAGTTCCGGCCGCATCCAACTCAACGGCGTGGCCACGCGCGAGCTGGCATTGAGCGATCTGCGCCAGCAGGTCGGCATCGTGCCGCAGGACGCGGTGATCTTTTCCAGCAGCGCACTGGAGAACATCCGCTACGGCGCACCCCAGGCCAGTGACGAACAGGTGCGAGCGGCCGCCAAGGCGGCCTTTGCACACGACTTCATCGAAGAACTGCCCGAGGGCTACAACACCTTCCTGGGCGAGCGCGGCGTGCGCCTGAGCGGCGGCCAGCGCCAGCGCATCGCGATCGCCCGCGCCATGCTCAAGAACCCGCCGCTGCTGCTGCTGGACGAGGCCACCAGCGCCTTGGACGCGCAGAGCGAGCGCATGGTGCAGGCGGCACTGGAATCAGCGATGCAGGGCCGCACCACGCTGGTGATTGCACACCGGCTGGCCACAGTGCAAAAGGCCGACCGCATCGTGGTGCTGGACCACGGGCAGATCGTGGAGCAGGGGACGCACAATGAGCTGATTGCGCGCCAAGGCATCTACGCACGCCTGGCTGCGCTGCAGTTCACTGCGTAATTCGCGCTATGCTCTAGCCTGAATTACCTCCTGCACACCCCAAGGACCCTCAGCATGAAACATTCGGTACAGCAAGAAGTCGATGCCCGCACCAATTTGACCGGCACCAATCAGTTCGAGATGATGCTGTTCCGTCTGGGCGAGGCGGCGCAATCGGACCACCGCGAGTTGTTCGGCATCAATGTGTTCAAGGTGCGCGAGATTTTGGTCATGCCCACCATCACGGCCATTTCCAATGCGCCCCAGCATGTGATGGGCGTGGCCAATATTCGTGGCCAGATCATCCCCGTGATCGACCTGCCTGCGGTTGTCGGCTGCAACCCCAAACGCGGCCTGGCGATCCTGATCGTGACCGAATTCGCGCGCACCACCCAGGCCTTTGCCGTGGAAGAGGTGGACGAGATCGTGCGACTGGAATGGAGCCAGATCATTCCGGCCGAGGGCAGCGGCGTGGGCGGTCTCATCACCAGCCTGGCGCGCCTGGACGGAAACACCGACCAGACCCGTCTGGCCCAGATCCTGGACGTGGAGAAGATCCTGCGCGATGTCATGCCGTCGGAAGAAGCCCCCATCAGCAAGGAAACCGTCGGCGCGGCACTGGTGCTTCCCCCCGGTACGGTGATTCTGGCGGCGGACGATTCCGCCGTCGCGCGCTCCATGATCGAGCAGGGGCTCAACGCCATGAGCGCGCCCTTCATCATGACCAAGACCGGCAAGGAAGCCTGGGACAAGATTCAGGCCATGTCCGATGAAGCCGTGGCGCAGGGCAAGACCATTCTGGACAAGGTAGCCTTGGTGCTGACCGACCTGGAAATGCCGGAGATGGATGGCTTTACGCTGACGCGCAACATCAAACAGGACGCCCGCTTCAAGGGGCTGCCGGTGGTGATCCACTCGTCGCTCACCGGCAAGACCAACGAAAGTCACGTGAAGAGCGTTGGGGCGGACGCCTACATCGCCAAATTTCAGGCGGAAGAATTGGCGGCCACGATCCGTCGCGTGCTAGCCAAATGAACTGACGGTCTTCACAAGGACGCGGCTTGCCGGTAGGCCGCATGCAGCGCGACTTCATCGCCGCGCTGCTCGGCCAACATGGCCAAGGTGCACCAGGCCTGACGCTTCAGCGCCACGTTGGTCAACCTGGGCACCGCCAGCTCCAGCAACTGCTGGCCCTTGCCCCATAACTGGTGCACCACGCATACCTTGCCAGCCAGATATTGCAGGTTGGCGTCGTTGGGCTGGTTCCTGTGCGCCGCTTCCACCCGCGCCAGCCAGGGCGCGCCTTGCGCATAGGGTGCCACCTGCAGGCTCGACTCCAGCACCTGCACCAGCTTCACGCGCTGCTCCTCACTCCATTCAAATGGCCGCAGCAACATCCGCTCCCACACCGGCAGCAACCATTGCAAGGCCAGCGCCACGTCGCCGCCCAGACCCTGCAGGCGCTGCGCCGCATGCAAAGCGACATCGGGCTGGCGTTGGTCGTCGGCATCGAGTTGACTCCAGGCACGCAACAATTGATCGGGGTCGTAGGCGGCGCTCAGGAGTTCTTGCGCCAGACCGCGCAGCAAACTGGCGGCGGCGGCTTGCGAGAAGGCACGGTGCTTGGCCAGCAGGCGCGCGGTTTCCAGCGCCTGGCGCGTCTGCCCGCCCAGGCGCGCGGCCTTGAGCCGCATGCGCAGTGCCAGTGTGCGCCGAGCCACGCCCTGCGGCAGCGCCTCCAGACGCTCCAGCGCAGTGACCACATCGCGATCGTCCAGCGCCCAGCGCACCGCACGCATCTGCACCCCTTCGCCCACTTCCTGTGCCGATCGGGGCAGCGGGTGCTCCAGCGCCAGGCGCAGATGTTCATCGCGCGTGGCCTTGTCCTGCAGCGCATGCGAAGCCTCGGCCGCAAGCGCATGGCCCAGAGCGCGCACCCGGATCGAGTCCAAACTGGATTCGCCGGAACGTGACAGCGCCTGCTCCTGCTGCAAGGCCGCCAGTGCCGCCTTGCGCGCGCGAATGAAGCGCCCGGCGTATTGGTGTAATTGGGCATCGACCAATGCCGAAAACAGGCTGCGCTCCCGGTGTTGAACGCGCCAGCGCTGTGCCAACTCAGGCATCGCAAACAGCGCCGCCAGGGTGCGCAGCGCCAGGTGCAGCAACAAGAACGCCGCCAGCAGCAGCAGCAGCACCAGATTGAACGAAAGGTCCACGCGCGATGGCGCCCAGAACAGCGTCACCGTGGCCTGGTTATTACCCACAAACAGGGCCGCTGCCACCGCCACGGCAAACAGGGCCAACAACCACAGGGCAGCGCGCATCAGGCCTACCTTCCTGCAGCGGCTGTAGCCAGCGCCGCCAGGGTGCCGTCCAGGCGCGGCAACTCCAGATTCATCATCTGCGCCTGCACCTGCTGCAGCAGCTGCAACGTGGCCTGGGTCTTGCGCGAGGAGCGGTCGAAGTATCGGCCCACGGCCTGAGCCGCAGCCGCCAGATCCGCACGCGAAGCATCGGTCTGGCGGGCCAGCAGTCCCAAGCGCGCATTGAGCAATTTGAGCTTGAGGTTTTCGCGCATGAAAAAGGATTGCTCGGGCGACAGCAGCGCCGCCTCGGGCTGCTCGATGCGGCTCACACGCACCAGGCGGCGGGTCTCGTCACGCAGCATCGTCAAGGCGCGCTCCCACCACGAGGCAGGCGCGGGCGCGGCCTTGGCAGCGCTGGCCGGTGCGCTGCCCAGCCCCACCGCATTGGCCACGGGCAACTCGTCGGCCATGCGCACCAGTTCGTCCATTTTTAC
Source organism: uncultured beta proteobacterium (assembly GCA_903909815.1). GTDB lineage: Bacteria > Pseudomonadota > Gammaproteobacteria > Burkholderiales > Burkholderiaceae_C > CAIKVZ01. The sequence goes on along the minus strand of CAIVXG010000186.1, from coordinate 39,115 downwards.
CAGCAGGCTGGGCGTATCGGCCACGGTCGCCGCCTTGAGCCGGTCGACATCGCGCGCCATGGCCCGCTGCAAGGGATTCAAGCGCGGTTGCGCCGCACGCGCCACGCGCTGATCCCCACTTTTGAGGGCCGCCAACAGCGGCTCCAGGCTGCCCGTGAGCTGGCTTTGCTGCTGCGCCAGCAGCACCGCAGACTCGATGTCCACCACCAGGTTTTCATCGCGCGAGCGCGACAGGCTCTTCATCAATTCGTCCAACTGGGTGCGCTGCAGCGCGACCTCGCTGATCTTGGTTTCCGACACCGCCAGTCGCGCTGCCGTCTCGCGCGAAAGGTCCTGCGCCTGGCGCGCCACGGTGCGCGCCTCCAACGACTGCACGCCGCTGTCTGCACTTTGCCGCGCCAGCTGTTCCTGCACGTTGGACAACTTTTGCCACAGCAGCGTGCTCAACAGCATGGCCACCCCAGAGAACAGCACGAAAGCAATGGCCACAGAACGCGGCACCACCCAGTTCCCGGCAGCCGCCGCAGGCGTCGGGTTCGGCTGAGCGGGTGCTACCGCCACGCTGGCGGGCGCATCGGCGCTGGCTGGGACGGGATCGGCATCGGTCGCGGAGTTCATGCTATCGATTCTATCGACGCCACGACCTGATGCAGGCTGGCGCGTGACTCCCACACCACACCAAAGCCTGCGTCGCGCGCGGCCTGGGCAATGCGGGCATGCGTGGCCATGGCCCGCGCTGCACTCCAGTTCTGCTGCGGCAGCAGCTGGCGCAGGTTGCCAACGGCTTCGGCACTGCTGAACAGCCACAGCGATGCGTCCGCTGTTGCGGCTAGCGCCCGCGCGCGCTGCGGCGCCGACCAGACGGGCGCGCGCCGACCGTAGGCCACGACAAAGTCGACCTCCACCCCAGCGCCGCGCAAAACGCTGGCCAGCCAGTCGCGGCCCACGCCCGCCGCGCCCGGGGTGAGCGCCTGCTGCGCAGCGCCACCACGCACGATCAGCACACGCTGGCCCGCACGAACGCCGCCCTGCACCAACTGCCAAAGCGCCTCGGAATCGAATTGACCGGTATCGGGGGCGTCGATCTGCGGTGCGCTCACACCGGCGCGCAGCAAGGCCTGGCGCGTGCCAGGACCCGTGCCCCAGGCTCGGGTGTGTGGCGCTTGATGCGCCCAGGCAGTGAGCGCGAGCGCCTCCTGTGCCGCGGCAAATTGCGCCACCGCGTTTCCGCTGACAAACATTACGGCATGGTACCGGCTCAAGCACTGCCAGGCTTGGCGCAGGGGTGCCGCATCGGGTGCGGCCAGAATCTCGATCAGGGGCAGCGCCAACACCTCGTGTCCACGTTCAGTCAACGCCCTGACCCAGGCCGCGGCGTCCGCTTCAGGCCGGGTGATGACGACTTTCATTTTGCCCATGGATACCCCCTCGGGAGTTTGCCGCCGCTCTCCATCCCCTCAGGGAGCAAGAGCGGGGCGGGGAAGAATTCACAAGAAACCCAGGATTCAGGTTCCGCGTCGGACCTGAACAAGCTTTGCCCGCTGCGGGTTCAGGCAGGACCCGAGCGCAGACTGCGGGCACCGCCTTCGCACAGCAGCGCCGCCACCTGCTCACCCAGGGCTGTGGCACGCGACAGGTCACCAATGTGGCGCGTCAGTTCGGCCCGCACCAGCGGCGAGAGCGCAGCGGCCTCGTCGGGCTCGCCCCAGGCCGCCTGGATCGTGAGCTCGGACCCGCTCCAGGTGGCATGTGCGGCCAACGGCATGGAGCAGCTTCCCCCCATGCTGCGGCTGACAGCACGTTCGGCAGCGACCGCCAACCAAGTGGGCTTATGTGCGAGCGGCGCCAGCGCGTCGATCAGATCCTGGCGCTCCGAGCGCACTTCGATTCCCAAGGCGCCTTGGCCCGCCGAGGGCAGCATCTCGCCGGGTTCGAACGTGGCCCGAATGCGGGTCGCCAGACCCAGGCGCTTGAGGCCGGCCGCCGCCAGCACAATGGCGTCGTAATGGCCGTCGTCAAGCTTGCGTAACCGCGTGTCCAGATTGCCGCGCAGCGGCTCGATCTTCAGGTCTGGCCGCAGTGCGCGCAGCAGCGCCACCCGGCGCAGGCTGGACGTGCCCACCACCGCGCCCTGTGGCAGCTCCGCCAGACTCGCAAAGCGGTTGGAAACAAAGGCATCGCGCGGGTCTTCACGCTCCATCACGCAGGCCAGTGCAAAGCCTTCGGGCAGGTCCATGGGCACATCCTTGAGCGAATGCACGGCGATGTCGGCCTGGCCCTGTTCCAGCGCGACCTCCAGCTCTTTCACAAACAAGCCCTTGCCGCCAACCTTGCTCAGGGATCGATCCAGAATCTGGTCGCCCCGGGTGGTCATGCCCAGCAGCGTGACGGCGTGACCGCGTTGCTCCAGCAGGGATTTCACATATTCGGCCTGCCACAGGGCAAGCCGGCTTTCGCGCGTGGCGATCACGAGGGGGGGAAGGGTGAGGCTCAAAGTCGTAACCTGTTGGTAATATTTTTCCAGACGTGGATGCTAGCATGGCACTTCGTGCGCAGTACCGCCACTGCGTTGACCCACAACAAGAAAGCCTTTCCCATGAATGCCGTGGACCGTCCGCCCATGAACCCATCCGCCACCCGCACCGACAAGCCCAGCCCGCCCGCCCGCGGCCACACGGCGCTGACCAAAGCCAAGGAGAACGAGCGTCCGCTGGTGGAAGACATCCGTCTGTTGGGCCGCATCCTGGGCGATGTGATCCGCGAACAAGAAGGTGCCGCCGCGTTTGACCTGGTGGAGCAGATCCGCAAACTGTCGGTGGCGTTTCGCCGGCACGCCGACCAAGATGCCGACAAGAGCCTGAAGAAGTTGCTCAAGGGCCTGAGCGGCGACCAGACAGTGAGCGTGATCCGCGCCTTCACCTACTTCAGCCATCTGGCCAACCTGGCCGAAGACCGCCACCATATCCGCCGCCGCGCGGTGCACGAGCGCGCTGGTGATACCCAGGAGGGCAGCATCGAGGTGGCGCTGTCGCGCCTGCGCTGGGCTGGCATCACGCCCAAAACTATTTCGCAGACGCTGGCGAACGCCTACGTGTCGCCCGTACTCACGGCGCACCCCACGGAAGTGCAGCGCAAGAGCATTCTGGACGCCGAGCGCGACATCGCACTGTCGCTCACGGCGCGCGACGACATCAAGCTGCGCGCCCTGCTGTCGCCCTCGGGCAAGGACGCCGTGACGCCGCGCGACCTGGCCGCCAACGAAGCGCAGTTGCGCTCGCGCGTGATGCAACTGTGGCAGACGCGCTTGCTGCGCACGTCCAAGCTCACGGTTGCGGACGAAGTGGAAAACGCGCTGAGCTACTACGAATCGACCTTCCTGCGCGAAATCCCCAAGCTCTACGCCGACTTGGAGCGCGAACTGGGCCAACACCCGGTTGCCAGTTTTTTGCGCATGGGCCAGTGGATCGGCGGCGACCGCGACGGCAACCCCAACGTGAGCGCGCAAACCCTGCAATACGCGCTGCGCCGCCAGGCCGAAGTCGCGCTGCGCCACTACCTGACCGAGGTCCACTTCCTGGGCGGAGAACTCTCGCTCTCGGCGCTGCTGATCGACGTGTCGCCGCAGATGCAGGCGCTGGCAGAGAGTTCGCCCGACAAGAACGAACACCGCAAGGACGAGCCCTATCGCCGGGCGCTGACCGGCATCTACGCGCGCCTGGCCGCCACGCTCAAGGACTTGACCGGGGGCGAGGCCGCGCGCCACGCGGTGGCGCCGCAAAACGCCTATTTGCTGGCCGAGGATTTCCTGGGCGACCTGTGCACGATTCGCGCATCTCTCATGACGCACCACGGCGACGCCCTGGTGGCGCAGCGCCTGCACCCGCTGATCCGCGCGGTGGAAGTGTTCGGCTTTCATCTGGCCACGGTGGACCTGCGGCAAAGTTCGGACAAGCACGAGGAAGTGGTGGCCGAACTGCTGGCGGTGGCGCGCATCGAGGCCAACTACAGCGCGTTGGACGAAATGGCCAAAAGAGCAGTGCTGCTCGGACTGCTGAACGACGCGCGCCGACTGCGCGTGCTGGGCGTGGATTACTCGGCCCACACCCAGGCCGAACTGGCGATCTTCGACGCGGCCAAGCTCATGCGCGAGCGCTATGGCGCGCAGGCGATTCGCCACTACATCATCAGCCACACAGAGACCGTGAGCGACCTGCTCGAAGTGCTGCTGCTGCAAAAGGAAGTGGGACTGGTGCAGGGCACGCTCGATGCTGCGGCCCACAGCGACCTGATCGTGGTGCCGCTGTTCGAAACCATAGCGGACCTGCGCAACGCCGCGCCCATCATGCGCGACTTCTACGCGTTGCCGGGTGTGGCGCAACTGGTGCGGCGCTCCGGCGCCGAGCAGGACATCATGCTGGGCTACTCAGACAGCAACAAGGACGGCGGCATCTTCACCAGCAACTGGGAGCTGTACCGCGCCGAAATCGCGCTGGTGGAACTGTTCGACGTGCTTGCCAACAGCCACAACATTCAATTGCGTCTGTTCCATGGTCGCGGCGGCACCGTGGGGCGTGGCGGCGGTCCGAGCTACCAGGCGATACTGGCGCAGCCGCCGGGAACGGTGCGCGGGCAACTGCGCCTGACCGAACAGGGCGAGGTCATCGGCTCCAAATACGCCAACCCCGAAATCGGCCGGCGCAACCTGGAAACCCTGGTGGCGGCCACGCTCGAAGCCACGCTGTTGCAACCTACCAAATCGGCCACGCCCGCTTTCCTGCAGGCCGCGGACGAACTGTCTCAAGCCAGCATGAGCGCGTACCGCGCACTGGTGTACGAGACGCCCGGTTTTGCCGACTACTTCTTCGGCTCCACACCGCTGCGCGAGATCGCCGAGCTCAACATCGGCTCACGTCCGGCGTCGCGCAAGGCGACTCAGAAGATTGAAGACCTGCGCGCCATTCCCTGGGGCTTCAGCTGGGGCCAGTGCCGCCTGACGCTGCCGGGTTGGTACGGCTTCGGCTCGGCAGTCGAATCCTATCTGAATCAGGGCGGCGCCAAGTCGCGCAAGGAGCGCATTGCGCTGCTGCAAAAAATGGAACGCCAATGGCCATTCTTTCGCACCCTGCTCTCCAACATGGACATGGTGCTGGCAAAAAGCGATCTGGCCCTGGCCTCGCGCTATGCCGAACTGGTGAGCGATGCACGCCTGCGCAGGAAGATCTTCGCCACCATCGAGGCCGAGTGGCAGCGCACCGCCACGGCCCTGGGCCTGATCACCGGCGACAAACAGCGCTTGTCCAACAACGCCGCGCTGCAGCGCTCCATGCGCCACCGCTTTCCCTACATCGACCCGCTGCATCACCTGCAGGTGGAACTGGTGCGCCGCTACCGCGCCGGCCAGGCCGACGAACGCGTGCAGCGAGGGATTCATATTTCCATCAACGGCATCGCGGCGGGCTTGCGCAACACGGGCTAAGCCCCAACCAGGACGCTAAACTGAACGAAATCCACCAGTCCGTTGGAGCTAGGTCAGGCTGCTGCGCCGGGCGGTCTGATCCGGCGCAGCGCACTACAACGCCTTTGTCACCAGCTTGAAGTCGTTGTCTTCGGCAAAGGGCTTGATGGAGAAACCCAGGCCCTTCATGAGCTTGAGCATGTCCGGGTTCTTCGCCAGCACCAGGCCGTCGATTTCGCTCAGACCCTTTTCGCGCGCCACATCCATGATGGACTGCATCAGGCGCGAGCCCAGGCCCTGGCCCTTGAAATCGTCTGCCACCACCAGCGAGAACTCGCAGCTGGTGCTGTCCGGATTCGTGATGTAGCGTGACACGCCAATGATGCGGTCGCTCTCGATGCTCTCGCCATCGGCGCCAGGGCCTCGCTCCCTGACCACCGCCACCAACGCCATTTCGCGGTCGTAGTCGATCAGCGTGAAACGCGACAGCAGGGTGGCGGGCAACTCCTGGATGCTGGAGATGAAGCGAAAATAGCGGCTCTCGGGCGACATGCCGCGCACCAGATCCTGCAGCATCTGCGCGTCGTCCGGGTGGATCGGGCGCACCGTGTAGTCGCCACCGTCGCGCAGCGGCCAGAGTTGCTCGTACTGGGCCGGATAAGGCAGGATCGCGAGGTGGTTGTAATGGTGCGCCGAGGCCGGGGCACTCGAGACCACGATGCGCGCGTCCACGGCCAGCGCCCCCGACTCGTCCGCGATGATGGGGTTGATGTCCATCTCGCGCAGTTGCGGCAACTCGCACACCATCTCCGACACCCGCAGCAGAATTTGTTCCAGCGCGTCGGTGTCGGCGGCCGGCGCGCCGCGCCACTCACCCAGGGTCTGGGACACGCGCGAGCGCTCGATCAGGCGTCGCGCCAGAAACTGGTTCAGCGGCGGCAGTTCCATGGCGCGGTCGTCAATCAACTCGATCATGGTGCCGCCCGCACCAAAGGTGATGACCGGCCCGAAGGGCTCGTCGGTGACCAGGCCGACACAGACTTCGCGCCCGCGCTTTTGCCCCGACATCTTCTGCACCGTGACGCCGTTGATGCGCGCCTTGGGCAGCAGCGCCTGCACCGAGCGCACCATGTCGACATAGGTGTCGCGCACGCTCATGGCGCTCATCAGGTTCAGCACCACGCCTTGCACGTCGGACTTGTGGCTGACATCGGGCGAATCGATCTTCAGCACCACCGGGAAGCCCAGTTGCGAAGCGATCATCATGGCTTCGTTGGCGCTGCGCGCCAGCAGGGTCTTGCTCACGGGGATGTGAAACGAAGCCAGCAAGGACTTGGATTCCATCTCGGTGAGCACATTGCGCCGCTCCGCCAACACGCTTTCGATGAGCAGGCGCGCGCCCTCGACATCAGGCTTGGCCAGATTGGACAAGGGGGGCGGCGTTTGCTGCAGCAACTGCTGGTTTTGATAAAAAGAAGCGATGTTGCCAAAGGCCCCAACCGCCGCTTCGGGCGTGCGAAAACTGGGGATGGCCGCGTCCTTCAGGATGCTGCGCGCTGCACCCACGCTGGCGTCGCCCATCCAGCAGGTCAGCAGCGGCTTGCCCGCCCTCGCATGCACGTCGGCGAGCGCCTGCGCGATGGCGCCACCATCGACCCCCACCTTGGGCGAATAAATCACCAGAATGCCGTCAATGCTTCGATCCTGGGCGGCGACTTCGACCGCAGCGCGAAACTGCTCCGCGCTGGCCTCTTCGGACAGGTCGATCAGGTCACTTAACGACGCCATCGGCCCCAACAAGGGTTGCAGCGCCTTCACCCGCTCCGGCGACAGCGTGGCCAATTCGAGCTTGATCTCGCTGATCCAGTCGGCCGCGAGCACGCCGGGACCGCCACCATTCGTGATCACGGCCAGGCGCCGCCCCACCGGTCGATAGCGTGAAGCCAGGCATTTGGCGGCGGAGAACAGGGCCACAAAAGAGCGCACGCGCACGGCACCGGCGCGGCGCAAGGCGGCGTCAAACACGTCGTCGCTGCCCACGATGGAGCCCGAGTGCGTGAGTGCGGCACGATTGCCTTCGGCCTTGCGGCCGGCCTTGAGCACCACCACCGGTTTGGCGTTGGCGGCCGCGCGCAAGGCGCTCATGAAGCGCCGGGCATGGGTGATGCCTTCGAGGTAGATCACGATGCTGTGGGTGTGTGCATCGGACGCCAGAAAGTCCAGCACCTGCGCCATGTCCACGGCCGTGTTCGGGCCCAGCGAGACCACGGCCGAAAAGCCCACGGCATTGCTTTTGGCCCAGTCCAGAATGGACGCGGTGAGCGCACCCGACTGCGACACCAACGCCAGCGATCCCGGTGCGGCGAGCGCGCCCGCGGCACTGGCGTTGAGCTGCAAATGCGGGCGCTGAAATCCCAGGCAGTTCGGACCTAGCAGATGGATGCCTTCACGCCGTGCGATCTTTGTCAACTCGGCCGCCTGCTGCGCGTCGATGCCGGACGACACCACCAGCGCCGAGGGACATTTGATGCGCCCCACCAGTTCCAGCGCCGCCGCCACGTCCTTGGGCGGCAGCGCGATCACCGCCAAATCTGCGCTGGCCTGCGCCAGATCGGCCAGGGTGCCGCTGGCGTGGATGTCCAGGAATGTGATGCTGCCGGCAAAGCGCTGCGCCTTCAGCGCCGCCAGCAAGGCCTGGGCCTGGGGCGTCTGGGATGCGGGGTCGTCCACGTTGCCGCAGAAGACCACGAGCGAGCCTGGGGAGAAAAGAGAAGTGAGAAAGTGCTTGTCCATGGAACTCCATTCAGGGTTTACCCTTATATTAACCCCATCCTAACTGATATCGGGTTCAAAAAAGACATAGCGAGCCTGCGGCCAGCGCTGCTGCATGCGCTCTTCCACGGCGTTGATGGCTTCGACCATCTGCAGCGCAGTTTCGGTGTGCGCCATTTTGGCTTTGACCGCGATCATCAGTTGCGTGCCCCAGGCAAGGGTGATGATGCGAAACACCTGTTCCACCTCGGGCTGGGACGCGACAAACTGTTCGATTTCGGCACGCGTATCGGGGGCGGCCGACTCGCCCACGATCATGGCTTTGACTTCCGTCAGCACCGCCAGCGCCACCAGCATCAGCATGATGCCCACGCCCAGGCTGCCCAACGCGTCAAACACCGGGTTGCCCGTGAGCAGTGTCAGCAGCACCGCCACAAAGGCCAGCACCAAGCCACCCAACGCGGCGATGTCCTCGCCGGCGACCACCATCAACTCGCTTTCGCGCGTTTCGCGAAACCATTGCAGGAACGGCTTGCCGTTGGCGACCTTGCGAATTTCACGCAGCGCGCCGCGCAGGGATAGGCCCTCCAGCAGCATCGACACCGCCAGTACGGCCAGCGCGACCCCCGCGTTGGACAGCCCCTCGGGGTGCAGCAGGCGGTGCACACCCTCGTAGGCAGAATAGGCGCCGCCCACAAAGAACAGCAGCAGCGCCACCATCATCGAATAGAAGTAGGTCACGCGCTCGGTTCCCATGGGGTGTTCGTCCGACTCGCCTGCTTGTGCGCGCTTCATGCCCACGAGCAACAGCACCTGGTTTGCGCAATCCGCCGCCGAGTGAATCCCTTCCGCAAACATGGCGCCGGAGCCGCTGTAGGCGGCGGCAACGAACTTGGCGAGCGCGATACCGCCATTGGCGCCCAGGGCATAGAAAATGGCCCGGGTCGAGCCTTCAGGTGCAGTCGATGACATATAGCTTCCTCGCGACTTCATCACAGCCGCCCGCCCGCGGCTGCAGGTGCGAAATCAGCGGAGGCACCTGGCCCGCCTAGACATCGGCCAGCACGCGGATATGCGCTTCCACGCTGCGCGCGAGCGCGCTCAGGTTGTAGCCGCCTTCCAGGCACGAGACGATTCGACCCTTGGCATGACGGCGCGCCACGTCCTTGATACGGTGCGTGATCCAGGCGTAGTCCTGCTCGACCAGGCCGAGTTGGCCCATGTCGTCTTCGCGATGGGCGTCAAAGCCCGCGCTGATGAAGATCATCTCGGGTCGATGCGCCTCCAGCCGCGGAAACCAGGTGGCTTCGATCATCTCGCGGATGTCCATGCCCTTGGTATAGGCCGGCACCGGCAGGTTCATCAGGTTGGGCGCGCTGGAGTAGGTCCATTCCGGGTAATAGGGGTGCTGGTAAAAGCTCACCATCAGGATGCGCGCGTCGCCGGCCACGATGTCTTCCGTGCCGTTGCCGTGGTGCACGTCAAAGTCCACGATCGCCACGCGCTGCAGGCCGTGGCGCTCCAGCGCGTACTTGGCGGCAATGGCCACGTTGTTGAAAAAGCAAAAGCCCATGGCCTTGTCGCGGCAAGCGTGGTGGCCGGGCGGGCGCACGGCGCAGAACGCGTTTTCCAGCTCACCCGCCAGCACTGCATCGGTGGCGGCAAGCGAAGCGCCAGCGGCCCGCAAAGCGGCCTTCCAGGTATGGACGTTCATGGAAGTGTCGGGGTCGACCTGTGTGTGCGTCGGGCCGCCGGCTTCCACCTCTTCTGCCAACTGGTCGCTCAAGCCGCGCAGCGCCGCGATGTGCATGCGGCCATGCGCCAGTTCGATGTCGCTGATCGACGCCAAGGGCGCCTCGCGCCGCTCCAGCGCGATGTCCAGGCCGCTGATGAGCAATCGGTCTTCGATCGCGTCCAATCGCTCGGGGCACTCCGGGTGGCCCGGCCCCATTTCGTGTTTTCTGCAATCGCTGTGGGTGAAATAGCCGGTCTTGTTCACGATCCTCATCCTTGGAAGAAATTTTCGGGTAACGTACTAACCATGCAAGCACAAATCAAACTCAAATCGCTGCTTAATCAGCTTAACACGGTGCTCGTGGGGAAAGAGCCCCAAGTGCAGGACGGCGTGGCCTGCCTGCTCGCAGGCGGTCATCTGCTGATCGAAGACGTTCCGGGCGTAGGCAAGACCACGCTGGCGCACGCCCTGGCCAAGACGTTTGGGCTGCAGTTTTCGCGCGTGCAGTTCACCTCCGACCTGATGCCCAGCGATCTGTCGGGCGTGTCGGTCTATGAGCGCGGCCGCGAAGCCTTCGTGTTTCATCCTGGCCCCCTGTTTGCGCAAGTCTTGCTGGCCGACGAAATCAACCGCGCCAGCCCGAAAACCCAGAGCGCATTGCTCGAAGCCATGGAGGAAAAGCAGGTCACGATCGACGGGCAAACGCGCGCCCTGCCCTCACCCTTCTTTGTCATCGCGACGCAAAACCCGCACGACCAAGTCGGCACCTACGCCTTGCCGGAGTCGCAGCTGGACCGCTTTCACATGCGCATCTCGCTGGGCTACCCGGATCGCCTGGCCGAGCGCGAGCTGCTCGCCGGCGTGGACCGGCGCGACCTGGTGGAAAAACTGCCCAGCCTGTTGACCGAGGGCGAGTTGCAACAGTTGCAGCAACTGGTGCAACAGATTCACGTGGCGGCGCCACTGCTGGACTATGTGCAGGACATCGTGGCCGCCACCCGAAACGGGCGCTGGTTTGCTCAAGGCTTGAGCCCGCGCGCCGGCATCGCCGTACTGCGCGCGGCCAAGGCGCAGGCGCTGCTCAGCGGGCGCGACTACGCCGCCCCCGACGACGTGCAAGCCATCCTGGCGCAGACCGCGGCGCACCGCTTGATTCCGGTGGGCGACGCGGGTCGTGGCTCAGTGGAGCAAGTGCGCGCCATGCTGGACGCGGTGGCCTTGCCTTGAAACCGGCACGCGGGGTCAAGGGCTGATTTCCACGCCAATGATGAACCAGGCCTTGAGTCCATTGCGAGCGCGCTTTCGCCGCTGGTTCGAGTCGCGCCTGCCGCTGTCGGACAGCATCACGCTGACGCAGCGCACGGTCTACATCCTGCCCACGCGCGCCGGGATGATGCTGTTCGTGACGCTGCTGGTGCTGCTGGTGGGCGCCATCAACTACCAGCTCAATCTGGGCTATCTGCTGACCTTCCTGCTGGGCGGCAGCGCCGTCGTCGGCATGCACATCTGCCACGGCAGCTTGCGCGGTTTGGGCCTGCATCTGTTGCCGCCACCACCGCAGTTTGCGCGCGCCGCGGTGGTGCTGGACGTGGTGCTTTCAAGCCAGCGCCGCGCCGTGCGCCATGGCATCGGCCTGAGCGTTCTGGGACTGAACCAATGGGCCTGGAATGACGTTCCGGCGCAGGGCAGCAGCAGCATTCAGGTGGCGTGGCAGCCGCTGGCCCGCGGTTGGCACCGCGTGCCCACGCTCACGGCGGAGACGCGTTTTCCCATGGGCACGTTTCGGGTCTGGACCGTATGGCGGCCCGCAGCCCAGGTGCTGGTGTACCCCGCACCCGAAGCCCACCCGCCACCGCTCCCGCACGGACAGTCGCGCAGTGGCGGCGCGGCGCTGCAGCACGCCCGCGACAGCGGCGACTACGACGGCGTGCGCGCCTACCGGCGCGGCGACCCGCTCAAGCAGATCGTGTGGAAAAAGGCCGCCCACACCGACCAACTGGTGAGCCGCGAGCGCGAGCCGCAGGAGGGCGAGGAGTTGTGGCTGGACTTCGACCACACCGGCGTCACCGCTGCCGCGCCTTCGACCGCGCCGGCTCAAGGCGCTGGCGCTCAGTCGGTCACAGAGCGCAAGCTCGCCCGGCTGTGCGCCTGGGTCTTGCAGTGCGACCGGATGGGGCTCGATTACGGCCTGCGCCTGCCCGCAAAGGTGGTCGCTCCCGGCAGCGGCGAAGCGCACAAACGAGAATGCCTGGAGGCGCTGGCTTTATGTTGAAGTCGGGTTTTCGGCTCTTGCGCCGACCATGAATAAGCTCTCAACCCTTCCCCGTGACAGCCGCGACACGCTGTTCCTGCTGGCAGTGATTGCGGTGGTGGTAGCGCCCCAGCTGAGCTACCTGCCGTGGTGGTGCGGCGTGCTCACGGCGGGGGTGCTGCTGTGGCGCGGCACGCTGGCCTGGTACAACCGCCCCTTGCCGGGAAAGTTCTGGCTGTTGGGGCTGCTGCTGGCCACTTTGGGGGCCACCTGGGTCACGCACCGCTCGCTGCTCGGACGCGATGCGGGCGTGACGGTGATCGTGGTGCTGTTGGCGCTCAAGACGCTGGAGTTGCGCGCAAAGCGGGATGCCTATGTGGTGTTCTTTCTGGGCTTTTTCACCATGCTCACGAGCTTCTTCAATTCGCAGTCGCTGCTCATGGCTGCGGCCATTCTGCTCGGGCTGCTGGGCTTGATGACGGCCCTGGTCAACGCCCACATGCCTGTGGGCAAGCCTCCCCTTGCTCTGGCCGCCAAGATAGCCGCGAAAATGGCTTTGCTGGGCGCTCCCATCATGTTGGTGCTGTTCCTGCTGTTCCCGCGGTTGGCACCGCTGTGGGGACTGCCCGGTGACGCCATGACCGGGCGCAGCGGTCTCTCGGCACAAATGGAAGTCGGCTCCATCGGCCACCTGGCATTGGACGACAGCATCGCTTTTCGGGTGCGCTTTGAAGGCAGCCCGCCGGCGCAGCGCGAACTCTATTTCCGCGGACCTGTGTTGTCCGTGTATGACGGTCGCACCTGGTCACCGGCGCAAGCGCACCCTCCTGTGCGTTTCCTGATACCCGCAGACCTTCAGGTCACAGGTAGCCCCGTCAGCTACGAGGTCACTTTGCAACCCACGCTCAGGCCCTGGTTGCTGTTGCTCGACGCCGCAGCGCAGGCGCCCACGGTGCCCGGTTTTGAAGTGCAGATGGCGTCGGATTTGCAGTGGTTCACGCAGCAAGCCAGCACCGATTTGCTGCGCTACAAGGCGCAAAGTTACACCCGGTTTCAGCACGGGCCACTGCGTCCGGTGCTGGGCCTTCAGGTGGACCTGGATCTACCGCCGGGGTCGAACCCGCGCACCAGGACGCTGGCCCAGCAGTTGCGCCGCGACCCTGCGTTGGCGCAAGCCGACACGGCGGCGCTGGCGAACGCCGTGATGCTACGCCTGCACGATGGCGGCTACCGCTACACGCTCGATCCGGGCGTGTACGGGCGCGAGAGCGCTGACGAATTCTGGTTTGATCGCAAGGAGGGTTTTTGCGAACACATCGCCTCGTCTTTTGTCATCCTGATGCGCGCCATGGGTGTGCCGGCACGCGTCGTCACCGGTTACCAGGGCGGCGAGCTCAACCGCGTGGACGGCTACTGGGTGGTGCGCCAAAGCGATGCCCACGCCTGGGCCGAAGTCTGGCAGGAGGGGCGAGGCTGGCTTCGCGTTGACCCCACATCAGCGGTGGCGCCCGCTCGCATCGGTACTTTGGAGCGTCTGCACGCCCCCACCGGTGTGGTCGCGACGGCATTCAACCGCGTCTTCGGCCCCGTCAGCCCCGACACCTTGGTCCGAATGCGCGCGGCCTGGGAGGCATTGAACAACGGCTGGAACCAGTGGGTGCTTGACTACAGCCAAACCCGCCAACTCAACTTACTTAGGGACCTCGGCTTTGACTCGCCACGATGGGAAGACCTGGTGCTGGTGCTGGCCGAACTGCTGGTGGCCGCGGCCCTGATCGGTGCCGCCTGGACGCTTTGGGAGCGCCGCCAAAGCGATCCGTGGCTGCGCTTGCTGCGGCGCACGCGCGCACAAGCGCTGCGTGCCGGGCTGGCGATTCCGGCAAGCGCTGCGCCGCGGCGCATCGCCGTCCTGGCGCAACAGCGTTTTGGTGCACCGGCGACCGCGCCACTACGCGCCTGGCTGCTGCGCCTGGAGGCGCAGCGCTACGCCCGCACAGATGGCGCGCAAGCGCGGCGCGCACTGGCCCAACTTCGGCGCGAATTCCGCCAGCTCTCCTGGTCCTTCACATGACTGTGCTCTGCGCGCTGCGCCTGGCGTTCGCGCTTGCCCTGGCCTGCGCGTGCTGTGCCAGCCCCGCCGCCGCCAAGCAGAAGCACCCAACCCCTGCCGCCGCGGTGGCGGGCCCGGCCTATGCGCGCCGCGCCGACGTGATGGCCCAGGTCGCCGACATGGCGCAACGTCGTGGCCTGAATCGACGCTGGGTGCACAAAATCATCGGCCAAGCCCGTTACATCCCGTCGGTCGTCAGACTGATTGCGCCGCCTGCGCGCGGTGTTGCGAAGAACTGGCGCGCCTACCGCGAGCGCTTCGTGGAGCCGGCGCGCATCCAGGCCGGCGTTAGCTTTTGGCAGGAGCACGCGGTCGCACTGGAACGGGCCGAAAAGGAATACGGCGTTCCGGCTGAAATCATCGTCGGCATCATCGGCGTGGAAACCTTTTACGGCCAGCAAACAGGAGGCTATCGCGTGCTCGATGCACTTGCCACGCTCGCCTTTGACTTCCCAAAAACTCATCCTCGGGCGCAGGAGCGCAGCGCTTACTTCAAGTCCGAACTGGAGCAGTTCCTGGTGCTGAACCAGCGCGCCGGCACCGATCCCAGGACGCAAAAGGGCAGCTACGCCGGCGCCATGGGACTGGCGCAGTTCATGCCTTCTAGCTGGATCCATTACGCGGTGGATTTCGACGCCGATGGCAGGATCGACCTGATCCACAACCCGGACGACGTGATCGGCTCGGTAGCCAACTACTTCCAGAGCTTCCATTGGCAAACCGGCATGCCCACCTATTACCCGGTGCGTCTTGACCCAGCCACGCTGAACCTGGACGCCCTGCTCGCGCCCGACATCGTGCCGACCTTCAGCCTTGCCAGCTTCCAGGCCAATGGCGCCGTACTCGACGGCGCGGCCCTGCGGCACACCGGCCCGCTGGCGTTGATCGAGCTGCAAAATGGCGACCCCGCCTTGGACGGCAATGCGCCCACCTTTGTGGCGGGAACAGAAAATTTCTACGCCATCACGCGCTACAACTGGAGCAGCTACTACGCCATGGCGGTGATCGAGTTGGGGCAAGAGATCAAAGCGGCCAGGCAACGCTGAGCTGGCCTAGAACCAAGGCCATTTGTAGGAGCTTGCCTGCAAGCGATGGTTGCAGCCCTCCCAGTCCTTAAACAACGACCAAATCCTGATGAATCCCCTGAACCCCAAGAAACTGTTGTTAAGCAAATGGACGGCGGTGACACCCGTGAAAAAACAAAAGCACTTCTTGGTCAGCCGGGTGATTCAACCGCTGGTGCCCACCGATCCGGTGGAGTTGGTGGAAATCGAATCCGTGTTTTCTAAGGCCACGCAGGTCATTGCCTGGCGGGACCTGCAAAACGACGATGTCTGGCGTCAGGGATGGGTTTGATCAAGGCTGACCATGGCGATCTCAGGGGCTGCTTTGGCGGACGCAATTAAGCGGCGCACCGCGCAGTGCCATACTTCATCGATGCCCGTTTTGCCACAGAACCCTGCGTCTGTCGGTGAGGCGTGCGTGGACAAAAATCCATCGTGCCAAATACAAGGCTTCTGAGAGAAAACACCCATGTTGAAAAAATGGCTGAGTGATGCGTCCCTGTCCACGGTCGTTGCCGGCTTTGTGGCTGTTCTGGTGGGGTTTACCAGCTCGGCGGCCATTGTTTTTTCAGCCGCACAGGCCTTGGGTGCCAACGAAGCACAAACGGCTTCCTGGATGTGGGCGCTGGGTTTGGGCATGGGGGGCACGAGCTTGGTGTTGAGCCTTTGGTACCGGCAACCGGTGTTGACGGCCTGGTCAACGCCCGGTGCGGCGGTGTTGGCCGTGACGCAGGGTGTGACGCTGCCCGAGGCGACGGGGGCCTTCATCGTGAGTGCTTTGCTCATCATGGGGGTGGGTTACAGCGGTCTGTTTGAGCGGTGGATGGCACGCATTCCCTTGGCTTTGGCCAGTGCCCTGCTGGCGGGGGTTTTGGCCCGCTTTGCTTTGGATGCGGTGGGGGCGGTCGGTCAAGCGCCGGTTTTGGTTCTCTGCATGGCGGGTTCGTATCTGTTGGGTCGCCGGTTTTTTCCCCGTTGGGCCGTGCCTTGTGTGCTGGCAGTCGGCATGGCGGTAGCGGCCTTGCAGGGGCAATTGAATGCGGCCCAGATTGTCTGGGCTTGGGCCACGCCGGTGTGGGTTTCGCCCGAGTGGCGTTGGGGCGCCATGGCCAGTGTGGCCTTGCCGCTTTTCATCGTGACCATGGCATCGCAAAATTTGCCCGGTGTGGCAGCGCAGCGCGGCGCGGGTTACAACACGCCGATTTCGCCCGTGATCGGGGCCACCGGATGCGTGACTTTGCTGTTGGCCCCTTTTGGCGGGTATGCGCTCA
Organism: uncultured beta proteobacterium; assembly: GCA_903909815.1. Classification (GTDB taxonomy): domain Bacteria; phylum Pseudomonadota; class Gammaproteobacteria; order Burkholderiales; family Burkholderiaceae_C; genus CAIKVZ01. Next base: position 22,457 of record CAIVXG010000186.1, on the reverse strand, counting down.
ATTTGGCCGCCATCACAGCGGCCATTTGTATGGGCCGTGAAGCCCATGCCGATCCCGCACGGCGTTACACCGCCTCGGCGGCGGCCGGACTTTTTTACATTCTTTTGGGCTTGGCCGGCGCTTCCATTGTCAGTTTGCTGGCCGCCTTTCCCAAGGCGCTGGTGTTGGCCGTTGCCGGATTGGCCTTGGTTAGCACCATCGCGTCGAGTTTGTCCACTGCCATGAAAGACGAGGGCCACCGTGATGCGGCTTTGCTGACTTTTTTGGTGACCCTTTCGGGCCTGAGCATTGCCGGGGTGGGGGCTGCTTTTTGGGGTCTGCTGGTGGGCATCGTGGCGCTGTGGGCTTTGTCTGCGCGCAAAGCGTGAAGTGGGTTTGCCCACGCATTACCCCGTGTCCATCACACCGGACCAGAAAACATGGACAGCCTGATTGCCCCAGACATCTTGCCCACCTTGATTTTGGCCAGTTTTATAGCCAAAGGAGCAACACTCGAAGGTGGTGGGCTCACTCACCCGGCCCGCTGGCCATGTTCGAGCTGCGCAACGGCGGCAATCCACCGAGTAATGTGGAGGGCACCGAAAACTTCTCTGCCATTACCCGGTTCAACTAAAGCAGCTACTACGACATGGCGGTGATCGAACTGGGTCGCGCCGTCGCCGCAGCGCGAGCGCCTTAAGCCAAGGCGGCGCTGTCGAAGGCCGGCAGCAGCGCGTCGGCCCAATGTGCCAGTTCCGACCCATTCACTTCCAGCTGCGCCAGGCACGCCGGGCCGTGCAGGCGCCACTCCTTGAGCTCGTCCAGGCCTTCATAGCTCTGCACCAGCACTTCGGCCACCAGGCCGGCCGCCACCAGCGTGCGCACTTCGTGCGCAATGCCCTGGTCGGTGAGCGCTGTGAAATCGTGGTGCAGGCGTACCGCGTGGGCAAGGGGGGCGGGGAAACGCCAGGTTCTGGCCACGATCGCACCCACCACCGCATGGTCCGTACGGTGGGCGAGGTTCTCGGTTTCGGTGAAGCTGCGGTCCTGGCGCGCCATGGCTTCGGTCAGCGTGCCCGAGTAGCCGCGCACCCCCTGCATCATGATGGGCAGGCCGACGTGGCAGAACAGGCCGAATGTATGTGCCAGATCGACGTCCAATGAGTAGAGCTGGCGCGCGATGTGCGCCATCGCCATGGCACGGCGGTTACTGGATTCCCAAAAATGTTCCAGCAGGGGAGAATGGACCGGGATGCTGTTGCGCGTCAAAAACCCGGTCAGCAGGTTCACCGCCGGGCGCACGCCCAGCATGGCAATGGCCTGCGCCACGGTCTGTGCGGGTCGCGAGCGGGTGTAAAGCGGGCTGTTGACCCAGCGCAGCAGCGCCGCAGCCATGGCCACGTCGCTGCTGGCGATGCGTGCGATTTCAGCGGGCTCGGGGTCGGGCAGACTCACTTGGGCGCGCAGTTCTCCCAGCAGCTCAGGGCACGGCGGAATGGTGATGTCACGCACAGCACCTTCGCTGCGGGCTTGGTCCAGTTCATGATCGATGGCGGCTGTTCGCATGCAGATTCCTTGGGTTCTCCAGGCTGACTATATTCGCGCGCGGGGCTTGCGCTACCATTTGAGCATCAACTTTCCTCTTTTTTATGACCTACTGCGTCGCCATCAAACTCCATGCCGGACTGGTTTTCCTGTCCGACTCGCGCACCAATGCCGGGCTCGATCAGATCAACACCTTTCGCAAGATGATCGTCTACGAAAAACCCGATGACCGCTTCATGGTGCTGCTGTCGGCCGGCAATCTGAGCGTATCGCAATCGGTGCGTGAAATACTGCAGGTGGAGCAACTCAAGGAACACCCGGACTCCGAGCCGATCACGATCTGGAACGCCAAGAGCATGTTTGACGCGGCGCGCGTGCTGGGCTCGGCCATCCGCCATGTGTACGAACGCGACGGTGCGTCGCTCAAAGCCGCAGGCGTGGAGTTCAACGTGTCGCTGATCTTCGGCGGTCAGATCAAGGGCGAAGGCATGCGCTTGTTTCAGGTTTATTCGGCCGGCAACTTCATCGAGGCCACGCCCGAAACGCCGTATTTTCAGGTGGGCGAATCCAAGTACGGCAAGCCCGTGCTGGACCGCGTCATCACGCCCGATACGCCGCTGGACGAAGCGGCCAAATGCGCGCTGGTGTCGATGGACTCCACGCTCAAATCCAACCTTTCGGTGGGACTGCCGCTGGACCTGGTGGTGTACGAGGCCGATCAGTTCCGCACCGACAAGATCGTCTGCATCGACGAGGACAACCCCTACTTTCGCATGCTGCACGCAACCTGGGGCGTGAAGCTGCGCCAGGTTTTTGACAGCATCGAAGACCCGGTCTGGGACGGCGCCCATACCGAGATCCCGCTCAAGGCCTCGACGGGACGCAGCAAAGTGTTGAAGAAGATCACCACACCAGACGAGAAGTTAATATGAGATATTGCCGGACAGGCCCACACATTCTCCTCAACTGAGAGTCGAATGCCTCTGATTGTTTTTTCCCACGCCAACAGCTTTCCCGCAAGCACCTACGGCGTGCTGTTTCGCAGCCTGCGTGCGCGCGGCTATACGGTGCGAGCGATCGAGAAACTCGGGCACGACCCGCGCTTTGCGGTCACCAGCAACTGGCCGCACCTAGTGCAGCAGCTGGCGGAGTTCGTTCAGGTCGAGGTCGCGGCCCACGGTACGCCGGCGTATCTGGTGGGGCATTCGCTGGGCGGATTCATCAGCCTGATGCTGGCCGCACGGCGCCCGGAACTGGCGCGCGGATTGGTGCTGCTCGACGCACCGGTGCTGGGAGGCTGGCGCGCCCAGATGCTGGCGCTGGCCAAACACAGCGGACTGGTGGGCTCTTTCACCCCCGGCGCGGTGAGTCAGAAGCGTCGCCGGCATTGGGCCAACGAGGCCGAAGCGCTGGCGCATTTCCAGCGCAAAAAGGTCTTCGCCCAATGGGATCCGCAGGTGCTGCGGGACTACGTCGCGCACGGAACACATGACGAGGGCGGGCAACGCAGCCTGAGCTTTGACCGCGCCGTGGAAACCGCGATCTACAACACGCTGCCGCACAACCTGGACCGCATGCTACGCAGGCATCCGCTGGGCTGCCCGGCGGCCTTCATCGGTGGCACGGAATCGGTCGAGATGAAACAGGTGGGCATGACCAAGACCCGCCAAGTGGCGGGCAAGCGCATCACCCTGCTGCCCGGTTCGCATTTGTTTCCGATGGAGCAACCACTGCAAACGGCCGCTGCGATCGACGCCGCGATCCAGTCCCTCGTGTGATTTGCTGATCTGGCGCAGCATGACGAAAGCAGAAAAGCGTAAATTTCGCTGATCGGCACTGAAACCGCCGCAACGACAGCGTGCCCGAGCCAGAATTGGCGGCAAGGCCGGTAGTGAACGGGGGATTTATGCAGTTCAAGGATTACTACGAGGTCATGGGTGTCGCACGCGACGCCACACCCGACCAGATCAAGCGCGCCTACCGGCAGCTTGCGCGCAAGCACCATCCGGACGTGAACAAGGCCAAGGACGCCGAGGTCCGATTCAAGGAACTGGGCGAGGCCTACGCGGTGCTGAAAGATTCGGAAAAGCGCGCCGCTTACGATCAGTTGGGAGCCAACTGGAAGTCGGGACAGGACTTTCAGCCGCCGCCTGACTGGGACACGCGCGCCGAGCACGCGGGCGGTGACTTCAGCGCGGCTGAAGCGGCCCAGTTCAGCGATTTCTTCGAGTCGCTGTTCGGGCGCGAACACGGCGCAGCGCGCCCGCGCAGTCGCCGCTCGCAGCCATTGCACGCCCGTGGCGAGGACCATCACGCCAAAATTCAGATCGAACTGGAGGACGCTTACGAGGGAGCACAAAAGGAGATCACGCTGCGCGTGCCCCAGCTCGATGCCCAGGGCCGGCTCGGCGTGCGCGAGCACAGTGTGAGCTTCAAGCTACCGCGCGGCGTGCGCGCCGGGCAACAGATCCGACTGGCCGCTCAAGGCGGCGCCGGCATGGGCGAAGGCCCGCCGGGAGATCTGTACCTTGAAATCGAATTCAGACCCCATGCACATTACCGGGTGGAGCGGCACGACGTCTATCTGGATCTGCCGGTGGCGCCCTGGGAGGCCACCCTGGGCGCCGAGATCGAAGTGCCCACACCCACGGGCACGGTGGCTTTGACCATTCCCGCCAATTCCACGGCGGGGCGAAAACTGCGCCTCAAGGGGCGCGGTCTGCCGGCTGCCACGCCCGGTGACTTCTACTTTGTGTTGCAAATCGCCTTGCCTGCTGCCACCTCTGAGGCCGAACAAGCGGCCCACCGCAGCCTGGCAGCACAGTACCAAGACTTCAACCCCCGCGCCCACCTGGGAGGCTCCAAATGAGCAACGACTATCTGATATCGCAAAGCAGCGTGCAATTGCTGGACGAAGATGCGACGCTGACTTTGGACGAGTTCTGCCGTGCCTGCGCGGCACAAACCGAGTTCATCATGGACATGGTGGCAGAAGGCATGCTTGAGCCCGAAGGACCCGAGCCCGAAAGTTGGCGCTTTAGCGGCATTCAGTTGCAACACGCCCGCATCGCGCTGCGGCTGCAACGCGACCTGGGCGTGAACTTGGCCGGAGCAGCGCTGGCGCTGCAGTTGCTGGACGAAATGCAGGCGCTGCGAGCGCGCTTGAGCGTTAACGTGAAAGAACTAACTTTCATGACTCCGAGCGCTACGCGGGCGCAGCATGAAAGTTAGGGCTTGACGAACTTCAGCACAAACTCGTCTTTCGGCTGCGGCGGCTCGGGCGTGTTCTTGTCACGCGGGTCCGCCGGATTGCGCAAGAAATCCGCCTGGGCCGCGAGTTTGAAACCCGCCGCCTCCACTTCCCGGCGCAAGAACGCCTCTTCAATGCGGTGCAGCGTGCCGGACTCCGAGATGCCGGTGTCGGGACGACCCGAGTGATCGGCGATCACGTACATCCCGCCGGGCTTGAGCGCAGCAAATACGCCGGCGTTCATGCGCGCGCGATCCACCCCCATGTGCCCCAGGTCGTGGTAGTTGAACATCAGCGTCACCAGATCCAGCCCGGGCGGCAGCGGGTCTTCAAACTTTTGCACCAGGGCCGACATATTGGCAAGCCCTGTGTCCTTGGCACGCTGCGCCAGCGCCTGGGCCGAGCTGCGGCGCACGCCTGGCGCAGCCAGCGCTGGCGCGTTGCCCTCGGGTGTGACGGCGGGACGCGGCGGCGCGTCTGCGCTGCGCGGCGGCACACTTTGCCCATAGACCCGTCCGCCCGGCCCGACTGCGCGCGCCAACAGCTCCGTGCTGTAGCCACCACCGGCACTCAGGTCCAAAGCCGTGATGCCGGAACGAATGCCGATGAAGGCCAGCATCTGCTCGGGCTGGCGCCGGATGTCGTTGGCGCGGTCGGCCGCGCTCCGATCCGCACTGGCGACGATCTCGGCGATGCGCTGCTGACTCAGGACAGCCGGCTTGCCGGCAAGCGATTCGTCCGTACCCATGGCGGTACAGGCTGTGATTGACAGCAACAGCGCCGACAGTGCGAGGTAAAGAGTGACGGTGCGATCACGTTGCCAGGGGATGAGTTTCATGGTGGCCTTGGGATTGAGGTTGCTGCGACGTCGCAGTGTAGCCATTCGGGCGCAGCCGCATCCCCCTTCACATCAGCGCTGGCCCATGACGACCTCGCCAAACAGGGCGTTCAGGCCCCGCGGCTGAGAGCGCCAGTATTGCGGCGGCGCATCCACCTGCGCTCCCAGCTTGGCTGCGGCGTGCCAGGGCCAGCGCGGATCAAAGAGCATGCCGCGCGCAAGCGCCACAAAATCGGCCTGCCCGCGCACGATGATGTCCTGTGCCTGCTCGGGCTCGGTGATGAGACCGACGGCGATCGTGGGCAGACCCGTGCCCTGGCGCACACGTTCGGCCAGCGCCACCTGGTAGTTCGGACCCAGCGCAATCTTTTGCAACGGCGACAGCCCGCCGCTGGAAACATGAATGAAGTCGCAGCCGTGCTCGCGCAACGCCTGGCCAAAGGCGACGGTTTGCTCCACCTCCCAGCCGCCCTCGACCCAGTCCGTGGCCGACACGCGCACACCCACGGCCATGCTGGCGGGAACCGCGGCCCGCACGGCGTCAAACACCTCCAGCGGGAAACGCATGCGGTTCGCCAGCGATCCACCGTATGCGTCGCTGCGCTGGTTCGACAGCGGCGACAGGAATTCATGCAACAAATAGCCATGAGCGGCGTGGATCTCGATCGCATCCAGCCCCAGACGCTGGGCACGCCGGGCGGCACTGGCGAAGGCATGGCGCACGCGCTCCAAGTCGTCCCCGGTCATGGCGCGCGGAGGTGGCTCGGACGCGCTGTATGCGGTGGCGGACGGTGCCATCGGCCACCAACCGCCTTGCTCCACCGGCTTTAACTGAGCTCCCTCCCAGGGCACGTTGCTGGAGGCTTTGCGTCCAGCGTGGGCCAACTGGATCGCGATTGGCATGGCTGAATACTTGCGCACCGACTGCAGTACCTGCGCCAGCGCACTTTCAGTCTCATCCGACCACAGACCGATGTCGCCCGCCGAGATGCGGCCTTCGGGCTCCACCGCGGTGGCTTCGATGATGAGCAACCCGGCACCCGACAGCGCCAGTTGCCCCAGATGCATCAGGTGCCAATCCGTGGCCGCACCGTTCACGGCAGAATACTGGCACATGGGCGCGATCACGATGCGGTTCTTCAGCGTCAACGGTCCCATGGCAAAGGGTGAAAAAAGTGGGCTCATGGTCTTTTCCTTATGGTGCGTGCAGAACCGGCGTGAATAGGGGACAGTCACTGCCTTGAAGGCTGAGTCTACGAAATTCGAAGCGACCCCAATTGAACTGAATCATGAAAAAACTCCTCTTCATCAAGCGCAGCAACGGCGCCCATTGGGTGGGCGACGGCTTTCCGGTGCGCAACATCTTCTCCTACAACGACATCCACGAAGAGATGGCGCCATTCCTGATGCTGGATTACGCCGGACCGACTCGGTTTGAGCCCACCCAGCAGCGTCGCGGCGTGGGCGAGCATCCGCACCGTGGCTTCGAAACCGTCTCCATCGTGTACGAGGGTGAGGTCAGCCACCGCGATTCCACCGGTGCCGGCGGCACCATCGGAGCGGGCGACGTGCAATGGATGACCGCCGCCTCGGGCATCGTGCACGAGGAGTTCCACAGCGCGGCCTACGCGGCGCGCGGCGGCGCCTTCGAGATGATCCAGCTCTGGGTCAATCTCCCGACCAAGGACAAGATGACGCCGCCAGGTTACCAGGGCATCGGCGCCGCGCAGATAGCGCAGGTCGACCTGCCGCAGGACGCCGGTAGCGTGCGCGTGATAGCGGGCGAGTTCAAGGGCGCCCAGGGAGCGGCGCGCACCTTCAGCCCGATGAACGTGTGGGACCTGCGGCTCAAAGCCAACAAGTCGGTGAGCTTCACGCTGCCACCAGGCCACACCACGGCGCTGTTCGTGCTGCACGGTGCGATTCAAGTCGGTGGCGAAATCGTGCGCGAAGCCGAACTGGCGGTGATGGAGCGCGAAGGAGAGCTGTTAGTGTTCAAAACCGAGCAGGATACAACGCTGCTGCTGCTGGGCGGCGAACCACTGCATGAACCGATCGTGGGCTACGGGCCCTTCGTCATGAACAGCGAGGCCGAAATCCGTCAGGCCATGAACGACTACCGCGCGGGCCGCATGGGGCACATCGCGGCCTAGGCGCTGCGCGCGGCTGCCGCGATCTCGAGCGAACGCAGTCGCAGTTGCGGGTCGAACACATCGCACACCAGCATGAACTCATCGGCCTGCGTCGCCTGCGCCAGGGCCGTCATTCCGGCTCGCACCCTGTCCGGACCACCGACCACGGCCGCGCCCAGAAAGTCTTCGATCGCAGCGCGCTCCTGCGGCGCCAACTGCGCCATGAAGTTTTCCACCGGCGCAGCCAAGCGGCGCCGGTCGCCTTTCAAAATGCCGAGCACACGCTGATAGGTGCTGCTGGCCAGGAATTGCGCTTCCTCGTCTGTGGGCGCGGCGATCAGTGGCACACCGATCACCACGTAGGGCTGACTCAGAGCGGGCGAAGGTCGGAACAGCCTGCGGTAAAGGTCGATCGCCTGCAGCAGCATACGTGGCGCAAAGTGCGAGGCAAAGGCATAGGGAAGGCCGCGCTCGGCGGCAAGCTGCGCCGAAAAAAGGCTGGAGCCGAGCAGCCAGATCGGCACGTTCGTGCCCGCGCCCGGATTGGCGATCAGCCGCTGCCCCGGCTGCACCGGCCCCAGCAGGCGCTGCAACTCGGCCACGTCGCGCGGAAAATCTTCCTCGGTCTCGACCCGATCGCGGCGCAGCGCGCGCATGGTCAGACCGTCGGTTCCCGGCGCACGGCCCAGTCCCAGATCGATGCGCCCGGGATAAAGTTCGGCCAAGGTGCCAAAGGCCTCGGCCACCACCAGCGGCGCATGGTTGGGCAGCATCACGCCGCCCGACCCCACACGAATTTTTTTCGTGCCAGATGCGACATGGCCCACCAGCACGGCCGTGGCCGAACTCGCGATTCCCGGCATGTTGTGGTGTTCGGCCAACCAGTAGCGCGTGAAGCCCAGGCCTTCCGCGTGTTGTGCCGTGCGCAGGCAGATCGCCAGCGCTTCGGCCACCGTGCCGCCCTCGCGCACGGCGACCAGGTCGAGCATGGACAGGGGAATGGTCTGGATTGATTTCATGCCGCAGATTGTCGTTGCATTGAAGCCATCGTGCTGGGCACCCGAGCTTGCCCCTTCGATGAATTTGGACGGGCACCGCACACTATGATGTTTGCTCCACATTTCCCTGCGCACGGCCATGCAGTCCATTCGATCACGTTTCCTTTATCGCGTCGTCAAGTACCAACTCGCCCGATTGGCGCAGCGCGATCTGCCCCTGCCCGAATACCGGCTGGCACGCGATGCGGCCGCACAGCGGCTGTTCCGCATGCCCGCGGGCATCAAGGTGGAGGCCGGCGAGGTGGCCGGTTGCGCGGTGGAGTGGCTTCGGCCCGAGGTTCAGGCCGGCCCGGGTGTGCTTCTATACCTCCATGGCGGCGCGTACACAGGGGGGTCCTGCATCACCCACCGCGCGCTCGCGTCGCGCCTGTCCCTCGCGGCCCAACACCAGTCCCTGCTGCTGGACTACCGTCTCGCGCCCGAATACCCGTTCCCGGCGGCCCTGGATGATGCGCTGGCGGTTTACCGGGAGTTGCGCCGCGTCCATCCGGCAAGGCCCATCGCCCTGGCTGGCGATTCGGCCGGGGCGGGCTTGGCACTGTCGCTGGCACTCATGCTGCGCGATCAGGGCGACACACCGCCGGTGGCGCTGGCACTGATGTCGCCCTGGACCGACCTGGCCCTGACCCTGGCGACGCATCAAACCCGAGCCGCCGTGGACCCCTACTTTCCCAGCACAGCGCGACTGGAACTTGCAGCGCGCCTGTACGCGGGCGATACCCCGTTGCAGCACCCTTTGGTGTCACCGCATTACGCACTGCTTCACGGTTTGCCGCAGACGCTGATCCACGTGGGCGACAAGGAGGCGCTGCTGGACGACTCGCGACTGTTGGCGCAGTGCATGACTGCCCAGGGCTGCAAGGCCAGCATCCAGATCTTCCCGGGTATGTGGCACGTGTGGCAGACGCTGGGCGGAAGAATGCCGGAGGCGGATCGCTCCATCTCCGCACTGGGCGAGTTTCTGTGTCGACAGCTGACTTTCAGCTTAGCGCAAGGCTGGGCTGGTACCCTCGCGCACTTCCCCTTCCAGCGAGAGTCCTGACCATGTCCACCCCCATTCCTGCCACACTGATTCCCGGCGACGGCATCGGCCCCGAAATCGTCGACGCCACGCTGGCCGCTCTGGACGCGTTGCAGGCGCCCTTCGTCTGGGACCGCCAGATCGCCGGCATGGGCGGCATCCAGGCCGCAGGGGATCCATTGCCAAAAGCCACACTCGACAGCATCCGCCGCACGCGGCTGGCCCTCAAGGGCCCGCTGGAGACGCCCTCGGGCGGCGGCTACCGCTCCTCCAATGTGCGCTTGCGCGAGGAGTTCCAGCTCTACGCCAACCTGCGGCCTGCGCTCACCATCATCCCGGGCGGGCGCTTCGACAAGATCGATCTGGTGGTGGTGCGGGAAAACCTGGAAGGCCTGTACATCGGGCACGAAGCCTACATCCCGATCGACGGCGATCCGCATGCCGTGGCCATGGCCACCGGCATCAACACCCGCGCCGGCAGCCGCCGCCTGCTGGAATTCGCCTTCGAACAGGCCATCGCCACCGGCCGCAAGAAGGTCACGATCGTGCACAAGGCCAACATCATGAAGGCGCTGACCGGCATCTTCCTGGAAACCGGCCTTGACCTTTACGAGAAAAAATACAAGGGCAAGTTCGAACTCGACACCGTGATCATCGACGCCTGTGCCATGAAGCTGGTGCTCAACCCCTGGCAGTTCGACATGCTGGTCACGACCAACCTGTTCGGCGACATCCTGTCCGATCTGGTGGCCGGCCTGGTGGGCGGCCTGGGCATGACGCCAGGGGCCAACATTGGCGCCGATGCCGCGATCTTCGAGGCCGTCCATGGCTCGGCACCGGACATCGCGGGCAAGGGCATCGCCAACCCGATCGCCATCATGCTGGCCGCAGCCATGATGCTGGACCATTGCAAGCTGCCGGACCTGGCGAAACGACTGCGCCGCGGCATCGATGACACCCTCAACCTCGACCAGGTGCGCACCGGCGACCTGGGCGGCAAGGCAGGCACGGCAGAATTCACCAAGGCGCTGGTGAGCCGCATCATGAACAGCTGACTTGAGATTTGCAACATGCGGACGATTCGGCTTTGGGCGCTGGGGATCTTCCCCCTGCTCATGTTGCTGGGATGCGCTCAGGTGCTGGGCGAGCGCACGCTGCTGATCACCGAGGACGAGTTGCAGGGAAAATTGGCAACGCTGTTCCCGTTGCAAAAGCAGGTGCTGGAGGTATTCAACTTCACATTGGATGTGCCCACCGTCACCCTATTGCCCGACAGTCAACGCGTGGCAACCCACATGGACGTGACAGTTCAGGACCGGTTGCAGGGGCGCGAATACCGGGGCGCCATGGATGCCAGTTTTGCCTTGCGATTCGATGCCAATACCCAGTCGCTGCGCCTGCAGCATGTGAGCATCGACAATCTGCGTTTCGACGGAATCTCGGCCAAGGCGCAACAGACACTGTCGCAATGGGGCCCGATGATCGCGCATGACAAGCTCGAAGGCCAGACGATCTATCGCTTCAAACCCGACGACCTGGCGCGTGCCGACGGCCTGGGCTACAGCGTGGGCGCCATCGACGTGAGCCGTCAGGGTCTGGCGATCCGCTTGATCGCCAGACCCTGACGGCAATGAAAATTTAGATCGTGTTCTTGTGGCTGCCGTCGCATAGCGCCTGATTGGCACTGGCTTTGCAGCCGCAGAAATACACCGTCTTGCTCTCGGTAGCACTGTACTTGACCGGCGTGAAGCTGCCACCTTTGTGCGAGCCGTCACAGAACGGCTGTGCCTTGCTTTGCCCGCAGGAGCACCAGTAGTAATCTTTTCCGGCTTCAACCGCCACGGGGAACGGGGTCTCGGAGGCGCGAACGGGGCTCGTCATGTTGAATCCTTTGGGTTTTGGAGGAGAAAGACAGGGAACTCTAGACACCATTGTAGTGGTGCAAAAAAAGGGCCTACTTAGACAACAGCCGCTGCATCACGTCCATGTTGAGGTTGACCCGCGCAGAAGCGGCGGTCAACGTGGATTCGATGGAAATGCTTTTTTCGCGCGCCGTGTCGTGCAAGCGTGGTTGCACGATCGGTTCGTCCATGCGATTCATGACACTGGCGACCAGTGCATCGCCTGGTTTGACGCCACGGCGTATCACCACCGCGGTTTCGCCATTCGTCAACTTGACGAAGGTCCCCGGCGGGCTCAGCCCCAACATGCGCACCAGCGCCGTTCCGACCTCATCGTGTTTGGCCACCCCCGCCTGCACCACCACGCTGCGCACGCTGTCGCGGGCCGTGCGACCGGTGCGAGATTTGCGCGGGCTCATGGCGGCGGTGTAGCGATCAACGGTCTGCAGTATTTTCGTCATGCGCTGCACCGGCAGCCAATTCACCAGTTCCTCGGGGCCTTCCAGCGCAGCATGATGACGTGCCACGACTTCCAGCCAGTTCTCGTCGGTGACTCCAGCCTTGAGCAGCATCGCCTTGCCGGCATCCGGGTGCGCATCCACTTCGTCGCGCTGGCCCTGACTCAGCGCGCCTTGCTGCATGGTGAGGGTATCTTGCAGGCGCATCATCGCCACGTTCATCGTGAGCGCAGCGCAAACCAGACTGCGGCGCTCCTTGGGCGACAGGCCAAAGATGCCCGCCAAGGAGTGTGCCAACGTGGCACAAAGCAGGGAATGCAGCACGCTGTAACCCCTGAAATACGTGACCGCGCGGTTGAACAACAGGAAGAGCGAACCCGAACTGTCTTCCAGCAGAAAGCGCTCTATGCTTCGCGCCATCTGATAGAGCTTCTCCTGGAAATCGGCCGTGGCATCCACATTTGCCAGCAAGCCGCCCAGCCCGGACTCCAGATTGTCCCAACGCTTGAACAGGGTTTCGCGGGCCAGTCTTTCCTCAGGAATCTCCTGGTCCAACTCCAGATAATTGGAGAAGTCCTTGATCGGCGCACCAAACTGATTGAGCGCGATGATGCCCGACATCATCACGCGCACGCCTTCCTCAGACTCGTCGATTTCGACGAATATCTTGCCACGGCTCCTGATGCTTTCCAGTTGGTGGCTTGAAGCAATCTTGTTGCCCTTGGCCAACAGGATGATCCCTTTTTCGTCGCGCAAGGTGAAGTTCAGGGACATGCCCAGAATCAGTTTCTCTTTGCGAAGCTCGATCAGATCCATGAGGAATTATGCGGGACTTGGGGGTTTGTGATTTATTGAAAAGCAGCCACGGACTGATTCAATTGATCCAGAAAGCCGCTCTTGGCGCCCTCATCGATGAAACTGGCGTCAAAGCTGTTGTGCGCCAGAGTGTAGGCGTATTGCGCGCCCAGTCCCGTGGCGGCAAAGGTCTGCACGAAGTTGTCGTTGATATAGCCACCGAAGTAGGCCGGGTCGTCGGAGTTGACGGTGGCCGCGAGACCAGCGTCCAGCAAGCGCCCCAGATTGTGCTGGGCCAGGGTCGGAAAAACGCGCAGTTTCAGGTTGGAGAGCGGACACACGGTGAGCGCGATGCGATCGCGTGCCAGGCGCTGCATCAATAGCGCGTCCTGCTCGCATTGCACGCCGTGATCAATGCGCTCCACCTTCAGCGCATCGAGCGCGCTCCAGATGTAGCTGGCAGGAGCCTCCTCACCGGCGTGCGCCACCAGATGGAAACCCAATTCGCGGCAGCGCGCAAATACCTTGGCGAACTTCTCCGGGGGATGGCCTAACTCGCTCGAATCCAGGCCCACGCCGATGAACTTGTCGCGCAGCGGCAGCGCCTGCTCCAGCGTGGCAAACGCCTGTTCTTGACTCAGGTGGCGCAGGAAGCACAGGATCAGCGAGGCACTGATACCCAACTCGGCACGCGCGTCGACACAGGCGCGGTGCAGACCGTTGATGACGCTCTCCATGGCCACACCGCGCTCGGTATGGGATTGGGGGTCGAAGAATATCTCCGCGTGCAGCACCCGGTCGGCGGCTGCACGCAACAGGTAGGCGCGAGCCATGTCATAGAAATCCTGTTCCTGATGCAGGACACTGGCACCGGCGTAATAGATGTCCAGAAAACTTTGCAGGTTGCTGAAGGCGTAGGCGGCGCGCAAGGTCTCGACGTCGGCATAAGGCAGCTTCACCCCATTGCGCGTGGCCAACGTAAAGATCAGTTCGGGTTCAAGTGAACCTTCAATGTGGATGTGCAACTCAGCCTTGGGCAGGGAGCGCAGAAAATCTGGCAGTCGCTCTGGAGCGACAGGTTTGATTGATTGCAATGTGCACTCCGGTATAGATTCGTCATCGCGATGAGCGTGGGCGACGCGGCAATCCACAAGTACCACGCATATGCCACCATGGATTGCCGCGCTACGCTCGCAATGAAGAAAACCTATTCCTTGATGTCCACTCCATAAAAGCTATGCCTACCGAAGGGACTGAGTTTGAAATCGATCACCTCCTTGCGCACCGGTTTGAGCTGCACCGCGTGCGCGATCGTGAACCAGGGCGCCTGCTCCTTGAACACGACTTGCGCCTGCAGGTACAGCTTGTTGCGTTCGGCCGGGTCGCTCACGACCTTGGCCTTTTGCACCAGGTCTTCAAACGGCTTGTAGCACCACTTGGCGACATTGCTGCCGCCCGGCTTCGCGCCGTCGCATCCCAGCAGGTTGTTCAGGAAGTTGTCCGGGTCGCCGTTGTCACCGGTCCAGCCCAGCATGCCCATCTGGTGCTCGCCGTTTTGCATGCGCTTGCGGTACTCACCCCACTCAAAGCTCTTGATCTCGGCCTTGACACCAATCTTGGCCAGATCGGCCTGCATCAGCTCGGCAATTCGCTTGGCGTTGGGGTTGTAGGGGCGTTGCACCGGCATGGCCCACAGGTCGGTGCTGAAGCCGTCGGGCATGCCCGCGGCTGCAAGCAGCTTCTTCGCGGCGGCAGGATCGTAGGCGTCGTCCTTGACGGCGTTGTTGTACGACCACTGCGTCGGCGGAATCGGATTCTTCGCCGCCACTCCCGTGCCCAGATAGACCGCGTCCACGATCGCCTGCTTGTTGATCGCCATGTTGATGGCCTTGCGCACGCGCACGTCGTCAAATGGCTTTTTGGTGACGTTGTAGGCCAGATAGCCGACGTTCAGGCCGGCCTGCTCCAGCACCGTGACTTTCGGGTCGGCGCGCATCGCACTCAGATCGGCCGGATTCGGATACGGCATCACGTGGCATTCGCCCTTTTGCAGCTTGGCCCAGCGCACCGAGGCGTCGGGCGTGATGGAAAACACCAAATCGTCGATCTTGGCCTTGCCCGCGTAGTATTCGGGGAATGACTTGTAACGGATCAGCGCATCTTTTTGGTACTGCACCAGCGTGTAGGGGCCAGTGCCGATCGGCTCCTGGTCGATCTTCTCGGGCGTGCCGGCCTTGAGCATGGCGTCGGCGTATTCCTTGGACTGCACGCCTGCGTACTCCATGGCCCAACCCGACAGGAACGGCGCTTCGGGCTTGTTGAGCGTGATCTTGATGGTCAGGTCGTTGATTTTTTCCACCGACTTGATGAGCTTGTCCATGCCCATGTCGTTAAAGTAGGAATGGTTCGAACTCGTGACCTTGAAGTAGGGGTTGCTTTCCTTCCACTGGCGTTCGATCGCGAAGATGATGTCGTCGGCGTTCATGTCGCGGGAGGGCTTGAAGAGCTTGTTGCTATGCCACTTCACGCCCTTGCGCAGAAAGAAGGTGTATTCCTTGCCGTCCTTGGAAATGCTCCAGCGCTCGGCCAGCCCCGGCACCACGGCGGTGCCGCCACGCTCGAAGTCGACGAGACGGCTGTAGATCTGGGTGTTGGCATCAAAGGACGTGCCGGTGGTGTTGATGCCCGGATAGAAATTCTCCGGGCTGCCCTCTGAGCAGAAAACCAGCGTCTTGGCCGACACCGGGGCCAGCGCCAGCAGCGCAGGCAAAGCCAGGGCGCACAGCAGCGTGCGCGGGGTTGGCAGGTTTCGAACCAAGCCATTTTTGGAATGCATCATATTTTGGACTCCTCTGGTTAAAGGCCGCTAGGCAGCCTGTTGAACAAACTTTTCAGCCTCATGGCAGGCCACCTGTCGCCCGGCCAATTCGCGCAACACCGGCCGCTCCACCTGACATCGCTCGGTGACTTGCGGGCAACGCGTAGAAAACACGCAGCCGCTGGGCGGATGCAGGGGTGAGGGCAATTCACCCTTGAGCACGGTGCGCTTCTTGGTCACACCGCTGCCCACGATGCCCGGAGTGGACGCCAGCAATGCCTGAGTGTAGGGATGAAGTGGCTGCGTGAACAGAGCCTGCTTGCTTCCCTGTTCCACGGCGTGGCCCAGATACATCACCAGCACCTCATGCGCGATATGGCGAACCACGCCCAGGTCGTGTGAGATGAACAGGTAGGCTAGGCCCAACTCCTGCTGCAGGTCAGCCAGCAGATTGAGCACCTGAGCCTGGATCGACACGTCCAGTGCCGACACCGGCTCGTCCGCCACGATCAACGCCGGCTTGAGCATGAGCGCGCGCGCAATCGCGATGCGCTGGCGCTGTCCGCCCGAGAACATGTGGGGATAGCGTTCGTAATGCTCCGTCCTCAACCCCACCAGCGCCAGCATGGCTCTCGCCTCCTGCTCGCGCTGTGACGCGCTCAGTGTGGTGTTGATCTCCAACGGCGCTTCCAGGATGGCGCCGATCTTCTTGCGCGGATTGAGCGACCCGTAGGGGTTTTGAAATACGAGCTGCACCACGCGGCGCAGTGCATGGCGCTCGGGCTGCGAAGCTTGCACCACGTCCACGCCATTCAGGCGCAGTTCGCCCGAGCTGGGGGCCTCGATCAGCGACACCATGCGCGCCAAAGTGGACTTGCCGCACCCCGACTCGCCCACCACGGCCAGAGTCTGGCCCTGGCGCAGCTTGAACGAGACGCCGCCCACGGCCTGAAGCTGATCGGGCGCGCGAAACATGCCGCGACCGATTTTGTAGACCTGGCGCAGGTCCTTGGCGACGACGATGTCCGGGCTTGGGCTGCTCATGGCGCAACCCCCAAGGGAAACTGGCAGCGCACCCTGCCCTTTGACAGCGCCTGCAAGGGCGGCCGGGCCGCCCGACAGGCGTCGAGCGCATGGTCGCAGCGCGGCGCAAACAGGCAGCCGCCGGGCCGGTCGTACAGACCCGGCACCATGCCCGGTATCGTGGCCAGCCGCGTCAGACCGTCGCTGCGCTCCGGCAGTGCCGCCATGAGCGCTTCGGTGTAGGGGTGCTGGGGCGTGGCGAACAGATCCTGCACCACACGCTCCTCCATGATCTGTCCGGCGTACATCACGGCCACACGCTGCGCCATCTCCGACACCACACCCATGTTGTGAGTGATCAAGACCAGCGCCATACCCCGCTCCTGTTGCAGGCTGCGCAGCAGGTCCAGAATCTGCGCCTGTATCGTCACGTCCAGCGCCGTTGTGGGCTCGTCTGCGATCAACAGTTTGGGGTTGCAGGCAATGGCCATGGCGATCATCACGCGCTGGTTCATGCCGCCCGACATCTGGTGCGGATACGCCTTGAGACGACTCTCGGGCGAGGGAATGCCCACCTGTTCCAGCAGTTCGATACAGCGTCGATGCGCCGCCTTCGTATCCATGCCCAAATGCAGCTTGAGCGTCTCTGCCAGTTGAAAGCCGATCGTGAAGCAGGGATTCAGACTGGTCGTGGGATCCTGAAAAATCATCGCCACGTCCTTGCCCGTGAGCTGGCTGCGCCGCGCGCCCGACAATGCCAACAGATCCTGTCCATCAAAGCGCAGCCTGTCGGCAGTGACAACGCCGGGATAGGACACCAGGCCCATGAGCGCCATCATGGTGACGCTCTTGCCCGAGCCTGATTCACCCACGATGCCCAGCACTTCGCCGGCTTCGAGCGACAGGCTGACGCCGTCCACCGCCTGCATCACCGCGCTCTTCGTCGGAAAGGCGACGCTCAGGTTTTCAATTTCAAGCAATGCCACGAGTGGTGCACTTTCAGCGCTTGAGTTTCGGATCGAAGGCGTCGCGCAATCCGTCGCCAAGCAGGTTGAAGGCCAGCACCGTCACCAGGATCGCCAGACCGGGGAAGGTCACGACCCACCAGGCGCGCAACACGAATTCGCGGGCGTCGGCCAGCATCGTGCCCCATTCGGATGCGGGAGGCTGCGCGCCCAGACCCAAAAATCCCAAAGCTGCCGCGTCCAGGATCGCGGTTGAGATACCGAGCGAGGCCTGCACGATCAGCGGCGCCATGCAGTTGGGCAGGATTTCGTTGAACATCAAACGCCAGTGACCGGCGCCGTTCATGCGGGCGGCCGTGACGTAGTCTTTGGAGGCCTCGGTGATGACCGCTGCTCGGGTGATGCGCACATAGTGCGGCAACACCACCACCGACACTGCCAGCATGGCGTTCATCAAACCCGGACCCAGAATGGCCACGATCACGATCGCCAGCAGCAGACTGGGCAGCGTCAGGATGATGTCCATGCAACGCATCACGGCGATTTCGTAAATGCCACGCGCATAACCCGCGGTCAAACCCAGCACCGTGCCGAGAATCACCGACAGCGCCACCACCGCCAAGCCGATCGCCAACGAGAGGCGCGCACCGAAAATAAGGCGTGACAAGATGTCGCGCCCGATCGCATCCGTCCCGAGCCAATGCGCGCTGGACCCGCCGACCTGCCACGCGGGTGGCTTGAGGAAGACCGCGCTGTCGGTAAGGTCAGGCGCATAGGGAGCAACCCATGGCGCCAACGCGGCCAGCAACAGCACGCCGATCACCACCGCCAAGCCGGCCAACGCACCCTTGTTGGCGCTAAAGTAGCTCCAGAACTCGCGCAACGGATGCGCCGCTTCGTGTTCGCCGGGTATGGACTGCGAGTTCATTTTTGATGCAGCACGCGTGGGTTGATGATGCCGTAGGTGACGTCCACCAACAGGTTCACCAGCATCACCATGCCGCCGAGCAACAGCATGCCGCCTTGCAGCACCGGATAGTCACGCCGACCGATGGCCTCGATCATCCATTTACCCACGCCTGGCCAGGAAAAAATGGTCTCGGTCAAGATGGCACCGGTGAAAAGCACACCCACCTGCAAGCCGATCACCGTCACCACCGGTATCAGCGCGTTGCGAAAAGCGTGCAGCGCGACCACGCGCAGATTCGACAGGCCCTTGGCGCGAGCGGTGCGGATGTAGTCCTCACCCAGGACCTCCAGCATGGCCGAGCGCGTCATGCGCGCGATCACGGCCAGTGGATTGGTACCCAGGACGATTGCAGGCAAGATGAGGTGCGTGAGCGCCGACCAGAACGCGCCCTTGTCGCCGGCCAAAAACGTGTCCAGCAACAGGAATCCGGTCACGGGTTCGATGAAATACTGGACCGCAATGCGCCCCGACACCGGCGTCAGATCCAGTTGCACCGAGAACAACAGTATCAGCAGCAGGCCCCACCAGAAGATGGGCATGGAGTAGCCTGTGAGCGATACCCCCATCACGCCGTGGTCCAGCACCGAATTGCGTTTCACGGCGGCCAGAATGCCAGCCGGAATGCCCAGAATCAAGGCGAACAGAATGGCGCAGGTCGCCAGTTCGATCGTCGCCGGAAACAGCGCCTGAAATTCCTTCAGGACGGGTTCGTGCGTGATCACCGAATTACCCAGATCACCTTGCAACACGCGCCCAATGTAGCTGCCGTACTGCAGCATGAGTGGCCGGTCCAGCCCATACTCCTTGAGCAGCTGCGCGTGCCGCACCGCGTCGATACCGCGCTCGCCCGCCAGCGTTTCCACCGGGTCTCCCGGGACCAGCCGAATCAGAAAAAACGCCACCAGCGTCATTCCGATGAAGGTCGGAATGACGAGACTCAGGCGGGTAAGCAGGAAACGAAGCATAGGTCAGTGAGAACTTCCGACGGCACGACAGCCACTTGCGTCATTGCGAGCGAAGCGCGGCAATCCATGCCTGTGGCCCCATCTGTGGTGCGCGTGGATTGCCGCGTCGCCCTGCTCCTCGCAATGACGAAGTTGCGGCCTAACTTTCACGTCCATCGATGTCGTGGATTCCGAGCACCGCCCAAACATGCATGGCACCCGTGCCGTAGTCGAGCGCTATTTGCCGCCCGGAATCTTTCCTTCCACGCCCTTTACATAGAAGCCCAGGCCACTCAGGAACTTGTCGTCGGCGACGGCGTCCTTGGCGACTTGAACCTTGCCGGTGTTGTCGGTGATGGGGCCCTTCCAGATGACGAAACTGCCGTCTTTCAAGCCCTTCTTCACCTCGTCCACCTTGGTCTTGGTTTCGGCTGGCACATCCTCAGCGATGGAGACCAGGTCGATCGCGCCCTCCTTCACACCCCACCACAACGCGCCGCCGCCCTTCCAGGAACCGTCCAGCGCCTCCTTGGTGGCCTTGATGTAATACGGACCCCAGTTGATCACGGCCGAGGCCAGATGCGCCTTGGGGCCGTACGCTGTCATGTCCGAATCCCAGCCAAAGGCGCGCTTGCCCTTGGCCTCAGCGGTCTTGAGCACGGCGGGCGAATCGGTGTTCTGGAACAGCACATCGGCGCCACCGTTGATGAGAGAGGTGGCGGCTTCGGTTTCCTTCGGCGGGTTGAACCATTCGTTCACCCACACCACCTTGGTCTTGACCTTGGGGTTGCTCGACTGCGCTCCCAGCGTGAAGCTATTGATGTTGCGGATCACCTCGGGAATCGGGATCGACGCCACGACGCCGAGCACGTTGCTCTTGGTCATCTTGCCCGCGATCACGCCTGCCATGTAGGCGCCTTCGTAGGTGCGCGAGTCGTAGGTGCGCATGTTGTCGGCCTGCTTGTAGCCGGTGGCGTGTTCGAACTTCACACCCTTGTTATCGGCGGCGACCTTGAGCATGGGCTCCATGTAGCCGAAGGTCGTGCCGAAGACGAGCTTGTTGCCCTGGCCCACCATGTCGCGGATCACGCGCTCGGCATCGGCCGACTCGGGCACGCTCTCGACAAACGAGGTCTTGATCTTGTCGCCGAGTTCCTTCTCCAGTGCCTTGCGGCCGTTGTCGTGCGCGAAGGTCCAGCCACCGTCCCCCACCGGTCCCACGTAGGCAAAAGCGATTTTCAGCGGCTCAGGCTTGGGCGCAGCAGCCGAGGCAGCGGGCGCAGGCGCGGGCGCCGCTTCTTCCTTCTTGCCGCAGGCCACGAGCGTGGCCGCTGCCACCGCGGACAGTGCCAGTACTTTGAAGAGCGCGCGTTTTTTCAGATCGGTCATGTCAAATCCTTTGAGCTGTGGGTGGAGGTGGTTGAACGCAAGCGCTCATTATGACCGGGCTTTTGGGGTTGGAAGCGGTCCATTTTCTTGTCCTTGGTACGGATGTCGGCCCGCGTGATACCGATCTATGCCTCCCACAACCTAGATGTGCTCGTCCTCGACCACCCGGGTTCCTGCGAGACGATCGGGACTGCGAGGCAAGTGCTCAATGATTCTGATCGACGCGGCTGGCGAGCACCCGACGGATCGTGGCGGCGAGTTCCTCGGCCTGAAACTTGGCGATGTAGGCGTCAGCGCCCACGCTCTTGACGTGGCTCTCGTTGGTCTTGCCGCTGAGCGACGAATGGATCACCACTGGCAACCCCCGAAAGCGGGCATCCTGTTTGATGTTGCGCGTCAGCGTGAAGCCATCCATTTCAGGCATTTCCAGGTCGGTCAGCACCAGGGCGACCTGGTCCAGGATCGATTTGCCCTGCGCCACGGCGTCATCAGACATGGCCTGCAAGCGCTCCCAGGCTTCCTTGCCGGTCTTGGTCATGATGAAGGGCGCATTCATGGACTTGAGCCCCTGCTCGATCATCGAGCGCGCTACGGCCGAGTCGTCTGCAGCCAGGATCACGGTGCCCGGGGGTAGCACCAGCGCCGGCCCCACGCTTTCCTTGCTGATCGGCGCTTCGTCCATCGGCATCACGTCACGCAGGATCTTCTCAACGTCAAGGATCTGCGCCAGCCGCGACTGGTCGGTGTTGCCGTCCAGTCGCGCCAGGCTGGTGATAAGACCACCCACGCCCGAGCCTTCGGCCGGGATGATCTGGCTCCACTCCAGGCGCACGATCTCGTCCACCTCCTCTACCGCAAAAGCCTGTACCGTGCGTGCGAACTCGGTCACGATCAGGATCGCCAGTCCGCGTTTGGGCTTGCAGCCCACGACCGCAGGCAGGTCGATCACAGGGATGATCTGGCCGCGGATATTGGCCACGCCCATCACATGCTGGGGCGCATTGGAAATGGCCGTGATGGTGGGCATGACCAGGATCTCGCGCACCTTGAACACATTGATGCCGAACAGTTCGCGGTGGTCCGATTGCGCCGCCTCGCCCAGACGGAACAGCATCATCTCGAACCGGTTGTTGCTGGTCAGATTGGTGCGCGCGTCGACTTCCTGCTGTACTGAGTTCTTCATCTTTTCTCCTTCGGGTGATACACCTGCGATCAATGTTCGGTTTGAGTGCGCTCGATCTGGTCGGCCATTTCGCCGATATCAAGCGCCTTGTCGGTTTCCAGGATGATGATGAAGCGCCCGCCCACCTTGGCCATGCCGCGGATGAAGTCGCGGCGCAGTCCGCCGCCAAATTGCGGCGGCGGCTCGAT
>CAIVXG010000185.1 GCA_903909815.1 uncultured beta proteobacterium | reverse complement strand
GCGCCAAGCACGAAGCTGCGGTGCGCGTCATACAGCGGTATCAAACCGGCACCGCCCTGTCCCGACCAGGCTGCCAGCGTCGAGCGCGGTGTGTGTATGCCTGAACGTGCGTTGATCTGTTCCTGGCGGTAGTAGGGGATGTGATCGACGAAGCGGCTCACCAGCGTGTGGGCGATCAAGCCCTCAGCGGGCATGCCCTTGTCGATGATGTGGGGCTCCACCGGCTCTTGCATCAATGTCTGGCAGCACTTGCAAGCCCACTTGCCGCGGACGTGGCGATGGACGAAGAACTCAGCCGGCACGATGTCCAGCTTCTCGCTCACGTCTTCGCCAATGCGCACCATGGGCTGGCCGCAATCGCAGGTGGTGTTCTCGGGTTCGTGGTGATGGTCCACGCGGCGCAGATGTTCGGGCAGTGCCTGGCGTTTGGGTTGACGTGCAGGCGCTTTGCCAGCGGGCTCGCCCTGAGTGCCGGCCTGGCCCTGCAAGGCGTCAAGCTGCGCTTCAAGACTGGCCTGATCGGCCGCCAGCGTCTCCTCGAACAACTGGCGCTGCTCGGCATTCATGCGTTCGGTCTTGGCCGCGAAGCGCCAGGACTTCAGACGGGCCAGCTCAAACGTGATGCGCTCGATCTTGACGTCACGGAACTTGATGGCCTGGGCTTGCGAGGTGATGAGCTTGCTCTGCTCGGCGATATGTTGCAGCAGTTTGGTTGCCACTTCAGCCAGTGCATCGGGGCTCAGACGCTGCAGGTCCTGGGCTTTGAATTCGTGCACGTTGAGCATGTGCCCATTGTGCAAAACAAACGATCAAGCCGCCATTAGGGCATGTGCTTATTGTTCTTTTTTACCAGACAATCTCAAACGATTACATGCGCGTGATAACCTGCATTTGCTCCAACTTTTGCCACGGCAAACCCAGCACGAGCGCGTCAAATTGTTGCTGCGTGAGCGCCATCGGCACAGCAGTTCCAGACACAGCAGTCGGCCACACGAAGCGGCTCTGATTCAAACGCCTGGCCGCGCACCACACGCCAAATCCATCGTGCACCAGCAGCTTCATGCGCGTGGCGCGCGTGTTGGCAAACAGGTAGCCGTGATGGGCGCGCGCAGAGCCGAACACCTGCACCACACGGGCCAGCAGTCGCTCCGGTCCGGCGCGCATATCAACCGGATCGACCGCGAGCCACAGAGCGTCGATGCGAATCATCGCAGCCACTCCCGCAGCCAAGTCCCGCAATCGCCAGCGCATTGCGCTGGCCAGCTCACCGTGACGGTGGATGCGCCTTTGCGCAACTCCATGCGGATGTCGTTGGACGACTGCGCTGCAGCAGACTGGGGCAGTTGCACAGGCAAGAACTCGCCACCACGCGTCCTGCTGAGTACGCCCAAATTTGTGCTGCCGCCAAGTTCCAGGCCATCTTCGCGCAGCCAGCGGTAAACCACATTGGCGTTCAGCCCTTTGCGCAACGCGATTGCCGCCACTGATGCGTCGGGCCGGCGACATGCAAGAACCACCTCAGCTCTGAACTCAGCGCTGTGCTTGCGCCGCGCCACTCTCTTCGTTTCCATAGTGTCCACCTGATTGTTTCGTGGACACTATGTTTACCCGCTTGGCGGCAGGATTCAATATGACATCGCCAGCCGCTTACCGATTTCCGATCTGAAGGGCAAGAAGATCGCGTTGAACAAGGGCTCGAACGTGCACTACCTGCTGGTGCGTGCGCTCGAG
>CAIVXG010000184.1 GCA_903909815.1 uncultured beta proteobacterium | reverse complement strand
CCACACTGTCGTCGCCGCCAAGACGTCCGCGACTCTTGCACGAGACTATTACCTGTCCATTGCTCGCATTGAGCCCGAAAACAACTGCCATTTGATTCTCGCTGCCTGTGCTGCTGCAAATATCCCGCTGGTCTTCATTGGTAATTGGGCCGCCAGTAGCTATGGGAAAACTCTCAAGGCGCGCTACTCCGACTCGCGATCGTTGACCCTGCTAGACCCTGTGTACGATCTAGGCAGTTTGGCCGCGGTGCGCGCCTCCGCTGTGGGATACATCCATGGGCATAGCGTTGGCGGTACCAATCCCTCTTTGGTTGAGGCTCTGTTCCACACCAAAAACATACTCGCTTTCGACTGCGTCTTTAACACAGCGACATTGGCCGATGCTGGATCCTATTTCGGCACGGTGGACGACTTGATCAAACTGTTGCGGTGCGAGGGTGCTGGTCTGATCGATGCGACTAGGCTTACTGCACTGCGTGAGCAGTACCGATGGACCCAGATAGTGGATGCCTATTTGGACGTATGTCGATAAAGTGTAAGCGGCCTATTCACTTCATTATTCCAATCAGTTCGGCGACTATGCACAAATGATGAAAAGAGAAATATTGACATGGCAAAAGGAATGATTCTGGCTGCGGGTCAGGGAACCCGCGTTCGACCACTGACCCGCGACCTGCCCAAGCCCATGGTGCCGATTTTGGGCAAGCCGGTGATGGAGTATTTGATCGAGCATCTGGCGCGCCACGGCATTACCGAGATCATGATCAACGTGGCCTACCACCATCAAAAAATCGAGGAGTATTTTGGCGACGGCCATCGCTGGGGCGTGCAGATTGGCTACTCGTATGAAGGCGTGCGCGAGCACGGTGACATTCTGCCGCGGCCCATGGGGTCGGCCGGCGGCATGAGGCGCATTCAGGATTTCAGCGGCTTCTTTGACGAGACCACCCTGGTACTGTGCGGCGATGCGCTGATCGACCTGGACATCACCGCGGCCGTCGCCGAGCACAAGGCCAAGGGCGCGATCGCCAGCGTGGTCGCACTGGACGTGCCGCTGGCCGACGTTCAAAGCTACGGCATCGTGGTGGCCGCACCTGACGGACGCATTCAGTCGTTTCAGGAAAAGCCCGCCCCGTCCGAGGCCAAGTCCACGCTGGCCAGCACCGGCATATATATTTTTGAGCCTGAAGTGCTTGCGCTGGTGCCCTCGGGCAAGGTCTACGATATTGGCTCGCAGCTGTTCCCGCAGCTGGTCGCGCAGAAACTCCTGTTCTATGCCCAGAACCGCCCTTTCAAATGGATCGACATCGGGCGCGTGAGCGACTACTGGTCCGTGCTGCAGCGCGTGCTGCGCGGCGAAGTGGATCAAATGAGCATGCCCGGTCGCGAAGTCAAGCCCGGCATCTGGGTTGGGCTGAACACCTCGATACCTTGGGACAAGGTCACGATCGAGGGTCCGGTCTACATCGGTTCAAGCGTGCGCATCGAGCCCGGAGCCACCATCACCGGACCCGCCTGGATCGGTCACGGCAGTCACATTCGCACCGGAGCCAAGGTGGTG
>CAIVXG010000183.1 GCA_903909815.1 uncultured beta proteobacterium | reverse complement strand
GGTTGGCAGGGCTAATGTTTTGCATATCAAACTTCAAGGTAGCCTTGCACAGAAGGCAGGGCCTGCGCGTAGGCGGCCGCGCCTGTGATGCTTCAACCAGTCGTTGGACTTTCTAGCACGGGACGAGCGCTTACCTCCCCAGAGTTCCAGCGTCTGGCCGACGTGCCACCAGAGGCCCAATGGTTTGCCAACCTGGACAGCGCCCAAACCCGGCGCGCCTACAAGAGCGACTTGAAGGCGTTCATGACTTTCACGGGCATCGAGCGGCCAGAAGAATTCCGCTCGGTCACCCGCGCCCACATTCTGGCCTGGCGCGCCGACCTGGAGAGCCAAAAGCTGGCCGGGTCCACGATCCGGCGCAAGCTGGCCGCCCTTGCATCGCTCTATGAGTACCTGTGTGAATCCAATGCCGTGACCCATAACCCGGTCAAGGGCGTCAAACGCCCTAAGGTGGACAGCTACGAGGGCAAGACCCCAGCTCTTGGGGATGCGCAAGCCCGGTTGTTGCTGGATGCCCCACCGGCTGACACGCTCAAGGGAAAGCGTGATCGGGCCATTTTGTCCGTCCTGCTGTATCACGCCCTGCGGCGCGAAGAACTCACCAAGCTATTGGTAAAGGACTTCAACCAGGAGCGACGTGGGGTGCCCCATCTGCGGGTGCAAGGAAAAGGCTCCAAGCTGCGGTACATCCCCACCCACTCCAACACCCTGCGCTTGGTCAGCGAATACCTGGAGGCTGCAGGCCATGGGCAAGACCAGGACGGCCCACTGTTTCGTCCCATCGTCAATCCGCGAGCTGGACACACCGCCACAGCCTTGACGCCCGGTGGCGTCTACACAGCCGTGGTGGTGCGCTACATGAAGCAGGTTGGAATCCTGGGAGAAAACATGGGGCCGCACGCCTTGCGCGCCACCGCCGCCACCAGTGCGCTGGAGCACAACGCCGACATCGCCAAGGTCCAGGAGTGGCTGGGCCACGCCAACATCAGCACCACGCGGGTTTATGACCGGCGTGGATCAAAGCCGGAAGACAGTCCGACTTTTAAGGTGACCTACTGATCGGCAGCACAGTTGGCAGCTTGGCTGATGGTTTGCACCCGGCCTCCAATGCTGAACACGGAAGTTAACAGCGGTTAACTTTTTCGCCGTTGTTCGAATGGGGATTCCCAGGATGAAAAGTTCACACGTGTGAACTTTTGGGCTTTGTGGCCGTCTACCAGGTCACCCTTGAACGATGCACGTAATTTGAGCACCGTCTGGGACGCTAGGCCTGGCGCGGTGTTCCTGACTTGTTCCATGGGTTGTCAACAACCTTGACCACGGATTGCGGGGGTAACTGTTGGTGCCCTGTCATGTGCACTAGCTATACAGTCAATGCCATTCAATATAGATAGCTATATTGTTATCTATATTGAATGGCATGTGTTTGTGGTGCGAGTCGTTGTGAGAATCAGGATTGACTGTGGCAAATCTGTCGTGGTGGCATTGACAAAGAAAATTCTTTTTCCAAATGGATTTGCAATTTGG
>CAIVXG010000182.1 GCA_903909815.1 uncultured beta proteobacterium | reverse complement strand
GTGCGCCGTACCCGTCTGGCCACATTGGCCTTCTTCTTCAACTTCATGGTGAAAACTCCTTTGTGCCGAGCTTGCGCCCAGCATTTCAAAATAGGCCGAGTTTCCACTTATCCCGCTGTTCAGATTTGTCGAACCACTTCTCCCGGCAATGAGACCGCTGTGACGAATCAACAGACTGTGCTCTATTTGCTTCCCGGTCAAAGTCATGACTGGCTGATCAAGCTCGACCCCTCCGCCCACACCGTGCCGCTGCGGCTGCACCTCAAAGCCGTGACCGATGCGGGCGAACAGGACCAGGACCTCGATGTCGCCCAACCCTAGCGTCAAAGCCCTCCCATTCATGGCTCGGTGCGCTTGGCGCCCCGCTGCATGAAAGTTAGCCTCGTCACCCAGGCACTGCTGCTGGCTTTGCTCCGGGCCGCTTGCGCCATGGCGCCGGGCGCTGCCATGGCGGCTGCAGACACGGCGGCGCCACTGCAGCAACAGACCGAACCCGAAGAGTTGCTGCTGGTGAGCAAGGTCAACGGCAAGGCTTTTGACGAGGCGGCCCTGGTGCTGAAATATCCGCAGGCAGGGCTTTATGTGTCGGTTCAGGATCTGCTACTTTGGCGGCTCAAGCCCCCGCTGACCGCACCGCGACAGTATCGGGACAGTGACTACTATTCGCTGGATACCTATGAGGGTCTGAAGTACACGTTGAACCTGACCCAGCAGACGCTCACCATCATGGCCCCGGGCCAAGCTTTCCAATTCTCCAACCTGGCGATTCCCATCCACACTGAGCCCGTTCCTACGGCATCCCACTGGGGCGGATTTTTCAACTACGACCTGGTTGCCACAAGTTCCTCGGGCACGACCCAAGGATCAGGGGATTTCGAAATAGGCCTGTTCGGGGCCTACGGTGTGGGCACCATGGGTGTGCTCATGCCGCAATTCAACGCAGCCACGGGTCCCATTCGCCTGGACGCCACCTGGTCCTTGGACCAACCGCAAAATCGGCAGTCTTGGCGTTTTGGCGACGTGATCGACCGCCCCGGTGCCTGGGGGCGCGCGGTGCGCATGGGAGGAATTCAATGGGGCAGCAATTTTGCGACCCAGCCCGGATTCATCACTTTCCCGGCACAACAAGCAGCAGGCCTGGCGACGCTGCCATCGACCGTGGATGTCTACGTGAATAATGTGCTGACGGCGCAGCGTGAAGTGCCTTCCGGCCCCTTTGCCATCACCAATTTGCCGGTGATGACCGGCACCGGCGAGTTGCGCCTCGTGGTGCGCGACCTACTCGGCCGTGAACAGGTGGTGACGCAGCCCTTTTATTCCAGCGCAGGGCTGCTGACAGCGGGCCTGCACGACTATTCCTACGAGTTGGGCAAGCTGCGGCAAAACTTCGGCGTCGCCAGCAGCGACTATGCCAACTGGGCGGCAGTGGGAACGCATCGACTCGGTTTGACTGACAAGTTCACGGGCGAATTACACGTGGAGCTGCAGTCAAAAGTAAGGGACGCAGGGTTCACGGGGCTGTACCTGTTTCCGCAGTGGGGCATGCTGAATGCGACGCTATCGGCCAGCCAGACCAGTGGGGCCAGCGCAGCAGCGGGTGCCACCGGTAGCCTCGCTGCGATCGGATTCGAGCGGCAGTCGCAGGCGATCAGTTTCGGCCTGCACTCGCAGTGGACGAGCCCGGGCTTTCGGCAATTGGGTTTCACCAGCGACCAGTTGGCACCCGCGCGCCAGTTGTCCTTCAACACCGGCTATGCCACCCAAGGCAAAGGCTCGTTCAGTGCCTCTTACCTGCGCCAGGATGAACGCACCAAAGCCAGCGTGGGCATTACCGCGATCGGCTACAGCGCCGACTCCAAGAATTACGGCACGCTGAGCCTGTCGGCGACGAGCGCCACCGGTGGAGCTGGGAGCAGCCGGAGCTTGGCGCTGCTGTGGAGCCTGCGCCTGGGCAACAACCGCAGCGTCAGCGTGACCCAAAACAACGGCCACAGCGCGGCCCAGGGAAACACCCAGGCAACGGTGGCCACGCTGCAGCAAAGCGCGCCCATAGGCCCGGGTTATGGCTATATGCTGCAGGCGCAGGATACGGGCGCGGTGCGGGCTGACCTGCGCTATCAGAACAACATCGCCAGCTTTGACGCGGGGTGGGACCATACCGCGACCCAGGACGCCATGACGGCAGGGGTGCGCGGTGGGGTTGCGCTGTTGGGCGGACAGGCCTATCTGAACCGCTGGATCAGCGACAGTTTTGGCGTGGCGCGGGTGGCCGGATTCCCCAACGTTCGGGTCTACGCCAACAATCAATTGGTGGGAATCACCGACGCCAGTGGCGACGCCTTGTTGCCCCTGCTCAAGCCGTACGAGAGCAACCAGATCAGCATCGACGCGCGCGATTTGCCGATGAACGCGCAGGTGGATGCGCTGCGGGTTCAGGCCGTGCCCTATCTGCGCAGCGGCGTGCTGGCCGAGTTTCCGGTGCGTGCTGCCTATGGTGCGCTGTTTCGGATCAGGACCGAGCAAAATCTGCCGCTTCCGGGCGGTGCTACCGTCGAGATTATCGACGGCAAGACCCGCTTCCCCGTGGCCAACGACGGCGAGGTTTACGTCACCGGACTGAGCGAGAACAACCACATGATTGCGCGCTGGAAGCAGCAGTCCTGCGAGTTCGAAGTCAGGTTCAAGCCCGGCGATGACCCTGTTCCCGATCTGGGCGAATTCATATGCAAAGGAATCACACCATGACGCAAAGTGAGCTGTTGGTAAAACTACGCTCGGCATCGATCGCACTCTCACTGGCGCTGTTACCCTGGAGCGCATCGGTCGCCTGCACCATCAGCGCCGTCGGCTCCGTGGCATTTGGCAGCTACGACGTCTTCGCCCTCAACCCGACGCCCGGGACGGGGGCGTTTTCAGTGGGGAGTTGCAGCAAGAACGCGCAGGGCGGGCGCAGTTATACCGCAGCGCTGAGCACCGGCAGCAGTGGCAGCTTTGCCACGCGTACCATGAAAAATGGCACGTCGACGCTGCAATACAACCTCTATACGACGCTGCAGAACGCCACCGTCTGGGGTGACGCAAGCGGCAGTACCGCGATCATTTCCAACACCCCGGCAAACTTTTCGGCGACCACGACGCACACGATCTATGGCTTGATCCCACCAGGGCAAGATGTTTCAGCCGGGAACTACGCGGACAGCGTGATCATCACGATCACATTTTGACCACCCGTGAAATCACTATCCGGCGCGTCGTGACGCACCGGATAGTGCAATCTTGGCCGATCAGCGCTTGCTGATCCCCAATAATTCAATTTCGAAATTCAGCGTTGCATTGGGTGGGATTGCGCCCGGCGCACCGCGCTCGCCATAGGCGATGGCGGGCGGACAAACCAGCTTGGCCTTGCCTCCCACCTTCATGCGCTGCACGCCCTCGGTCCAGCACTTGATGACGCGGTTCAGCGGGAATTCGGCGGGCTGACCGCGCTTATAGGAACTGTCGAACTCGGTTCCATCCGGGAAGGTGCCCCGGTAATGCACCTTGACCACATCGCTGGCGACCGGGCTGGCACCCGTGCCTTCGACCAGCGCCAGGTAGCTCAGGCCGGTGGAGGTCGTGACGGGGGCAACGGTGGGAGCCGCGTGAAGCGATGCTGTGGCAGCCAGTGCCAGAGCCAGGACAGGGGTTGAAATGAGGAAACGCACAGAATACTCCTTGGGCAAAAATTGATCTCCGACAACTTTAATGACTTAGAACAAGTTTATCGAAAACAGCCACGAGGATAATCGCTTTCGTACGGTGCACTGGCTAACAAGGCCGGATTCCGTAGCATCTAGACTTCAAAGGAATGTCATGTCTGCCTGGTTGTCCTATCTCGCTTTTTCCGTGTTCTTCGTGCTCGCTGGAACCGCTCTGTTTTTCTTCACCTTGACGCGTGGCGCCCTGCTTTGGCGCGGTGCCACAGCCGGGGCGTCGGATCACGCCGCCCACGTCTACCCAATCTACTCCAATATGCGGCTGATCAAGCTGATCGATTTTCAGCCCATCATTTCAGCGATCCTGCTGTTTCAGTATGACCGACTCGTGTCGGCCATCACCCACGGCTTGCGTCACATGAATCTGGACGGAAATGATGTACTCATCACGTCCTGCGCCTTCGGCAATGTGATTCCACGGGTGGTCACGGCCGCGCTCGAATCGGGTGCACGCAAGGTGCTGGTGGCTGACATCATCAAGAATGAGCTTGAGCACGCGCAGGGCAAGCTGGGCGACTTCGAGAACCACATGCAGTACCTGCAAGCCAACGCCACCGCCATGAAGCTGGCGGACGCATCGGTCAATGCGAACGTGATCTTCTTCCTGCTGCACGAGCTGCCGCATCACTTGAAGGGACAGGCACTGAGCGAGGCCTGCCGGGTGCTGGCGCCCGGCGGCAAGCTCTACCTGGCTGAATTCCATCGGCCCGATCTGTGGGTACTGCGCGCCCTGAGCTGGACCTATTTCAAAGTGTTCGAGCCGCTGGGTCTGGCGCTGTGGGATTCGCACGATCCGCTCAAGCAGCTCCAAGCCATGGGTGGCTTCAGCTGCGAGCGTCGCACCGTGTTCTTCGGCAACTTCCAGATCATCGTGGCCACCAAGGCTGGCGCCTGAGCTGTTCGATCCACCGCCCCGCACGCGCCCACCTCAGAGCAGATCGCTCCAGAGTTGGGTGACGGAGATGTCCTCACCGCCATTGGCGCCGGCGTCGAATTGATATATTGCGTTGCCTGCAGACGCCGTCGTGCTGCCCGCTTCTAGAATCGGACTGATCCCGATGGAGAAGTGCACATGACGAGAATCGCTGCCACATGGATGCTTTCCATGCTTTTGCTGGCCTGTTCCAAGCCTGCAGACTTGCCCTCGCCACCCGCACCGGCGGTGCCCGGCGCTGCACACAGTGTCGCCAGCGCCGTCCCCTGGGTCAAGCCCGATGGTGCCAACATCGCTCCGGTTTTTGCGCAGGCCAAGGCAGCGAACAAGCCGGTGTTCCTGTACTGGGGTGCGGTCTGGTGCCCGCCTTGCAACCAGATCAAGGCGACGGTGTTCACGCGTCAGGATTTCATCGCCCGCAGTCAGTCCTTCGTGCCGGTTTACCTGGACGGCGACACGCCAGGCGCGCAAAAATTGGCGGCCCAATTCAAGGTGCGCGGCTATCCGACCATGATTCTTTTTCGGCCTGATGGCACGGAGCTCACGCGCCTGCCAGGTGAAGTGGACGCCGCCCGATACATGGAGGTGTTGGGATTGGGGCTGGCGTCGGTGAGTTCGGTCAAGGAGTCGCTTGCAAAGGCGATGCGCGGCGCTGCCTCCACGCTCTCGCCGCAGGACTGGCGCATGTTGGCCTATTACGCCTGGGACGTGGACGAGGCACAACTCGTGGGCGAGAACGAGCGCGTTGCCACCTTGACCAAGTTGGCACAAGCCTGCCCGCCTGACCAGGGTGCCAGCGCCTCGCGCCTGGCGTTGTTGGCCATTGTCGCAACTGGGCAAGCCAAGAAGACTCTGGCGGATGGAACGTCGGCGCTGAAGCGCGTGCACGAGATCCTGAGCGATGCCGCTCAGGCGCGGGAAAACTTCGACCTGCTGGTGAACTACGCCGCCAACATCGTGCCCGTGCTGAGCCGACCAGGAAGTGCCGAGCGCCAGGGCTTGTTGCCCGCCATGAACACAGCCTTGGAGCGTCTGGCGGCCGACACCACGCTGTCCACGTCAGATCGCCTGTCCGCGGTGTCGGCCAAGGTTGCGCTGGTGCAAATGGATCTGGCCAAAGGCGCCAAACCCAAGCGCGATGTTGCCCTTCAGTCCCAGGTGCGCGAGGCCGTGGCGGCTGCCGACAAGGCCACGACCAACGCCTACGAGCGCCAGGCCGTCATTCCCGAGGCAGCCGATCTACTGGCTCAAGCCGGCCTGCTGGACGACTCGGACGCGTTGCTCAAGGCCGAGTTGCCCAAGGCCATTTCACCCTACTATCACATGCTGGTGCTGGCGGGCAATGCCAAGAGCCGTGGCAACAAGTCTGCGGCGCTGGACTGGACGCAAAAGGCTTGGGAACAATCGGTGGGCCCGGCCACTCGCCTGCAGTGGGGCAGCACCTATATTGGTCGTCTGCTCGAACTCACGCCTCAAGACTCCGTCCGCATCGAGAAGGCAGCGACCGGCATGCTGGCGGAACTGGAGCCCGTGCCAGAGACCTTTTACGAGCGCAACCGTCGCAGTCTTGAGAAAATGGGCCAACGTCTGCTGGCTTGGAACAGCCGGGGTCAGCATGCGGCGGTGATGAAGGCGCTGTCGTCGCAACTGAACGTCGTTTGCGCCAAGTTGCCGTCTCAGGACGAGGCACACGCGGCCTGCCTGGCGGTGTTTAAACTGCGGTCGGCGGGCAGCAAGGTATAGCGGTTTTAACGCGGTTGGCGATCCTTCGCCGGTGCCAGCCTATTGTTTAATGCGTTTCAAGATTGCTCGCCAAAAGAACTGTCATGAATTTCGATTTCTCCAACCCTTACGCCAGCGCCCGAATCCCCCTTTTTGCGCGCAACGTGGTCTCCACCTCGCACCCGCTGGCAGCGCAGGCCGGTTTGCGCATGCTGCTGCGTGGCGGCAACGCCGTGGACGCGGCAGTGGCGGCGGCGGCGGCCATCACGATTTGCGAGCCCGTGAGCTGCGGTCTGGGCAGCGACGCCTTTTGCATCCTGTGGGACGGCAAGGAGCTGCACGGCCTGAACGCCTCCGGCCGCGCGCCCCAGACCTGGACGCCTGAGTACTTCAAGCAAAAGTACGGTGCCGACGCGAAGAATCCGCCCACGCGCGGCTTCGATTCGATCACGGTGCCCGGCGCTGTGGCCAGTTGGGTGGCCTTGAGCGAGCGCTTTGGCAAGCTGCCCTTTGGCGAACTGATGCAGCCCGCGATTGAGATCGCCGAGCGCGGCTACCTGGTGCCGCCGGTGGTGCAGCAAAAGTGGGCTGCCGCCACGGACGAGTTGCGCTCGCTACCCGGTTTCGCCCAGAGTTTTCTGCCGCGTGGACGCGCGCCCCAGGTGGGCGAGCTGTTCCAGTTTCCCGCCGCTGCGAAGGCGCTGCGCGCCATCGGCGCGAGCCAGGGCGCCGCCTTTTACGGCGGCGAAATCGCGCACGCGATCGAACGCTTTTCCAGCCAGCATGGCGGCAGTGTCACGGCGGCCGACTTTGCCGCCTATCGACCCGAGTGGGTGCAGACTATCTCGCAGAGCTACCGCGGCTACACGCTGCACGAGATTCCGCCCAACGGCCAGGGCATTGCCGCACTCATAGCACTGGGCATTCTGGGCCAGTTCGACGTGGCGGCGCTGGCCGTGGACGGGGTCGATTCGCAGCACCTGCAGGTCGAAGCCATGAAGCTGGCTTTTGCCGATGTGTACCGCTATGTGGCCGATCCGTCCAGCATGGACGTCACGCCCGCGCAGATGCTGGACCCGTCCTATCTGGTGTCGCGGGCCCGGCTCATCGACATGAGAAAGGCGCAGAACTTTGGCGCGGGCAACCCGGTGAAAGGCGGCACGATCTACCTGAGCACGGCGGACGAGTCCGGCATGATGGTGAGCTTCATCCAGAGCAACTACATGGGCTTTGGCTCGGGCTGCGTCGAGCCCAGCTTCGGCATCAGCCTGCAAAACCGCGGCCACAGCTTCAGCCTGGACGCGAACGCGCTCAACCCGGCGAATTTGGTGGCGCCGGGCAAGCGCCCGTTTCACACCATCATTCCGGCCTTCCTCACCAAGGATGGAAAGCCACAGATGAGTTACGGCGTGATGGGCGCCAACATGCAGCCCCAGGGCCACATGCAGACGCTGGTGCGCATGCTCGACTACGGCCAGAACCCGCAGGCCGCCTGCGACGCGCCGCGCTGGCGCTACCACGAAGGGATGGAGCTCAACGTCGAGCCGGCAATGAACGCGGCCACGGTGCAGGGCTTGCGCGAGCGCGGCCACGTCATCGCCGATATCGGCGGCACGGGCAACTCGTATCAGGACTTCGGCGCCGGCCAGTTTATCTGGCGCATGGGCGACCCGAGTCGCGAAGGCTATCTGGCCGCTAGCGACCCGCGCCGCGACGGGCAGGCGGTGGGGTTTTGAGTTCGCACGCCCATCAGCACGCGGCGTCAGCAGCCGAGCGCAAACGCCTTGTTGTTGGCCTGGCGCTGGCCACCTGTGGCGCCATCGCCTTCAGCGGCAAGGCCATCATCGTCAAGCTGGCTTACCGCTACGGCGTGGACGCGGTCACGCTCATCATGTACCGCATGCTGTTTGCGCTGCCGATATTTGCTGCCATGGCGTGGTGGGCCACATACATGCAGGGTGGGGTGCGCAAGCCCAAGCTCACACGCCACGACTGGATCGGGGTGCTGGGCCTGGGCTTCAGCGGCTACTACCTCGCCAGCTTTCTGGACTTTGCCGGGCTGGCCTATGTGAGCGCCTCGTTCGAGCGGCTCATCTTGTACCTCAACCCCACGCTGGTGCTGATGCTGGGCTGGGTGCTGTATCGCCGACGCGTCACGCGCATGCAGGCTTTTGGTATGGCCATCAGCTATGCCGGCGTGGTGCTGGTGTTCGGGCAGGAGATCAAGCTCGAAGGCGCGCAGGCGGCCTTGGGCGCGCTGCTCGTATTTTTGAGCGCCGTGAGCTACGCCATCTACCTCGTCTACAGCGGCGAGCTGGTGCAGCGCCTGGGCTCGATGCGCCTGGTGGGCATGGCCACCACTGTGGCCTGCCTGCTGTGCATCCTGCAGTTCGTGCTGCTGCGCCCCATGAGCGCGGCGCTTGTGGCCACCCCCGTGCTGTGGCTGTCGGTGCTCAACGCCACCGCCTGCACCGCCGTGCCGGTGCTGATGGTGATGATGGCGATCGAGCGCATCGGCTCGGGCATGGCTGCGCAGACCGGCATGGTGGGCCCCATGTCCACCATCCTCATGGGCGTGCTGATTCTGGGCGAGCCCTTCACCGCCTGGGTGGCGGCGGGCACAGCGCTCGTGATCTCGGGTATCTTCGTGTTCACCCGCGCCGGTCGAAAACCGGCAGCGTGACAATTCGAATTTGACAGTAGCAACAAGGAGAAATTCATGGACTTAGGGATTGCAGGCAAATGGGCGCTGGTGTGCGGCGCGAGCCGGGGGCTGGGCTTTGGCTGTGCGCAGGCGCTGGTGCGCGAAGGCGTGAACGTGCTGATCGTGGCGCGCGGTGAGGGTGCTCTGGAAGAGGCGGCGGCGCAGTTGCGCGCTGATCCGCTGCGGCCTGCAGACGCGAGCGTGCTGAGCGTGGCGGCCGACATCACCACCGCGGCCGGGCGCGAGGCGGTGTTTGCACAACACATCGACTTCGACATCGTCGTCACCAACGCCGGTGGCCCGCCGCCCGGTGACTTCCGCAGTTGGGAGCGCGACGCCTGGATCAGCGCCATCGACGCCAATATGCTCACCCCGATCGAACTCATCAAGGCCACAGTGGACGGCATGATGGCACGCGGCTTTGGCCGCATCGTGAACATCACCTCCAGCGCCGTGAAGGCGCCGATCGACATCCTGGGTCTCTCCAACGGCGCACGCAGCGGCTTGACAGGTTTTGTGGCCGGCGCTTCGCGCAGCACGCTCGCAGGCAAGGGCGTCACCATCAACAACCTGCTGCCCGGTGCCTTTGCGACGGACCGGCTGGTCGCCATCTTCCAGGGTGCCTCGGCGCGCACCGGAAAATCAGTGGAGGCGCTGAGCGAAGCGCGCCGCTCGGCCATCCCCGCGCAGCGCTTTGGCAACCCGGCAGAGTTCGGCGCCATCTGCGCCTTCCTGTGCAGCCAGCACGCCGGCTACATGACCGGCCAGAACGTGCTGGCCGATGGCGGGGCGTATCCGGGGACGTTCTGATACGGGGCCTGGCGCAGGTGTTGGCCGGGGGTGAGGCGAGTGGGCAGGGTTTGCATCGCTTCAGCACCATGATCGGGTCAGCAACTCGTCCAGCGCATCAGCTATGGTTTGCCCATGCTCAGCCAGCGATGCCACGTGGCGGCCCAACTGATCTACCGCGACAGAGACCATATCCAGCGGATGCAGCACGACCTCCAACCCTTCCACCTCAAACACCGGGTTCATGCGCGAATCCACCGTGGTGGACTGGTTCGGCAGCGCAATGCGGCGCACCAGCGGCACCACCACGCGCCTGCGGTAGCGGTCGAACAGCGAAGACTGGACCAGCACTACGAAGGGGATGGATGCCTGCAACGGCCCCTTGTTGCGATGAACGTCAAACTGAGCCATTACAGCGTGGAGTGCTCGTCAGCGAACGAACCGACGGCGGCGTGGACGGCGTTCCAGTCGGCAGAGCAGGCATCAGCCCTTTGTTGGCGCGACGCCTGAGTTGACTGTTGCTCGGCCACATAGTCGGCAAGCAAGGTCTCCATGGTGGCCGAGAGGTTGCTGGTGTAGGTCTTGGCTTGTGCAACCAGCCCCTCACTTAAAGTGAGGTTGACTGCGCGCTTGCGCGTAGCGAAGGTGGGCATACCGAACTCCTCTGTACCATGGATATGCGCATATTATGCGCATGAAATTGGAAATGCCAAGTCCAACGCAGCCTTGCGCTCATTGCTTTGACCTTATGGCGCTCAAAACTCCAAGCCATCGCAGTTTGCGTTGAAGCACTTTCGCAACCCGCCCTACGCCCAGAACGACAAGTACCGCGCATACCTTTTCGAGATCGCTTTCGACTCATCAGCTTTGATCTGGCTGGCCTGCGAGGCTGCCCAATGCCCTGGAACGTGACGTGCATGCAGCCTGCAGCGCGTGTCGCTCCTTCATGTGTTGGATGGCTTCAAGGAAATCGTCACGCCGTCAGGGTGCAATCGCCATCTCTGCCACGGCGGCACCTAGCCAAAGCGTTTGAGCGGAGGCGCAGGTCGGAAAACCCATCGAATAAGTCTGAACTTTCTTCATGGAAAATGCGCCTCCCTCGTAGAATTCGCCGCAACAGCCCACGCGCCAGCCCCTATGTTCATTGTTTCCAAACTGCTCTCTTTCTTAGTTCAACCTTTGGCGTGGGTGGCGCTGCTGATGTTGCTATCTATGGTGTGGATGACGCGTCGCCCGTTCGCAGCGCGGCGTGCCTTG
The DNA here is from genome assembly GCA_903909815.1 of uncultured beta proteobacterium. GTDB lineage: Bacteria > Pseudomonadota > Gammaproteobacteria > Burkholderiales > Burkholderiaceae_C > CAIKVZ01. The sequence goes on along the minus strand of CAIVXG010000182.1, from coordinate 40,343 downwards.
CTGCTGGCGCTGGTGCTGGGTTTGTTGGTGGGCTGGCTGCCGCTGGCCGATGCCTTGATGCGCCCGCTGGAGAACCGCAACCCGGCGCCGGCGGATGTGGTGGCGGGCCAGCTCAAAGCCTATGCGGGCGTGGTGGTCCTGGGCGGTGCGATCGAGTCTGCCGACATCTGGCGCGCGCATGGCCAGGTGCCATTGAACGGTGCGGCAGAGCGCATGACGGCGCCAGTGGCGCTGCTGCAGCAGCAGCCGAATTTGCGCATGATTTTCACCGGCGGCGACGGCGAACTCTGGCCTCAGGGCATGAGCGAGGCCGCACTGGCACAGAGGTTTTTCACGGGCATGGGCGTGGCTGGGGGTCGGGTTCAATACGAGGACAAGTCGCGCACCACGTACGAGAACGCGGTGCTCAGCGCCGCCCTGCCCAACGTGGACAAGGCCCAGCGCTGGCTGTTGCTGACCTCAGCCTGGCACATGCCGCGCTCGCTGGCGGCGTTTCGCGCCGCAGGCTGGAACGTGACGCCCTACCCCGTGGATTACCGCACCGGCGACAGCACGCCGTGGAACAAGTACTCGCTGGCGCATGGTGCGCTGCGCTGGCAAATGCTGCTGCACGAATACCTTGGCTGGCTCGCCTACACCCTGGCCGGACGCGCATGATGGCAAACAATTGGGGTCAGATTCCGATGTTTGATCTTTCGGGAATTCAAGACAGTGGATTGGCAAAGATTCCGTCATTGCGAGTGCAGCGCGGCAATCCAGGCATTTTGGTAGCACGCCGCCATGGATTGCCGCGTCGCTGACGCTCCCCGCAATGACGCCCCAAAGATTCCATCATTGCGAGCGAAGCGTGGCAATCCAGGTATTTTCGTCGCACGCCGCCATGGATTGCCGCGTCGCTGACGCTCCTCGCAATGACGCCCCAAAGATTCCGTCATTGCGAGCGAATCGTGGCAATCCAAGTATTTTCGTCGCGCGCCGAGATGGATTGCTGCGTCGCTGGAGCTCGCAATGACGGAAGTGGCGGTCACGTATTCAGGATCTCTCAGTAAATTCCTCGTCGCGTTGTCGATTGCCGCGTTGCCGCTGTTTGCCAACGCTGCAACGCCCCCTGCGGGAGCGCCGAACATGACCGATCCGCGCCCCGGCCGCGACGCCCTCTTCACCGACATCGGCATTCGTATTCAGGGGGCACAAAAACAGTTCGTCGTGGGCGACAACATCGACGGCTACCTCGACGCCATGACGGGCGGCTATCGGCTGCGCCCCGGCTACTGGATGGGCCAGGACGTGATGCTGCAGGACTACGCGACGTACCTCGATGGCCAGTTGCTGGACCGGCGCAAACCCTCGGAAGTGGAAACAGTTTTTCCATACGGCCGGCGCGTTGCCATTGGCGACCGCAGCGAGGCGCTGCTGCTGCATTCGGGCTCGCGCCGTCTGTCTTTCGTCGTCACCAGTGGCACCGCATCCAAACTGGCGCTACAGCCGCTGTGGACGTTCAAGCCGGATGCTTCGAGCCTCTCCTGGCAGGGCCAGGTGCTTGTCATCACGGCTGCCGCGAGCGGCTGGGCGATGGCTTTGAGCGCGGACCAGCCCTTTGAGCTGGTGCAGCCCAAAAGCGACGCATTCGAGAGCGACATGCCGCTGCTGCAGGCCAAGGACGTCGGCACGGAATTCACCGTGCACCTGGCATTTTCCAAATCACGTGAACAGGCCGTGGCACAGGCCGCCGCCATGGCAGCGTCGCCGAACACGGTGCAGCAAACGCTGGATGCTTTTCACGAACGCCTGACGCGCAGTTGGCTCTGGACTTCCGACGCAAAATACAACCGCGCCCTGGTCTGGGCCAAGGCCTCGGCGCTGTCGTTTCTGGTGGACGAGTATGGCCGCGGCCTGTGGGCGGGTCTGCCCTGGTTTCGGGAGAACTGGGGGCGGGACACTTTCATCGCCTTGCCGGGCACGCTGCTGGTGAGCGGGCATTTCAAGGAAGCGAAAGAGGTGCTCGACAGTTTTGCCAAGTACCAAAACCTGAGCGCCGCCGCAGATGCGCCGACTTCCAGCGACGTCGGCATCCACGCTCGCGCCAGCGACTACGGGCGCATCCCGAACCGCGTGCGCGGCAGCGAGGTGATCTACAACACCGTGGACGGCACGCCCTGGATGCTGCGCGAGGCGCTGGACTACGTGCGCTACACGGGGGATCGCGAGTTCGCGGCGCGGGCCTTGAAGCTGGCCGGCCCTTACATCGAGGGCGCGCTGCGCCATTCGGCGGATGCCGACGGATTGCTCGCGCATGAGGATGCCGACACCTGGATGGATGCGCGCATAGAGGGGCGCGAGGCCTGGTCGCCGCGCGGCCGCTATGCGGTGGAAATTCAGGCGCTGTGGTACACAGCATTGCAGGCCGCGGCCGAGCTTGCGGATCAGGCCGGTCAGAGTGAATCTGCCGCACTTTGGCGTGCCCATGCGGCACGCACGCAGATCAGTTTCTTGCGGCGATTCTGGGACGGGAAGATCATGGCGGACAGGCTGCGCGCCGACGGCAGCCGCGACCTGAAAGTGCGCCCTAATCAATTGATGCTGCTGTCCGTGCCCTTCGACCCATTCGTGCCGCTGAAGGTGCAAGCTGCCGTGCTGCGCAACGCCGTGGGCGAGCTGCTGTTTCCCTACGGCATCGCGTCGCTGAGTCCTCACGATCCGTACTTTCATCCGCACCACGTGAACGACGCCTTCCATCACAAGGACGCGGCCTATCACAACGGCACGATCTGGGGCTGGAACGCGGGTTTCACGGTGAGCGCGCTCACCAAGTTTGGCCAGCAGGACCTGGCCTATGCGTTGAGCCGCAACCTGTCGGATCAGGTGCTGGGCCTGGGCACGCTGGGCAGCATGAGCGAACTGCTGGACGCGATGCCAGGCGCCGACGGAGCGCCTCATCCCACAGGCACTTTCTCGCAGGCCTGGAGCGTGGCCGAGTTTGAGCGCAACGGCTTTCAGGACTATGTCGGGTTTCGCCCGGATCTGCTGCACAACCGCTTGCACTTTGTGCCCGCACTGCCCGCCGCCTGGACGCACTTTGACGCCGTGTTGCCCTTTGGCGATGGCGAAGATCTGCTGCTGCGGGCCAAGCGTCGTGGCGGCACCTGGCGCTGGAGCGTCACGCTACGTGGTTCGCAAGTCGAGCGCCAACTGGTGCTCGACTTTCTTGATCAATCCAAGGCGCGACGGCGCAGCGTGTTCAAGCTGCAGCCAGGCAAGACCACCGTCATCGAGTGGCAGAACGCCAGCGTACGGCTCGATGGCCGCGCCTGGCCCAGCGCCCTCGTGATGCCGTCGCAACAGCGGGTGGTGGGCAAATTGCGCTTTGCCACACCACCGGCCGACGACGCGAATGCCTTCCCCATGACACGCGGCAAGAACGTGCTGCACGACATCGTGTTGCACAGCGGGTTTCGATAGTCCTTTACAATCGCAGCATCCGAGGAGCGCTGCAACCCATCACCGGGTGAGGCTCGGACAGTTCAACGGCGCTCACCCACGGTGGCTGTGAGGTGAGTTTGCCCCGCTTGCATGTCAAGCACCTCCTACACCGTGGTTCATCATCAAATTTGATTTGGAGTAGAAACCATGAGCAAGACCGCGACTTCCGCACCCAAGAATGACTACCACGTGGCCGACCTGTCCCTCGCCGCCTGGGGCCGCAAGGAACTGACCATTGCCGAGACCGAAATGCCCGGCCTGATGGCGATCCGCGAAGAATTCACCAAGAGCCAGCCGCTCAAGGGCGCACGCATCACCGGCTCGCTGCACATGACGATCCAGACCGGCGTGCTGGTCGAGACGCTGCAGGCGCTGGGTGCCGAGGTGCGGTGGGCTTCGTGCAACATCTTCTCCACCCAGGACCATGCCGCTGCGGCGCTGGTGGCGCGCGGCACGCCGGTGTTTGCCTACAAAGGCGAGACCCTGGTGGACTACTGGGACTACACGCACCGCATTTTCGAATTCAGCCCCAAGGGTTCGAAGACCGAAGGCCCGAACATGATCCTGGACGACGGAGGCGACGCCACGCTGTTGATGCATCTGGGCGCGCTCGCCGAGAAGGACATCAAGGTCCTGGCCAAGCCCGGCAGCGAAGAGGAGATCTGCCTGTTCAACGCCATCAAGGCCAAGCTCAAGGTGGACGCCACCTGGTATAGCCGCCGTCTGAAGAACATCATCGGCGTGACCGAAGAGACCACGACCGGCGTGCACCGCCTGAACGAGATGTCGGCCAAGGGCACGCTCAAACTGCGCGCTATCAACGTCAACGACTCCGTCACCAAGAGCAAGTTCGACAACCTCTACGGTTGCCGCGAATCGCTGGTGGACGCGATCAAGCGCGCCACCGACGTGATGATTGCGGGTAAGGTGGCCTGCGTGGCAGGCTACGGCGACGTGGGCAAGGGCTCGGCCCAGGCGCTGCGCGCCCTCTCGGCCCAGGTCTGGGTGACCGAGATCGACCCCATCAACGCCCTACAGGCGGCGATGGAGGGCTACAAGGTTGTGACTATGGAGTACGCGGCTGACAAGGCCGACATCTTCGTTACCTGCACCGGCAACAAGAACGTCATCACCTACAAGCACATGGCGGCAATGAAGGACCAGGCCATCGTCTGCAACATCGGTCACTTCGACAACGAGATCGACGTGGCTTCGCTCTCCAAGTGCCAGTGGGAAGAGATCAAGCCGCAGGTGGACCACGTGATCTTCCCGGCCAAGGGCAAGACGCCTTCCAAGCGCATCATCCTGCTGGCCAAGGGCCGTCTCGTGAACCTGGGTTGCGGCACGGGCCACCCCAGCTTTGTGATGTCGTCGAGCTTCGCGAATCAGACCATCGCGCAGATCGAACTCTTCACCAAGCCCAAGGAATACAAGATCGGCAAGGTCTATGTCTTGCCCAAGCACCTGGACGAAAAGGTCGCGCGCCTGCATCTGAAGAAGGTGGGCGTGATGTTGAGCGAACTCACCGACGAGCAGGCTGCCTACATCGGCGTTTCGAAGCAGGGCCCATACAAGCCTGACACCTACCGCTATTGATGCGCGCCGATCAACTTCTCGTGCAGCGCGGCCTGGCTAGCACCCGCGCCCAGGCGCAGCGCATGATCGCGGCCGGCGTGCAGTGGGACCAGGCCGGTGTCTGGAAAACCGTGGGCAAGAACGGCGACGACCTGCCTGAGGATGCGGTAGTGCAATTGCTGGACGCGGCGCGCGACCGCTACGTGTCGCGCGGCGGCTTGAAGCTCGAAGGCGCCTTGCGCGACTGCGCGCTGGACGTCACGGCTTGGGCCTGTCTGGACGTGGGGCAGTCCACCGGCGGCTTCACCGACTGCCTGCTGCAGCACGGCGCGGCGCGGGTGCTGGGGGTGGACGTGGGCCAGGGCCAGTTGCATGCCAGTCTGCGCGACGATGAGCGCGTGCTGGGTCTGGAGAAGATCAATGCGCGCTCGCTCACCGCGGACGAACTTCTGGAACAAATCGAAGAGACCACGGACGAACCCGAGGTCTTCACCGTGGATGTGGAAGCCGGCTTCGATCTGATCGTGGGCGACCTGTCGTTCATCTCGCAGACCCTGGTGCTGCCGGCCCTGGTGCCGCTGCTCAAACCCGAGGGCGCCTTGCTGATGCTGGTCAAGCCCCAGTTCGAGCTGCAGCCGGGCCAGGTCGGCAAGGGCGGCATCGTGCGCGATGCCACGCTCTACGCCTTCGTCGAGCAGCGCATCCGCGACTGCCTGGCCGAGCAGGGCATGCAGGTGCTGCACTGGCTGGAGTCGCCCATCCAGGGCGGCGACGGAAATCGGGAATTCTTTGTGCATGCCACGAAAGCTGATTGATTTCTTCCAATGGCTCGTCATTGCGACTGACGCGTCGCTGCGAGGCCGCAGGCCGTGGCAGTCCATCGTGGCGTACCAATGGGAGTCATGGATTGCCGCGCTTCGCTCGCAATGACGAGTTTGTTGAAACTCGCAATGACGGACGGAGCTGTTCTGAATTTTTCAAGGAACAATAGTTATGGATTCCCGCATCACGTTGCCCGTCAGCATTGAATTCTTTCCGCCCAAGACGCCTGAAGGCTCGGACAAGCTGCGCGCCGTGCGCCAGCAGCTGTATGCGCTCCAACCGCAGTTCTGCTCGGTCACGTTCGGCGCAGGCGGCTCCACCCAGGCCGGCACCTTCGGCACCGTGGGCGAGATCCTGGCCGAGGGTGTGGGTGCGGCCTCGCACATCTCCTGTGTTGGCGCCACGCGCGACGCCGTGCGCGAGCAACTGCACACGCTCACGGCCATGGGCGTGCGCCGTCTGGTCGCCCTGCGCGGCGATCTGCCCAGCGGTTTTGGCCTGGGCGGGGATTTCCATTACGCCAGCGATCTGGTGGCCTTTATCCGCGCAGAAACGGGCGAGCACTTTCACATCGAGGTGGCGTGCTACCCCGAAGTGCATCCGCAGGCCAAGTCGCCACAGGCCGACCTGCAGGCCTTCGCGGCCAAGGTGCAGGCGGGCGCCAATTCGGCCATCACGCAATACTTCTACAACCCCGACGCGTACTTTCGCTTTGTCGATGAGGCCCACGCAATGGGACTGCATGTGCCCGTGGTGCCGGGCATCATGCCTATCGTCAGCTCGACCCAGTTGATGCGCTTTTCCGACGCCTGCGGCGCCGAAATCCCGCGTTGGGTGCGCCTGCGCCTGCAGTCCTTCGGCGACGACTCGGCCTCGATCAAGGACTTCGGTCTGGACGTGGTGGCAGGCCTGTGCGAGCAACTGCGCGCGGGCGGCGCCCCCGCCCTGCACTTCTACACCATGAACCAGGCGGGTGCGACGCTGGAGCTTTGCTCTCGACTGGGCCTGTCAACCCAGGATTGACAACTGGGGCGCGCGCGACCTAGCGATGCATGCGGTAGGCCTCGTCAAAGATGACAAAATCCCTTTCCTCCAGCGCGTCTGCGATCCAGGCCTGGGCGCCGGGAAGGGCGCAGACCCGCTCCACGTAGGCGGAAATTTCTGCCGGCACCGGCAGGGCATAGGTCTTGAGGCGCATCACCACAGGCGCGAAGTAGGCGTCGGCCACGCTGAATGCACCAAACAGCATGGGGCCGCCATGGGCCTGGAGCAAACCGCTCCACATGCCAATGATGCGCGCAAGATCAGCACGCACGGCGGGTTTGTCGCGCCACACCAGTTGACCGATTTCGGGCAGAGACGCTTCGATGTTCATGCCGCAGTGAGAGCGCAACGCTGCAAAGCCCGAATGCATTTCCGCACACACGCTGCGGGCACGGGCACGCTGCGCCACATCGCGCGGCCAGAGCTGCTTTTCGGGGAATTTTTCGGCCAGGTATTCGGCGATGGCCAGCGTGTCCCAGACCGCCAGTCCACCGGCTACATCGCTGTCCACCAGCACCGGCACCTTGCCCACGGGGTTGACCGCGTTCACGACGTGTTTGAACTGCGAGTGGGCTTCGAACGAGTCAAACCGCACCATCACTTCTTCAAAGGGTATGCCCGCCTGCTTGAGCAGCACCCAGGGACGCATGGACCACGACGAGTAGTTCTTGTTGCCGATGTAGAGTTTGAGCATGTGGATTTTCCAGGTAAGCAAGAAGTGGTTTCAGTCCCGACAACTGTGCGCTTGCGTCAGGGTAAATCGAGATTGACCTCGAATGTGGCGGCGTCACGTGGCCCGACCAGGCCGAGTCGTGTCTTGAGTGACTGGGGTTGGCCCGAGATCAGTGCGGCGTAGTTGGTGGTGTTGGAGAGTACCTTCTTCACGTAATCGCGGGTTTCGGGGAAGGGAATGTTCTCCGCCCAGACCGCCGCGTCCAGCGCCTGTGCGCCAGATTGGCCACGCCAACTGCGGGAGCGGCTCGGGCCCGCGTTGTAGGCCGCGGCGGCCAGGGGCATGGAGCCGGCGAAGGAGTCCAGCACCAGCTTGAGGTAGCCAGTGCCGATGGCGATGTTGGTGTCGCGGTCGCTGATCTGATGCGGCTTGAAGTCGACCAGGCCGATCTTGCGTGCCGTCCAGCGCGCCGTTGGTGGCATCACCTGCATCAGGCCCGAGGCGCCAACGCCCGAACGCGCATCCATCACGAAGCGCGACTCCTGGCGAATCAGGCCGTAGACGTAAGCCGGGTCCAGCCCGATCTCGGTGCTACGCCTGAGCACCGCGTCCTTGTATGGCATGGGAAAGCGCTGCGCAAAGTCAATCTCGGTGCGCGTGCGCTCACTGGTGTTGATGCAGCGGTCCCAGACCTGGTACTGGCAGGCGAAGTCGGCGGCGGCGAGCAGTTCGCGCTCGTTCATGCCCCCGGGTGCTGCGCGCGGATTGCTCAAATTCGTGCTGTAGTTCCACTCGCGCACGCCCTCGCTGCGCAGCCCCAGCGCGATCGCCAGGAGCGCGCGGTTCAGACCCGGATTCAGGCGCGCCGCGTCCAGCTCGGAGGGTGTGAGGGTCGCGGGGCGGGGCGGCACATTGATCTTTCTCCCCAATTCTTCCAGCGCGAGCTGCTCGTAGAAACCGCGCACCGACGCGATCGATTGCAGCAGCGCACCAGCCTGGGCCGCGTCGCCCTGGGCTTTGAGCGCGCGTGCCTTCCAGTAGACCCAGGTGGAGTCCTTGCGTGCCTCTTCGCTCATGGCATTGATGGCCGACAGCAGCACCGGCCAGCGCGGTTCCTTGCCGGCGCGCAGCGCAGCGCGCGCCTTCCAGGACAGCATGTCATCGGTCAGATCGGCATCCGACGTAGCGCGGGAAAAGTAGTCGAGCGCGTCGCTGCTCAGGCGTATGGCTGCTTCTTTTCCGATCACGCCCCAGGCCCAGTTGCGTTCTTCGGGTGAGAGCTGCACCGACCATTTATTCTCCAGCACCGGGAACGTGGCGTCGGCGTCGTTGGTGGCCATCTTGATGATCGCCAGCAACACCAACTCCTTACGCGTCTGACCCGGCGCGGTCGCATGGGCCTTCAGGAACTTGAAAGGGTTGGCGTTGATCTCAGTCAGCGATTTCGAGGCTTGGGGTGCGACGATGTCGAGCGCGGCGCGCGCCGTCTGCGGCCGGTTCGCTTCGATCGCGAGCCGGGCCTTGCGCCACACGTCCAGCGCGCTCAACTTTCTGGCGCCGTACAAGGCGGCCGCGGCCTGGGTGCAGCCCAGGTCGGGTTCACGCAACGCGTACCAATTACGCTTCACTTCATCCGCAGTGTCGGCGCCCGTCTGCGCCCGTGCGATGAGCGCCGCGTAGCAAAGCAGCTCGCGATCGTCGCCCATGCGGTAGTGGGGGTACTCCGCAGCAAACGCGCTCCAGTCCTTGCGCAGTCCCAGCAGCGCCAGCCAGTCGGCGCGCAACCGGTCCTCCTGGTAGGTACCGGCGTAGAGGTGCAGGAAGTCCTGAACTTCCTGCGCCGACGCCACTTCCAATCGGGCCTTGAGTTCCCAGTAGGCGCCCCAGGGCTCCAGCGCATGGCCGCGCACCTGGGGCAGCAGCGCCGTGAGTTGTTTGCGGTCGTTCTTGACGAAGGCCTGACGCATTTGCGCCAGCACATCATCGGCAGGCGTGGCCACTTTGACGTCTGGCGCCGGCTGCGCCGAGGCGCCACACGGCAGCAGCCCCAGGGCGAGGGAGCTGATCAGTGTCAGAATGGTTGGAAATTGCATGAGGGGATTATGGACACATCCAGTGGTAACAGCGAATCGGCAAGGCGTGCGCAGGCGAAGAAGGCCCTGCGCACGGCATTGATTGAACAACGCCTGAACCTGCCCGACCGTTTGCAGCGCGCAGCCGCTTTACAGCAGGTGATGCGCATCTGGCTCGTGGGCAGGAGCGACACCGTGATTGGTGCCTACTGGCCGATCAAGGGCGAATTTGATCCGCTACCGGCCCTGCATCGCTGGAAGGAGGACGGCGAGCTGCTGGACGGCCCCAGCCTGCGCCGCATCGGCTTGCCGGTGGTGGACAAAGTGCATAAGACGCTGGTGTTCCATGCCTGGTACCCGGGTTGTCCCATGGAAGAGGACGCCTACGGCATTCCCAAGCCCAAGGGCACGGAGGTGGTGGTACCCACGCTGTTGTTTGTGCCTTGCGTGGGCTACGGCACAGGCGGCTATCGGCTGGGCTACGGTGGCGGCTTTTACGACCGCACCCTGGCCACGCTGCAACCCAGGCCGGTGACGGTGGGCTTGGGCTATGCGCAGGGCTTTCTGGACGATCTGGAGCCGGAACCGCACGACGTGGCGCTGGACGCCATCCTCAACGACAACGGCTCGGTCTGGCCGGTCTAGCCCCCCGAGCGACCAGCCTAGGCCGGCGCAGCCCTCGTGCGCTTCGGTTTGGCGGCCGGTGTCTTGACGGCCCTGGACTTGGCAACTGTGCGCTTGGCGGCCTTGGCCGCGTGCGCGTGCAATGCCGCTGCCAGTGCCAGCCGGGCCCACGGCGCCATGAACCCAGGCGACTCCATGGCGTCGGACGGCGCCGCATAGTAGTTCATGCTCTTGGGCTCACCCTTGGCCAGGTAGGTAAAGCGCTTGCACCCCGCCGCTTCGAACCGCGCCCGGGTGATGTCATCGGCCTTGAGCCACAGAGTATCGCCCTCGCCCAAGTCGACCAGCAGGGCAATCGACAGGCCTTCGACTGAAATGCCCCAGCCGCCGAACATGCGCCGTGCCACGCAGCGGCCGGCGCTGGCGAGCAATTCGCAGCAGTAGTGGGCAAATTCGGGATCGCTTGAAGCCATGGACAAATGATAGCGCGTTCAATGTCGGCGCGCAGCGCCGCTTGGGCCTGAGCCACCGCGGCTCAGACTCGGTGTAACCAGCCGCGCAGGCGCTCGACCCCGAGCACCAGGCGCTGCGGGTCGTGCGAGGCAAAGCACCAGCGCAACCAGCCTTGCGCCTGCGGCGCGAACGCATTGCCGGGCGCCAGACCCAGGCCCGCCTCAGCCACCAGCCGCTTGGCTGTGGCCAGGGAATCGTCATAGCCGTCGAGCTTGAAGAAGGCGTACATGCCGCCCGACGGGCTCGCCAGTTGCACCCCGGGCAGGGCGCGTAGCAGCGGCACCAGCCTGTCGCGGCACAGTTTCAAATGCGCCACAATCCCCGGCGTAACCTCGGCACTGCGCTGCAGCGCGACGATGCCGGCGCGCTGCGTGAACACGCTGGCACAGGAGGTGTTGAACTCGATCAGTTTGCCCACCTGCGGCGTCAGCGCAGTGGGCATGACGAGCCAGCCCAGACGCCAACCGGTCATGAGGAAACTCTTGGAAAAGCTGTGCGCCACCACCAGCCGGTCTTCGGGCTTGGCCAGGTCCAGAAAACTCGGCGCGCAGCCGTTAGTGGATGGCTCGTAGTAGAGCCGCTCGTACACCTCGTCGGCCAGGATCCAGGTGCCGGTGCGGCGGCAGTGACGCAGAATGGTTTGCTGTTCGGCGCGCGTCAGCGTCCAGCCCGTGGGGTTGTTGGGCGCGTTCAGCACCAGCAGCTTGGTGCGCGGCGTGATCTGCTCCAGCAGTCGATCCATGTTCAGGCACCAGGCGCCCTGATCGAGCCCGGCGCATTGCGGCTCCAGCGGCACGCACACCAGGCGCGCACCCAGAATAACCGGTTGCGCCGTGAGGTTGGGCCACACGGGGGTGACCACCACCACTTCGTCGCCTGCGTCCACCAGCGCCTGCATCGCCACCATGAGCGCGTTCACGCCGCCGCAGGTCACGGCCAGACGCTCGCAAGCGATCGGTCCGTGCAGCGCAGTCATGTAGCTGGAAATGGCCTCGCGCAATTCCACCAGACCCAGGTTGTGCGAGTAGAACGTCTCGCCGCGCTGCAGCGATTCGATCGCGGCCTGACGGATGAAGTCAGGCGTGACCTCGTCGCTCTCGCCAAACCAGAATGCGAGCACGTCGGCGCGGCCCATGCCGGCGTTGGCGACTTCGCGGATTTTTGATTCTTCGAGTTGGATTATGGTTTGTCTCATGCGAGTTCCTGAGCAGGCAGCCACTTGGACAGGATCGGAGCGAGCTCGTCCAGCCTCAAGGGCTTGCAAAAATAGTCGTCCATGCCGGCGTCGCGGCAGCGCCGCTCCTCGCCCTGCATGGCATTGGCGGTGACGGCGATGATGGGTAGATGCACGCCGGGTGCCTGTTCGCGCCGGATCGAAGCCGTGAGCTCGAAGCCATCCATGTGGGGCATGTGGCAGTCGGTGAGCAGCAGCGAGAAACGGCCGCTGCGCCAAAGTGTGAGCGCCAAGACGCCATCAGCAGCGCACTCGCATGCATAGCCCAGCAGGCGCAGCTGTTCCTGCATCACCTCCTGGTTGATTTCATTGTCTTGCGCCAACAAGATGAGTCGGCCCGCCGATTGCGCCGGGCTTGCATCGTGCTCAAGCTGGCGCGACGGGCTGCGCCGCTCCACCGCTGCGCTGACGTCTCGCTCCCGAGGTTTCGCGCTGATCGGCGCTGGCCCCGGTGGGGCTTCGCGCAAGGGCAGGTCCACTACGAATTCCGAACCCTTGGCGAATTCGCTTTGCACACTCACGCGGCCCTGCATCATCTCCACCAGGCGGCGCGTGATGCTCAAACCGAGTCCCGTTCCACCAAACTTGCGTGCCGTGCTTTCGTCGGCCTGGGTGAAGGGCTGGAACAGCCGCTCCACGACGTCGGCACGCATGCCGATGCCGTTGTCGATGATGCGAAACTTCAGTCCCGCATTCCCGTCTGGCAGCGTCGTGGGCTCGGCCCGCAGCGCAACCTGGGGCCGGCGTCCGGGTTGATCGCTGGTGAACTTGATGGCGTTTCCCAGCAGGTTGCAGAGCACCTGGCGCAAGCGTGTGGGGTCGCCCCATAGCCAGGAGGGAAGCTCGGGCGCGAGCGACACCGTCAACTCAATGCCCTTGGCGGCACAGGTGGAGGCCATCAGCGCGGCAACGCCATCGAAGACTTGGCGCAAATGAACCGGAACCGACTCGATGTCGAGCTTTCCGGCTTCGATCTTGGACAGGTCCAGGATGTCGTTCAGGATCGTCATGAGCGAAGTGGAGGAGTCGCGCATGATGCGCAACATGCGCCGCTGCTCCGGCGTGAGCTCGGTTTGCTGCAGCACGTCGGCCATGCCCACCAGGCCGTTCATGGGGGTTCGGATTTCGTGGCTCATATTCGCCAGAAACTCGGACTTGGCGCGGTTGGCGGCGTTCGCCTGGGCCTCTGCCGCCTGGGTGATTGCCATGCTCTTGCGCAACTCCAGCGTCTGTTCGTCCACCAACTCACTCAGATGGTTGCGATGCAACTCCAGCTCCTGCTGCGCCTGCCTGCGCTCGGTGATGTCCGAGACATAACCGTGCAGCACCACCACGCCATCATCCTCCCGTGACGGCAGGCCCGTGCCGCCGATCCAGCGCACGCTGTCATCGGGCAGGCGGATGCGCCACTCATGGCCCCAGGGGGTCAGGCTCGAAAAGCAGCGTTCCAGGGAAGCGCGGTACGCGGATTGATCTTCGGGCAGTACCCGCCCCTTCAACACCTGATTGAGGTTATCCAGATCCTGCGGCCCCAGCTTGAACACATCCATCATCCCCCGGCTGAAAAATGGCAGGCTGGCCTTTTCATTGCGGTCAAGCCTGAATTCAAAAATTCCGCCCGGCACGCGGGCGGCGATGTGCTCGATGCGCGCCAAGGCATCCATCAATGCGCTTTGCGCCTGTTCACTGCTCGTGACATCACGAAAGCACCAGACCCGCCCAACGACTTCATCGTTCAGACGCTGGGGCTGGGAGCGACTCTCGAACACGCGGCCGTCCTTGAAGTTCAGGATGTCGAAGCTGGACTGATCCGGGTGCGCGTACAGGTCGCGCACCTTGCTCACGAATGCGTCGGGTTCAAGCAGTTGCTGCCATGCAAGGTCGCGCCAGGAATCCTCGGCACTCGACTTCAAAATCGTTGGCGCGACGCCCCATAGTTCGGCGAAACACTGGTTATAGGTTTCGACCTTGCCCGTGCTGCTCACCACCAGAATGCCGTCGCTCGTGGCCTCGATCACGGCGCGGTGCAGTGCGTTTGTTTTTCGCAGGCTTCCCACCAGATCCGGGACGGGCAACAACACCAGCCAGAAGGAGAAGGCTCCGAAGAGCCAACCCGTTACCGTAGCGCCCGTGTAGTAGGGAACCGGAGCATGGTCCGTCAGGCGCAGGCCGATATACAGCAGCCAGCCCAAGACATAGGCCGCGCCGAAGATGGCCCCGGTGCGCAGATTCACGACGATGGCCAACATGACGGCCACCGCCAACGCGGCAGCGACGGTCACAGGCGGCAAGCCAAGAAACATCAAACCCATGAGAAACAGCCAGAGAACCGAGGCGAAAAGCTTCAGCGACTGCTGTGGTTTCCCGTTGCGACTCATACGCCAGGCGACCAGCACAAACAAGGCCAGCAGCATCGACAAGGTGGCGCTCACCGCCCTGTGGCTGAATATCCAGAACACCCCCGCGATCAAAAAAACCAGACTCGCCGCAAGCCAAACGCCATAAAACCGATCCAGCAAACGAATGCTGGCGCGTCGTTCTGCATCGTCTGTTTTCACCATGCCGCGCCTTGTTTGCCTTGTTTCGGATCTGAAAAACCATCATAACCCGGGCTTTGTTGCGAAGCGGGACTATGACCCTGGGCGCTGCATGTTGCAGTTCGTGGGCTGCTCCGCGCGCTCGGCGCTGATGCTGCGCACCACGCGAAAGCCGTAGCCTGACCCCTCGACGTCGAACTTGACACCGGGTGTACCCACGCGCTCCATCACGCCCACCACCAGCGCCTGCTGGAATTGGTGATCGGAGGCGCGCATGGCGCCGCTCTGGCCGTAGAAGTGGAGCGTGGACTTCTCCAACTGGTTGGCCACCGCCACCAGGTCCAGCGCATGGCCGCGCGGCGGCTGCGCCGAGCGTTCAAGTGATTGCGCCAACGCCTCTACCATCAACTGCATGCGCATGTGCACGTAGTCGTCGGCAGGCGCGGGATAACGCGCCTTGAAGGAACGGTAGAAGAATTCGCTTTGTGTGCCGGCCACATTCGGCAGCCACTCGGCCACCGCAATCACGCGGTCGATACCGGCCTCACCGATGGCCGCGGGTGCGCCCAGGGCGTTGCCGTAGAAGGTGTAGAACTTGCCGTCAAAGCCGACCTCGCGCGCCGCCTTCACCAGCAGCGTGAGGTCGTTGCCCCAATTGCCGGTGATGACGGCCTGGGCGCCGCTGGCCTTGATCTTGGCGGCATAGGGCAGGAAGTCCTTGATGCGACCCATGGGGTGTAACTCGTCGCCGACGATGGCGATGTCGGCACGCTGACGCGCGAGCTGCCGGCGCGCCTCACGCAGCACCGCCTGGCCAAAGCTGTAGTCCTGCCCGATCAGGTAGACGCGCTGCGTGCCCTTGTCATCCTTGATCACGTCCATCAGCGCGGCCATGCGCATGTCGGCGTGGGCGTCGAAGCGGAAGTGCCAGAAGCTGCATCTTTCGTTGGTGAGAATGGGGTCCACGGCGGAATAGTTGAGCAGCAGCACGCGCTTCAGCGGTTCGCGCTCGTTGTGCTTGTTGATGGCGTCCAGCAGCGCCGCCGCATTGGCCGACGAGTTGCCCTGCAGGATGAACTGCGCGCCGTCGTCGATGGCCGAGCGCAGCGCCGCCAGGGCCTCCTCGTTCTGGCCCTGGCTGTCGTAGCGCTGCAGCAGCAGTGGCCGCGCCGCGCCCGCCCCCACCTTGACGCCGCCGCGCGCATTCACGCGCTCTACCGCCCACACCAGGTTGCGAAAGACGGCTTCGCCGGTGTTGGCAAAGGGGCCACTCAAGCCCTCGACCAGAGCCAGCTTGATGGGCGTGGGCTTCAGGTTTTCAAGTGCTTGCGCCCATGCCGCGCCCGTCAAAAAAGCACTCGCCGCTAGCGCCATGAGCGCGAATTTCAAGAGTTGGAATGGAAAATTAAACATGAAATATTTTTCTTGAAATGGCGCAGCGCGCACATAGATTGGAAGCCTGTGGCGCTTATCTTGAGCGCCGCGCAGTCTAAAGGAAGAGCATCATGTTTTTTACCCCCGTCATGCGTCGCGCCGCTTACGTCCCCCATCTGCGTGGGGTTGATCAACAACTGGAACGCTGGCTGGGCGAGGCCCTGCAGACACCCGCCAAAGCAAATGCCAAGGCCAGTGCAGCGTCTGTGACCCAGGACGACAAGTCCTACACCCTGAGCTTTGATGTGCCGGGTGTTTCCAAGGGGCAACTGAACATCGGCATCGAAGGCAATGTAGTGCGCATCGAAAGCCTGAAGGACGCTGCACGCAGCTACCAACTGGCCTACGAACTGCCCCAGGACATCGATGCCGCGAGCAGCGAAGCCAAGCTCGAATTCGGCGTGCTCACGCTCAAACTGGGCAAGCTCGTTGCTGCGAGCAAGGTGACGACGCTGAACATCGTCTGAGGGTCACGGCTCTTTGCGTCATTGCGATTGCCGCATCGCTTTCGCTCCTCGCAGTGACGGCCAGCGCGGCTATTCACCCAATCCGTCATTGCGAGCACAGCGAAGCAATGACGGATGTTGGTATTCCGCCATGGATTGCCGCGGCCTTTGGCCTCGCAATGACGAAGGGGGTGAAGCCTGTCTTTGCAACCTCAATGGCCGTCCAGTGACTGCAGCGGCCAGCGTGGCTTCACGTCGAACGCGTAGTTGCGATGAGACTGTTCCACGCCCGCTTGCAGCCGCATCGCCGCTGCCATGGCGATCATGGCGCCGTTGTCAGTGCACAAGTCCAGCTCTGGGTAATGCACGCGCACCCGGCGCTGACCGCAAGCGGCGTTCAACTGCTCGCGCAAGGATCGGTTCGCCCCCACCCCGCCAGCCACCACCAGGCGCTGCAGGCCAGTCTGATTCAGGGCCGAAAGCGACTTCTTTACCAGTACCTCGACGATCGCGGCCTGGGTCGAGGCCGCCAAATCGGCCTTGCGTGCATCGAGCTCATCGCCCAGTTTCTTGGCCTGTGTCAGCACCGCTGTCTTCAGACCCGAGAACGAAAAATCCAGGTTGCCGCTGTGCAGCAAAGGGCGCGGCAGCTTGAACGCAACCGGGTTGCCTTGTTCCGCCAGACGCGCCAGCGCGGGGCCGCCAGGGTAGCCCAGGCCCAGCAGCTTGGCGGATTTGTCGAACGCCTCGCCGGCGGCGTCGTCGATGGACTCGCCCAGCAGGGTGTAGCGGCCCACGCCGTCCACGCGCATCAGCTGCGTGTGCCCGCCAGAGACGAGCAGCGCCACAAAAGGAAACTGCGGCGGATCAGCGCTCAGAAAGGGCGACAGCAAATGGCCTTCGAGGTGATGGATTCCCAGCACCGGTTTGTTCAGCGCAGCGCCCAGCGCACAGGCCACGCCCGATCCCACCAGCAGCGCGCCGGCCAGACCGGGGCCTCGGGTGTAGGCCACCACGTCCACATCCGGCAGCGTGCTGCCGGACTGCTCCAGCACAGCGCGCGTCAGGGGCAGCACGCGGCGGATATGGTCGCGGCTGGCCAGCTCCGGCACCACGCCGCCGTAGGCCTGGTGCATCTCGATCTGGCTGTGCAAGGCGTGGGCGCGCAGCAGCGGCACGCCGCTGCCTGCCGACTGCACCAGCGCCACGCCGGTTTCGTCGCAAGAAGATTCGATTCCCAGGATCAACATAGGCAGCGAGTGTAGGTGAAGCCTGCCAGCGTCACACCTGCGCTACGGCGTCTCGGAACATCCGACAACCCAATCGTATTGAGATATGCAACCAGTTGACAACCTGCGGCGTCATTGCGAGGCCGCAGGCCGCGGCAATCCATGACTCCCGCTGCGGCTATCCCCCGTGGATTGCCGCGCTACGCTCGCAATGACGGTCCGTCCCACAAAGTTTAGAGATAACTTCTCCACAACAGCTGCCAGGCCCGGCGCTGGGCCGCGGCGCCGTAATCGCTGGCGGGGGCGCCGCTGTTCACCTGCCACTGCAGCGCCAGCTCCGAGCGCTCCCAGTGGTAACGCGCTTCGAGCCACGACAAACGGCTGCGGTCAGCCACGTCCAAGCGCTCCATCGCGCTCAGGTCCAGATGCTGGATCAAGGCGTCCTGCCAACCGATATGCAGGAACGCGGCCTTTTGCGTCGGCAGATACTGCACCGCCTGCGTCCAGTTGCGGTAGGCACCGTAAACGCGGGGCGAACCGCGCATCAAGGCATTCCACTGCGTCTGATTCAGTGCCGCACCGTCATAGTCGTACTCCAGCGTGAGCGATAGCTTGTTCTCGGTGGTGTAGCTGGCACCGACCGCCAACTGGTTGTGAAATGCGGTGTCGCCGGGCTGATTCAGCGCCTGCGGCAACTGCAGGCGGCTGCGCCCGCCCGCCCATTCGACATAGGCCACGCTGGCGTCGCCCACCAGCGTCGTCAGATTGAAGCCCCACCGCGGCAACTGCCCCGCGCCACCGCTGACCAGCCACTGCGGATTCAGATCCTGCGTCAACTTCTGGCTGGCCGCCAGCAGCCAGCGGCTCTGGCCATTGGTGGCACCCCAATCGGGGTTCAAGCCGATGGCGCTGGGCTGATCCGCCAGCTTGGGCGAGACCAGGGCCGTGAGCGAGCCGCCGTTCCAAAGCGTCTGCCCGCGCAGCATGACGCTGCCCTGGCGGTTGGTCTTGAGACTGGTGGGGTCCACCGACACCATGGAACGCACGGCGTCGGTGCGAAAGAAGTCGGTGGGGTTGTAGCCTGTGGCCACACCGTAGCGCGCATTGATGCGGCCCAGGTCGAGGATGCGGTCGTCCTGCACCTGCCAGCTCAGATACGCTTCCTTGAGCGTGTTGATGGCGCGCTGATCGGCACCCTGAGCTGGCCAGTTCACATCGAGCCGATCCGCCACAATGGCGCGCCAGCCGCTTGCAAAGGATTGGTCAAACTGCAGGTCCAGCGATGTCCGCTCGTTGTTTGCAATCGCAGCACCAGAGCGCGGTCTGGACTGACCATAGGCCGCTTCGGCGAAGCTGCGCCAGTTGCTGGCGACCGGTACTTGAGCGCTTGCGCTGTCGGCCAGTGCGAGCGCGTCGGCGTCGTCGGCATGAGCGCCCTGAGCGAGCGCGGCGCAGATCAGCAGCAACAGGGCAGAGCGCATCAGGCGGCGCTCACTCCGGCTTGAAACGCGGCAGATAGTCGCGCTGCAGCCAGGCGTCGGGCACCTCGCGCTTGACCCAATCGGTGAAGCGCATGACGGTCACCCAGTTGGGGTCGAGGCCGTCGATGATGACGGTTTCGGTGGGTCGGTCCTGTCCCAGTTGCTTCTGGTAGCGGCGGAAATACGCCGTCTTCAGCAGGCCTCCGCTTTCGGCGTAGTGGCGCGCCTTGACCGGATGGTTGTCGCTGGTGTCGATCCAGATCTCGATGTGGTGGTAGCTGGCATCGGGTGTGATCGCCGCCAGCATGAGCTTGTAGCAATGACGTGTCTTGCGCTCGCCGTCCTGCACGTCCTCTTCACCGGCCTGCGTGGCCTGGTAGTCCTTGGCCAGATTGACGGTCACGACATCGCCATTGGAGGCCTGGCCCAGCAGCCGCTGCTGCGGTGACAGGCGGATGCTGGCCTTGTTGGAAGGATCGTAAAACCACAGGTCCCGTCCGTTGTACAGCATCAGCTTGTTGGCGTCGCGCACCGGCTGAGAATAGCGAATCAGGCTGCGGAACTGGCCGCTGTTTCTGTCGGCCTTGGAGTAGATCGCGAGCGTGCTGGTGTCGGTCTGCTTGCCGTTGCGGTATTCGATCAGGGTGTTGGTCAGGCCAAACGAAAACTCCGGATTGCGCACCGCGTCACTGGCGGCAAGGATCTCCTGTGCGCTGGGCGTGGCCTGGCTTGGCGCCAGCCACAGGGCGGCGCACAACAGCACGATCGAACGAAGGGTCAGTGCTAGCATGGTGTCCTCTCCTGTCGTTTTATACGTGGCGCAAGGCGTCGACGATCATCAGTCGGGCGGCACGATTGGCGGGCCACCAGGCGGAAATCACCGCCACCACCACCAGGCCGAGGGCGCATTCGAAAATCAGCGCCGGATCGCCCCAGACCCGCACCTTGAGCGGATAGGCGTAGACGTATCCGGGCGGGGTCCAGGTCAGGCCGCTGTGGTTGATGGCAAAGGCCAAGGCCAGCGCAACCAAGACGCCGAGCACTGCGCCCAACAGGCCAAGCAGCAGCCCCTCGCACATGAACAGGGCGCGGATGCCGCCACGGCGCTGGCCCATGGCGCGCAGTGTGCCGATCTCGGTGGTGCGTTCCACCACGGCCATGCTCATGGTGTTGCCCACGGTGAAGAGCACGATGACACCGATAAGCGTTGCAATGAAGCCAAACACCGAATTGAAGAACTGGATCGACTGGCCATAAATCGGCGTCAGCGTTTCAAAGTCCAGCAGCTCCAGCGGCGCATCCTTGAAGCTCATCCCCAGCAATGCTTCCAGCCGCGCTTGCGCTTGCGGGATCTGAGTCGTGTGCCGCAACTGGATCTGGATCGCCGTGACCTGGGGTGGCGCCGCACCGAAGATCAGCTTTTGCGCCTGCGCCAGATGCATCACCATGGCCGAATCGTCGAACTCCTTGAAGCCCCAGTTCTCGGCCTTCACCACATTCAGGCCCACGACGTTGGGCGCGCCGTGCAGGTTGGCCGCCAGCATTTCGATGGCAGTGGCGTGCGCCGCGGGTGTGGCCCGTGTCTCCAGCGCCGAGAGCGCTGCGATGTCGTCCGGCGCCGCCTTTTCGTCGTTGCTGGCCTGCTCTGGCGCCGGTGGGCAGTTGTCCACTTTGAGCGGCGCGCACAGTTGCAGCATGCGCGCCACGCCGGCGCCGATCAGCACCGAGTCCTGGGGCGTACCGGTGAGCGCGTACTGGATCGACGAGGCCGCGCTGCCGTAGTCGTCCCAGCGACGCATCTCGTTTTGCTCGGCCACCACGATGCCGGAGGCGATCACGCTCTTGGACACGCCGGCGGCAAAGTTACCAGCGATGCCGCCGAGTTGCAGCTTGGGGGTGACCATGGTCAGCATCGGCGCCAACACCGGGTCGGCTCTGACCACGTCGATGATCTTTTGATAGTCGGAAATGCCATAGGCCGCGGGGTTGCCGCTGCCGTACAGGAAATAGTTCTTGTGCTGTATCTGCAAGTGCCCGTGCAGTTGCACATAGCCGGTTTGCATGGCGAAAATGGAGTTGCGCGCGTAGCCGCCAAAGATCAGGATCGCACTCAGGCCGATGACCATGGCCAGCAAGGTGGTGAGCGAGCGGCGACGGTTGCGCAGCAGGTTGCGCAGTGCCAGCGAGAACTGGTTCATGCCGTGACCTGCGCCACATCGGTGCGCCGTTGGACGTGCGTGATGCGGCCGTCGCGGATGAAGACCGCGTCGTCGGCCTCGGCCTGCACCTGCGGGTCGTGCGACGAAAACACGAACGACACATGGAGCTCGCGCTGCATCTTGCGCATCAGCGCGATGATTGCCGCACCGGTCTGGCTGTCCAGGTTGGCCGTGGGCTCATCCGCCAGCACCAGTTGCGGCGCCGGGGCCAGCGCCCGTGCAATCGCGACGCGCTGGCGCTGACCGCCGGAGAGCTGGCCGGGCCGGTTATTGGCGCGCTCCGCCAGCCCGACCGCGTCCAGCAACGCCAGCACGCGCTCGCGGCGCTGGGCCGCGGGCACGCCGGCCAGCATCAGCGGGTACTCGACGTTTTCATAAGCGCTGAGCACCGGCAGCAGGTTGAAATTCTGGAATATGAAGCCCAGATGGCGCGCGCGAAAATCGGACAGGTCGTTGTCCGACAGACTCTGAATCGACTGCCCCGCGACGATCACCTCACCCTGATCTGGCCGGTCGATGCAACCGATCAAATTCAGCAGCGTGGTCTTGCCGCTGCCGGATGGGCCGGAAATCACGGTGAAGCAATTGGGCCGGATTTCCAGATCGATGTCGCGCAGGGCCGGCACATCCACCGCGTCCATGTGGTAAATCTTGCTGACGTGTTTCAGTACGACGGGGACCATGATTCTTTCAGATGTGAGAGGGCCGAAAACCTTGCCTGCAGCCTGCAGTGTGCCAGCACCGGTGTGGTGCCACCGGCAGCAATCCCTTGAGCTGGAGCGCGCCAAGGGGGGAAATCCGTTTCAGGCGCTCTCGCTGCACAGATTCAACCGCAATGACCAAAATACCTCCTCAAACTTTGCGATGTACATTAGGTCAGACGCATGCCTGCTTCCCGCTGCTCGTGCCCCGATTGTGGCGGTTTCGTCGTAGCAAATCGAAGGCCATGTCTTCATATGATTCTGTCTAGCCTCCATGTCAACAGGACGCGCCAACGACGGTGCGGCGGTGGTGCCCTGCGCGCTGCGCGCTGCGTGCGGCGGCGCCAGTTGCATCGAACGTGATGCATTGCGCTAACCCCAACGCCTACTACGCCGCACGCGCCGCGGAGTATGAGCGTGTCTACGACAAGCCCGAGCGCCAGGCGGACCTGCGTCAGCTTTTGAGTTTGGTTCCAGAACTTCTGCGTGACTCATCGGTTCTTGAGGTGGCGTGCGGCACCGGCTATTGGACGCAGGCTATTGCCCAAACAGCTCGCAGCATTCATGCCACCGATCTCGCCGAGGAAACGCTGGCAATCGCTCGCGCCAAAGCGCTTGCCCCCGAGCGGGTTTCATTCCAAGTGGCAGACGCCCTGGCCTTGCCGCACGGCCTGGGTTCATTTGATGCTGCTTTTGCGGGCTTCTGGTGGTCGCACCTGCCGCGCCATAAGGTTGCCGAGTTCCTGGCCTCGCTGCACGCGCGCCTTAAGCCAGGCGCGAAGGTCGTGCTGCTGGACAATCTGCATGTCGCTGGAAGCAGTACCCCCATCAGCCGAAAATCGTCGCATGGCGATACTTACCAGCGGCGGCAACTGTCGAACGGTTCTGTCTATGAGGTGCTCAAAAATTTCCCAACACAGGACGAACTTCTGTCCGACCTCGTGTCGGTTGCGACGAACGTTCGCTATTTGGCGCTCGACTTCTACTGGCTGGTGCAGTACGAAGCTGCGGCGTAACAAGCCGTGGCAGCCGATCCTCGGACGCGGCGCGCGTGATCGCACACTGACCTTTAGACCACACGATCGATGAGAACTCTGGGCACTCCCTAAAATGCACTCCTTCATCACTGCGCGGCACATGCCCCCGAACTGCCGCCCTTCTGGAACCACAACATGCGTTTTCCTTTCAACCGACCTGCCGCCGGCGCTGCTTTTCTGTCGCGTTCCCGTCTCAGCCTCGCCTTGAGCGCCATCGGCTGCATCGCCCTGCTCGCGGGCTGCGGTCAGAGCGCTGCGCCATCGGCGCCAGGAGGCGGCATGCCGCCAGCCGAGGTCGGCGTCGTCACCGTTGCGCCCGGCACCCTGGGTTTGGTGACCGAACTGCCAGGGCGACTGGAGGCCTCGCGCGTGGCCCAGGTGCGAGCCCGCGCCGCGGGGATCGTGACGCAGCGCCTGTTTCGCGAAGGCAGCATCGTCCAGGCGGGTCAGGTGCTGTTTCTGATTGATGCGGCCCCGTATCAGGCCGCCTTGGCCAGCGCGCAGGCAAGTCTGGCCAAGGCACAGGCCAATCTGACGCAGGCCGCAGCCCAGGCCGCGCGCTACCAGCCCCTGGTGCAGGCCAAGGCCATCAGCGAGCAGGAGTTTGTGAACGCCCAGGCGGCACAAAAGCAGGCCGAGGCCGATGTGGCTGCAGCCAAGGCTGCGCTGCAGACAGCTGGCATCAATTTGAACTACGCCAGTGTCACGGCGCCCATCACCGGCCACATCGGGCGCGAACTCGCGACCGTGGGCGCCCTGGTTGGACAAGGCGAGGCCACGCCGCTGGCGCTGATCCAGCAGACCGATCCGATGTACATCAACTTCACGCAAAGTGCCGCCGACGTGATGAAGCTGCGCCGCGCGCTGGAGAGCGGGCAACTCAAACGCGCCAGCGGCAACCAGGCCGCGAGCGTGCGCCTGCTGCTGGAGGACGGCAGCGTTTATCCGCGCGCGGCCAAGCTGCTGTTTTCCGACCTGAGCGTGGACAGCACCAGCGGCCAGATCACGCTGCGCGCCGAGGTGCCCAACCCCGGAGACACCCTGTTGCCCGGCCTGTATGTGCGCGTGCAACTGGAACAGTCGCAGGCGAGCAACGCCATCGCGCTGCCGCAGCAGGCGGTGACGCGCTCGGCCCAGGGCGACACGGTGCTGGTAGTGGGCGCCGACGGCAAGGTGGCGCCGCGCCCAGTGAAGGTGGGTGCACAGCAGGGCAGCAACTGGGTGATCCTGGACGGTTTGAAGGCCGGTGAACAGGTGATGGTCGATGGCTTCCAGAAGCTGCGGGGCGACGCGCCGGTAAAGGCCGTGCCCTGGCTCGTGCCCGGCGCCAAGCCGGCCACGCCAGCAGCAAGCGCGGCCAGCGCGGCGCGCTAAGGAGCCCCAACCATGGCGAAATTCTTCATCGAGCGCCCCATCTTTGCGTGGGTGATCGCGCTCTTCATCATCGTTGCGGGGGCGGTCTCGATCACGCAACTGCCGATTGCGCAGTACCCGCCGGTGGCGCCGCCCTCGATCGTGGTGTCTGCGGTCTATCCGGGCGCTTCGGCCAAGACGCTGGAAGACAGCGTGCTGGCCGTGATCGAGCGTGAAATGAACGGCTCGCCCGGTCTGATCTACATGGAGTCGGTGGCACAGGCCGACGGCTCGGGCAGCATCACGCTCAGCTTTGAGCCCGGCTCCAACGCCGATCTGGCGCAGGTGGACGTGCAAAACCGTTTGTCGCGCGCCACGCCGCGCCTGCCCTCGGTGGTGACGCAGCAGGGCGTGCGCGTGGACAAGTCGCGCACCAATTTCCTGCTCTTCACCATCATCTCGTCCGACGATCCGGCCTGGGACCCGGTAGCGCTGGGCGACTATGCAGCGCGCAATGTGCTGCCCGAGTTGCAGCGCGTTCCTGGTGTGGGCCAGGCCCAGTTGTTCGGCACCGAGCGCGCCATGCGCATCTGGATCGACCCGGCCAAGCTGCTGAGCTACAACCTCTCCGCCGCCGACGTGAGCGCCGCCATTCGCGCCCAGAACGCGCAGGTGTCCGCCGGTGAAATGGGCGCCCTGCCCAACGTCGCGGGTCAGGGCATATCGGCCACCGTGGTGGTGAACGGCCAGCTCGCCAACGTGGCCCAGTTTGGCGCGGTGGTGCTGCGCGCCAATGCCGACGGTTCGGCTGTGCGCCTGAAGGACGTGGCGCGCATCGAACTCGGCGCGCAAAGCTATTCACCCTCGGCCCGCCTGAACGGCAAACCCTCCACCGGCGTGGGCGTGCAGCTCTCGCCTACGGGCAATGCGCTGGCCACGGCGAAGGCGATTCGCGCCAAGATGAGCGAGCTGGAACGCTATTTTCCGCGCGGCATGAAGTGGAACATCCCCTACGACAGTTCGCGTTTCGTGAGCATCTCGATTCGCCAGGTGGCAGAGACGCTGGTGATCGCCGTGGCGCTGGTGTTCCTGGTGATGTTCCTGTTCCTGCAGAATTTCCGCTACACCATCATCCCGACGATCGTGGTGCCGGTGGCGCTGCTGGGCACCTTCGCCACGCTGCTGGCTTTGGGTTTCTCCATCAACGTGCTGACCATGTTCGGCATGGTGCTGGTGATCGGCATCGTGGTGGACGACGCGATCGTGGTGGTTGAGAACGTGGAACGCATCATGAGCGAGGAGGGCCTCGCCCCTGTCGTGGCCACGCGCAAGGCCATGGGCCAGATCTCCGGCGCCATCATCGGCGTGACGGTGGTGCTGATTTCGGTGTTCGTTCCGCTGGCGTTTTTCAGCGGTTCGGTGGGCAACATCTACCGCCAGTTTGCGGCCGTGATGGGCACCTCGATTGCCTTCTCCGCCTTCCTCGCGCTGTCGCTCACGCCGGCGCTGTGCGCTACGCTGCTCAAACCCGTCGAGGCCGGTCATCACCACGCCAAGACCGGCTTCTTCGGCTGGTTCAACCGGGGCTTCAGCAAGACCGCCCGGAACTACGAGCGCGGTGTGGCACGGGTGCTGCCGCACGCCGCGCGCTACCTTGTCATCTACGGGGTGATCGTGGCTGCAGCGGCCGTGGTCTACGTGCGCTTGCCAACCTCGTTCCTGCCCAACGAAGACCAGGGCACGATGCTGGTGAATGTGCAACTGCCGCCGGGTGCGACGCAGGCGCGCACGCTGTCCGTTATGCAGCAGGTCGAAGGCTTCATCCTGCAGCAACCCGAGGTGCAGGAGATGGTGAGCGTGCTGGGATTCAGCTTCTCCGGCCTGGGGCAGAACGCCGCGCTGGCCTTCATCACGCTCAAGGATTGGGATACGCGCACCGGACCTGAGCATTCAGCCCAGGCCGTGGCCGGTCGCGCCTTTGGTGCGCTCATGGGCGTGCACGACGCCTTCATTTACCCCCTGAGTCCGCCCGCCATTTCCGAGTTGGGAACCGCCTCGGGCTTCAGCATGAGGCTGCAGGACCGCGCCGGGATGGGCCACGACGCCCTGCTGGCGGCGCGCAATCAACTGCTGGGCATGGCGGCGCAAAGCAAGGTCGTGACGCAGGTGCGTCCGGACGGTCTCGAGGATGCGCCCCAGTTGCAGGTGGACATCGATCGCGACAAGGCCAGCGCCTTGGGCGTGAACTACGCGGCGATCAACGAACTGATTTCCACGGCGTTGGGCTCGGCTTATGTCAACGACTTCCCCAACGCCGGGCGCCTGCAGCGGGTGGTGGTGCAAGCCGATGCGCCGGCGCGCATGCAGCCCGACGATCTGCTGCGCTTGAACCTGCTCAATGCCAAGGGTCAAGCCGTGCCGCTGTCGGCCTTTGCCAGCACGCGCTGGATCACGGGCGCGATGCAGACCATCCGCTACAACGGCTACCCGGCCATGCGCCTCAGCGGCAGTGCCGCACCCGGCTACAGTTCGGGCGCAGCCATGGATGAGATGGCGCGGCTCGCAGCGCAATTGCCGCAGGGCTTTGGCTACGAGTGGACCGGCTTGTCGCGCGAGGAAAAGATCGCGGGCTCGCAGGCCACGACCGTCTACGCCTTCGCCATTCTGGCCGTTTTCCTGAGCCTGGCCGCCCTGTACGAGAGCTGGACCATTCCGCTGTCGGTGATTCTGGTGGTGCCGCTGGGCGTGCTGGGCGTGCTGCTGGCGACACTGCTGCGCGGCTATGCCAACGACGTCTACTTTCAGGTGGGACTCATCACCATCATCGGCCTGTCGGCGAAAAATGCGATCCTGATCATCGAGTTTGCCAAGGACCTGCAGGCCCAGGGCAAGGGCGTGATCGAGTCGGCGCTGGCGGCGGCGCACATGCGATTCCGACCGATCGTCATGACCTCGCTCGCCTTCACCTTGGGCGTGTTGCCGTTGGCGATTTCCACCGGCGCGGGCTCGGCCAGCCAGCGCGCCATCGGCACCGGTGTCATCGGCGGTATCCTCACCGGCACCACGCTGGCGGTGGTGTTCGTCCCCATCTTCTTCGTGGTGGTGCGCACCCTGTTCAAGGGCAGCGAGCGCCAACGCCAATTCGATGCCGCCCACGGCCACCAGGCAGGAGAGCATGAACATGAATAAATTTGTCCTCCGACTCGCGCCACTGGCAGCGGCCATGGCCTTGAGCGGCTGCAGCTTCATCCCCACCTACGAGCGGCCCGCCGCGCCGGTGGCAGCGCAGTGGCCCGGCAACGCGCCCGCTAGCGGCAAGGCCGCGACCGACCTGGCCTGGCAGCAGTTTTTCAGCGATGCCTCGCTGCGCCAACTGATAGCCATCGCGATTGCCAACAACCGCGACCTGCGCATGGCCGTGCTCAACATCGAGCAGGCGCGCGCGCAACTCGGGCTGAAACGCGCCGATCAGTTGCCCACGGTGAATGCGGCGCTGGCAGGGTCCCGTTCGCCCACCGGCACCGGCAAGTACGTCAGCGTCGACAGCGCGGGATTGGTGATCACTTCCTACGAGCTGGATTTCTTCGGACGGGTCGCCAGCCTCAAGGAGCAGGCATTGTCCCAGTACCTGGCTTCGCAAGAGGGCAGCCGCACCGCTCAGATCAGTCTGGTGGCAAGCGTGGCGCAAGCCTGGCTGGGCCTGGTCGCTGACCGGGAACTGCTCGCGCTGTCCAAACGCACGCTGACCACACGCGAAGATTCGCTGCGCCTGACACAATTGCGCTTTGACCATGGTGCGGCCTCGGATCTCGATTTGCGCCAGGCGCAGTCGTTGCGCGAGGCGGCGCGCGTGACGCTGGCACAGCAACAGCGCCAGCGCGCGCTGGATGAAAATGCCCTGACGTTGCTGCTGGGTCAGGCGCTGCCTGAGGATGCGCGCGCCCATCTGTCCGAGGTCTCGCTGGCGCAGCTCAAACTGGCGGAACTGCCTGCAGGAGCACCCTCGGACTTGCTCACTGCGCGCCCTGACATCCGGCAGGCCGAGGCTCAGTTGATCGCGGCCAACGCCAATATCGGCGCCGCTCGCGCTGCCTTCTTCCCGCGTATCTCCCTGACCGTGGGTGCCGGTTCGGCCAGCAACGCCCTGAGCGGGTTGCTACAGGGTGGAACTTGGGGCTTCACCCAGGCTCCGCAATTGCTCATGCCGTTGTTTGACGCAGGCCGCAATCAAGCTGGCCTGGATGCCGCCAAGTCAGGCCGGGACATCGCGGTGGCGCAGTACGAGAAGGCCATTCAGAGCGCGTTCAGGGAAGTCGCCGATGCCCTGGCCGGCCGCGACACCCTGACCGAACAGGTACAGGCTCAGCAGGCTCAAGCCGTGGCGGAGTCGGCGCGCTTTGGCCTGACCGAGCTGCGCTTGGCACACGGCGCGGCCAGTCAACTCGATTGGCTCGATGCCCAACGTTCGCTCTTTACGGTGGAGCAGGCCGTGGTGACGACCCAACTGGCGTATCTGCAAAACCAGGTCGCGCTGTACAAAACCCTGGGCGGCGGTGTTGCGTCTGCTACGCCTTAGGCGTGTCTGAAAGGAACAGCGCGGTTCAGCCGTTCAGTTGCCAGAACGCACGTTCATGACATGGTCGCCTTTGCAGCCGGAGCCTGAAGGTCAGCGCGGCATCCCGGGCATGCCGCCCATGCCTTTCATGCCACCCATGCGCTTCATCATCTTCATCATGCCGGAGCCCTTCATCTTTTTCATCATGTCCTGCATCTGCTCGAACTCCTTGAGCATGCGGTTCACCTCCTGCACGTGCACACCGGCGCCACCGGCGATGCGCCGTTTGCGCGTGGCCTTGATGAGTTCGGGCTTGCGCCGTTCCAGCGGCGTCATGCTGTGGATGATGCCTTCCTTGCGGCGTATGTCTTTTTCTGCGCGATCCATGTCGACCTGACCGGCCTTGGCAGCCATCGCGGCGGGCAGTTTTTCCAAAAGGCTGGAGAGGCCGCCCATGCTTTTCATCTGCTGGATCTGGCTCAGGAAATCGTTCAGGTCGAACGCCGCACCGCTCTTGACCTTGGCCGCCAATTTTTGTGCCGCCTCCACGTTGACGCCGGCCGTGACCTGCTCCACCAGCGCCAGAATGTCGCCCATGCCCAGGATGCGACCGGCATGGCGTTCAGCGTCGAAAACTTCCAGCCCGTCGATCTTTTCCGAGGTGCCGGCGAACTTGATCGGCGCGCCCGTCACCTGACGCACCGAGAGCGCGGCGCCGCCGCGCGAGTCGCCGTCGAGCTTGGTCAGGATGATGCCGGTGAGCGGCAGTGCGTCCTTGAACGCCTTGGCTGTATTGATCGCGTCCTGGCCCTGCATCGCGTCCACCACGAACAGCGTTTCCACCGGATTGAGCACTTCGTGCAACGACTTGATTTCCTGCATCAGCGCTTCGTCGATGGCCAGGCGCCCGGCGGTGTCCACCAGCAGCACGTCAAAGAAATGTTTGCGTGCGTAGTCGAGTGCGGCACGAGCGATGTCCAGCGGCTTTTGATCGGGCGAACTGGGAAACCATTCGGCGCCGGCCTGGGCCGTCACCACCTTGAGCTGTTCGATCGCAGCCGGTCGGTACACGTCGCCCGAGACTGTGAGCACCTTCTTCTTGCGCTTCTCGATCAGGTGCTTGGCCAACTTGGCCGTGGTGGTGGTCTTGCCCGCGCCCTGCAGGCCCGCCATCAGGATCACGGCCGGTGGCTGCGCCGCCAGGTTGATGTCGGCGACGCCTTGTCCCATGGTGGCGGCGAGTTCACGGTTCACGATGCCCACCAGGGCCTGACCCGGCGAGAGCGAGCCCAGCACTTCCTGGCCCAGTGCCTTGTCCTTCACGCGCGCGATAAAGTCGCGCACCACGGGCAGCGCCACGTCTGCCTCCAGCAACGCCATGCGCACTTCGCGCAGCATGTCGGCCACGTTGGATTCGGTGATGCGCGCCTGGCCGCTGATGTGTTTGACCAGGCGGGAAAGTTTGTCGGAAAGAGCGGAGGCCATGGAGCTGTGTCCCGAACACCGGGACCCTGGTTGAATGCCAAGGAATGCTGGCAAAGTGCAAAGCGTCAAGCGCTGACTTTCATGGAACGACGGTGACGCGCACCGAGCCATGCAAGTGAGTTCTTTGACGTTAAACTGTAGTCATGATTTTAGCCAGTGCCACAGAGCTGACCGTTCTCCTGTCTGCCATCGCCGCGATCGCCTACGCGGTGCCTGCGGTCGCGGGCTATCGTTTGAGCCCGTCCGCGGCGCATGTGGCGCTGATCGCAGCCTGGCTGGTGCACGGCTGTGTGCTGGGCATGGGCGTACTGGGCGATCCACCGCGCTTTGGTTTTGCGCCGGCCTTGTCGTTCACAGCCTGGCTGGTGCTGACGGTGTACGCGGTGGAGAGCCATCGTTTCCCCAATCTGCAGGCGCGATGGGCGCTGGCCGGGCTGGGCGCGGCAGCCGTACTGATGGCGCTGTTTTTTCCCGGCACAGCGCTCCATCCAGCGGCGTCGCCGTGGTTGCCCCTGCATTGGGCTTTGGGCCTCGCGTCGTATGGCCTGTTTGCTGCGGCCGTGGTACACGCCTGGCTCATGACCCGGGCCGAAAGGCAGATCCGTCTGGCTGAGGACCCCAACGCTGGCATACCTTTGCTCACGCTGGAACGGCTCACATTTCGCTTTGTGCTGGCGGGTTTTATCTTGCTCACCGCAACGCTGTTGGCAGGATGGTTTTTTGGTGAGAAGCTCTATGGCGGCAGCGGCTGGAAATGGGATCATAAAACCATTTTTTCGCTGCTCTCCTGGTGCACCTTCGCTTGCCTGCTTGTAGGACGTCAGCGCTTCGGTTGGCGCGGGCGCAAGGCGATTCGCGTGCTCTATACGGGTGCCGGATTGCTGCTGCTGGGCTACGTCGGTTCGCGCTTTGTGCTGGAAGTGATCCTGGGGCGCGTTTCATGAAATTGCTGCTGGTGCTGGCGGTCCTGGCCTTGGGGCTTTGGCTTTGGCGCTCGGCCCGACCGCGCGCGGACTCCAGCAGCGAGACCCCGCAGCGACAGGCGCAAACCGTGTTTGCCTGTGCCTTGTGTCACGTGCACGTGCCGCAGGCTGAAGCGCTCGTCGGCCTGCGCGGCTATTACTGCTGTGAGCAACACCGCCAGCAGGCGGAATCCTGACATGACGCAGGCGGATTCCGCCCTGCAAGCTGGGCCTTTGGGCTTGCGTACCAGCGCTCCCGCGCTGGAAGGCAGGGCCTTTGGCCGACTGTGGCAAGCCTTCATGACGGCCCGCGTCGCAATCGCTGTGACGCTGTTGCTGGTGCATGCGTCCATGTATGCGCTCTCACGCGTACCCGCCATGGCCTGGGTTGCCGTGCTCTGCACGGCGTATCTTGGCGTCACCCTGGCAGAACGCCTGTCGGCCGGACCGGCGCAGCGTGGCCCGTCCTTCAGCGAGCACTGGATATTCACCACCATCGTGGACGTGCTGATGTTCTCGGTGCTGGAGTTGCTGCAGGTGGGCAGCATCAGCTACACGCCGCTTTACGCCTTGCCGGTGCTATTGTCCTCGGTCCTGGGATCGCTGCGTTTGGCCGTGGCCACAGCGGCCAGCGTCACCTTGCTGCTGCTGTTCAATGCATGGCGCCTGGGCCTCAACAACAGCGCCGACCTGACGCCGCAATTCTTTCAGGCGGGATTGACCGGTGCGGCGGTATTCATGCTGGCCCTGCTGGTGAACCAATTGGCCGTGCGCCTGGCGCATGAGCAGCAACTGGCGCAGCGCAGCGAAATGGCCGAGCAACTGCAACGTCGGGTGAACGAACTGGTGATTGAAACCCTGGGCGACGGGGTGTTGGTGGTGGACGCCAACGGCGTGGTGCGCGTCGCCAACCCCACCGCTCGGCGCTTGCTGGGGCCCGGTGAGTGCGCACCCGACACGCCGTTCGACCTGGGTGCTGAGACGGGTTGGTCGGCGTTGCACGCGCTCGCGGCACTCACCTTCGAGCGCGATGCCAATCAGCGTCTTGACCTGAAGATCCACCACGCGCCGGAGAACGCACGCACCTTGCATGTCCAGACTCGCTTGACGGCTGCCCCGGCCAATGCCGGCGAAAACCTGTGCGTCATGTTTTTGCAGGATTTGCGCGAGATGGAAGCGCGCTTGCGCACCGAAAAGCTTGCCGCCCTGGGCCGCATGTCCACCGCTGTGGCACACGAAATTCGCAACCCGTTGGCCGCTATCGCGCAGGCCAATGAATTGCTCGACGAAGACCTGCTAGATCCCGCGCACAAGCGACTTTCCCTGATGGTGCGAGAGAATGCCCAGCGCCTGGGAAAAATTGTGGACGAGGTGCTGGACATCGCGCGCGTCAAGAGCGAGCCTGACGGGAGTTTCTTTGCGCGCGTCAGACTGGATGAGGCGATTCGTTCCATGTGCGACGAGTGGGCGCAGCAGACAGGTCGGGCGCAGCGCGTGCAATTGGAACTGGGTGCCAGCGACCTGAATGTGAGCTTTGATCCGGATCACCTGCGCCGTGTCCTCATCAACCTGCTGGACAATGCCGTGCGCCATTCCCACCCAGGTCTGGGCTCAATCCGGGTTCAATCTTCGATTTCCCACGCAGGTCGGGGCATCCTTACCGTGTGGAACGCGGGCGAGCGCCTGGAAATGACGGTGCAGCAGCGCCTGTTCGAGCCGTTCTTTTCATCGCAGAGCCGCTCCAGCGGCCTGGGACTGTACATTTGCCGCGAATTGTGCGAGCGCCATCAAGCCGTCATCTCCTATCAACGTGCGCTGCGCAGCGCAATGGGTGGTGACAGCGAAGAGGGCAACGAATTCAGCGTCGCGTTCCGCAGTGAGCGCGCGCCGGCGAGCGCGACTACGGCACTGCAAGCTGAACTGTATTGAGCTCCAAAGCACCTCTTCATGCCGCCCACATCATCTCCATCCTCCGTCAGGGTCCTGGTCGTTGACGACGAACCCGACCTGCGCACCGTGTACGAACTCACGCTGTTGCGTGAGGGCTATCGCGTAGAAACGGCGGAGAATCTGGCACAGGCTCGAATCCTGTTGGAGCAGGGAAGATTTGATCTGGTGATCACCGACATGAGGCTACCCGATGGATTGGGTCTGGAGCTGTTGCAAGCTCTGGCCAAAGACCGGCGCAGCGAGCGCTCCGTCGTCATCACCGCCTACGGATCGGCAGAAAACGCAGTCGAGTCGCTGCGCGCCGGCGCATTTGACTACCTTACCAAACCGGTCGATCTGAAGCAGTTTAGAACCGTTGTCGCATCGGCCATTCAAGGCTTCCCTTCAGCGCCCCAAGCGGCCCGAACTGGGTCCGCTGCGCCCGAGCGACGGATGGGACAGCGCCCCGACGCTGGCGCCTCCGCCCTGTTCCGACTGGTGGGTGATTCTGCGGGCATGCGTGCCGTCAAGGACCGCATTGTCAAGATCGCGCCCAGCATGGCGCCGGTGCTGGTGCGCGGCGAATCGGGTACGGGAAAGGAACTGGTGGCACGTGCGATCCATGACTGCAGCCACCGCGCCGGCCACGCTTTTGTTGCCGTGAATTGCAGTGCGATCCCCGAAAACCTGCTGGAGGCGGAATTCTTTGGCGCCAAAAAAGGCTCCTATACCGGCGCCACGCAAGACCGCGAAGGCTACTTCCAGGCGGCCCATGGCGGCACCCTGTTTCTGGACGAAATCGGCGACTTGCCCTTGGCCATGCAGTCCAAGTTGCTGCGCGCGATCCAGGAGCGAAGCGTGCGCCCTTTGGGATCCACGCAGGAAGAGCGCGTGGACGTGCGCATACTCAGCGCCACGCACAAGGATCTGGCGGCCGCCGTTCAGGCCCGCGAGTTCCGACAGGACCTTTTTTACCGCCTCAACGTCATCGAGATCCTGATTCCTCCATTGCGCGAGCGCCGTGAAGATTTGCCTGCGCTGTGCGCGGCCCTGCTGGTGCGCATCGCCGCAGAATCCGGCATGACGGTGCCGGTGCTTTCAAATGAACTGTTTGAACAGCTGGCCAGTCTGCGACTCAGCGGCAATGTGCGCGAGCTGGAAAACTTGCTGCACCGCGCCGTGGCACTGAGCGACGGTGAATCGCTGCACGTGGACTTTGCCCCGACCCAGGCTGCCACGCTGGAGGAGGATTGCGGCGTGATGGCCCCGATGGTCATGGAGCCGGCTCAGACGCCGCAGTCGCAAGACCTGCAAGCCTATCTGGACCAACTGGAACGCGACGTACTGGTCCGCGCCCTGCAGGAGCATCATTTCAACCGGACTGCGGCGGCGGCCAGCCTGCGTTTGAATCTGCGCCAGATTCGCTACCGCATGGCGCGACTGAACATTCAGGCACCCAAGGGCGATGATGGTGCAACCGACTCCGAGTGAGGCCGATCCACGCAGCGGCTTGTGGAATGCCGGTTGGTATCGGTTCGCGCGCGCCCTGCCCTCGCCCAACTTCGGTCCGCGCCCGACACAGGCCGAGATCGACCTGATTGTGCTGCACTCCATCAGTCTGCCGCCCGGCGAGTACGGCGGCGATGAAGTGCTGCGTCTGTTCACCAACGCGCTGGACTGGACGGCCCATCCCTATTTCGCGCAGATAGCCGGGCTTCAGGTGTCAGCCCATTTCTTTATCCGACGCGACGGGCAGCTATGGCAGTTCGTGAATTGCGATGCGCGCGCCTGGCACGCCGGGGTTTCCAGCTACCGCGGACGCGACAACTGCAACGACGACTCCATCGGGATTGAGCTCGAAGGAATCGAGGGGGATGAATTCGAAGCGGCGCAATACGAAACGCTGAGCTGCCTGTGCGCAGCGATTGCACAGCGCTATCCGATTCAGCACGTGGCCGGGCACGAACACATTGCGCCCGGACGCAAACGAGACCCCGGTGCGGGCTTCGATTGGCCGCTCTTGCAGCGCGCCCTCGGTGGCTTGCCCCGGTGTTTTCCCCCGCCATCGGCGGCGGCGAAAACGGCTTGACGTCACGCCTTTTCCGAGCCCGTCAGGCGAAACGCGGAAAACCGGTACAAACACTACCAGTAGTGTCTTGAATTCGGTTCAAACACTGGATATAGTGTGTCCTTCGAGATGCGCAGCGGGTGAGAAAGAGGCAGAATACGCGCCATCGACTCCGCTCGTCCGATCCCTACACCTCAGAACAACTTCAATAGATCCTATGCAAACTGCCATGAATTCCTCCAGCGCTGCGCTCGGCGCTGCACCCCAACCCCAGAGCCTGGACCCTGCCACGCCCGGGTCTTCCGGCCTGCTCACGCACTATCAGATCATCCGTCGCAACGGCGCCGTGGTGGCGTTCGAGCCCAACAAGATTGCAGTCGCGATGATGAAGGCCTTTCTGGCCGTGCATGGCACGCAGGGCGCCGCCTCGGCCAGCATCCGTGAAACCGTGGACGCGCTCACACAAACCGTGATCCGCGGCCTGCTGCGCTCGCGTCCCAGCGGCGGCAGCTTTCACATTGAAGATATTCAGGATCAGGTGGAACTGGGCTTGATGCGCAGCGGGCACCACGAAATTGCGCGCGCCTACGTGCTGTACCGGGAACGCCGCACGCAGGAGCGCTCGCGCCAGGCGACACAGGCAGCACCGGCAGCGCCCATCCTGCACGCCATCGACAAGGGCCAGCGCGTGGTGCTGGATCTGCGGCGACTGCAAAGCCTGATCGAATCTGCCTGCTCTGGGCTGGGTGCCGAGGTCAAGCCCGAGCCGATCTTGAGCGAGACGCTGCGCAACCTGTATGACGGCGTGCCCATGGACGAGGTCTACAAGGCGTCCATCCTGGCAGCACGTACCCTGATCGAAAAGGATCCCGATTACTCCTACGCCACGGCGCGGCTGCTGCTCAACACGATTGCGCGCGAAGTGTTCGACGCCGAGGTCAGTCCGGCCGAAATGGGCGAACGCTACGCCGAGTATTTTCCGCAGTTCATCAAGAAGGGCATCGCCGCCGAATTGCTGGACGAGAAGCTGGGCCAATACGACCTGAAGAAGCTGGGCCGGGCGCTCAAGGCCGAGCGCGACCTGCAGTTCGATTACCTGGGACTTCAGACCCTGTACGACCGCTACTTTCTGCACGTGCGCAAGACCCGCATTGAACTGCCGCAGGCTTTCTTCATGCGCGTGGCCATGGGACTGGCGCTGAACGAGATCGACCGCGAAGCCCGCGCCATCGAATTCTATGAAGTGCTGTCCAGCTTTGACTTCATGTCGAGCACGCCCACGCTCTTCAACGCCGGCACGCGCAGACCACAGCTTTCGTCATGCTATCTGACCACCGTGCCCGACGACCTGGACGGCATCTACGAGTCGATCAAGGAAAACGCCTTGCTCTCGAAATTTGCCGGCGGTCTTGGCAACGACTGGACGCGTGTTCGCGCCATGGGTTCCCACATCAAGGGTACCAATGGCGAGTCCCAGGGCGTGGTGCCCTTCCTCAAGGTGGTCAACGACACCGCCGTCGCGGTGAACCAGGGTGGAAAGCGCAAGGGTGCGGTCTGCACTTACTTGGAAACCTGGCACTTGGACATCGAAGAGTTTCTGGAACTGCGCAAGAACACCGGCGACGACCGGCGCCGCACGCACGACATGAACACGGCCAACTGGATTCCGGATCTGTTCATGCGCCGCGTCATGGAAAAGGGTTCGTGGACGCTGTTCTCGCCGTCCAACACACCGGATCTGCACGACAAGTTCGGCGTTGAGTTTGAGAAGGCCTACGTCGCCTACGAAGCCAAGGCGGCAAGCGGCGAGATCAGCCCGACGAAGACCCTGCCGGCGGCCGACCTGTGGCGCAAGATGCTGACCATGCTGTTCGAGACCGGCCATCCTTGGATCACCTTCAAGGACGCCTGCAATCTGCGCTCGCCCCAGCAGCACGTGGGCGTGGTGCACTCGTCCAACCTGTGCACCGAAATCACGCTCAACACCAGCGACACCGAAACCGCAGTCTGCAACCTGGGCTCGGTGAACCTGCGCCAGCACCTGCAGGACGGCGCAGGCGGTGCCAAGACACTGGACCATGCCAAGCTGCGCCGCACCATCACCACCGCCATGCGCATGCTGGATAACGTGATCGACATCAACTTTTACGCCGTGAAGAAGGCGCGCGACTCGAACCTGCGCCATCGTCCGGTGGGCCTGGGTCTGATGGGTTTTCAGGACAGCTTGTACGAGTTGCGCACGCCCTACGCCAGCGACGCGGCCGTGAGCTTCGCCGACACATCGATGGAAGCGATCTGCTATTACGCCTATTGGGCCTCCAGCGAGTTGGCCAAGGAGCGCGGCAAATACGCCAGCTACGCCGGCTCCTCGTGGGACAAAGGCATCCTGCCGCTGGACACGCTGGACGTGCTGGCCAAGGAGCGCGGCGGCTACGTCGAGGTCGATCGATCTTCCGCGCTGGACTGGGACGCGCTGCGCCAGAAGATCCAACAGGACGGAATGCGCAACTCCAACTGCGTGGCGATCGCACCCACGGCCACCATCTCCAACATCATCGGTGTGGACGCTTCCATCGAGCCCTGCTTTGGCAACCTCTCCGTCAAGTCGAATCTCTCGGGCGAATTCACCATCATCAACCACTACCTGGTGCGCGACTTGAAGCTGCTGGGTTTGTGGGATGACGTGATGGTGATGGATCTGAAGCACTTCGACGGTTCGCTGCGTCCCATCGATCGCGTGCCGCAGGAGATCAAGTCGCTGTACGCCACCGCTTTTGAGGTCGAACCCACCTGGCTGGTGGAATCCGCCGCGCGGCGCCAGAAGTGGATCGACCAGGCGCAGTCGCTCAACATCTACATGCCAGGCGCCTCGGGCAAGAAGCTCGACGACACCTACAAGCTGGCCTGGGTGCGCGGTTTGAAAACCACCTACTACCTGCGCACCGTGGGTGCGACGCACGCGGAAAAATCCACAGTCACGGCGGGTCGCATGAATGCGGTTTCTTCGGGCAGCAATGCTTCCGGCGCGAGCATGAGTGCGCTTGACGCAGCGGCCGCTGCAGCGCGTGCGAAGATGCTGGCGACACCCGCCACCGACATCAAGTTTTGCGCGATCGACGATCCGGGCTGTGAAGCATGTCAGTGATTATTTTGTCGCCGAATTTCTCGCAAGAACGATGCGATGGAACAACACCTCGACGCGTCGGCATGAATGAATACTTTTCATTTCGCAATGCTGCTTTCATAATCCGAGCACTGGAAAATTTATGCTGAACTGGGACGAAGAAAAAACTACTTCACTGCAAGCCTTGAACCACAGCGGCGCGATCTCACGCCGCGAGGTGGACGACTCTTCCCTCAGCCTCACCGCGCGCGATTCATCCGGTCTTCCCATCCGTACCTTGAACGACGGCGCCGTGGTCCATTCTGTGACGCCAGCGAACACCGTGGCACCGACACAGCGTCGCGTGAATGCCGCCGACAAGCGCATCATCAACGGCAAGACCGACGTCAACCAGCTCGTCCCCTTCAAATACAAGTGGGCCTGGGAAAAGTATCTGGCTTCGTGCGCCAATCACTGGATGCCGCAAGAGGTCAACATGTCGCGCGACATCGCTCTCTGGAAAGACCCCAATGGCCTGACCGAAGACGAGCGCCGCATCATCAAGCGCAACCTGGGATTTTTTGTCACCGCCGATTCGCTCGCCGCCAACAACATCGTGCTGGGAAGCTATCGCCATATCACAGCGCCCGAGTGCCGCCAGTTTCTGCTGCGCCAGGCCTTTGAAGAGGCCATCCACACCCACGCCTATCAGTACATCGTCGAATCGCTGGGGCTGGACGAGGGCGAGATTTTCAACGCCTACAACGAGGTCGATTCGATCCGCAACAAGGACCAGTTTCTGATCCCGTTCATCGAGACCCTGACCAATCCGCATTTCACCACCGGCACGCAGGAGAACGACCAAAAACTGCTGAAGTCGCTGATCGTTTTTGCCTGCCTCATGGAAGGTCTGTTCTTCTACGTCGGCTTCACTCAAATCCTGGCGCTGGGTCGGCAAAACAAAATGACTGGCGCAGCCGAGCAGTACCAGTACATCCTGCGCGACGAATCCATGCATTGCAATTTCGGCATCGACCTGATCAACCAGATCAAGCTGGAAAATCCCTTGCTCTGGACGGCAGAGTTCAAGGCCGAGATCAAGGCCCTGTTCATGGAAGCGGTTGAGTTGGAATACAAGTACGCCGAAGACACCATGCCGCGCGGCGTTTTAGGAATGAACGCGTCCATGTTCAAGGGCTATCTGCGCTACATCGCCAACCGGCGCGCGACTCAGATTGGCCTGGAAACACTGTACCTGAACGAAGAAAACCCGTTTCCCTGGATGAGCGAAATGATCGACCTGAAGAAGGAACGCAACTTCTTTGAAACCCGTGTCATTGAGTACCAATCCGGTGGCGCACTGTCCTGGGACTGAACCGTTCGTGATGATGATTGAAATTCCACAACTCAGCGGACAACTCGAAGAAGTTGCCTCTGTGTTGTGTCACCGTGTCCATGGCGCTGGGTACTTGCCCAACCCCATGCATCGCTTCGTGCTATCCAACTGCACGAAGTGCTCTTTGTAACTTGATCAAGGAGAAAATAATGGCAACTGCGAAAAAACCAGCCGCGAAGAAGGCTGCACCTGTGAAGAAGACTTCGGCACCTGCGAAGAAGGCTGCTGCACCTGCGAAGAAGGCTGCTGCACCTGCGAAGAAGGCTGCTGCTCCTGCGAAGAAGGCTGCTGCTCCTGCGAAGAAGGCTGCTGCTCCTGCGAAGAAGGCTGCTGCTCCTGCGAAGAAGGCTGCTGCTCCTGCGAAGAAGGCT
>CAIVXG010000181.1 GCA_903909815.1 uncultured beta proteobacterium | reverse complement strand
TCTGGAGTACGGATCTGACATACATCCGGCTAGAGCGCGGCTTTGCATACCTTGTGGCCGTGATCGACTGGTATTCCCGGCGGGTGCTGAGCTGGCGTATCAGCAACAGCATGGAGGCTGCGTTCTGCGTGGATTGCCTAGCAGCCTGTCGGACTTAGCACGATAAATTATTTGAGCAGTTGCTACTAATATGATAGCACTTGTGGTAAACTACGGTACATATTGATAGCCAGATTTCGCCATGTCCAACTTCATCGTTACTGATCGCAAGACCGACTATCTGATGCCACCGTCCATAGAGGATTGGCTCAACGAAGATCACCTGGCGCGCTTCGTGGTTGAGGTGATTGATCAGCTCGACCTGTCCAATCTCATTCGCCAGTACGCCGGACGTGGCTCCAAGGCCCACCACCCCGCCACGCTGCTGGCCATT
Organism: uncultured beta proteobacterium; assembly: GCA_903909815.1. Lineage (GTDB taxonomy): Bacteria > Pseudomonadota > Gammaproteobacteria > Burkholderiales > Burkholderiaceae_C > CAIKVZ01. Next base: position 2,924 of record CAIVXG010000181.1, on the reverse strand, counting down.
GTGGTTTATGGCTACGCCACAGGCGTGTTCTCCAGCCGCAAGTTGGAGCGCGCCACTTACGACTCCGTTGCCTTTCGCTACATTGCCGCTGGTAGCCATCCCGACCATGACACGCTGGCCACCTTTCGCAGGCGCTTCCTGCATGAGCTGTCCGATCTGTTTGTGCAGGTGCTTGAATTGGCCAAAGAGATGAAGCTGCTCAAGCTTGGCACCGTGTGCCTTGACGGCACCAAGATGCACGCCAATGCTTCGCGCCACAGCGCGCTCTCGCACGGTCACATCCAGAAGTTGGAGGTGCAGCTCAAGCAAGAGGTGCAGGAACTGCTGGCACTGGCAGAGCGCGCTGATCAAGCAAACATCCCTGACGGCATGAACCTGCCCGAGGAAATCAAACGCCGTGAAGATCGCTTGGCCGCGATGGCGCAGGCCAAGACCCAGATTGCGGCGCGCGCTGCTGAGCGCTATGCACGGGAGAAGGCAGAGTTTGACAAGAAGCTGGAACAGCGTGCGGCCAAAGAGAAAGACACGGGCAAGAAACCAGGAGGCAAGGCGCCCAAGGCGCCCGAGCCCGGAGCACGCGAGGCCGACCAGATCAATCTCACGGATGAAGAGTCGCGCATCATGCCAGTGCACGCAGGTGGCTTCGAGCAAGCCTACAACGCACAAGCGGCGGTGGACGCCAAGACAATGTTGGTGGTTGCCACCGGCATGACGCAGTCCCCCAACGACAAGGAACAGGTTGAGCCGATGCTGGCAACACTCAGGGCCCAAGAACAAAGACTGGGCGCCGTGAAGTGCTTGATCGCTGACACGGGTTTCTGTAGCGAGAAAAACATCCGCGCGTGCGAGCAAGCTCACATCGAGCCGTTGATCGCCGTGGCCCGCGATGAGCACCATCCCGGCTGGCGTGAGCGCCACAGTGAGCCGGCGCCTTTGCCTGCAGACGCCACGCCAACGCAAGCTATGGCGCATCGCCTCAAGACGATTGCCGGACGGGCCGCGTACGCCATGCGCAAGCAAACGGTCGAGCCGGTGTTTGGAATCATCAAGTCCGTGCTGGGCTTTCGTCAGTTCTCGATGCGTGGCCTGAGCAAAGTCACCGGCGAGTGGGACTTGGTTTGCTTGGCCTGGAACGTGAAGCGCATGGCCGTACTGCGTCCAAAATTTGGATGAGGCGGGAAATCACCTTGAGAACCCTCAAAACTCGTCGATTCCTGCCTGAAAGTGCTTGTTTTTTGAGCAGCACAGGGCTTGGGCGGTTATGTCGCCAGTCAAGTCCGACAGGCTGCTAGAGTCCACCTATAAATCGGGGGAGGTTGTTCAAACAACCGGTGCCCCTTCTCTTTTTTGCGATGGCCAGAGTCAGTTGGTCCACGCCCAATTTGGCGTGATCAATGCGCCCGCACCGGAAAGTCGATTGAGCGCTCTTTTTCCTTTTACTGAGAACAAACCATGACCCCTGAAGAAATCTTGAAAACTTACTGGCCTCTTCTTCTACTGGCGGCCTGGTTTGCCTACCGCTGGCAATCCTCTCGCCGTGTGCTGGGCAAACTCCCGGACCTCAAGCGCAGGGGTGCCATGTTTATCGATGTGCGCACACCGCAGGAATTTTCCGCCGCAAGTGCAAATCGGACGGTCAACGTTCCCATTCAAGAGCTGGCTGGTCGCCTGAACGAAATCCCGCGGGAGCGCCCCGTGGTGTTGTGCTGCGCCAGTGGAACACGCAGCGCGATGGCCACGCGGACTTTGCAGAGAAGGGGCTACACGGAGGTGTACAACGCCGGCAGTTGGCGCGGCCTGGATGGCAAGTTGTAAGGTTAGCGCAGCGTCCCTAAGTCTAGGACACTTTGAGAATAGTTGGTGCTCGGTTGTGAAGAGTTATAGATGACAGGTTATAGCAACCCATGTCAATGTTCTTGAAGGTTCTGGGCGGGAACTCGACCAGCCTGGCGATCTCGGCGAGGATGGTGGCTAGCCCGCATATTCGGTCTTCCATGGTCAGAGAGTTAGCAGGCAACGACATGAGCATTTTTTGAACTCATCGGCTTGATTCACTCGTCACGTTTTTGTCAAGAATATTTTTCCTATTCCCCAAACGGTGCGCAGCGTGAGGTAGCCGATGAACAGGTTGGCACCCAAGAAAATGGGAATAGATAGAGTTTGCGCCGGACCGATCCCTGCCAATGCCAACTTGAGCCCGCTGACACTGACCGCTGCAACGCCGAAGGTATAGGCCCAATATGCCGGTGAAAAGGCTTGCGCGCCAAGCCACAGGCCAAGCCGCAGCGCCAGCATCAGCTGGAACCGGCCGTAGCCCCAGAGCATCAGCACCCATCGGGCAGAGCCGCCTGGATCGAGCATTAGCAATGCCATGGCACACACCACTGGCGGAGCAAACTGGATGCCAAGAAGTGGGCGTTGTGCGACTGGCAGGGATTTCATGGTCCAAAGGCGCTGGATGATCAGCGACTCCAGCGCAAGCCATGAGAATATTCCCGCGCCCAAAAAAAGCCAACCCCAATCGGCACAGCCGAGCCCTCCCAATGCGGCGGCGCTGGTGAAATTCCCGGCCACCGTAGGCAAGTAAAGCGTTGGAACTGTATCTGCAGCGTCACGGCCTCCTTGCCAGAGGGTACCGGTGTGCCAAAGAGAAAAGGTCAGATGCCAGGCAATGCCAGCGACAACGAGTATCCACGCCGCCTGACGCGAGTAGGGCAATACGGCGAGTGCCATCAGCAGCGTAGAGATGCCCAGAAGTGCGATCGATCCACCTTGCAGCGGATGCAGGAACTCCTTGCCCACGACCGACGGGAGAAGTGGCTCGGTTTGTTTGAACAGCTTTTCCCGAAAAATAAGTGGAGCCATTGCGGGGTGAAAGTGCTCGGGAATGCACGGCAATCGTAGTCGGTTTTCTCTTCGGTATT
>CAIVXG010000180.1 GCA_903909815.1 uncultured beta proteobacterium | reverse complement strand
GGTCTGAACAACAAAGTCAAAGTGACCATGAGAAAGTCCTATGGGTTTCGGACCTTCAGAATCACCGAGCTCGCCCTATATCACGTGCTTGGCAAGCTTCCTGAGCCCGAACTCACCCACAGGTTCTACTGACGAAGCAAGAAGTTGTGTTTGTCGCGAACTTTCATGTTTCGTCAAAGCAGCACTCCGAGTCATGAAGCTCAGCCCGTTCATGTTGCAGGCGCTGGCGCTGGCTGCGTCAGGCTTCAGTCGGCACACTTCACGGCCAGCAGCTTGTCGATGCGGCGCCCTTCCAGTGCCAGCACTTCAAACACCCAGCCCGCGCATTCGATGCGTTCGCCCACAGTCGGCAGTTGGCCGCTCACGGCCATGAGCAAGCCGGCGAGCGTGTTGTAGCGGCCGCGGTCTTCGTCGGGTAGCTCGTCGATGTCCAGTCGCGCCTTGATTTCGTTGATCGGCATGAGGCCGTCTAGCAGCCAGGCGCCATCGTCACGCTGGGTCGCCCAGGCCTCAGCCGGCGTGTCGGCCTTCAGTTCGCCGGTGATGGCTTCGAGCAAGTCGTGCGGCGTCATCAGGCCCTGAACCACGCCGTATTCGTCCACCACAAAAACCAGGCGCGCAGACTTGGCCCGAAACTGCTCCAGCAACTCCATACCGGTGAGGGATTCGGGCACAAAGGAGGCGGGCAACACGTGCGGCTCGATGCTGCCGGGATGTTGAGTCCCCAGTTTGAGCAGCTTTGCCACGCTGATGACGCCTACCACGTGATCCAGAGAATCGCGACATACCGGGTACCAGGAATGGGACTCGCTTTCGACACCCTGCGCGACCTGCTCCAGGCATTGGGCCACATTGTGTCCGGCGTCCAGCCACTGCAGGTCGGTGCGCGGCACCATGATCGAGGTCAGGGGACGGTCGTCCAATCCGAAAACGTTTTGCACCATCTGGTGCTCGTGCTGCTCAATCAATCCTGCATCCACGCCTTCTTCCAGGCTGGCGGTGATCTCCTCTTCGGTCACGGGGCGACCCGCCGTGGTGTCCACCCGCAGCAGCTTGAGCACGGCATTCGTGGTGGCCGCGAGCAGCTTCACGAAGGGCCTGACGCCCCTGGCGAGCCAAGCCATGGGGCGAGATACCCAGGTGGCAACGATTTCGGGGTGGAGTTGACCGATGCGCTTGGGCACCAGTTCGCCAAAGATGATGGTGGTGAAGGTGATGATCGTCACGACCATGCCGGTGGCGGCAAATTCGGATGCCTTGTGCGCCATGCCCAGCGCCTGCAGCCAGATCGACACGCCCTCGCTGAACGCCGCCTCGCCCAAAATGCCGTTGAGCATGCCAATGGAGGTGATTCCGACCTGCACCGTGGAGAGGAACTGCGTTGGGTGTTCCAGCAGCTTGAGCGCCGCCAGCGCACCTTGGTCACCGCCCTCGGCCATGGCGTCAAGCCGGGGCTTTCGGCTCGCCGCCAATGCCATTTCGGACATGGCGAACAGGGCGTTGACCAGAGTCAGGAAGGTGATGAGTAGCAGGTCCATGGATGTAGCCGTAGGTTACACGTTTTGCCTGGCGCATTTCACCTGCCGGCGGCCGAGTTGGTGCCGGTCACACCGATCCGCTATCCTTGAGCTTGCAAAACTATCTCACTCCGACTGTGTCCGAATCGAATCCTGCGCGCACCCATGCCGTTTTTCCTGGCAAGGAAGACCGGCGCTCCTTCCTGCAAAAGGTGGCCGAATTCATTCACCCTGGACCGGATTCACGTGAGGAACTGATCGACACGCTGGCGCAGGCCGAGGCGAACCAGTTGATCGGTGCCGAGTCGCGCGTCATGCTTGAGGGCGTGATCCGACTGGCCGACATGACGGCGGGCGACGTGATGGTGGCCGCTCCGCGCATGGAGCTGATCGACATGGACGCGCCCTTTGACGAGTTGCTCAACGTGGTGATCGACACCGCGCACTCGCGCTTTCCGGTGTTCCAGGGCGAACGCGAAAACATCATCGGCATCCTGCTGGCCAAGGATCTGCTCAAGCTGCAACGGGCGCCGGAACTCAATATCCGGGCCCTGCTGCGCACGGCGGTGTTTGTGCCCGAGACCAAGGGACTGAATGACCTGCTGCGCGATTTCCGTGGCAACCGCAATCACCAGGCGATCGTGATCGACGAATTCGGCCGTGTCGCCGGCCTGATCACGATCGAGGACGTGCTGGAAGAAATCGTGGGCGAGATCGAAGACGAATTCGACGAGGCCGGCGACGACGGCGACATCTTTGCGCTGGCGGACAAAACGTGGCGCGTCAGCGGTGACACGCCGATTGGACGTGTGAACGAAGCCTTTGAGGTCAAACTGGCCAGCAGCGACCCTGACGACGATTTCGAGACCATCGGTGGCCTGATCGCGCACGAGATGGGCCATGTGCCCAAGCGCGGCGAATACCTGGTGCTGGGTGGCCTGCGCTTCATGGTGCTGCTCACCCGCGCCGGCGCCGTGAAGTGGTTCAAGGTCGCGCCGGTGAATCCGACAGCCTGAGACATTGCGGGACAGGGTTCTTGGTGTCAGTCCCCAATAGCCCGTGCTCTGTCCTCAACCGATTAAGTTTTCCTTGAGTCCTGTCATTCTTCTGCTGGCCGGTTGCGCCCACGCGCTGAGCATGGCCTGGCCCTTTGCCTTCGGTTTAACCCAGGGCCAGGCCGTGTGGTGGCTGCAACTGGTGTCACTGGCGCTGCTCTTCGGCCAACTGCAGCGAGCTCGCAATTGGCAACTCGCTGCACGGTCGGGCTGGCTGTTTGCGCTGGCCAGCCTGAGCGCCAGCTTTTGGTGGCTCTATATCTCGATGCATACCTATGGCGGTCTCTCCGCAGTGCTGTCGGCGCTGGCCGTGCTCGTTTTGGCCGGGGCGCTGGCGTTGATCTACGCGGCGGCAAGCGCGATCTACTTCAGGCTCAAGCCGCAGGCCGGCGGGACTTCGGCACTGCTGTTTTCCGCCGTCTGGACACTGGCCGAACTGGCGCGCGGAAGTTGGTTCACGGGCTTCCCCTGGGGCGCCGGTGGCTACGCGCACATCGACGGCTGGCTCGCCGGCTACGCGCCCTGGGTGGGTGTTTATGGCATCGGTGCGATCGCGGCCTGGATTGCGGCCAGCCTGTGGCAGTTTTTCCGAGGTGGCCATTCGCAGCGTTTGCTGCTGGCGCTGGTGCTGGCCTTGCCAACACTGCTGGCGCTGGCGCACGGATCGGCCGTGGCCTCCGGCCCCACGCTGGACGTGACGCTGTTGCAGGGCAATATTCCCCAGGACGAGAAGTTCCAGCCCGGCACCGGGGTGCTGGATTCGCTGACCTGGTACGCAGCGCAACTGCGCGGCGCCACCACCGCGCTGGTGCTGGCGCCGGAGACCGCCATTCCGGTGCTGCCACAACAACTGCCGGATTCCTATCTGGCCCGTTTGCAGGAGAGCCTTTTGTCCGACGCCGGGCCACGTGCGGCGCTGATCGGCATTCCCCTGGGCAGCATGGAGGACGGCTACACCAACTCGGTGCTGGGGCTTCAGGGCGGCCAGAGCCGTCTCTACCACTACGACAAGCAGCACCTCGTTCCCTTTGGCGAGTTCACGCCCACGCTGTTCAAATGGTTCACGCGCATGATGAATATCCCGCTGGGAGACTTCAATCGTGGCGACCTGGTGCAAAGCGCCTTTGAGTGGCAGGGCCAGCGCCTGGCGCCCAACGTCTGCTACGAAGACCTGTTTGGCGAGGAATTGGGCGCGCGTTTCGCCGACCCTGCAACAGCGCCCACCATCCTCGTGAACGTCAGCAACCTGGCCTGGTTCGGTGACTCGGTGGCGATCGACCAGCACCTGAATATTGCGCGCATGCGTTCGCTGGAATTCGATCGGCCCAGCTTGCGCGCCACCAACACCGGCGCCACCGTCATCATCGACCACCGCGGTGTCGTCACCCACTCGCTGGCGCGCCTCAAGCGCGGCGCGCTGGTGGGCCAGGTGCAGGGCAGGGGGCTGGACGCGGCCACAGGCTGGGCCATCTCGCCCTTTGCGGCCTGGGTGTCGCGCTGGGGCCTGTGGCCGCTTTGGGGCCTGGCGCTGGCGCTGGTAGCGCTGGCTTACGGGCAGCGGCGGCGCGGTCGGTACTGAGCTCGCGCACTGGGGCCTGTCGGGGCCGTAAAATCGAGGTGCCCGTGCGATGCATCCGCATCCGCGCCACCTTCGATCCGAACCAGCCCTTTGTGGCCTCACGCTTGCACCTATGCTGACGTTCCAACAAATCATCCTGAAATTGCAGTCCTACTGGGACGCCCAGGGCTGTGCGCTGCTGCAGCCCTATGACATGGAGGTGGGTGCTGGCACCTCGCACACCGCCACCTTCCTGCGCGCGCTGGGGCCCGAGCCCTGGAAGGCGGCCTACGTGCAGCCCAGTCGCCGGCCCAAGGACGGCCGCTACGGCGAGAACCCGAACCGCCTGCAGCACTACTATCAGTACCAGGTGGTGCTCAAGCCCGCGCCTGCCAACATCCTGGACCTGTATCTGGGCAGCCTGGAGGCGCTGGGTTTTGATCTGAAGAAGAACGATATCCGCTTTGTCGAAGACGACTGGGAGAACCCGACGCTGGGCGCCTGGGGCCTGGGCTGGGAGGTCTGGCTCAACGGCATGGAGGTGACGCAGTTCACCTACTTCCAGCAGGTCGGCGGTATCGACTGCCGCCCCGTCACGGGAGAAATCACCTACGGTCTGGAACGGCTGGCGATGTACCTGCAGGGCGTGGACAACGTCTACAACCTGCAGTGGACCGACTCCATGAGCTATGGGGCGGTCTATCTGCAAAACGAACAGGAGCAGTCGGCCTACAACTTCGAGCACAGCGACGTCGACTTCCTGTTCACCGCCTTTGCCGCACACGAGAAACAGGCGAAATATCTGATGGAGCAGCAGCTTGCCTTGCCCGCCTACGAACAGGTGCTGAAGGCCGCGCACAGCTTCAACCTGCTGGACGCGCGCGGCGCCATCAGCGTGACCGAGCGCGCCGCCTACATGGGCCGTATTCGCAACATCTCGCGCAGCGTGGCGCAAAGTTATTACGACTCCCGCGAGCGTCTGGCCTTTCCGCTGGCGCCGCGCGAGTGGGTGGCGCAGATGACGAAGAAGGCGGCTTGAGCACGATGACCCCCATGAGCACTCAAAATTTACTCGTCGAACTCTTCGTTGAAGAACTCCCGCCCAAGGCGCTGAAGAAGCTGGGCGAGGCCTTTGCCAGCGGCATCGCCAACGGTCTTGAAAGACAGCAGCTGGTGCAGCGCGTGGATGCGGACAAGCTCCAGGCCTTTGCCAGCCCGCGCCGGCTTGCGGTGTGGATTCCCGCGGTGCTGAGCACAGCCGCGGACCGGGCGTCTTCGCAAAAGCTCATGCCGGTGAGCGTGGGTCTGGATGCCGGAGGCAACGCCACGCCGGCCCTGTTGAAGAAGCTGCAGGCGCTGGGCGCCGATGCGTCGGACGTGGCAGGGCTGCGCCGCGCCGTGGACGGCAAGGCCGAAGCGCTGTACTTTGATAGCGTGGTCCAGGGCGCGACCCTGGCCGAGGGGCTGCAGGCGGCTCTGATCGAGGCCATCGCCAAGCTGCCAATACCGAAGGTGATGAGTTATCAGTTGGAGAGTGGCTGCGAACTGCCGGGCTGGAGCAGTGTGAGTTTTGTGCGCCCCGCGCACGGCCTGGTGGCGCTGCACGGCAGCGCGGTCGTACCCGTCGAAGTGCTGGGCCTGAAGGCCGGCAATCACACCCAGGGCCATCGTTTTGAAGCCAAAGTGTCGCCGGTGCTGCTCGCTAATGCCGACAGTTATGCCGCCACACTCGAGGTCGACGGCGCCGTGATCGCTTCGTTTGCCAAGCGCAAGGAAGAGATTGCGCGCCAGTTGGCTCATGCTGCGGTCAAGGTGGGTGGTGGTTGCCACCCGATCGAAGACGATGCCCTGCTGGACGAAGTGACGGGGCTGGTGGAGCGCCCGAACGTGCTGCTGTGCGAGTTCGAGCCGCAGTTTCTGGACGTGCCTCAGGAGTGCCTGATCCTGACCATGAAGGCGAACCAGAAGTACTTCCCGTTGCTGGACGCCTCAGGCAAGTTGACGAACCAATTTTTGGTGGTGAGCAACATCAGTCCGGACGACGCCTCTCAGGTCATCGGCGGCAACGAGCGCGTGGTGCGCCCGCGCTTGGCCGACGCCAAATTCTTCTTCGATCAGGACCGCAAGAAGACGCTGGCGTCGCGCGTCGCGGCGCTGGACAAGGTGGTTTATCACAACAAGCTGGGCAGCCAGGGCGAGAGATCGGCGCGGGTGTGTGCCATCGCCAGAGCCATCGGCCAGCAACTCGGTGGTGATGTCCTGGCGGCTCAGGGCGACCAGTCGGCACGGCTGGCCAAGACCGATCTGCTGACCGACATGGTGGGCGAGTTCCCGGAACTGCAGGGCGTCATGGGCGGCTATTACGCGCGCCATGACGGGCTCAGCGAAGACGTCGCCTGCGCCATCGAAGATCATTACAAGCCGCGCTTTGCCGGTGACGAGTTGCCGCGCAACCGGGTCGGCATCGTGGTGGCGCTGGCGGACAAACTCGAAACCCTGGTGGGCATGTTCGGCATCGGCAACCTGCCCACGGGCGACAAGGACCCGTTTGCGCTGCGCCGGCATGCGCTGGGCGCGATTCGCATGTTGAGTGAAGCGGATCTGGCGCTGGATTTGGGCGCTCTGGTGGGCGTAGCCTATGCTGCGTTTGGCGACAAGCTGCCGGTCGAGTCGGCGCTGCCGCTGGAAGCATTGCTGCAGTTCATCTACGACCGCCTCGCCGGGTCCCTGCGCGAGCAGGGCTATAGCGCGCAGGAGGTCGAAGCCGTGCTGGCACTGAAGCCGCAGCGCCTGGGTGACGTGCCCAAGCGTCTGGCGGCGGTGCGGGCTTTCGCCGCATTGCCTGAAGCCCCGGCCCTGGCGGCAGCGAACAAGCGCATCGCCAACATCCTCAAAAAGGCGCCTGAGGTGGACCCGCATGTGAGTGAATTGCTGCTGCAGGAAGCGGCGGAAATCGCGCTGTTTGCGGCCATGACATCGGTGCTGCCGCAGGCCGACGCGCTGTTCGAGGCCGGCGACTACACCGATTCCTTGCAAAGGCTGGCGGCACTGCGCGCGCCAGTGGACGCGTTCTTCGACGGCGTCATGGTCAACGCCGAGCAACTCGACCTGCGCCTGAACCGACAAGGGCTGCTGCAAACGCTGCACAACGCCATGAACCGGGTCGCGGACCTTTCCAGGTTGGCGGCGTGACGTGGGGACTCAGACCATGAAACTCGTGATCCTCGACCGCGACGGCACCATCAACGCCGACAGCGACGATTTCGTCAAGTCGCCCGAGGAGTGGAAGCCGCTGCCCGGCGCGCTGGAGGCCATCGCCAAACTGAATCACGCGGGCTGGCACGTGGTGGTGGCGTCGAATCAGTCGGGCTTGGGACGCGGCCTGTTCGACGTGGCCACGCTCAACGCCATGCACGCCAAGATGAATAAATTGCTGGCGGCGCAGGGCGGGCGCATCGACGCGGTGTTCTATTGCCCGCACTCGGCCGATGAGCGTTGCCACTGCCGAAAACCGGCGCCGGGGCTGTTCGAGCAGATCGGCGAGCGTTACAGCATCGACTTGAAAGACGTGCCCGTGGTGGGCGACAGCCAGCGGGATCTGGTGGGCGGGGCGTCGTTGGGTTGCGCGCCGCATCTGGTGTTGACCGGCAAGGGCGCCCAGTACCGCGGGCGCGACCTGCCGTCAGGGTTTCCGTTGGCCACAAAGGTGCACGAGGACCTGATGGCCTTTGCCGATTTCACTCTTTCGCGTTAGGTGGTTTGCATGAGGCTAATTCGTTCCCTGCTGCACCTTCTCTGGATGGGCGTGACCGTCATCCCCTGGGCGCTGGTGGTGGTGCTGGCGGCGCCCTTTGTCAGCCGCGACAGCGTGTACAAGATGTGCGCGGCGTGGCTCACGCTGTCGGTGAACAGTGGCACGCGGCTGCTGGGCATCCACAACCGCGTCAGCGGCATGGAAAACCTGCCCACTGAAAAGACCAGTCCGGCGATATTGCTGGTGAAGCACCAATCCACCTGGGAGACGTTTTCCATGGTGGCGCTGATGCCGCATCCGCTGGCATTTGTGTTCAAGCGTGAACTGCTGTACATCCCGTTTTTCGGCTGGGCCATGAGCCGCATGGACATGATCCACATCGACCGCAGCCAGCGTGCTCAGGCGTTCACCAAGGTGGTGGAGCAGGGACGGCGGCTGCTCTCGCGCGGCACCTGGGTCATCATGTTTCCGGAGGGCACGCGCATTGCGCGCGGGCAAAAGGGACACTACAAGACCGGCGGCACCCGGCTCGCGATCGAGACCGGTGCGCCGGTGATTCCGGTGGCCGTGACCTCGGCCAAATGCTGGCCGCGCAAGGCTTTCATCAAGACCCCGGGCGTGGTGGACATCTCCATCGGCAAGCCCATTCCCAGCGCGGGTCGCAAGCCCGAAGAACTGATGCGCGAGGTCGAAAACTGGATCGAAGCCGAGATGCGCCGGCTCGACCCCGAGGCCTACCGCTGAGAGTCCCATGGCCCTGCTGCAGCGACTGTTTCAGTACACGCTGGATTTGTTCGATCCGGAGCCCGTGGTCCCCGTTTCGGTCAAGGCCAAAAAGCCCAGGGTGGCCGTGCCCAGGGGTCCACGCAAGATCACTCCCAAGGCGCTAGCGCCATCGACCTCCCTGGAGAGCGACCTGTGGCAGGGGGGCTCCGACGAGTCTGCGTTTCGCCATCCCCGCGCCAGTCGTGAATTGCGCCTGGGCGAAGCGCTCGTGGCCTACGAGTTCAAACGTGGCAAGCGCCGCACCATCGGGTTTTCGGTCGGGCCGGACGGCTTGGTGGTGAGCGCGCCCACCTGGTCGCCACTGCATGAGGTGGAAGCCGCCGTGCGCGACAAGGCCGGCTGGATCTTGAAGAAGCTGCAGGAGTCGCGCCAGCGCCAGGCGCGGCTGGAGTCGGCACGAATCGAGTGGAAGGACGGCGCCACATTGCCGTTTCTGGGCGATTCGGTCACCTTGGTACTGGACCCCAGCCATGCCTTCGGCGCGGTCGGTGCGGAACTCAAATCCGATGCCGCTGCTCTGCCTGGTATGCCCCGCCTGAGCTTGCACATCGGGCTGGCCCGACAGGCCACGCAGGAGCAGATTCGCGATGCCGTCCAGGCCTGGCTCATGCGCCAGGCCAAACGCATCTTCACCGAGCGCCTGAACCACTTCGCGCCCCAACTTGGCGTGCAGTGGCAGCGCCTGTCGCTGAGCAACGCGGGCACGCGCTGGGGCAGCGCCAAGTCGGACGGATCGATCCGGCTGAACTGGCGGCTGATTCACTTCAAGCTCAGCGTGATCGACTACGTGGTGGCGCATGAACTGAGCCATCTGCGCGTGATGGACCACAGCCCACGCTTTTGGGACACGGTGCGCACGCTCGTTCCGGACTATGCGCAACTGCGCGGCCAGCTCAAGGACGATGGGCTGCCGCGCTGGCAATAGCAGAAGACAGCCGTTGACTCCGGGATCAGGGGCGCTGGCTGCAGTCGGTACAGAGCCCCGGTCCATCGGGACTCAAGCTCAACTGGATCGAATGGACGCGCTCAGGGAAGATATTGGGACGCGGCTGATTCGTTGCGCTGCTTTCATCCACCCCAAGCCGGCCGAGGTGCCGCCCAGTTGAGCACCGAGCCGGGGCCGGTATTCGCAGCCAATCCAGCCTTCGTATCCGAGCGCGTCGATCAACTGGAACAGGTAGGGATAGCAGATCTCGCCCTCGTCAGGTTCGTGGCGCTCGGGTACGCCGGCAATCTGGATGTGGGCCACGGCGCCACCGGGCAGGTACTGGCGGATCTTGCTGGCCAGGTCGCCCTCGACGATCTGGCAGTGGTACAGGTCCATTTGCACCTTGAGGTTGGTGGCGCCAAGCTGCGCCACCAGAGCGTGGGCCTGATCTTGCCGGTTCAGATAGTAGCCGGGCATGTCGCGCAAGTTGATGGGCTCGATCAGCACTTCGCGCCCGCAGTGCGCCGCTTGCTGCGCGGCCCAGCTCAGGTTGGCCGAATAGGTGGCGTGCAGGGCTGCGTGCGGCAGGTGTGGCGGCGCCAGGCCTGCCATGCAGTGGATGCGTGGACAGTCCAGCGCGATGGCGTAGTCCAGCGCCAGCATCACTCCCGCTCTGAACTCGGCTTCGCGCCCAGGAACGCAGGCCGTGCCGCGATCGCCTTGTTCCCATGCCCTGTTGACACTGGCCAGATTGGTGCCGCCGGGCGGCGCGTTGAACAGCACTTGCTGCAGACCCTGCGCCAGCAGCCGCGCTTTCAGTTCGTCCTTGGGCCAGGCGTAGGGAAACAGGTATTCGACGGCCTTGAAACCGTCGTGCGCGGCCGCGCCGAAACGCTCCAGAAACGGCAGGTCCGGATACAGCATGCTCAGATTGGCGGCAAATCTTGGCATGGGCTTACCAGCGGGCGTTGAACTTCAGCCGCAGCTCGTCGATCTGCGACACAGTCAGGGGCGCGGGAGTTGGCGTCAGCAGGCGCATGAGTTTGGCGGTCTCTTCGAGTTCCTCCAGCACCGCCATGGCCGAAGCGGGCGAGTCGTGCCAGACCTGGGGCCCCAGTCGCTCCAGCATCACGGCCCGGATCGGTGTGCCGCGAGCGCCGTACTGTGCGATCGCCTGGGATACGAGGTCGGCCGTCTCGGCTGCGCCCGGATGGCGGTAGCCGATGAGCGGCACATGACCCACCTTCATCACAAAATAGGGCGTCAGCGCGGGCAGCCATTCCCTGGGACCGGATGAAGCCGTGGGCACCTCAGGCTCAGCCTGCAGGCTGAGCGCAACGCAGTGCGTGCTGTGGGTATGGATGACGCAGCGCGTGTTGGCATCAAACGCAACGGCAGCCTGGTAGACGCGGCGGTGTAAAGCCAGCGTCTTGCTGGCCGGGTCGCCGCTGTGTTGCCGCCCCTGCGCGTCGACGTGCGCCAACCGAGCCGGATCGAGCCGGCCCAGGCAGGCGTCGGTGGGGGTGATGAGGTAGCCTGCATCGTCGTCCAGACGGACGCTGATGTTGCCCGCAGCGGCGTGCACGTAGCCGCGCTCGAACAGACTTTGACCGACGCGGCAGATTTCTTCGCGGGCCTGGGCTGCGTTCATGGGCGAGCTCCTTGCAGTGCCTGGAAGGCTTGGGTGAAGAAGTCGTCGCGGCCGAAGTTGCCCGACTTGAGCGCCAGATGCAGCCCGTGGGTTGCGCCCTCAGGCGCGGGCGCACGCCCATAGCACCAAGGCACGCCCGGGTCGATCTGCGCTCCGATCTGCAACCGGGTGACGCCCAGCGCCTGCACGCAAGCAGCCGAAGTCTCGCCCCCGGCCAGCACCAGTTGGCGCGCCCCCAGCGCCACCAGGCCGCGTGCAATCGCTGCCAGCGTGCTCTCTATCAGCGCCCCTGCGGCGCGCGCACCCAGCGCGTTTTGAGTGGCGCTGACGGCATCGGCGGGTGCACTGGAATACACCAGCAGTGGGCCCTGCGGCAGCAGCGCTTGCGCCCAGGTCAGGATTTCGTCCACGACATCCTGCTGGGCTGCGTTCGTCAGCCGCAAGGGATCGAGCGCGCGCGCTGGCAAGCCTGAGGCGATGAAGCGCTGCACCTGGCGCAGCGTGGCGCGCGAACAGCTGCCCGACACGATCGCCTGGTAGCCACTGGCTCGGGGCAGTACGCTGACTGGGTCCGAGGGTGCGAGCCCAAAGTTTTGCGGCAAGCCGATGGCGACACCGGAAGCAGCACTCACCAGCGGCATGTCCTTGAGGGCCGCGCCGAGTTGCATCAGGTCGGCGTCGCTCAGAGCGTCGACCACCGCGACTGCCACTCCCTGCTGGCGCAACTGCGCGATGCGCTGGCGGATCGCCGGCGCGCCCTGGGCCACGGTAGCGAAGTCGATCAGCCCAACCGGCCTGTCGCATTGGGCCTGCAACACGCGCACCAGGTTGGAGTCGGTCATGGGTGTGAGCGGGTGCAACTGCATGCCGCTTTCCGACAGCAAGGCGTCGCCCACAAACAGATGGCCCTGAAATACGGTGCGCTGGTTCGCCGGAAAAGCGGGCGTAGTCACCGTGAAATCCGTTCCCACGGCGTCCATCAAGGACTCGATCACGGGTCCGATGTTTCCTTGCGGCGTGCTGTCAAAGGTGGAGCAATACTTGAAATAGATTTGCTGCGCGCCCTGGGCCCGCAACCAGGCACAGGCCTGCAAGGACTGCTGCACCGCTTCGTCCCTGGAACAGGTTCGGGATTTGAGCGCCACCACCACCGCGTCGACTTCGGACTTCAGCGCTTGCATCGGAACGCCAATGGTTTGCAGCACCCGCATGCCGCAGCGCACCAGGTTGTTGGCCAGGTCCGTGGCCCCGGTGAAGTCGTCGGCAATGCAACCCAGCCGCAACGGATGGTGGTGCAAGGATTAAGCTCCCAGCACCCGGTTCTTGCCCGAGCGCTTGGCCAGGAACATGGCCTGATCTGCGCGTTTGATCGCCTCCATACCGGTCTCGTCGGTCGCCAGTTCGGCTACTCCAGCGCTGAAGGTGATGAGGATCTTGGCTTCGCCTTCGAGAAAGATGCGCTTGCTGAGCTCGCGCTGCAAGCGTGTCATGGCTTCGATGCCCGGGTCCAGCGTGGTGTCTGGCATCAGCACCACGAATTCTTCTCCGCCGTAACGCGCCAGCGTGTCCTGAGGCCGCAGGCATTCGCGCGTGACCGCCGCCAGATGCTTCAGGGCCGCGTCTCCGGCATCGTGCCCGAGCGAGTCGTTGATCTTCTTGAAATTATCGATGTCGAGCAGCGCCATGCACACCGGTCTTTTCTTGCGCCTGGCGTTCGAGACCTCACGCTCGATCGCTTCGTCCAGTCCCTTTCGATTGAGGGCGCCGGTCAATGGGTCGTGACGAGCTTGCGCGCTGACGCGGTCGAGTTCCACGTGCAATTGGACGATCTGCTGTTCTGCAGCCACTGCCTTCTGGCGCATGCCCTGCAGCTCGTCGCGCACCTTCAACGTCACCTCGGCCATGGCGTGCGTCGCGGCCATTGTGGCTTCCAGCACGGGCGTGATTTCCGCGATGGACTTGGCCGCACCGATTTCCTTGGCGCAGCGTTCGATAGTGTCGTGAAAATCACTGCTCGACTCGGCGATCAGTGACAGGCGTTCAATGAAAGTGCTCAGCAGCAGGCGCAGCTGGTCCTGGCCTTCCAGCGCCCGCCCCTTGGCTTCGGCCTGCTTGAAGATGACGTCCTTGAGCAGCGATTGCACATCGTCCAGCCGGCGCAGGCTCAAGGGTGGCGTGGAGGACTTGATCAATGTTTCGATCTGTCCCCTGATCCATTTGTCCTCCTGGTTGAGATCGCGGATGTTCTGAAAAATGAGCTGCAGCAGGTGCAGCAACGAGGCCTTTATTTCTGACTGCTCTTCCGCCGCAAACGACACGCGGTGGCTGAAGTTTGCCAGCGCCGATTTGACCCAGGCCACGTCGGGCGCAGGATGGCGCATGCCAGAGAGCAGGGCCTGTGCCTGCTCCAGGAAACGCGCATCGTCCGTTCCCAGTGCGGGCATGGCGAACTCAATCAGGCGCGCAATCTGCGACAAGAATTCGGGTGTCAAGGGCGCCAATATGCCGCTTGGCACGGGAACTTTCGTTGCTCCGGCCTCGGGCGCAGGCATGCCGAAACCCGAATAACCCACCAAGGCGCTCTGCACCGCCGTCCAGTCGCGCTTGGATACTGCCAGTTCAAACAAGGCGCGCTGTTTTTGCTGGCCGGGGTTTTGTGCGGGCAGCGCCTTGGCGATCTGACTCAAAGGCTCGGCTGGAAATGGCAGCACCATCGGTGAGCCGGCGATTTCTCGATACAGGGCGATGTAGTTCTCGGGTGTGGGAGCTAACTTTCGGCCGGCCAGCAGCTTGAAAGTTTCACGGGCAATTTCGGACGGGGCTCGTTCAGTCATGGTGCGCCAATGCAGAGTGTGTGGGGTCCGGCTGGGCGCAACGCCGCAAGACGAAGTCCAATACAACGCGGCCTCGGAGGCCAAAGCGGTAACTATAGCCGCAGCCGGCGCGCACCGTGGCGAAATTTCAGTTGCTGCGCCGGCTCGCAGCGATTGTTGATAATCGCCCCAGTCAAGCAGCCGCACGATGCTGCCCTCAAAACACCGCCAGCCATGACATTTCTTGCAATTGACATTGGAAACACGCGCCTCAAATGGGCGCAATACGAATTCCCGCAACCGGGGGCGCGACTGCTGGCCCAGGGCGCCGAGTTCTTGGACCACATCGACAAGTTGGCCGATGGCCCTTGGAGCGCGCTGGCGGCCCCGTCGTCGATGCTCGGTTGCGTGGTGGCGGACGAAGCCGTCAAGCGTCAGGTCCAGGAACAGATGGAGTTGTGGAGCGTGGAGCCCAGTTGGGTGGTGGCCAGCACAGCGGAGGCGGGGTTGCGCAATGGCTACGACCATCCCAGGCGCCTGGGATCCGATCGATGGGTGGCGATGATCGGGGCCTGGCACCTGATGTTGAGAAGGTCGGTGCGCCGGCCACTGGTGGTGGTGATGGTGGGGACGGCCGTGACGGTGGAAGCGATAGACGCCAGCGGCAAGTTCCTGGGAGGCTTCATTCTGCCCGGTCACGGCATCATGTTGCGCGCGCTAGAGACCGGCACGGCTGGTCTGAACGTGCCCACCGGCGAGGTGCGCGAGTTCCCCACCAATACCAGCGACGCGCTGACCAGCGGAGGCACTTATGCCATCGCTGGCGCGGTGGAACGCATGGTCCAGCACGTGCGCCAGCATTGCGCCGCCGAGCCCCTGTGCCTCATGACGGGCGGTGCAGGCTGGAAGATGGCTCCCAGCATGTCGATCCAATTCGAACTGGTCGACAACCTGATTTTTGAAGGACTGCTGGAAATCGCCCACGCCCGCGCCACGAGCGTCTGAGCGCACGCGCCAGTTGCGCCCGGTGCCGGGATCGATTCGCTTTCAGAAGGTGGCGAGACGCGACACCGACGCGCAGGTCAGTGTAGGCACACGCCAAGCGGCGGCAACAAAGTATCGACGCCTCAACCCACGCGCCAGTTGCGCCCGGTGCCGGGATCGATTCGCTTTCAGAAGGTGGCGAGACGCGACGCCGACGCGCAGGTCAGTGTAGGCACACGCCAAGCGGCGGCAACAAAGTATCGACGCCTTTTGAAAGCGAATCAGACCTGCATGTTCATGATGTCGTTGTACGCCTGCACCATGCGGTTGCGCACGTTGAGTGCGGACTGGAAGCCGATTTGCGCTTTTTGAATCGCCACCATGGTTTCTTCCAGGCTGACTGTGGGGTTTTCCATTTGTACCTGCCGCTCCAGTGCCTGCGCCTGGTTCTGTGAAGCGCTGATGGAATTCAGCGCGCCATTGAGCGCGCTGGAGAAGCCGACGCCGGTGGCGGCAGGCGTGGATTTGGAGCGCAACGCCGCTGCATTGAGAAGCGGAGTCTGAACGGAAACGGGCGACAGGCGCAGATCCATGTTGTTCCTCCTGCTGGGTGGTATCGCGTGAGGCTTGATGCTACCCACCATCGGTGGCCGGGGTGACCCCGAAATGGCGGGAAAACACAGGGCTTATTGGGCTAAAGCTTTGCGGCCTAGCCAGAATAATGAGCCACGTTCCCGGTGCTTTGGAGCGCCTATTTCACACGGATATCAAGATGTCAGCCCTCGTCGCAGCTCCCGCCAACGCCATCGTCTCGCCCTCCTGGGGCGGGAGACTGAGCGGTTTGAGTCGCGCCCAGATGCTGCGTCTGGGCTTGGCCATCGTCGCCTTTTTGGCGGTGGTGACCGTGGGCGTGGTCATGGGGCGACAGGCCGAGTGGCGCGTGCTCTACGCCAATTTGGCCGACAAGGACGGCGGCGCGGTGGTGGCGCAACTGTCGCAGATGAATGTGCCTTACCAATACGCCCCGGGTGGCGGCGCCATCCTGGTGCCTTCGGATCGGGTCTATGACGTGCGGCTGCGGCTTGCGTCGCTGGGCTTGCCCAAGGGCTCGATCAGCGGCTTCGAGTTGATGGACAACAACCGCTTTGGCATGACCCAGTTTCAGGAGCGCTTGACCTTTCAGCGCGGACTCGAAGGCGAGTTGACGCGCTCCATCCAATCGCTCTCCTCCGTACAAAGTGCGCGCGTGCATCTGGCGTTGCCGAACCAGAACGGTTTTTTTCGCGAGCAACAAAAGGCATCGGCTTCGGTGCTGCTGGGCTTGCAACCAGGCCGTACCCTGGACCGGGCGCAGTTGGCCGGCATCATTCACCTGGTCTCATCCAGCGTGCCCGAGATGAGTCCCTCGGCGGTGGCGGTACTGGACGATTC
Organism: uncultured beta proteobacterium; assembly: GCA_903909815.1. Lineage (GTDB taxonomy): Bacteria > Pseudomonadota > Gammaproteobacteria > Burkholderiales > Burkholderiaceae_C > CAIKVZ01. The sequence goes on along the minus strand of CAIVXG010000180.1, from coordinate 59,450 downwards.
CGGCAAGTTGTTGTCCAGTGCGCCGGACGGAACGGGCGGCGCGGTGGACGGCCAGCAGTTGCAGTACGTGCAGCAGCTGGAGCAGCAGTACAGCCGCCGCATTCTTGACATCCTGGAGCCCGTGGTAGGGGCCAACAACGTGCGCGCGCAAGTGACGGCCGAAGTCGATTTTTCCCAGACCGAGTCGACCTCGGAGTCGCATAAGCCGAACCAGGGGGCCGATGTCGCGGCCATACGCAGTCAGCAGGTGTCCGAAGCCGGGTCTGGCGCGACCGGCTCAGCCCCGGCATCCGGTGTTCCGGGAGCGACCACGAACCAGCCGCCTGCCGCCTCGAGCGCACCCATTAATGGGGCCTCGGCTCCGCTCTCGGCTGGGGCTGCAGCCGCGCTTCCGGCCGGAGCCAAGAGGGAATCCATCATCAACTATGAAGTGGACAAGACCACGCGCGTGGTGCGCGGTGCCACCGGTGTCGTCAAGCGCCTGAGTGCTGCCGTGGTGGTGAACTATCTGACGAGCCCCGAGGACAAAGGCAAGCCCGTGCCCAAGCCCTTGTCGGATCAGCAGATTGAAAGAATGACCGCGCTGGCGCGCGAATCCATCGGCTTCAGCAAGGATCGGGGCGATTCGGTGAACCTGATGAACGCGCCCTTTGCGGTGGAGAAATCCAGCACGCCGGAGTTGCCGCTGTGGCGTCAGCCCGAGATCCAGGATCTGGCGCGCAGCATGGCCTGGCCCGTGGGAACCCTGCTGCTGGGTGCCTTGATGCTGGTGGGGTTTGTGCGGCCGATGCTGAAGGCGGTGGTGCGCGAAGTGGGCGACTCGGGCCCCGCGCACGCAGGCGGACAGCTTGATGCCATCGTCGCCAACGACACCGTCCGACCCCAATTGCCGCCCCCGGGCCGAAGCGCTGAACCACAGCCTCCCACGACGCATGAATTGCGCCTGACCGATGCCCGTCAACTGGCCAAGGACAACCCGATGGCCGTGGCCAACATCGTGAAATCCTGGGTCAACGGCCCGGCCAGCTCTTGATCAGCATCTCTGGAACAGCGACAGATCATGGACGATCAAGGACTCAATGACGCCGCCGTCTTCCTCATGTCATTGGGGGAGGAGGAAGCCGCGGCCGTGTTCAAGCATTTCTCGCCGAAAGAAGTCCAAAAACTGGGCGAAGCCATTGCCAAGATCACCACGGTGTCGCGTGAGCGCGTGGATGAGGTGGTGGATAAATTCTCCTCTGCCGCGGCAGCCCAGAGCCTGATCGTTTCCGATACCGGGAATTACGTCAGGGCCGTGCTCAAGCGCGCCTTGGGCGACGACAAGGCCTCGCTGCTGATTGACCGCATCCTGCAAGGCGGCGATGTATCCGGCATCGAGAGCCTGAAATGGATGGACCCGTTCTCCGTGGCCGAGCTGATGCGCAACGAGCATCCGCAGATCGTCGCGGCGATTCTGGTGCATCTGGATTTTGAACAGTCGGCGGCCGTGCTCAAGCAGCTGGCGGACCGGCAGCGCAACGAAGTGTTGTTGCGCATTGCCACCATGGAGGGCATTCAGCCCATGGCGCTCAAGGATTTGAACGAGGTCTTGTTCAACGTGCTGGCCGGTGGCGACAAGGTGCGCAAGGCCTCCTTGGGGGGAATCAAGGCCACGGCCGAAATCGTCAATCAACTGGGCAGCAATATTGAAGCCGTGGTGCTGGAGTCGATCCGTGCCCATGACCCCGATCTGGCGCAAAAGATCACGGACAAGATGTTTGTCTTTGACGACATCATCAAGCTTGACGACAAGGCGATCCAGTTGGTGCTCAAGGAAGTGTCCTCCGAAGCGCTCATCCCCGCGCTCAAGGGGGCCGCGCCCGAACTCAAGGAGAAGATTCTGGCGAACATGTCGTCCCGCGCTGCAGAAACCTTGCGTGAAGACCTCGATTCGCGCGGACCGATGCGCCTGTCCGAAGTCGAGGCGCAGCAAAAGGAAATTCTCAAGACGGTGCGGCGCCTGGCAGATGAAGGACAGATCGTGATTGGAGGCGGCGGTGAAGAAGCCTTCGTCTAGGGGTGCCATGAATTCGCGCTTCGTTCCGAGCGAGGAAATCGACGCCTTTGCACCTTGGCAATTCTCGGCCGTGACCGGGGATTCCTTCGGGCTCCAGCCGGCGCAGGCGGCGACAGAAACCGCGAGCCAGTTGCTGCAGCTGGAGCAAGCGCGCTCACTTGCGCACCAGGCCGGACTGGAGGAGGGCCGCGCCCTGGCTGAAGTGGAAGTGACAAAGCAGATGGATGATTTTTTCGAGCGCCAGGCCCACGCCACGGCCGAGCGCCTGGCGCTTTGCGCCCAAGCCTTCGAGTCGCGTTGGGCCGCTGCCGAACAAGCCCTGGCGCAGGGCGTGCTGGAGCTGTCGTGTGCGCTGGCGCGCCAGGTGGTTCGGCGGGAATTGGCGATCGATACCCAACCCCTTGAACCGGTGATCCGTGAGGCCCTGGGCTTGCTCGCCAGCGACGCTCGGGCGATCGTGGTGCGCTTGCACCCGGGCGACTTCGGTTTGCTAGAGCAGGCCTTGCGCGCCTCATTTGCAGGCGAGTCCCTGGTCTTTCGCCCGGATTCGTCGGTGGCGCCGGGTGGCTGCCTGGTGGAGTCCGGCGGCATGACGGTGGACGGAACGCTGGAAAAGCGCTGGAGCCGCACGGTCGCCACCCTGGGCCTGAGCGTCCCCTGGACGGAGCAAGAGGTGGACAGTGCATAGCGGCGCCAGCCATTGGGAGCGTTTCATGCGCGATGCGCAGCATCGGGTGGACTTGGGCTGCACGCTGGAAGCCCGCGGCACGCTCACGCGCCTGACCGGCTTGGTGCTCGAAGCCACGGGCATTCGTGAACCCGTAGGTTCACAGTGCCTGGTGACGATGGGGTCTCAACCCGGCGTACTGGCCGAGGTCGTGGGTTTTTCCAGCGACCGCGCCTATTTGATGCCAGCCGGCGACGTGCACGGCCTGTCCAGCGGTGCCAGCGTGGCACCCACGGCACCCTATATTCCGGCACCGCGCTTGGGTGAGAGCACACCGCTGCTGACAAGCTACAGCGGGGGGCCATTGCGGCTGCCCCTGGGCGACGGCTTGCTCGGGCGTGTGGTGGATTCACAGGGCGCTCCGATGGATCATCTGGGGCCGCTGCTGGACGTCAAGTCGCAGGCGCTGAACCGCGCCACCATCAACGCCATGGATCGGGATCCGGTGCGCGAAGTTCTTGACACCGGCATCCGGGCCATCAATGCGCTGTTGACGGTGGGCCGGGGTCAGCGGCTGGGCCTGTTTGCCGGATCCGGCGTAGGCAAGAGCGTGCTGCTGGGCATGATGGCGCGCTATACCCAGGCCGACGTGATCGTGGTGGGCCTCATCGGCGAGCGCGGACGCGAGGTCAAGGAATTCATCGAAGACATCCTGGGTGACGAAGGTCGCGCCCGTTCGGTGGTGGTGGCTGCACCCGCCGATGCGCCACCGCTGTTGCGCATGCAGGGCGCAGCGTATGCCACAGCCGTTGCCGAGTACTTCCGCGACAAGGGTCAGCATGTGCTGTTGCTGATGGATTCGCTCACGCGCTATGCCATGGCGCAGCGCGAAATTGCGCTGGCGATCGGCGAGCCGCCGGCGACCAAGGGCTACCCACCCTCCTGCTTTGCGCGCCTGCCGCAGTTGGTTGAGCGCAGCGGCAACGGTCTGAACGGTGTCGGGTCGATCACCGCGTTCTACACCGTGCTGTCCGAGGGCGACGATCAACTGGACCCGATTGCCGATGCGGCGCGCGCGATTCTGGATGGGCATATTGTGCTTTCGCGTGAACTGGCCGAGGCCGGTCACTTCCCTGCCATCGACATCGAGCAGTCGACCTCGCGCGTCATGAACAACGTGGTGTCGCGGCCCCAGTTTGAGATGGCGCGGCGCTTTCGCGGGATGCACTCGCGCTACCAGAAAAGTCGAGATCTGGTCCGCATCGGCGCCTATGCCGGCGGCTCGGATGCGGCGCTGGATGAAGCGATTCGGCGCCACGACGCCATGAGTGAATTCCTGCAGCAGGACATGCACGTCAGTGCCTCCTTGCGGGACAGTTTCAACGGCATGGCGCAATCGCTGGGCACCGGGGCAGCGCCATGACCGTGCTTTCCAGCATGCAACTCGCGGTTGAACTGGCGACACGTCAGCGCGACCAACTGCGACTCGATGTGGCGCAGGTATTGCGCACGCTGGAGGGCGCGCAGGACCAGTTCGATCAGCTGCAGAGCTATGCCCAGGAGACGCAGACGCGCTGGATCACCCAATCCCAAGCGGATTCGACACCGCAGGTGATGCGCCACTACTATCAATTCATGGACAAGTTGTACCAGGCGATCACGCTGCAACGCCAGGTGCTGCAGGATGTACAGCGGCAGGTGCAGGCGCAGCAAAAGTTGCTGCTTGACGCCGAGTTCAAGCTGGCCAGTCGCCAGACCGTGTGCGACAACATGGACCGCGAAGCGAGCCGCAAGCGCGACCGGATCGAGCAGAAACAGTTCGATGAAACGGCGGCCTTGATTTATCGCAGCCGCCGGGTCGAACGCGATCGTGAAGCCTTGCAGGACGGTCGACCATGAGCCCCTTGAACTTTCGGGCCAGCCAGGGCTCCGGCGCCGCAGCGCGCCTCGCCCGGCAGGGCCGCACAGGCGCTGCAACAGATGCAATTGCGGGACACGGCTGCGCCGTGCCCTGCCGAAGGGCGAAATCATGAGTATCGACTGCAGCCCCGCAGCGCCGGCCGTGATGCTGGCGGCCGGGCTATCCGGCAGAGCCGCACCGGCGCGTGATGCGACCAATTCGGCGCCGCAGCCCAGCGGCGCATTCTCTTCCCTGTTGCAGGGCCTGGGTGAAACCATGCCTGACACGCTGACAGTGTCCACGGCAAGCCCCGCGCAGTCGCCGGCGCAGTCGCCGGCGCCGCCAACGGCGGCGAGCTCCCTTGATGCGACCCCGTCAGCATCGGCCAGATCCGATCAGACCGAGTTGCTGGGGCCGCCACTGATCAAGGAGCAAGAGCAAGCGCAGACTCAATCGCCGGCGCCGGCGCCGGATGCCGCCATGCAAGCCTTGCTGGTGCAATTCTTGAGTCTGGCCGCCCAGCCGACAGTGCAGCCCCAACCTGCCCCCGTGCCAAACCCGGCGCCGAGTTCGGCGTCCGCCGTGCGCTTGCAAGCTTCAGCCGCACCCATGGCAGCGCCATCGGCCGCGCCCGCATCGCCAGGCGCGCAGCGTGGGCCAGCGGCAGAGGCCGTGGCCGTGGCCGACTCTGCGTCGGCCACGCGCTGGCTGCCCAAGCCCGCTGCCGTGGCGCCCGGCGCCCAAACCACCGCGGCCACGGACACCCTGCCGTGGTCGTTCGTCGGTGTCGCACCGGTAGAAAAGGTGACAGTGGCAAATGCCAAGGACGTGGCTTCATGGCAGTCCACGATCTCAACCCAAAGCGCAGTTCAGGAGTTGCGAGCCGCAGCCTCGCATCGTGATGCGGCGACGCAACCACTGTCTGAACCGGGATCAGATTTTGTGCGCGCGGCGGCTGTAACTGGACTGGTCGCGAGTCTGTCGGGCTCGGAATCTGGAGCCAGTGCGCGCAAGCGTGGAGCGGGCGCGGCGCCCAGCGTCGGTGGGGACGCACCAAGCGCTTCGGCACCGGGCTCAGTCACAGGCAGTAGTTCGGCGCTGAGTGTTGGTGCGAGCAGCGCGACCGCGCCTGCGCAGGGTGTGGAGCAGGCAGTGGCCGAGCAAGTGAAGTACTGGATTTCCAACGACGTGCACAACGCCCAACTCAAGTTTAGCGGCTTGGGAGAGGCGTCGGTTCAGGTGAATATTTCAATGTCAGGCAGCCAGGCGCAAGTGGTATTCCAGAGCGATCAGGCACACACGCGCGCATTGCTGGGCAACGCCATGACCCAGTTGGACCAGATGATGCGTGCCCAAGGGCTGACGCTGACCTCGGCCTGGGTCAGCAGTTCGGGGCAACAGGGACAGTTCGGCGCCAATCCGCAAGCGCCCCAGCCAGCCTCGGCCCTCACCCCGGCATCAGCCTCGGTGCAGCCGCTGGCGCCTTTGCCCGCACCCGCCAGCAAGGGCGTGCCCTCAGACCGTGTCGTGGACCTGTTTGTTTAGGTAACCGGCGCCCATCAGGTTCGAGGCGGCGCGCGAGTTGCGGCGAAAGGGGCAACTTTAGGGTCTTTTTCGGCCCTTCATGGCATGGTGCCGGGCGATAATGGCAGTGAGTGCGGCGGCGCTGGCCCTGGCAGCTTCGCGCATTCAATCAACCAAGGAACTACCGTGCCTGCACCCGCTGCTCCCGCTGCTCCCGCTGCCCCCGCCGCCGAAGAAGTCAAACCCAAGAGGAGCAAGAAGTTGCTGATCCTGGTCGCGCTCGTCCTGGTACTCGTGGGCGCGGGGGTCGCTGGCTGGATCTATTGGAGTAAACAAAAAGCCGTTGCAGCCGACGCCGATACCGAAGAAGTGGTCCCGGTGCACGCTGCATCGAAAGAACCCCCCACTTTTCTACCGCTGGACACCATGGTCGTGAATTTGGCCGATCCCGGGGGTGAACGCATGGCGCAGATCGGCGTCACCATCGAATTGGTGGACGCGCACTCGGCCGACAAGGTCAAGGCCTATTTGCCCAGCATCCGAAGCGGCATCCTGTTGCTGATCTCGCAGCGCACCTCGACCGAGTTGCTGCAGCGTGAGGGCAAGGAGAAGCTGGCGCTGGATATCTTGCAGGAAGTGTCGCGCCCCTTGGGTTTTGGCGAAGAGGTACATGCAGCCGGTGCGGCAAAAAGACCGCCATCGACAGCCAAAAAGAAGAAGGACGCGGAGGCGGCTGAGAGCAATCCGGTCAAGGGCGTATTGTTTTCCAGCTTCATTGTTCAGTGAGTCGACGCAGGTGGCGAATAAATGAGTGAATCTTTTCTCTCCCAGGAAGAAGTCGACGCGCTGCTCGAGGGTGTGACTGGCGAAAGCCAGAAGTCGGTCGAGGAGACGCACGCCAAGGGCGAGGCGCGCACCTACGACATTTCCAGCCAGGAACGTATCGTGCGCGGGCGCATGCCCACCATGGAAATTGTGAATGAACGCTTTGCCCGAAATTTTCGGGTGGGTCTGTTCAACTTCATACGGCGCAGTCCGGAAATTTCGGTGGGGCCCGTCACGGTGCATAAATACAGCGCCTTCTTGCGTGAACTGGCGGTGCCGACCAACTTCAACATCGTTGCCATTCGTCCTTTGCGCGGAAGCGGCCTGATCGTGTGTGAACCGGCGCTGGTGTTCGGTGTGATCGACACCCTGTTCGGCGGCATTGGCAAGTTCCAGACGCGCATTGAGGGACGCGATTTTTCCGCGACCGAGCAGCGTGTCATTAACCGCTTGGTGGATGTGATCACTGCGGAATACAAGAAGGCCTGGGCCGGCATTTATCCGATCGAGTTGGAGTACCAGCGCTCGGAGATGCAGCCGCAGTTTGCGAATGTTGCCACCCCCAGTGAAATTGTGGTGACAACGGCGTTTCAGCTGGAGATCGGCGATATCGCGGGCGCCATTCATCTGTGCATGCCCTACGCCGCGCTGGAGCCGATTCGGGACGTGCTGTACGCGTCCAGTCAAGGCGACTCGGTCGAGGTGGATCGGCGTTGGGTGACGTTGCTGACGCGTGAAATTCAGGCAGCGCCCGTGACACTGGTGGCCGAACTGGCGCGCACCCATGCCACTGTGGAGCAACTGCTGGCCATGAAGCCGGGCGATTTCATCGAGTTGGATCGTGAGCCCAAAATTCAGGCAAATATCGCAGGCGTTCCGATCTTTGAGTGCCAGTACGGGACGCACAACGCCAAGTACGCGATTCGTGTAGACAAGTGCCTCAGAGGACACGATCAGATTGTTCCCGGAGAAAAACACCATGTCAACTGACGACAACAAGCCCCCCGAAGAAGATCCGATGGCCGCCTGGGCCGAGGCGCTGGAAGAGCAAAAGGGCGGGACAGACCAGGGCGGACCGCTTGCGGGCGACGCCGTTCGACCCTTTACTTCATCTCCCGCGGATGCGCCTATGACCGACATCGATCGTGTGCTGGACATCCCGGTGCAACTTTCGGTGGAACTGGGACGCACCAAGGTGCCGATCAAATACATACTGCAGTTGGGGCAGGGCTCCGTGGTCGAACTGGACGCGCTGGCTGGAGAACCGATGGACGTGTTGGTCAATGGCTACCTCATCGCACAGGGAGAAGTGGTGGTCGTGAACGATAAGTTTGGTATTCGCTTGACCGATGTGGTGACGCCCTCGGAGCGGCTCAAGCGCGTGAGTCGGGGCGGATGAAACCATGACGCAGGCCTTGTTCACGGTGCTGGTTTTTGTGGCGCTGCTGGCCACGCTGCCATGGCTGGCGAAACGCTACGCGCAGCGGCGCCAGGGCGGTAGCGGTGCTGACCTGGCCTCAAGCAAACTGATTTCCGTGCTGGCGGTGGGGGCGCAACAGCGCGTCGTCACGGTCGAAGTCGGCCCGCCTGGTGCGCGTACCTGGCTGGTGCTGGGTGTGACGCAGCAAAACATCACCACCTTGCATACACAGGCAGTGGCGAACGCGTTTGCGGCGGAAGTGGCACTGGCTTCATCTTCAGCCGAATCGGATGCGCAGGGTCAACGTTGAAGAACGCCATGTCATGCCTTGGAGCACGCAGCGCGGGACGCATCAAATTTTGCCTGCAGGGGCGGGCTTGCCAAGCGCGGCTGCTGGGGGCAGCGCTGGCGCTGTTGACGCTGTCGCCAAGCTGGGCGCAGACCGCCGGGCAGTTGCCTTTGCTCGTGGGCACGGGTGGCTCGGGCATGAGTTTTTCGGTTCCGATCCAGACGCTGCTGTTCTTTACCGCCCTGTCCTTCCTGCCGGCGATTCTGCTCATGATGACGGGCTTTACGCGCATCGTGATCGTGCTTTCGCTGTTGCGGCAGGCCTTGGGGACGCAGTCTGCGCCGCCGAATCAGGTGGTCGTTGGCCTGTCGCTGTTCCTCACCTTCTTCGTCATGGGGCCGACGCTGGATCGCGTTTACCGCGATGCCTACGTGCCCTACAGCACCAATGCCATGTCGTTTGAAGATGCGCTTGGCAAAGCAGAAGCGCCGATGCGCGACTTCATGACCAAGCAGACGCGGCAATCGGACTTTTCGCTTTTTGCCAAACTGGCCAAGTTGGACCCGGCAGCGACACCGAAAGACGCACCGATGCGGGTCATCATCCCTGCCTTTGTCACGAGCGAGCTCAAGTCGGCGTTCCAGATCGGCTTCATGATCTTCATTCCGTTTTTGGTGATCGACATGGTGGTGGCCAGCGTGCTGATGTCCTTGGGCATGATGATGCTGTCGCCGGTGCTGGTGTCATTGCCGTTCAAGCTGATGCTGTTCGTGCTGGCCGATGGCTGGAACCTGCTGATTGGCTCACTTGCTGCGAGTTTTGTGCAATGACGCCGCAAATGGTCTTGACCCTGGGGCAGGAGGCTTTGACGCTGATGCTCATGATCTCGGCGCCGGTGCTGGGTGTGGTACTGGTGGTGGGCCTGCTGGTGAGCCTGTTCCAGGCCGTCACCCAGATCAATGAGGCGACCTTGTCCTTTGTTCCCAAGCTGATTGCCGCGGTGGCGGTGTTTGCCATCAGCGGCCCCTGGATGATGAGCATGCTGGTGGACTATATCCGCCGCATGATCGAAGCGATACCGACCATGATCCTTTAGCATGAAAGTGAGCGCGATGTGATTACGGTCACCGAGGCCCAAATCAGCGCCTGGCTTTCCCCGCTGCTATGGCCCTTCTTTCGGGTGCTGGCGATGTTCACTGCGGCGCCCGTGTTCTCCAACCGCGCATTCCCCATGCGCTCCAAGGTGGGGCTGGCGTTGCTGGTGGCCGTGTGCGCGCAGGCCAGTCTGGGCGGCCAGCCGCAGGTCAGTTTCAACGGACCTTTGGCGCTGGAGACTTTGGTTCAGCAAGTCGTGATCGGCCTGGCCATCGGGTTTTCGGTGCGGGTCGTGTTCGCTTCGATGGAACTCGCCGGTGAGTTGATCGGTCTGCAGATGGGGCTGAATTTCGCCACCTTTTTCAATCCCACCAGCAACGCGCAGTCGAGCTCGACTGCGATCTTCTTTGGCAACATGACCACCTTGTTGTTCATCGTGATGAACGGACATCTGCTGGTGCTGATGGCGGTGATTCGAAGTTTCGAAGTGTTTCCCGTGGGTTCAAGTTTGATGGGTGCATTGGCCAAGGTTCGACTCTACGGTCTGGGGGTGGATTTGTTTTCCAGCGCCTTGTGGATCGCCATGCCGATGATCGCCGTGTTGCTTCTCGTCAACTTGACACTGGGCATCATTTCGCGGGTGGCGCCTCAGATGAATATTTATGCCATCGGCTTCCCGGTCACGCTGTCGGTGGGGCTGCTGGGCATAAGCATCACCTTGCCCATGCTGGACCAGCCATTTGCCACCCTGTTCACACGCACCATCGAGTTGTTCTCGGCGCACTGAGCGGTGCGTCAAACCAGGTTGTTGCGGATGGCGTACATGGTGATGTCCGCATTGGTGGCCAGCTTGAGCTTTTCCAGGGCACGGGCACGGTAGACGCTCACGGTCTTGGGGCTCAAGGTCATTTCTTCGGCGATTTCGGAGAGCTTCTTGCCCGAGGCAATCTTCAGCACGGTCTGCAGCTCACGCTCGGACAGCGTGGTGTGCGGCAGCTCCTGCATCGGATTGGACAGGCTCTCCACCAGCATCTGCGCCACCTCGGGCGAGACGTACTTTCTACCCTGCGCCAAAGCCCTGACGGCGACCGTCAACTGGGCCGGGTCGCCGGCCTTGTTCAGGTAGCCGTGGGCGCCTGCGCGCAGACAACGGATCGCATACTGGTCTTCGGCAAACATGGACACCACCAGCACCTTGATGGGCGACTTGGCGTCGGTCAGGCTCTCCAGCACTTCGAGTCCGCCGCGTCCCGGCATGTTCAGGTCCAGCACCAGCACATCACAGGCTGCGCTGCGCAGCGCAGCGCGCACTTCGGAATAGCTCCCGGCCTCGGCCGTCACCTGGATATCAACCGCCTCAGACAGGGTGTCGCGAATGCCCCGGCGGACAAAGGCGTGATCGTCACATATGACAACATGAATCATGGTCGCGCTTTCAAAATTCTGTGTTCGCGCCCGGATCGACCAGCGGAATGGACACAATCACAGAGGTGCCTGCGCCCTCGTTGCGACTGATGTCGATCCATCCGCCCACGGTCTTGGCTCGTTCACGCAATCCTTTGATGCCAAAAGCGCTGGGTTTTTCCAGGTCCTCCTTGGCAATGCCGCGCCCATTGTCCGATATTTCCACCGTCAACACGTCTTCATGGTCGGAGATGTCGATGCTGACGGCGGTGCACTGCGCATACTTCGAAATATTGGTCAGCGCCTCCTGCGCCGTGCGATAGGCCACGAGCTGAACTTCCTTGGAGGCCGAGGCCGGCTTCTCCGTGGCGCGCAGTTTGATCTTGATGCCGGTGCGCTTCTCGAATCCGGTGGCCATCCACTGGATCGCGGCCACCAGACCCTGGTCCAGCACGGCGGGGCGCAGGTCGCGCATGATGCGCTGGCTCGCACCCAGCGCGTGTTGCAGCATCTCGGTGGCCGCATGGATGTGCATCAGGGCGGCGGGGTCGGTGGCATGGCGACCCAGCCATGCCAGATCGAACTTCATCGCGGCCAGCGCGCCACCGATGTCGTCATGCACTTCGCGCGCAATCGACGCCCGCTCCTTTTCAATGCTGAGTTGCAGATGCGCGGTCAACTCGGCCATGCGCTTTTGTGACGCCGCCAGTTCCGCGTCGGCGCGGGCTTTGGCCAAGCGCGTGTCGCGCACCTCGATCGCACGGCCGAGCACATGGACCAGATTGCTCAGGTTGTCCTTCAACACATAGTCGTTGATGCCGTGCTTGAGTGCATCCACCGCCGCGGTTTCGCCGATGGCGTGCGACAGCAGTATGAACGGCGGTCTGCGCTCCAGCTCCTGGACCTCAATCCAGGCGTCGATGGCAGTGAAATCGGAAAAGCGGTAGTCCGACAGAATCACGTCAAATTCGACACTGTCGATCTGATCGCAAAACTCCTGCAGGGTTTGGGCCCGCGCCACGTCAAAGGTGCCACCGCTGCGGCGCAACGCAAACTTGACGAGCTGGTGATCTTGTTCCGAAGACTCAAGGTGCAACAAACGGATCGGACGGGTGTAGGAGGTAATCAGCATGGTGGATGGCACCGATGATAAGTGTTCCGATTCAGGGGGAATCGGCAAACCGCGGGACTGCTGGGTGTTCAGGGCCCAATAGTTGCGGTGAGCCAGGATTTGGGCGTGTTTTGACCCGCGGATGGCTGGTATGCTTCGGGGTATGCGGCCACCGCTGCACGCAGCGAGTGGCGCTGCCCCCTTCCAAGTGCTTCCCAACATGAAATGACCTGAATTCTTGTGAAACCGATGGAGAATCAATGCCGCCGACCATGATGCAGCCGTCTGTACCTTCAGTGCAGTTGCCCGTCATGGCCGTGGCGGAGTTGCAGGATTCGTTGTTGGTGGTGATGCACGACCTGCAGCGACTGGAAGGCCTGCTCAGTCATGCCGGAGACAATTTGCTGGATCGGTTCACCGTCGCCAATCAGAGCCTGAGTGCGATGGTGGGCGGCGACGCCGGGGCGCTGGAGCAGGTTCGTGGCGCGTTGCGGGCGGCGGTGACGGAGTTGCAGTTTCAAGACATGGCGTCCCAGTTGATCGTGCACACCACCAAGGTGGTGCAGGGCTGCGCGTTTCGGCTTGCGGCCGAAGCCATGGGGCACGATGAAGACGAAGACGCGGCTCCCTTTGGTGAGCCAGGACACGACCGGCGCTTTTATTCTCGCGCACACGAGAAAGAGCAGGACAGCGGCGACGAGTTTGGCAACCAGATACCCGATCGCCCCAATCCTGTGACCCAAAGCGAAATGGACGCCGGGTCCATCGAGCTGTTTTAAGGCTGGCAATGATTTTCAAGTTTCTCTTTGGTGGAGCATTTCATGCATTCGATCCTCGCAGTTGATGACTCTGCGTCCATGCGCAAGATGGTCTCGTTCACGCTGACCGAGGCGGGCTATCACGTGGTCGAGGCGGTGGACGGCGAGGATGCATTTGAGAAGGCGGAAGAGTCAAAATTTGATCTGGTGCTGACCGATCAAAATATGCCGCGCCTGGACGGCCTGGGCTTGACGCGCAAACTGCGCAACGACCCGCGCTTCAAATCGATCCCCATTCTGATCCTGACCACAGAGTCCGGAGACCTGATGAAGCAGGCCGGGCGCGCCGCCGGCGCGACCGGTTGGTTGGTCAAACCCTTTGACCCGACCCGCTTGCTCGAAGTGATTCAAAAAGTTATCCGCTAGGTCGCAACTGACAGTGGAATCATTGGCATTCAAAGGAGACGCAGCATGAGCGAGATGCACCAGGAAAAGGCTGGGGGAGAAGCCGATTTCGACCTGACCCAGTTTTATCAAATCTTTTTTGAAGAAGCGGGTGAAAACCTCGACCAGATGGAGCAGATGCTGCTCGATCTGGACCTTTCGGTGGTGGACGACGAGGAACTGAACGGAATCTTTCGTTGTGCCCACTCCATCAAGGGGGGGGCTGCGACCTTCGGATTCGCCGATGTAGCCGAATTGACGCACAACATGGAGTCGCTGCTGGACAAACTGCGCCGCCATGAATTGCAGCCCACGACGCCGATGGTCGATGCCCTGCTTGAATCGGCCGACGCGTCGCGCAGCTTGTTGGCGCGGCATCAAACCGGTAGCGGCAACGCCGTTCCCACGGCCGAGTTGGTGCATCGCATCAGCGAGTTGGCCGCCGGGCGTATGCCTGCCGGCACGCCCAAGGCGGCGCCCGCGGTGGCGGTGAAGCCGGCCAAGAGCACGCGATCCCTGGAAATAAGAATCGGGCCGATGGAGCAAGTCGAGCAAGCCGATGCCCTGAAGGAATTGTTTCGCGACATCCCTGGCTTGGGCAGCATCAGCGTGATGCCGAGTGATCGTGCGGATGTGCGCGTGTTTGCGGTCGAGACCAGTTCGTCGGACGACGATCTGCTGGATCTGTTTGTGTTCCACGTGGCCAAGGAGCAGGTCGCGATTCGCTGCGTCGATGAGGTGGCGCCAGCGGCTGCGGTCGTGTCCGCAGCCCTAAACGCCGATGCGGATTTTGGCTTCTTCCCTGGCGCACCCGGTGCCCCGGCGACACACACGGCAGCTGCAGTGACGGCGGCGCCAGTCGAGGCAGCCGAGTCCAAAGCAAGCCCCAAAGCGGCCGCGAACAGGGCGCAGATGGAGGCTGCCACCATCCGCGTCGCGGTGAGCAAGGTGGATCAATTGATCAATCTGGTGGGCGAGTTGGTCATCACTCAGGCCATGCTGGCGCAAAACAGCCGCTCGCTGGACCCGGCGCTGAATCAGCAATTGATGGCAGGACTGGCCGATCTGGACCGCAACACCCGTGATTTGCAGGAATCGGTGATGTCGATCCGCATGATCCCGATGTCCATCGTTTTCAGTCGTTTCCCGCGAATGTTGCGTGATTTGGCGAGCAAACTGGGGAAGAAGGTCGAGATGGTGATGCAGGGCGAGGCCACGGAACTGGACAAGGGCCTAGTCGAGAAGATCACCGATCCCCTGACGCACCTGGTGCGCAACAGCTGCGACCATGGCATTGAAATGCCCGAAGTGCGCCTAGCCAACGGCAAGACCGCACATGGCACCATCACCCTGTCGGCATCGCACCAGGGTGGCTCGATCGTGATCGAAGTGCGCGACGACGGTCGCGGCCTGTCGCGCGAAAAGATCCTGAGCAAGGCGCGGGAACGGGGCCTGGATGCGTCGGATCAGATGACCGATCAGGAGGTCTGGCAGCTCATATTTGCGCCCGGATTCTCCACCGCAGAAACCGTCACCGACGTTTCTGGCCGCGGCGTCGGTCTGGACGTGGTGATTCGCAACATCACCTCGCTCAACGGCACGGTGGAGATTGATTCCGTCGAAGGCCACGGCATGAAAGTGTCGGTGCGATTGCCGCTGACACTGGCCATCATGGACGGCATGTCGGTGGGGGTGGGCTCGGAGGTCTACATCCTGCCGCTGTCATCGGTGGTGGAGTCGTTCCTGGTCAAGGCCGACGCCGTCAGCACCGTGGGCCAGGGCTCGCAACTGGTCAAGGTGCGCGAAGAGTACATGCCAGTGATTGAATTGGAAAAAGTGTTCCAGGTGCCGCGTCTGGATCAGGAAAAAGCCAACAACATCATGGTTGTGGTCGAGGCGGAGGGCAGCCGGGCGGCACTGCTGGTGGATGAATTGCTGGGCCAGCAACAGGTGGTGGTGAAGAACCTGGAATCGAACTACCGCAAGGTCCCCAACGTTTCAGGCGCCACCATTCTGGGCGATGGCAAGGTTGCGTTGATTTTGGATACGGCCGGTTTGATTCGGCGCACCAGGCACTGAGAATCCGGGCAACTATTCAGGGGAGAATGAGATGGCAGTATTGGAACAAAAGAATGATGAAGTCGCAGCCGACGTGCGCGAATACCTGACATTTCGACTGGATCAGGAGGAATACGGCATCGACATCCTGAAGGTGCAGGAAATTCGTGGTTACGAAACTCCAACCCGCATCGCGAATGCTCCGCCGTTTCTCAAGGGCGTTGTGAACCTGCGCGGCACCATCGTCCCGATCGTGGACATGCGCATCAAGTTCAATTGCGCCAATGCCGAGTACAGCAGTTTCACGGTGGTCATTATCCTGAATCTGGGCTCGCGCATCGTTGGCATCGTGGTGGACTCGGTGAGCGACGTGATGGAACTTCCCGCTGGCAGCGTCAAGCCTGCGCCCGAGGTGGAAAGCAGCCTGGATCCGGGCTGCATTATCGGACTGGGTTCGGTCGGCGACAGAATGTTGATCCTGCTCGATATCGGCAAGCTCATGGCCGGGCCCGACATGGGTTTGGGCGGCGACGCGGACTGAGCGCGCCTGCCTGACATGGATGCTACGAGCGCTCGCGAATTCGCCTGGACCAACGCGGATTTTGAACGTGTTCAGGCACTGATTTATCAGCGTGCCGGTATCCATTTGCACGATGGCAAGCACGCCATGGTGTACAGCCGCTTGTCGCGCCGTCTGCGCGATACCGGGCACACCAGTTTTCGTGAGTATTTGAGCTGGCTGGAGCAGCACGACGGGCCGGAGTGGCAGGAATTCATCAATGCCCTCACGACCAACCTGACCTCGTTTTTTCGTGAACAGCATCATTTCGAAATCCTGGCGAAGCTGCTCAAATCACGTCCTGCCACCACGCCGTGGCGGGCCTGGTGCAGTGCGGCTTCCACCGGCGAGGAGCCCTATTCCATTGTCATGACGGCGTTGGAGAATTTGGGCGCGGGAGCTGCCTTCAAGCTGTACGCCAGCGACATTGACTCCAAGGTGCTGGCAACGGCGGCGCAGGGTGTTTATCGCCTTGAGAGTGCGAAAGGTCTTGGGCCTGAGCGCACGCAGCGCTTCTTCTTGCGCGGCAAGGGCGGCAACGAGGGCTTCTTGCGGGTCAAACCCGAGTTGCCACGCATGGTGGAATTCGGCAGCGTCAATCTGATCCTGGACAACTGGCCCTTTCGGGAGCCTTTTGATATCGTTTTTTGCCGCAATGTGATGATTTATTTTGATGCCCCCACGCAGCGCAGGGTGCTGGAAAAGATTCATCGAGTGATGAAGCCTGGCGCCATGTTGTTTGTCGGTCATTCGGAAAATTTCAGCGACTCCAAGGACCTGTTTGTGTTGCGCGGGAAGACGGTCTATGAGCGCTGCTAATCCGGTGTCGCGCATCGCTGAACTCAAGGCCCAGGCTCGCAAGCCGGGCGAGGCATCGTTCTTTTATTTTGACCCCAATTTTCAGTTTGACGCCGTCAAGGTGCTGCCGGGCGAGTATTTTGTCTCGGAAGAAAACCTGCTGATCGTGACTGTGCTGGGTTCGTGCATCGCGGCCTGCCTGTGGGACGCGCGCGCCCAGGTGGGGGGCATGAACCACTTCATGTTGCCCGATGGCGACGGGGACGGCGGCGGGCGCTACGGCTCCTATGCGATGGAGTTGCTGATCAACGAGATGATGAAGCGCGGTGCGCGGCGTGAGTCCATGCAGGCCAAGGTCTTCGGTGGCGCTCAGGTGATGGCCTCGTTCACCACCATGAACGTGGGCGAGCGCAACACCCAATTCGTGCTGGACTATTTGCGCACCGAGCGCATTCCTGTGGTGTCGCAAGACGTGTTGGATATCTATCCACGCAAGGTCTGCTACTTTCCACAGAGTGGCAAGGCCATGGTCAAGCGACTCGCGCACGCCCATCCGGAGCGGCTGGCAGTGGAAGAGCGCCGTGGCAATGCGGCCACTGTGGCCAAGGCCACGGCGGGCGGTTCCATCGATTTGTTTTAGGCAAGATGTGTATGAAGAAAACCCGTGTCATTGTGGTCGATGATTCCGCGCTGGTGCGCAGTCTGCTGGCCGAAATCATCAACCGTCAAAGTGATATGGAGTGCATTGGCACGGCCAACGACCCGTTGATTGCGCGCGAAATGATTCGCGAGATGAACCCGGACGTGATCACCTTGGACGTTGAAATGCCCAAGATGGACGGCATTGAATTCCTGGGCCGCCTGATGCGCCTGCGCCCCATGCCCGTGGTGATGATCTCCACACTGACCGAACAGGGGGCCGAAGTGACGCTGCGGGCGCTGGAATTGGGCGCGGTGGATTTCGTTGCCAAACCGCGCATTGGTGTGGCCGGGGGACTGAGTGAATTGGCGCACGAAATCGTGGACAAGATTCGCGTCGCCGCAGTGGCCCATGTGCGTCGCACACCCGCGGCGCCAGCGGCGGGTGCCAGGCCGGCCGGCCCCAGCGAGAAGCGTCATTTGCCAACCTCCTTCGGCCGGATCTCGACCGAGAAGTTGATCGCCATCGGCGCCTCCACAGGCGGCACCGAAGCGGTCAAGGAAGTGCTGACGAAGCTGCCGGCGGACTCCCCTGGCATCGTCATCACGCAACACATGCCGCCGGGTTTCACAAAGAGCTTTGCCGCACGCCTGGACTCGCTGTGCCAGATCGCGGTCAAGGAAGCGCAGGACGGTGAGCGCATTCTGCCGGGACACGCCTATATCGCCCCCGGCGGAAAGCAGTTTCACATCAACCGCAGCGGCGCCAACTATGTGGCCGTGGTGGACGACAGCGAACCCGTGAATCGGCACAAACCCTCGGTGGAGGTGCTGTTCAATTCGGTGGCGCAGTTTGCCGGACGCAATGCCTACGGCATCATGCTCACCGGCATGGGCGCAGATGGCGCACAAGCCATGCGCGAGATGAAAGACAAAGGCAGCTACAACTACGTGCAGGACGAGGCCAGCTGCATCGTGTTCGGCATGCCGCGCGAAGCCATTGCGCATGGTGCGGCCGACGAGGTCTTGCCGCTACAGCAGATCGCGCCTGCGCTGATCGCCCGGCTGAACAGCGCGACCGATCGCTTGCACAGTCGGATCTAGCGGCGTCTCGAGCGCATCAATGTGGATCGGGTTGCTCGGGCGTATTTTGATAGATGCCAGGGGAATACATCTCCATCAGCGACTGCGGCTTCAACGGAGCGGCGAACCCAAATTGGGCATATAGGGTGTGGGCATCTGCGGTCGCCAGCGTAAAGCGGCGAAGTCCTTGCAATTGGGGGTGTGAGGTGATCGCGGACATGATGGCCTTGGCATAACCGTTGCCTCTTTGTTCCGGAAGAACGAAGACGTCTACCAAGTTGGCGAATGTCGCGTAGTCGGAGATGACCCGCGCAAAGGCAACCTGCGACGCACCGAGAAAGCCGCCGAAGCACAGCGAATTGTTGATGGCACGTTCCAGCAACGGCCGTGAGATGCCTTTGGCCCAGCCCGATTGTTGAGCGAGAAATTGATGAATGAATGGCAGATCAAGTTCCGACCGCGTGGTGCTGATGCGCAGGTTGTCCATGATCTCCACTTGATGTAGTTCTGATGTTTTCGAAATATGCCGGTATTCCACGAGGGCGGGCGCTTACCACCATCAACAGCGACGCCATCGAAAAAAGAGTCAGCCTCGCGCCGACAGCATTTCCCAACGCTCCAGCGCCGCCATCAGTTCGGCATCGATCGCGCCGTCTCGTGTCTGCAGTGCGGCGGCGCGCGTGCCGTCGCGGCTGTAGAGGCTGCCGTCCGCGAGTTCGGAACGCGCGCTGGCCTGCTCGGCTTCCAGCAACTCAATCAATTTTGGCAAGGCCTCGAGCTCGCGCTTTTCCTTGAAGGACAGTTTGCTGCGCGCCGCTTCGACCTTGGGGAGCGCGGTTGCAGCCCCCGCTTTCTCGCTCGATGCGGCCGGCGCAGAACCCGCTGCGGCGGTGGCCGCCGCTTGCTGGATCTCGCGCGCGCGGTGCGACTGGATCAGCCAATCCTTCACGCCGCCCTCGTATTCTCGCCACAGGCCCTCGCCTTCAAACGCGATCGTGCTGGTCACGACATTGTCCAGGAAGGTCCGGTCATGGCTCACCAGAAACACCGTGCCGTCGTAGTCCTGCAGCAGGTCTTCCAGCAGTTCCAGCGTGTCGATGTCCAGGTCGTTGGTGGGCTCATCGAGCACCAGCACATTCGCGGGCCGAGCAAACAGACGCGCCAGCAGCAGCCGGTTGCGCTCTCCGCCCGAGAGCGAACGCACCGGCGAGCGCGCGCGCGCCGGACTGAACAGGAAGTCGCCCAGATAGCTCTTGACGTGCTTGCGCTGGTTGCCGATCTCGATCCACTCGCTGCCCGGGCTGATGAAGTCTTCCAGCGTTGCGTCCAGATCGAGTGCGTTGCGCATCTGATCGAAGTACGCCACCTGCAGATTCGCGCCCTGGCGCAGCTTGCCGGCGTCGGCCTGGAGCTCACCCAGGATCAGTTTGAGCAGTGTGGTCTTGCCCGCGCCATTGGGCCCCAGCAGGCCGATCTTGTCGCCGCGCAGAATCGTGGCGGAGAAGTCTTTCACGATAAGCTTGTCGCCAAAGGCCTTGCTCACGTCGGTGAGCTCGGCCACGATCTTGCCGCTGCGCTGACCCGTGGCCACGTCCAGGTTCACGCTGCCCTGCGCTTCGCGCCGCGCCGCGTGCTCGCTGCGCAGGCCTTGCAGCTTGCTGATGCGGCTTTGGCTGCGCGTGCGCCGCGCCTCCACGCCCTTGCGGATCCAAATTTCCTCTTGCGCCAACAGCTTGTCGGCCTTGGCGCTGATGACGGCTTCCTGCGCCATCTGCTCGTCCT
Source organism: uncultured beta proteobacterium (assembly GCA_903909815.1). Classification (GTDB taxonomy): domain Bacteria; phylum Pseudomonadota; class Gammaproteobacteria; order Burkholderiales; family Burkholderiaceae_C; genus CAIKVZ01. The sequence goes on along the minus strand of CAIVXG010000180.1, from coordinate 39,038 downwards.
TTTGGATCACATAGCGTTCGAAGTTGCCGGGATACGAGCGCAGCTTGCCCCGATCGAGCTCGACGATGCGGGTAGCGACGCGGTTCAGAAAGCTGCGGTCATGGGTGATGGTGACGATACTGCCCTTGAAGTCCACCAGCAGGTCTTCCAGCCACTCGATCGAATCGAGATCCAGGTGGTTGGTGGGTTCGTCCAGCAGCAGCACGTCGGGCTTGGCCACCAGCGCCTGCGCCAGGGCCACGCGCTTGCGCGTTCCGCCGGACAGGGTGGCGACGATGGCGTTCGGGTCCAGATGCAACCGGTGCAGCGTTTCTTCCACCCGCTGCTCCCAGTTCCAGGCGTCCAGGTGCTCGATCTCGGACTGCAAGGCATCCAGATCGGCGCCTTCGGCCGCTGCGAAATATTCCTCGCGCACGGCCATGGTGCGCGCCATGCCGGCGCTGGCTGCGGCAAAGACGGTTGCCTCCAGGTCCAGCACGGGTTCCTGCGCCACAAAGGCGATGCGCAGCCCCTGCTGGGTCTGCAGCACGCCGTCATCGGGTTTTTCCATGCCGCCGATGATCTTCAGCATGGATGACTTGCCGGCGCCATTGCGTCCGATCAGGCCCACGCGCTCGGTGGCTTCCAGGGCAAAGTCGGTGTGATCCAGGAGTGCGACATGGCCGAAGGCGAGTTGCGCGTTTAACAGGGTAATCAGGGCCATAAATAGTGCGGTGCAGAGGGTCTGGATCGGTAGGGGACAGGGGCAAGAGTATCGCTGGCTTTACCATTGGCCTCTTTTCAGCAAGCTCCAGGGAGCCAAACCATGTCTGACATTCTCGAGAAAATCGTTGCCGTCAAGCGCGACGAAGTCGCTGTAGCGCAAAGGCGCAAACCCCTTGAAACGGTGCGCGCCGACGCCTGGTCGCGCGTATTGACGCGCGATTTTGTCGGCGCCATGCGCGCCAAGATCACCGCGGGCGAAGCCGCTGTGATCGCCGAGATCAAGAAGGCCAGCCCGTCCAAAGGCGTGCTGCGCGCCGACTTCATCCCCGCCGATATCGCCCAGAGCTATGCGGAAAGCGGTGCGGCCTGTTTGTCGGTACTCACTGACACGCAGTTTTTTCAAGGCAGCGTGGACTGCCTCAAGCAGGCGCGCGCCTCCTGCGACCTGCCGGTGTTGCGCAAGGACTTCATCGTCGACCCCTACCAGATCTACGAGTCGCGCGTGATGGGTGCCGACGCGATCCTGTTGATCGCTGCCTGCCTGGACGACGCCCAAATGGCCGACTTCGAGGCGCAGGCACTGGGCCTGGACATGGCGGTGCTGGTGGAGGTGCATGACCGCGATGAGTTGATGCGTGCGCTCAAGCTCAAGACGCCGCTGATCGGCATCAACAACCGTAATCTGCGCACCTTCGAGGTCAATCTGGAGACGACACTGAGCCTGCTGGCGGACGTTCCCAAGGATCGACTGCTGGTGACCGAGAGCGGCGTGCGCACGCGCGCCGATGTGCAGCGCATGCGCGCAGCCGGCGTGCCAGCCTTCCTGGTGGGCGAAGCCTTCATGCGCGCCGCCGATCCGGGAGAAGCGCTGGCCGAGTTGTTCGGTGATTGAGGCGCCCTTCCTTGCGTCCTGGTGTCCGGGTTCTTGGCCGGTGACAGAGGACTGGCGCGGTGTGGTGGACCTGTTTCTGCGCAAGCCGCAGGGACTTCAACTGGCAGCGTTTTTGGAGCAACGCATCGCGGACGGCGCCACGATATATCCGGTGCAGCCGCTGGCCGCGCTGGCCTTGACACCGCTGTCAGACGTCAAGGTCGTGATCATCGGCCAGGACCCCTATCACGCACCGGGGCAGGCGCAGGGCCTGGCGTTTTCGGTGGCGCCCGGGATGCGGGTGCCGCCGTCGCTGCGCAACATCTTCAAAGAGTTGCAACGCGACCTGAGCCTGGCGCCAGCGGCCAACGGTTCACTGCTACGCTGGGCCCACCAGGGCGTGCTCTTGCTCAACACCTGCCTGAGCGTGGAAGACGCGCAGCCTGGCAGTCACGCTGGGCGCGGCTGGGAGGTGTTGACGGATGAAATCGTGCGCACGGTGGAGCGGGAACACGAGCAGGTGGTGTACCTGTTGTGGGGCGCGCACGCACAAAAGAAACTCGCTCTGCTGGAGAAGAGCTCGACTGCAGGGCGCGTCCTGGTGGCCAACCATCCGTCGCCGCTGTCGGCTACGCGTGGACCTGTGCCCTTCATCGGCTGCGGCCACTTTGGACGCGCCAACCATCTATTGGATAGCTGGGGGCGGGGCGGGATCAACTGGTGAGCAATGTAATTCCCAGCCTCATTGCGAGGCTAACGGCCGCGTTGCCGCGTCGCTCGGCTTCTTTCCATGAACATCCCTGCGTCATTGCGAGGTCGCAGGCCGTGGCAATCCATGACTTCTTCTGCTGGTCTCCACCGTGGATTGCCGCGCTGGCCGTCACTGCGTGGAGCGCAGCGACGCGGCAGTCGCAATGACGAATCCCCGGTTCCTGCCTCAACTGATGGAGTTGGACAGTCCGAAGCCGTTCTGGCGCCAGGCCTCGAACACCGTCACGGCCACGGCATTCGACAGGTTCAGGCTGCGTTGACCCGGCAACATCGGCAGCTTGAGTTGCTGCGCCAGCGGCAGCGAGGCACGCAGTTCCGGTGGCAGTCCGCGCGTCTCCGAGCCGAACACCAGCCAGTCGCCGGGGGCAAAAGCCACATCGTGCACGCTGCTCGTGCCGTGCGTGGTGAGCGCAAACAGGCGCCGCGACGCCGGTCGCTCGGCGGCCAGAAAACTTGCCCAGTCGGCATGCCGCTTGACCTCGGCGTACTCGTGGTAATCCAGGCCGGCACGCTTCAACTGCTTGTCGTCCATGGAAAAGCCCAGCGGTTCGATCAAGTGCAGCGTGCAGCCCGTGTTTGCCGCAAGACGAATGATGTTGCCGGTGTTGGGAGGAATTTCGGGCTGGACCAGGACGATATGAAACATGGCCTGATTTTGCACGTGCCGTAGAACTGGCCCGCGCAAACTCCGCTCTCAAGTCATTGCGAGGAGCGCAGCGACGCGGCAGTTGCAATGACGAATCCAACCGCAGGGGCTACGCCGGGTCATGTTCGGTGCGCGCAATCACCAGCGCCGTGATGTGCGCGACCTCGGCCTGGCGCAGGGCGCGGGCTGCGGCATAGAGCGAAGCGCCGCTGGTCATGACATCGTCCACCAGTACCACGCGCCGGGCCTTCAGACGGGCAAGCTGTGTGGGTTCGACAGCGAACGCGCCCCGGACGTTGCGCAACCGCTCGGCGCGCTTGAGTTCGCTTTGCGCGGGGGTATCGCGAATGCGCAACAGCAACTGCGCGTGCGTTTTGTCAGGGGCCAACTGCCGGGCCAGCAGCAGTGCCTGGTTGAAGCCGCGCTGGCGCAGTCGTGCCGCCGACAAGGGCATGGGCAGCACCCAGTCGCATTGTTCCAACGCGGGCTCGACCCAGGGCGTGCTGCGCAGCAGCGTCGCAAAGGTTTCGGCCCAGCCCGTGTTTTCATGAAATTTGAAGCCGGAGATGCAGTCCGACCAGGGATAGGCATAGGGCACGGCAGCGAAGCAGGCATCCAGCGGCGGTGGATTCCTCAGGCAGGCGCCGCATTGATCAAGGGCTGGCGGCAGGGGAAGTGCGCAGCGCTGGCACCGGTGCTGGGGTTGCGCAAACCGGGTCACGCAGGCCTCGCACACGGCCTGAGAGGGCCAGGCATGGCAGACCACGCACTGGCTGGGAACGCGGGCAAAGACCTGACCGATCAGGTGGCGAAACATGGAGTCAATATACTCGCCACGGCAACAACGTGAATAAACGAACTTTCATCGCGCGGCGCGTTTCGAAGCCAATGCCTGAAAGTCAGCCGCTCTCTCCATGCCCACCCCATCCGACGCCACGCCCCCCACCATAGCCCCGAGCGCTGCCGCACGCTGGAATGTCGCCGCGCCTGCGTCGTCTCCCTGGCTGCACGAGGAGGTGGCGCGGCGCATGGAGGAGCGGTTGCAGTGGATCAAGCTGCAGCCGCAGGCCTGGTGTCATTGGGACGCCGTGCGCGGCGGCCTGCAGGGGCATGAGCTGGTGCGCCGCCATTACCCGAAGGCACAGGTCTACGTGCATGAGGCGGCGCCCACACGCGCTGCAGCTGTGATGCAGGCACTGCGCCCGGGCGCCTGGAGCCCGTCGCGCTGGCTCGGCCCGGCCACGCATTTTCAGGCGCCGCCCGAAGCCGGTGTACAGATGCTGTGGGCCAATATGGCGCTGCACATGAGCGCGCAGCCACAGCAGCTATTGGCACAATGGCAACGAGCGTTGGCGACGGACGGTTTTCTGATGTTTTCCTGCCTCGGTCCGGACACCGTGCGCGAGTTGCGCGAGCTCTACCACAGCCTGGGCTGGCCCGCCAGCGGCCAGGAGTTCACCGATATGCACGATTGGGGTGACATGCTGGTGCAGGCCGGATTTGCCGAGCCGGTGATGGACATGGAGCGCATCGTCCTGACCTATGACAGCCCGACGCGGCTGTTGCAGGACTTGCGCTCATTGGGGCGCAATCTGCATCCGGCGCGGTTTCCAGGTCTGCGCGGACGCGGCTGGAAGCAGCAACTCGAGAGCGCACTGGCGCAATCGCTGGCCCGTGCCGAACATGGAGGTCGGCTGGGCCTGACCTTCGAGGTGATCTACGGCCACGCGCTGAAAGCCGCGCCCCGACTGCCGGTGCGGGATCAAACCAGCGTCTCCCTGCAGGACATGCGCGCGGCCCTGGCGCGCGGAAAATTTTTGCCACGTTCCGCCTGAGACAGTGCATCACCGGTAAAATCGCGGGTTTTTCGCGCATCCGTGTTGGTTGCGCGCGGCGGAAAAAAATGCGCAAAACAGGGCGTCAACAGGAAATGCGACATGGCTGAGGTTTTGCAGGGGCTGCGCGGCTGGTTGATGCTCGTGTGCCTGATCATTTTTGCGCTGGTATTTGCCGTGATGATCTATTCGGTGTGGAAGCATCACCGCGGCGGTGCAAAGCAGCGCACCAATTTTCACGGGTCGGTGGCAGTGGAGATTTGTTGGGCCCTGGCGCCAGTGGTGATCGTGGTGCTGTTGGTGTGGCCAACGTCCCGCATCATTTGGAGTTCGTGACCGTGAAGGACTCACTTTCGTGCCGCGCAGCGCATCGCCCCCGCTGCATGAAAGTTGACGGCGCTGCGACGGGGTGAGTGGTGTGACTTGTGGGGTATTCGGGTTTTGCCAACGGCTTGGCAAGGTGAAACGCTAAACTAAGCTTTCTGGCCACGGTGTGCCAGCGATCAGTAATAAAAAGGACAGTGATTTATGCGAGGCTTGAAACAATTGGGCTTGGGAGTTGCGGGCGCCCTGGGGTCGGCCGCCGTGCTGGCCAACTATTCCTGGAACTTCCCGGAACCGGTGACGCCGATCGCCCACGAAACGCTGCACGTGCACAACCTGTTCATGGTGATTGCCTTGACGCTGTTCTTCGCGGTGCTGGCCATCATGCTGTATTCGTTCTGGGCGCACCGCAAGTCGCGTGGCCAGAAGGCCGCCGACTTCGTCGGCCCGAAGTCGCGCAAGCAATGGGCTTGGGTGTTGCTTCCCTTTGCCTGCCTGCTGATTCTGGATTACGGTGTTTTCGGCATTCCGGCCTTCCACGCGGTACACATGTATGAAGACACCCGTACCGATGCCGATCTGGTGATCAAGGTCACGGGCAGTCAGTGGCTGTGGCAGTACGAGTACCCGTCCGAAGGGATCAAGTTCAACAGCCGCTTGGTCACGCCGCGAGCACAGATCGACAACCAGGAACCCAAGGGCGAGAACTACCTGCTGGAAGTGGACAATCCTTTGGTCCTTCCCGTGGGCAAGAAGATTCGCTTCATCACCACCTCCAATGACGTGATTCACAGCTGGTGGGTGCCGGCCTTTGGCGTCAAGCGCGACGCTGTCCCCGGATTCCTGCGTGAATTCTGGGCCACCATCGAAAAAACAGGCATTTATCGCGGCCAGTGTTCAGAGCTGTGCGGCAAGGAGCATGGCTTCATGCCGGTGGTGGTGAAGGTAGTGTCGCAGGATGAATTCAAAGCCTGGGTGGCACAGAAGAAGGGAGTTGTTGCCACGGCCGGAGCCGATGATTCCAAGCCGCTGACCCTGGACGTGGCCAAGGCCCGGGGCGAAAAGATCTACAACACGACCTGCGTGGCCTGCCACCAGGCCACAGGCATGGGGATTGCAGGAGCGTTCCCTGCGCTCAATGGCTCCAAGGTGGCCACGGGTCCGGTGGATGTCCACATCAAGACCGTGCTCAACGGCCGCCCCGGGACGGCCATGGTCGCGTTCGGCCAGCAGCTGAGCAATGCGGACATTGCCGCCGTCATCACCTACGAGCGCAACGCCTGGGATAACAAGACCGGTGACGTGGTGCAGAGTGCCCAGGTCGCAGCGCTCAAGGGCGCGCCCTGAATCAGTCGGCTCGGCCGAACCCGCATTCGTATTTGAATTAATCTGTTTTTAGGAGCTGCCCATGGCACACGATTTGGCACACGACCTGCCCCACGCAGACGGGCACGACGCCCACTACTCAGGCGGTTGGATGCGGTGGATTGAAACCACCAATCACAAGGACATCGGCGTGATGTACCTGATATTCGCTCTTACCATGCTGTTGATCGGTGGCTCCATGATTCTGGCGGTGCGCGCCGAGTTGTTCCAGCCCGGCCTGCAGTTCATGCAGCCCGAGTTCTTCAACCAGCTCATCACCTTGCACGGCCTGATCATGGTGTTTGGCTTTGCCATGCCGGCGGCCACGGGCCTGGCCAACTACATGCTACCCATGGTGCTGGGCGCGCCGGACATGGCCCTGCCGCGTCTGAATAACTGGGGTTTCTGGATCCTTCCACCTGCGGCCATCATGCTGGTACTGCCCTTTTTCCTGGGTCTCGCGGGTGTGGGGCCTGGCGCCGTGGATACCGGTTGGACCATGTACGCGCCGCTGTCCGTGCAGAGCGGCTGGGGCATGGACTTCGCGATCTTTGCCGTGCACATGCTGGGCGTGTCCTCCATTCTGGGTTCGATCAACGTGATCGTCACCATTTTGAACATGCGCGCCCCCGGCATGACCTTGATGAAGATGCCGCTGTTTGCGCACGGCTTCCTGATGACGGCGATTTTGCTGATCACCATCATGCCGGTGCTGGCCGGTGGCGTGACCATGGTGCTGATGGACAGGCATTTCGGCACCCATTTCTTCAACGCCGCTGGCGGCGGAGACCCGGTTCTGTGGCAGCACATTTTCTGGTTCATGGGTCACCCCGAGGTGTACGTGCTGTTCCTGCCGATCGCAGGCGCGATTCCGCACGTGCTGTCGGCGTTCTCGCGCAAGCCTACCTATGGCTACCGTGCCCAGGTGTATTCGATGTGGGCCATCGCCATTCTGGCCTTGGTGGTGTGGGCGCACCACATGTTCACCAGCGGCATGTCCGTCGGTGGCCAGCTTTATTTCATGTACAGCACGATGCTGATTTCGCTGCCGCTGGCAGTGCTGTTCTTCTGCTGGATTGCCACCCTCTGGCGCGGCTCGCTGTCATTCGAGACGCCGATGCTGTTTGCCATCGGTTTCATCGTGCTCTTCGGCTGGGGCGGCTTGACCGGGCTGGTGCTGGCCGACGCCGCAGCCGATCCCCAGTACCACAATGCCTACTTCCTGGTGGCTCACTTTCACTATGCGCTCTATCCCACGACGGTGTTGGGCGCGATGGCGGCGGTGTACTACTGGTTGCCCAAGTGGACCGGCCACATGCTGGACGAGCGCATGGGGAAATGGCACTTCTGGGTCGCCATCATCGGCTTCAACCTCACGTTCATTCCACAGTTCCTTGTGGGCCTGGCCGGCATGCCGCGCCGCATTCCAGACTATCCGCTGATGTTCACCGAGTGGAATCAGATGTCCACCGTGGGGGCATTCATTCTGGGCTCATCGCACCTGATCTTCATCTACAACGTGATCAAGTGCATTCGCGGTGGCGAGAAGGCTCAGAGCAAAGCCTGGGAAGGTGCGACCGGACTGGAGTGGACTGTGCCCTCACCCGCGCCGTATCACACCTTCGAGACGCAACCCACGATCGAATGACGAGCACTGAAGGGACGCAGCATGGCCTTGCCTGATTCGAACCAGAATATCGCCGAGAGCGAGGAATGGACGCGCAGGCGCGCTTCCAACCTGCGCCTGGCCCTGGTCTTCGGCGGCGTGGCTCTGGTGCTGTTCCTGATTGCGATATGGAAGTACCGTCCGCTATGACGGCGCAGGCAAGCGCGGCGCGCCAGCGTGACAACCGGCGTCTGGCATTTCGCCTGGGTCTGGTGGCCTTGTTTTTTGTCGGATTTGGCTTTGCCATGGTTCCGATGTACGACGTCATTTGCAAGTGGACCGGGATCAACGGCAGGACGAATGCGACCGCGATCGTGCTCGACAAAAATACGCAGGTCGATACATCGCGCTGGGTGAACGTGGAATTTTTGAGCCATTCCATGCCCGGTGTGGGGCTGGAATTCGCGCCCGAGCAGTTCACGATGCGGGTGCATCCGGGTGCCGTCATTCACACCAGCTATCTGGCGAAGAACCTGAGCGATCGGGTGTTTGTGGGCCAAGCGGTGCCAAGCATCACGCCGGCGGTGGCTGCGGCCTTTTTTCAGAAGATCGAATGCTTTTGCTTCACCCAGCAAAGCTTCATGCCGCACGAGCAGCGCAGCATGCCGGTGGTGTTTGTGGTCAGCCCGGAGTTGGACAAGGACCTGGGAACCATCACGCTGGCCTACACCTTTTTTGAGGCGGTGAAGGCGGCAGGATAGTCAGTGAGATTTTGCGGGACAGGTTTTTGGCGTCCGAGCCCAATGACTCTGTCCTCAACCATTTTTGAGAAGGAAAGAAACATGAGTACACCATCCACGGCAGACACCAAGCGCCATTATTTCGTTCCGGCGGCAAGCCACTACTCGACTTTCCTGTCTTGGGGCATTTTTCTTCTCGCCGCAGGCTTTGTCTTTCGCCTGAATGGCGTGCCGCCCGGCATGTGGAGCATGCTGCTGGGCGCAGCGCTCATCCTGTACGTGGTCGTCGGCTGGTTCGGCGAAGTGATTGGTGAGAGTCTGAGCGGCATTTATACAAAATGGGAAGACCGCTCTTACCGCATCGGCATGTTGTGGTTCATCTTTTCCGAGGTCATGTTCTTCGCCTGCTTCTTCGGCGTGCTGTTCTATATTCGCAGCATCACGCTGCCCGAGCTGGGCGGCTACGAAGCTGCCTACACGCCCTGGGTCGGATTCACGGGCGCCTGGCCTACCAGCGGACCGGTGGGTGACAAGTTCACTGCCATGGAGCCCTGGGGCCTGCCGCTGGTGAATACCTTCTTGCTGGTCACGTCGAGCATCACTCTCACTTTTGGGCACTGGGCGCTCATCAAGAACAATCGCAAGCAGCTCAACTTGTGGCTGGCGCTGACGGTGGCGTTGGGCGCAACTTTCATGGCCCTTCAGGCGACCGAATACATTCACGCCTATCACGAGATGGGCCTGACCCTGGGTGCCGGCGTCTATGGCGCAACCTTCTTCATCCTTACGGGTTTCCACGGCCTGCACGTGACGCTGGGCAGCACCATGCTGCTGGTGATGCTGGGCCGCGGCATGAAGGGCCATTTTTCCGAGCACAACCACTTTGCGTTTGAGGCCGTGGCCTGGTACTGGCACTTCGTGGACGTGGTCTGGATCGTGCTGTTCGTCTTTGTCTATATTCTCTAGGACTTGCAGCCTGACTTTCAGGTGACGGCTGCGCAAGGCGGCGCGGGCTGAAGGCGGGCCGTTTCAAGACCCACCATGGAGCCGCTTCATTTCAGGCCTGACGGGGGAATGAAGCCGAAATAGAGCCCAGCCAACAGCACCAGAAGCAAGCCCATCGACAGTGAGACGCGCACTGTCAGCGCCTTCACCACGCGTTCGCGCTTGGCCTGGTCATCGTTGCGTGCCAGCATGGCGAGTGCGCTGAACAGGCTGATGACGATCAAAGCCAGTAGGCCGAGGATGAGAATTTTTGTCAGCATGCTGCCTCCAGAGAATGTGTTGCATCATTATCCGTTTTGACCCTGGCCCATGCAAGAACTGCGTTTCCAACCCCGTCTGATCCCCACGCTCGCAACGCTGTGTCTGATGGCACTGTTCGTGTACCTGGGTTTGTGGCAGGCGGGCAAGGGCGAGCGCTTGCTGGCAGAGCGCTTGTTGTTTGCGACACGCGCGAAACTGGGCCCGTTGCCCATCAGCGGCGCGCTCGTGGACCCGCAAGCGCTGCGTGACGCTCCGATCACAGTGCGCGGTCGCTACGAGTTCGAGCAGGGTTTCTTTGTCGACAATCGGCAGCACAATGGCGTGGCCGGGCTGCATGTGGTGACGCCTTTGAAAATCGAGGGCAGCGAGACCCGGATCCTGGTGAATCGGGGCTGGGTGGGCTGGCCCAACGGCCGCAAGATCCTGCCCAAGGTGCCCACGCCCGAAGGCGTGGTCGAGGTCCGCGGCATTGCCGATGTGCCGTTGGTGAAAAAGTTTCTATTGATGCCAGAGCACGCGGAGGCGCGCACGCAACTGTGGATGCAAATGGATTTGCCGCGCTTCGCGCTGCTGGTGCAATATCCCGTGCAACCGGTGCTGCTGCTGCAAAACCGAGACGATGCGCACGATGGCTTGGTACGGGATTGGCAAGCACCCGAGGACCGGGTTCCCATGCATCAGAGCTACGCCCTGCAATGGTTCGGCATGGCGGCGGCGCTGCTGGTGTTCTACGGCTATGCGAGCTTCGGCAGGAGAATGGGCAGTGAACCTGGCCGGCCCGACCCAACATGATCTCTACAGGCGAAAATAAATTGTCCACTAGCCCGCTCCCCCATTCTCCGTCCGCGCCGCAGGCAAGCGAGGCGCTGGAGTTGATGGTGCACTCCCTTCCCTCCGCACGTGAGGCCGCAGCGGAGCCGATGCCGATTCATGGTCGCTGGAAGATGCTGGCCATCATGCTGGTGTGCTCGCTGCCGGTGATCGCCGCCTACTTCGCCTACTACGTGGTGCGTCCGCAAGGGCGTGCCGGCTACGGTGAACTGATTGCCCCGGTTCGTGCCATTCCCAACCAGTTGGGGCTCACACTGGAGGGCGCCTCCAGGCAGCTGTCGGCGCTCAAGGGGCATTGGCTGTTGGTCGTGGTGGCGGGCGGCGCCTGCCCCGACGAATGCCAGCGGCGGCTGCTGTTGGCGCGCCAGTTGCACGCCACCCTGGGCCACGACCAGGAGCGGGTGGATTGGGTGTGGTTGATCAGCGACCAGACGGCGGTGGACAAGGCCCTGACGCAGGGCTTGAAGGATGCGGTGGTGCTGCGCGTCGCCCCGGCAACACTGGAGCAGTGGTTGCTGGCGGCACCTGGCCACACACTGGAGCAACACCTGTTCGTGGTTGATCCCTTGGGCAATACCATGATGCGTTTCCCCGCGCAATTCGACGCTGCGGGTGCTTCCAAAGCGCGGCGTGATCTGGATCCCCTGTTACGCGCCTCCGCCGCCTGGGGGCAACAAAGTCAATGATGGCGGCCCAAGCTCTTTACGATTTGTCGCCGCTGTGGCGCGTGCTGCTGCTGGGCGCTGTGCTGGCGCTGGCGCCGCTGCTCTGGGTGGTTCAGCGCAATCGCACCGCAACCCGGCGCCTGCAGGCGTTGACGGTGTTGACGCTGTTCCTGAGTTTTGACCTGGTGCTGTTTGGCGCCTTCACCCGCCTGACCGATTCCGGCCTGGGTTGCCCCGATTGGCCCGGCTGCTACGGCCAGTCCTCACCGTTGGAGGCGCACACGCAAATCGCGAGCGCGCAGTCGAGCATGCCCACAGGCCCGGTGACGCATGGCAAGGCCTGGATTGAAATGCTGCACCGCTACCTGGCCACGGCCGTGGGCGGACTCATCATCGTGCTGACCGCATGGCAATGGCATCGCCGGCGACGGTCGCCACTCAGCCCCTGGTGGGCGACGGCGACCTTGGTCTGGGTCTGCGTTCAAGGCGCGTTCGGTGCGCTCACCGTGACCATGAAACTCTTTCCCGCAATCGTGACTTTGCACCTGCTCGGTGGCCTGATCCTGCTCGCTTTGCTGACGGTGCAGGCGACGGGACTGGCGCAGCGCGACGCGGGTCTGCCTGTGCTGTGCGGCACACAGCGCCAGCTCGTCGGCTTCGTGCTGACGCTGGTCGCGCTGCAGGCGGCGCTGGGCGCCTGGGTCAGCACCAACTACGCGGTGCTGGTCTGCGCCGAGTTTCCCAAGTGTCAGGGCGCGTGGTGGCCGCTGATGGACTTTGGTGCGGGCTTCAGCCTGTGGCGTGAACTGGGCATGACGGCGGACGGAAAATTCCTGGGGTTCGAAGCGCTGACAGCGATCCATATCGCGCATCGGCTCTTTGCCGCCGTGGTGTTTGCCGCGCTCGCGGGTTTGAGTTGGCGCTTGTGGCGCATGACAGGTTTGCGCGCGCAATCGCGTTGGCTGTTCGGACTGACGCTGGCGCAGTTCGCCACCGGTTTGAGCAATGTGGTGCTGGGTTGGCCAATTGCAGCGGCAGTGCTGCACACGGGCGGCGCTGCCGCCTTGGTAATGGTGCTGGTCTGGGCACTGTGTGCCGGGCGAACATCTCAGCAGGTGTCTGCATGAAACACAGTGTCATGATCTTTAAACAGTACTACGCGCTGGCCAAGCCGCGCGTGATTCAACTGATCGTTTTCTGCGCGCTGATTGGCATGGTGCTGGCGGTTCCCGGCGTCCCCAGTTGGGATCAGGTACGGCTGGCGGCGCTCGCCTGTGTGGGGATCTGGCTCGTCGCCGGTGCGGCCGCGGCCTTCAATTGCCTGGTTGAAAAGGGCATCGACGCCAAGATGCGTCGCACCGCCTGGCGCCCCACAGCCAAGGGTGAACTCAGCGACTGGCAGGCCCTGAGCTTTTCGATGCTGCTGTGCTCGGCCGGTTCGGCGCTGCTCTATTTTTGGGTGAACCCGCTGACCATGTGGCTGACCTTTGCCACCTTTGTCGGCTACGCCGTGGTCTACACCGTGATTCTCAAGCCGCTGACGCCACAGAACATCGTGATCGGCGGCGCCTCGGGCGCGATGCCTCCGGTGCTGGGTTGGGCTGCGATGACGGGCGGCGTCGGGCCCGAGGCGATGATCCTGTTCCTCATCATCTTTCTTTGGACGCCACCACATTTTTGGGCGCTGGCGCTGTACCGCGTGGAGGATTACCGCAAGTCGGGCCTGCCCATGCTGCCGGTGACGCACGGCAATGAATTCACGCGGCTACAGGTCTTCTTGTACACGCTGCTGCTGTTTGCCGCCTGCCTAATGCCCTTTGTTTATGGCATGAGTTCGTGGCTGTATTTGCTGTTTGCCGCGGTCCTGAGTCTGGGTTTTTGTGCTCACGGGTTCTGGCTATGGCAGGAGTACTCCGACGCCCTGGCGCGGCGTACATTCCGGTTTTCGTTGATTCATTTGAGCGCGCTCTTCGCCGGCTTGCTGCTGGATCACTACCTGCTTTAAGGACACCATGAAATCGTTATTCACTTCGACGTCCATGCCGCGTCGCGCATGGCTGGTGCTGGCGGCGGTTTCAATTCTGGCGCTGGTCGGATGCTCCGAGGACAAGCCCAAGTTCAACGCCATCGACATCACCGGCGCGGAGTATGCGCGCGAATTCCAGCTCACCGACCATAACGGTCAGCCGCGCAGCCTGAAGGACTTCAAGGGCAAGGTCGTGGTCGTGTTTTTCGGCTACACCCAATGTCCGGATGTGTGCCCCACGTCCATGGTGGAACTGGCCGAGGTGAAAAAACTGCTGGGACCCCAGGGCGACAAGCTGCAGGGCCTGTTCGTCACGTTGGACCCGGAGCGCGACCGGCCGGCTTTGCTCAAGGCCTATATGGCGAACTTCGATCCAAGCTTTCTGGCCCTGTACACCAGCGTGGAAAAGCTGCCGGATGTGGCCAAGGAATTCAAGATCTACTACAAGAAGGTCGATGGGCCCACGCCCACCAGCTACACCCTGGACCATTCGGCCGGCAGCTATGTGTTCGATCCAGAGGGGCACGTGCGACTGTTCTTGCGCTATGGCAGCGGCGCTCCTGGCGTCGCCGCGGACATCAAACAGCTTTTGAATTAGCGCTGCGCCTAGACTTGGAAGTGATATTTGGCTGATGCGCCGTCAACTCAGGCGTATTGCGCCAGCGTCTTCTTCATCTTCTTCATGGCGGCGACTTCAATCTGACGGATGCGCTCGGCGCTCACGCCATAGACGGCTGCCAGTTCGTGCAGCGTCATGCCGCCTGAGCCGTTGTCGTTCACCTTGAGCCAGCGCTCCTGCACGATGGTGCGGCTACGCTCGTCGAGCTCCTCCAGCGCCATGGCGATGCCGTCGCTGGCGAGCAAATCACGCTGATGCGCCTCGATCACGGCCGTGGGTTCGTGCCGGGCGTCAGCCAGATAGGCAATCGGTCCGAAGCCGTCTTCACCGTCTTCGTTGGGCCCCGGGTCCAGCATCACGTCGCCCCCCGACAAGCGCGTCTCCATCTCGATCACGTCCTCGCGTTTGACCTTGAGGTCGCGCGCCATGGACTCGATTTCTGATTCGTTCAAGGTGTCGCGGTGCGTTGCCTCGTTGTCCGCAGCAGCTTCGGCCTTGAAGCCCTGTTTCATGGAGCGCAGGTTGAAGAACAGCTTGCGTTGGGACTTGGTCGTCGCGACCTTGACCATGCGCCAGTTCTTCAGGATGTATTCGTGAATTTCGGCCTTGATCCAGTGCAGCGCGTAGCTCACCAGACGCACGCCATGATCGGGGTCGAACCGGCGCACCGCCTTCATCAGGCCCACGTTGCCTTCCTGGATCAGGTCGCCGTGGGGCAGGCCGTAACCGAGGTACTGACGGGCCACGGAAACGACCAAGCGCAGATGCGACAGCACCAGTTTGCCGGCCGCCTCCACGTCATTGTCGGCGCGCATCTTGCGGGCGAACTCCTGCTCCTGCTCCAGTGTCAGCATGGGCAGGCGGTTCACGGCCGAGATGTAGGCGTCCAGATTGCCCAGCGGCGGCACCAGTGCCCAGGGGTTGGCCAGGGTGAGAGCGGACGTCGATGTGCCAGAGAGGGTAGTCATGCCGGAACTCCTTCGGAAAAAGACATGGATGCGATGTTAGCACTCTATTGGTTAGAGTGCTAAAGCTCTTGTGAAACCCCCAGTGACAACGGCCTCAATGGTGCCGAGCCAGATTTTCCAATAATTGACAATTGTCAATTTTTTGAAAATTGGCAGAAATTCAAGGTAATCAGTAACCACTAAACAGTAAAATCCTGCCACCCATCACAACTACCGAAAGTATTGCCATGTTGAAATACCTTTCATCTGACGAGCAATTCCGGTTTTCCAATCTGCAGGGAAAGCTGGCGCAGCTACTGATTAGCCAAACTGAACAAGAGGAACTGTCGGCACTGGTGAGTAAGGCGCAAAAATCAGCAGCCGAGCGCAGCCAGGCAATTGAATCGGTCAGGCAATTGATTGCCGACAATGCCATCGAGATTCAATCGGTATTCTCGGCCGAGGTGATTGCACGCGCCGCCGCCGGTACCGTGGCTCCGCGGGCTCGGGCCGCCAAGGGCAAGAGCCTGCCCAAGGTCGCCAAAACCAGCAATCGCAGTGAGCAAGTTCTCATCCAGGTGAAACTGGACAAGAGTGCAGGAGCCCCCAGTCGCTACAAGAAAGGGCAAAAGCTGGGTAAGTTTGTGTCGCGCAATTTCAAGCAATTGGATGCGGCCGGTCAGTTGGTGGAAAACCTGCTGAAATATGCAACGCCACTGGGCAAGACCTATTTCTCCACCCCCGAAGGTAAAGCCGAACTGGAAGCATTTGCACAATTTGTGCACAAGACACCCGTCAATTCATGAGGTGATGCGGGGCTGTCCCGGTTTTCGGACCAGAGCCTATAACCCCGGTTCACCGCGGAATTAGCTCGACATCAGGCGCCGGGCGCCATAGCTCAGTGCGTCCACCAAGGCCACCAGCGTGATCATCGCGATCAGCACCGAACTGGTTTCGCCCATCTGGAATAGCCCCATGTGGAAAGCCAGCATCTGGCCCAGACCGCCTGCCCCGACCACGCCCAGAACGGCGGCGGCGCGGATGTTGTTTTCCCACCGGTACAGCGTATAGCTCAGCAGCTGCGGCAGCAGCTGTGGCAGCGTGGCGTAGAGGAGCACCCGCAGCTCATCCAGGCCACGCACTCGAAGCGCAAAGGCAGGGCCTTGCGGCGCGTTCTCGATCGCTTCGGCAAACAGTCGCCCGAGCACGCCCGTGGTGTGCAGGGCCAGGGCCAGCGTGCCGGCGAAAGGCCCCAGGCCGGCGGCGATGAGCAGCAGCGCCGCCCATACCAGTTCGGGGATGCTGCGCAAGGCGTTGAGCAACAGGCGGGTGACTGCGCGCCAGCGCGCGGAGTCATCGGCGTGGGTCCTGCTCGCGGGCAAGGCCAGAACCAGACCCAGGACCGCTGCGATCAGCGTTCCCAGCGCCGACATTGCCAGCGTCTCCAGCGCCGCCGGAAGTAGCTTGCTTAGAAAAGCCAACTCCAAGTTGGGCGGAAACAGCTCGCCCAAGAAGCGCACCATCTTGCGCAGCGCGTCGGGTGCAAGGAACCTGGCCCATTGCAGGTCCAGGCTCCAGAAGCTCAGGAACACGAGCAAGCCCACTGCGGCGATAAACCCGCCGGCCTTGGCACGGGCGACAAACACCGGCGAAGGCGCCATGTGTTTCATCCCAGCGCGCGGCGCATCCGCTCGCTCACATCATCGGCGAACCACACCAGGGCCATGAACACCAGCAGCATGGTCGAGACTTCGGAGCCGTTGAACATCTTCAGCGACGAGTCCATGGTCTGCCCCAGGCCGCCGGCACCGACGAAGCCGAGCACGGCCGAAGACCGGATCGCGCATTCCCAGCGATACACGGTGTAGCTCGTGAGTTCGGCTGCGCTTTGCGGCAACAGTCCGTAGCAGAAGGCCTGCAAGCGGCCGCTGCCGTTGCGCAGCAGGCCGGTCGTCACATGGGTGTCGCCGCTTTCCAGAATCTCGGCGTAGACCTTGCCCAGCATGCCGCCATAGGTCAGCGCAATCGCGAGCACGCCGGCGGTCGGCCCCAGTCCCACCACGCGCACAAACACCAGCGCCCAGATCAGTTCAGGCACGCTGCGCAACACGATCATGAGCCAGCGCAGCAGTTGGCGCAGACTGTTTGGCAGCCGCGCCATCTGGCCGCTCAAGGCCGAAACCGAGAGCACGCGCACGCTTGCCAGCGCCAGCGGAATCGCCAGCAGCAGGGCCAGCGTGATGCCGGCGGTGGCCATCGCCACCGTGCGCCAGGTTTCGCGCGCCACCATCGCCAGGAATTCGGGCTCGACTTTGGGCGGAACAAAAGCGGCGAGGAAGTTGAGCGTCGGGCCCAGGCTCTCCGGCGCCCACAGCACCCAGGGTTTGAACTCGCTTGCCACCAGCATCGGCCACAGCGCCAGCAAGGCGAAGGCCGTCCAGAACACGCGGCCGCGCCAGGCCGGGTCGCGCCTTGTCGGTGCCAATGCGAGGGCGCCGCTCATGCTGCTCGGCGCCTCAGCGGCATTGCATCGCCACCACCGGCGCCGCCGAATCGAAACTGGCCAGCGGTGGCGCTGCGCTGAGCTCGTCCAGGTGCTGCGCGTACAGCGTGCGCAAGCGCTCAGGCGTGACCTGGGAGGAAGGCAGGTCGAAGACCAGTTCGCCGTCGCGCAGACCGATGATGCGCGGGAAATGCGCCAGCGCCATGTCCACATGGTGCAGCGTGGTCACCAGGCTGGCGCCGCGCTCGCGCGCGGCCTGTGTCAAGGCGCAGATGGCTTGGCTGGCGCGCGTCGGGTCGAGCGCGGACAGGGGCTCGTCCACCAGGATCAGCGACGCCTGCGCCAGCAGCGCGCGCGCCAGACCCACGCGCTGGCGCTCGCCGCCGGAGAGTCGATCGACGCGCTCGAACAGTTTGTCCGCTAGGTCGAAATGCCCTAGTGCCGCTTCGGCCTGAGCCATGTGGGTGGGGTAGACCAGGCTGCGCAGGCTTTGCCAAAGACCGATGTGCGGCAGCCGACCCGCCAGCACGGCGGTGACGACGCGCTGGCGCGGCGGCAGTGGTGGCACCTGCGGCGCCAGGAACAGCGCGCCGCGCAGCCGATGCAGGCGAGCGCGTGGCAGCGACCACGGGTTTTTCTGATCCAGCCGCAGCTCACCGCCCGACGGCGCCAGCGCGCACGCCAGCAGATGCAGCAAGGTGGTCTTGCCCGCGCCCGAGGGGCCGATCACTGCCAACTGTTCGCCCTGTGAAATGTGCAGGTTCAAGCGGCGCAGCGCGTCTGGCGCCGTGCTGCGCGCCGCCGGGTGGCGGGCGCAGCAGTCGAGCAGGTCGATCTTCATGGAACCAGCAACGGCCTCGCGTTCACGTCTTGTCTGCCAAGGTTTTTGCAGCTAAAGCCGTCGCCGAATCGGCTGGCCACTACTTCAGCAAGCCCGCGCTGCGCGCTGCGGCCTCGATGCCCTTGTAGTTTTCAGCCTGCGTCGGGATGAACTTGGCAGTGCGTTGCAACTCCAGAATTTCCCGTCCTTCATGCGTGCTGGGGTTCAGGTCCAGGAACGCCTTGACGATCTTCTCGCGCAGTGCGGCAGGCATGTCGGCGTGCACGGTCCAGTTGTAGTCATAGTAGGGCGGCGTGGTGAAGAAGACGTGTACCTTGCTGGTATCGACCTTCTTGTCGGCGACAAACTTCTCCCACACCGAAATGTTGAGCGCGCCCGCATCCACCTTGCCTGCGGCAACCGCGGCTATGGTTGCGTCGTGCGCGCCCGAATAGGCCACCCGCTTGAAGTCCTTGTCCGGATCGATCTTGGCCTGCAGCAAATAGGCGCGCGGCATCAAATGGCCCGAGGTGCTGGACTGCGAACCGAAGCTCACGTTCTTGCCCTTGAGATCGTTCAGGCTCTTGATGGTCGGGTCGGTGCTGATGAAGACCGATTTGAATTTTGCGTCTTCCTCGCGCTGCACCAGCGGCACGGCCTTGCCGCCCGAGCGCACATTCGCCTGCACGAAGGTGAAGCCGCCAAACCAGGCCATGTCCACCTGCTTGTTGGCCAGCGCTTCCACCGAGGCCGCGTAATCTGTCACGGGCGTGAACTCGACTTTCATGCCCAGTCGCGCCTCCAGATACTTCACCAGCGGCGCGGCCTTGCGCGCCAGTTCGGTGGGCGACTCGTCGGGAATCGCGGTGATTCTGAACACCTGCTGGGCGTGGCTGGCAGCGCCGAACAAGAGGCTGGCAGCAGCCAGGAGCAGAGCGAAGCGGCGACGCAGGGAAAGACTGAACATGAAGATCCTGAAACGGTGAAGGGTGGGAGGCACCATTAGAACCGATGTGGCGGCGCGTTCAGTGGACCTGAGACAATCGATACGCCTGCCTCCCGCATCGCAGAAAGCCCCAGATCATGACCACAGCCAACGCCATCGTTCCCGCGCCACAGCGCTTGACTTCGCTCTCGCACGGCGGCGGCTGCGGCTGCAAGATCGCGCCCGGCGTGTTGTCCGAAATCCTGCGCGGCACAAGCGCCATGCTCATGCCGCCCGAACTGCTGGTGGGCATCGAAACCTCGGACGATGCGGCGGTCTATCAGCTCAACGAAGAGCAGGCGCTGATCGCCACCACCGACTTCTTCATGCCCATCGTGGATGACCCGTTTGACTTTGGCCGCATCGCCGCCACCAACGCCATCTCCGATGTGTACGCCATGGGCGGCACGCCCATCATGGCGCTGGCCCTGGTGGCCATGCCCATCAGCGTGCTGTCCACCGAGACCATAGGCAAGATCCTGGAAGGCGGTCAGTCCGTGTGCCGCGCCGCTGGCATACCCATCGCCGGCGGCCACACTATCGATTCGGTCGAGCCCATCTACGGCCTGGTGGCGCTGGGGCTGGTGCACCCGAAGCGCGTGAAGCGCAACGCCGATGCCAGGGTCGGCGACCGCCTGATCCTGGGCAAGCCGCTGGGCGTGGGCATTCTGTCGGCGGCGCTGAAGAAAGAGCAATTGAGCTTGGAGGGTTACGCGCAGATGATCGCCATCACGACCCAGCTCAACACTCCGGGCCCCGATCTGGCGGCGCTGGACGGCGTGCACGCGCTCACCGACGTCACCGGCTTTGGCCTGGCGGGCCACACGCTGGAACTGGCGCGTGGCGCAAAATGTGCTGTACGCATTGACTGGTCACGCGTGCCGCTGATGCACGGCGTGCGCGAGCTGGCGACGCAGGGCAATGTGACCGGCGCCTCGGGGCGCAACTGGGCCGCCTACGGCGCTGACGTGCGCCTGTCCGAAAGCCTGGATGCGACCGACCAAGCGCTGCTGAGTGACCCGCAAACCAGCGGCGGCCTGCTGGTGACCTGTGCTCCCGAAACGGTAGCAGACGTTCTGGCGATCTTTGCGCGCCACGGCTTTGCCTGCGCGACCGAGATCGGCGAAGTGCTGGCGCTGGAACAGGCGCAGGCGCCGCATCTCGTGGTGGGTTGAATCGCGGCGGCGCAGTGGCCCCAGTTCAGGCGAAAACGCGAAGCGGACCCTTTCAATCGACCGCCCACCGCAGTGACCCGCGAGCGCTTACCCCATGAAGCTTGCATGCGGCTCGCCCGGCGATCTGCAGGGCCCCGGGCGTGCGCGGTAGCAAATTTTTACGCCTTGGGCGCATATCTCAAGCAACACATTCATAACCACCGCTAAGTCCTTCATTTGAAAGGTATTTCTACGCAAAATAACATCTGAAACCGCTTCTAAGTCCTTGATTTCATTGAAAAAATTGTCATTTACCCGCTTGCGCCGTCCGGTTTTCCTGCTAAAGTGCAAAAAAATGCAAATAAGTGGTGAAAAGTGGTTTTCACTGCAGCCTACGGTAATTTCTTTGACAAGGGTGATAGACGGTGTTTCAAGGTGCTTCATCACTGAGTCTGGATGGCAAGGGTCGGCTTTCGGTGCCGACCCGGCACCGTGACGTCCTGAGCGCCAACGCCGCCGGACAATTGACGCTGACGAAACACCCGCACGGTTGCCTGATGCTGTTCCCGCGGCCCGAGTGGGAAAAATTTCGCGAGCGCATTGCCAGTTTGCCGATGTCGGCCCAGTGGTGGAAGCGCATTTTCCTGGGCAACGCCATGGACGTCGAGATGGATGCCACCGGGCGCGTGCTGATTTCGCCCGAACTGCGCGCCGCTGCCTTGATCTCCAAGGACGCGGTGTTGCTGGGCATGGGCAACCACTTCGAACTGTGGGACAAGGCGACGTACGACGCCCAGGAGGCCAAGGCGATGCAGGGCGAGCTGCCCGACGTCTTGCAGGACTTTTCCTTCTAAGGGCGGCGGTGCAAACCTCATGGCAACACACCACCGTCTTGTTGAACGAAGCGGTGCAGGCGCTGTTCGGCAATACGGATGCCGAGGGCGAGGCGCATGGCGTGGACGGCACCTATGTGGACGCCACCTTTGGTCGCGGCGGACATTCCAGGCTCATTCTTTCGGGCCTGTCGCCTCAGGGCCGACTGATCGCCTTCGACAAGGACCCGGATGCGATTGCCGCAGCGCAAGCCATCACCGACCCGCGCTTTTCCATCCGGCACCAAGGGTTCAAGGACCTGAACGAGTTGCCCGAGGCCAGCGTGGCCGGTGTGCTGCTGGACCTGGGCATCAGTTCGCCGCAGATCGACAACCCGGCACGCGGTTTCAGTTTTCGCTTCGAAGCCCCGCTGGACATGCGCATGGATACGACGCGCGGCGAGAGCGTGGCGCAGTGGTTGGCGCACGCCGAAATTCAACAAATGGTGGAGGTGATTCGTGACTATGGAGAAGAGCGGTTTGCTGTTCCGATTGCAAAAGCGATTGCTGCTCGCCGACAGGAGCGGGGCCCAATTTCATCCACCACCGAGCTGGCCGAACTCGTGGCTGGCACGGTCAAAACCCGCGAGCCGGGCCAGAACCCTGCAACGCGCACATTTCAGGCTCTTCGGATTTTCATCAATGCCGAGCTTGAAGAGCTGCAACAGGCTTTAGACGCGAGCCTGAAGGTACTGCAACCCGGAGGACGACTGGTGGTCATCAGTTTTCATTCACTCGAAGACCGCATCGTGAAGCAGTTCATCGCGAAACATGCGCGAGAGGAAGTGGATAAGCGCCAGCCGGACTGGATGCTGGTGCCCACGCAGCAGATGAAGCTGGTCGCACTCGGACGCATCAAGCCCAGCGCGCAGGAAGTGGCGGCCAACCCCCGTGCCCGCAGTGCCACGATGCGCGTGGCGCAAAGGACCGCAGCATGAGCGCCACCGCAGTGGCAAGGCCGGCGAAGGGCGTGAGCCGGACACGCAACGAGGTTCAGCCGTGACACGACTGAACCTTGTGCTGCTGCTGGCGGTGCTGTGCAGTGCGCTGTTTCTGGTGCACACGCAGTACGAGTCGCGCCGCCTCTTTGTCGAGGTCGACAAGGCCAACGCACAGGCCCACGCACTCGAGTCCGAGCATGATCGGCTGGAAGTGGAAAAGCGCGCCCAAGCGACGCCGCTGCGCGTGGAAAAACTGGCGCGCAGTGCGCTGCAGATGCAGTCGGTGAATCCGGCTTTGACGCAGTACGTCAACGCTCCAGCGGGCGTGGTGGCCTCGACACCGGCGTCCGGAGTCAAGCCGTGAGCAGGAGCATCCGCTACAACTCCAGCCCCTTGCTGGCGAGCAAGACGCCGGTCTGGCGCAGTAAGTTCATCGTGGCCGCGGTGGCCATCGGCTTCATCGGGCTGGCGGCGCGGGCGGCCTACGTGCAGGTGTTCAACAACCAGTTCTTTCAACACCAGGGGGAGGTCCGTTTCGGTCGCACGCTGGAGCTGCCCGCGAACCGCGGCCGTATCCTGGATCGCAATGGCCTGATCCTGGCGTCCAGCGTGCCCTCTCCCAGCATCTGGGCCATTCCCGAAGACGTGGAGCGCGAGGACGACAAGCTTGGGCGGGTCGCCAAGCTGCTGGACATGCCTGCGGCTGAGCTGGACAAAAAGCTCGCAGACGAGGACAAGACTTTCGTCTGGCTCAAGCGCCAGGTAGACGATTCGGTGGCCAAGGACATTGCCGCCTTGGGTGTCAAGGGCATCTACCAGCGCAAGGAATACCGACGCCAATACCCCGAAGGTGAGGCCGCAGTGCACGTGGTGGGCTTCACCAACGTGGAGGACCTGGGCCAGGAAGGCATAGAGCTGGCATTCAACAAGGAACTCGCCGGCCACGCCGGATCGCGCCGCGTCATCAAGGATCGCATGGGGCGCGTGGTGGAGGACGTGGGCGAGACCCTGCAGCCGGCCGACGGCCCCGACCTGCACCTGAGTGTGGACAGTCGGGTGCAGTTCTTCGCGTATCAAAAGCTGCGCGACGCGGTCACCCTCAACAAGGCCAAAGCCGGCAGCGTGGTGGTGCTGGACGCCGTCACGGGCGAGGTGCTGGCGCTGGCAAATTACCCCAGCTATGTGCCGGACAAACGCCGCAATCTGAATGGCGAGCAGTTGCGCAACCGGGCACTGACCGACACCTTCGAGCCGGGTTCGGTGATGAAGCCCTTCACCATTGGCCTGGCGCTGGAGACCGGGCGCGTCACGCCCAGCACGATCATCGATACCGGGGCGGGAAAGCTGACCCTGCACGGCGCCACCATTTCCGATTCACACCCCCACGGCGTGCTCACCGTAGAGGGCGTGATCCAAAAGTCCAGCAATATCGGCACCACCAAGATCGCGATGCAGATGCAGCCGCGCGAAATGTGGGAGATATTTTCGGCGGCCGGGTTCGGACAAAAGCCGCAGATCAGCTTTCCGGGCGCGGTGTCGGGCAAGCTGCGTCCCTACAAGACCTGGCGCCCGATCGAGCAGGCCACCATGTCGTATGGCTACGGGCTGTCGGCCTCGCTCTTTCAGATGGCGCACTCGTACACCGTGTTCTCGCACGACGGCGAGATCATTCCCGTGACCCTGCTCAAGAGTGCCGAACCGGCGGTGGGCGTGCGCGTGCTGTCGCAGCACACGGCACAACAGGTGCGCAAGATGCTGCAGATGGCGGCCGGCCCCGGCGGCACCGGGCAAAAGGCTCAGACCATAGGCTACTCGGTGGGGGGCAAGTCAGGCACGGCCTACAAGCTCGTGGGGAAGAGCTACGGCACCGAGAAGAACCACAAGTACCGCGCCTGGTTTGTGGGCATGGCGCCAATCGAGCAGCCGCGCATCATCGTGGCGGTGATGGTGGACGAGCCCAGCGCGGGCAAATATTTCGGCGGCGACGTGGCCGCGCCCGTGTTCAGCGAGGTCGTGCAGCAAACCCTGCGCATGATGGGCGTGCAACCCGACATGGCGGTGAAGCCGCAGATCGTCGCGAATGCCGCAGAGGAGTCGTTCTGATGCGCGTCCTGCACACGCCCGGGCAAGCCGCGCAATGGCTGCACGGCCGCGTCACGGGCAAGCTGGGCATAGACAGTCGCAAGCTGCAGCCAGGCGAAGGTTTCATCGCGTGGCCGGGCGCCGCCAGTGATGGACGCCAGTTCGTGGCCGCGGCGCTGGCCTTGGGCGCGACGGCCTGCCTGGTGGAGCAATCGGGCGTCGAATCATTCGGCTTGGGAGGCGACGCCATTTGCGCCTACCCTGGTCTCAAAGCCGATGCCGGCGAGATCGCGTCCAGCTACTATGGCCAACCCAGCCACGCGCTGGAGGTGGTGGCCGTCACCGGCACCAATGGCAAGACATCCAGCACCTGGTGGCTGGCGCAGGCGCTGTCCAGTCTGCCGGCAGATCGGGGCCTGGCCTGCGGCCTGATCGGCACACTGGGCGTGGGCGTGCCGCCGTCTTTGGATACGCTCGCCGACCCGCTGGCGGGACTGGAAGCCACGGGTCTCACCACCCCCGACCCGGTGCTGCTGCAGCAGCAACTGCGCCGCTTCGTGGATCAGGGTCTGCGCGCCTGCGCGATCGAGGCGTCTTCCATCGGACTGGTGGAGCATCGGTTGGACGGAACGCGCATCCGCGTGGCCGTGTTCACCAATTTCACACAGGACCATCTGGATTACCACGGCAGCATGCCGTCCTATTGGCAAGCCAAGGCGGCGTTGTTTTCCTGGTCGGGCTTGCGGGCGGCAGTGGTGAATATCGACGACGAGCAGGGGGCGTTGCTGGCCCACACGCTGCGCGCTGGCGGGCTTGATGTGTGGACGGTGTCGATGCAACAGTCGGCACGGCTACGCGCGCTGGACGTGGCCTACAGCGCGCAAGGTCTGCGCTTCACACTGGCTGAGGGCGACGAACGGCAGGCTCTGCAGACGGCGCTGATCGGCGACTACAACGTGTCCAATCTGTTGGGCGTGATCGGCGCCATGCGATGCCTGGGTGTGCCGCTGTTGGACGCGGCGCAGGCCTGCACCCGCCTGACCCCGGTGCCGGGCCGCATGGACTGCTTGTCCCTGCCCGGTCAGCCGCTGGTGGTGGTGGACTATGCCCATACGCCGGATGCGCTGGACAAGGCGTTGCTGGCCCTGCGTCCCATGACGCGCCAGCGCGGCGGAAAGTTGTGGTGCGTTTTTGGCTGCGGCGGGGACCGCGATCCTGGCAAGCGCCCGCTGATGGCCGCGGTGGCGGAAAAGAACGCCGACTGCGTGGTGGTCACCAGCGACAACCCGCGCAGCGAAAAGCCCGAGGCCGTCATCGCCCAGATCCTGCTGGGTCTGGGGCACGGCGCCGCCGTGCAGGTGCAGTCGGACCGTGCCTTGGCGATTTCCGAGACCTTGACCCAGGCCAATGCCAACGACGTGGTGCTGATCGCCGGCAAGGGACACGAACGCACGCAGGAAGTGGCGGGGATCAAGCATCCCTTTTGCGACAGGGCCCAGGCGCTGGCCGCGCTCGCCACGAGGGCCAAGTCATGATGACCCTGCAGCAAGCCGCAGCCTGGATTGCCGGTGCGCATAGGGTTGGTGACGGCGCCACGCAGTTGACGCGGGTGCACACCGATACGCGCACGCTGCAACCGGGCGACTTGTTTGTGGCGCTCAAGGGTGAACGCTACGACGCCAACGACTTCCTGGCGCAGGCCAAGGACAAGGGCGCGGCCGCGGTGCTGTGTCATGCCACAGCGCTGCCGCTCCTGCAGCAACTGGGCCTGCCCGGCCTGGTTGTCACCGATACGCTGCTCGCCTTGGGGCAGCTGGCCACGGCCTGGCGCGCGCAGTTCACGCTGCCGCTGATCGCGGTCACGGGCTCCAACGGCAAGACCACGGTGACGCAGATGATTGCGTCCATTCTGCGCGCCGCTACGGGCGACGCCGCGCTGGCGACAGCAGGCAACTTCAACAACGCCATCGGCGTGCCGCTGACGCTGCTGCGGCTGCGCTCACAGCACAGGCTGGCCGTCGTTGAATTGGGCATGAACCATCCCGGCGAGATCGCGTTGCTGGCGGCGATGGCGCGCCCCACGGTGGCGCTGGTGAACAATGCGCAGCGCGAGCATCAGGAATTCATGGCCACGGTACAGGCGGTGGCAGAAGAAAACGGCGCCGTCATCTCGGCTTTGGACGGGCAGGGCGCGGCCGTTTTTCCGGCGGACGACGCCTACACCGCGCTTTGGAAAAACCTGGCGGCCAAGCGCCAAGTGTTGAACTTCGCGCTGGCGGGTCAGGCCGATGTGATCGGCCTGACGTCGAGTTGGGAGCAGGGCGCCTGGCAGGTCACAGCGCGCACACCCGCTGGGGACCTTCAGTACACGTTGCGGGTTGCGGGCCGACACAACCTGAAAAATTCACTCGCCGCGGCTACCTGCGCTCTGGCAGCGGGCGTGCCGTTGGCCACCATCGCTTCGGGCCTGAACGCGTTCGATCCTGTGCTTGGACGCAGTCGTGCGCTGAACGTGCGTATCCAAGGTCACAGTGTGACGCTGATCGATGATGCCTACAACGCGAACCCCGACTCGGTGCGCGCCGCGATCGAACTGCTGGCCGGGTTGCCAGGCCCGCGCCTGTTGGTGCTGGGCGACATGGGCGAGGTCGGCACCCAGGGGCCGCAGTTTCACGCTGAGGTAGGCGCCTACGCGCGCCAGCTGGGCATCGAATCCGTGTTCACGCTGGGAGCGCTGGCGCGCCACGCCAGCGCGCGTCATTTTGAAACCGTCGAGGCGCTCGTTGCGGCCGTGCTGCAGGCCCTGCCCGAGTCGGCCAGCGTGCTCGTGAAGGGCTCGCGCTTCATGAAAATGGAGCGCGTGGTCGCCGCCATCCAGGCCACGCAACAGAATCATCAGGAGGCAATCCATGCTGCTTAGTCTGGCCCAATGGCTGCAGACGCTCTCGCCCGACTTCGGTTTCTTTCGGGTGTTCCAGTACCTCACGTTTCGCGCCGTCATGGCCGCGCTCACGGCCTTGCTGATCGGCCTGTTCGCGGGCCCGGCCGTGATTCGGCACCTGACCTCGCTCAAGATCGGGCAGCCGATCCGGGGCTATGGCATGGCCTCGCACCAGAGCAAGAGCGGAACCCCCACCATGGGCGGCGTGCTGGTGTTGTTGGCGATCGCGATCTCCACTTTGCTATGGGTGGACCTGTCGAACCGCTTTGTCTGGATCGTGCTGATCGTGACCCTGGGCTTTGGCGCCATTGGTTGGGTCGATGACTGGCGCAAGGTGGTGCATAAGGACCCCGAGGGCATGCGCTCGCGCGAGAAATATTTCTGGCAATCGGTGATCGGACTGCTGGCCGCGCTCTACCTGGTGTTCAGCATTTCGGAAAACTCGAACTTGCGCGTGCTCGAACTGTTCTTCCGCTGGGTGCAATCCGGCTTTGACGTGAACCTGCCGCCCAAGGCCGGTCTCTTCGTGCCCTTCTTCAAGGAGGTGAACTATCCGCTGGGCGTGTTGGGCTTTGTGATCCTCTCATATCTGGTGATCGTGGGCGCGAGCAATGCCGTCAACCTAACCGACGGTCTGGACGGCCTGGCCATCATGCCGGTAGCGATGGTGGGGGGCTCGCTCGGCCTGTTTGCCTACGTCACCGGCAGCGCCGTGTATTCCAAGTACCTGTTCATGCCGCACATCACCGGCTCGGGCGAACTGCTGGTTTTTTGCATGGCCATGGCCGGCGCAAGCCTGGCGTTTCTTTGGTTCAACACGCACCCCGCGCAGGTGTTCATGGGCGACGTGGGCGCGCTGGCCCTGGGCGCGGCGCTAGGCACTGTCGCCGTGATCGTGCGCCAGGAAATCGTGCTCGCCATCATGGGTGGCGTATTCGTGGCCGAGGCGCTGTCGGTGATGCTGCAGGTGAGCTACTTCAAGTACACCAAAAGGAAATACGGCGAAGGTCGGCGCATCCTCAAGATGGCGCCGCTGCATCACCATTTCGAGAAAATCGGCTGGGCCGAAACGCAGGTGGTGGTGCGCTTCTGGATTATCACCATCCTGCTTTGCCTGGTGGGCCTGTCCACCCTGAAACTGCGCTGACGGCATGAACAACCTCAACGGTCAGCACGTCTTGATCCTGGGCTTGGGCCACTCCGGCCTGGCGATGGCGCGCTGGTGTGTGCGCTGCGGCGCGCAGGTCACAGTGGCGGACACGCGCGCGCAGCCACCCCAGCTGGCGGTGCTGCAAAGCGAGCTGCCTGGCGCACGCTTTGTGCATGGCGCGCTGGACGCGTCGCTGGTGCAGGGCACGGATGTGCGAGCCGTGTTCAAGAGCCCGGGGCTGACGCCAGACGAGGTGGTGGGCGTGGTGTCTGCGGCCTGCGAGCAGGGCCTGTGGGTGGGTGGCGAACTGAGCCTGTTTGCACAGGCACTGGCCGACTTGAAGGAGGCCAAAGGCTACAGCCCGCAACTGCTGGCGGTCTCGGGCACCAATGGCAAGACCACGGTCACGTCGCTCACCGCCCAACTGGTGGCACGCGCCGCCAAGACGGTCGTGAAGGCGGGCAACATCGGCCCCACGCTGCTGGACACGCTCACGCTGCGACTGGATGCTGATACGTTGCCCGAGGTCTGGGTGCTGGAGCTGTCCAGCTTTCAGCTCGACGACGCATCCGATTTCGAGCCCACGGCGGCGACCGTGCTCAACATCAGCCAGGACCACCTGGATTGGCATGGCAGCATGGACGCCTATGTAGCGGCCAAGGCGCGGGTGTTTGGCAAGCAGGCGCTGATGCTGCTCAATCGCGACGAGCCGCGGGTCATGGCGATGCTGGCGACGCCTGCGCCCGCGGTGGCGACAAAGCGCGGTACGCCTGCGCCATTGGCGCAGCACGACTGGCTGAGCTTCGGCTCCGACATGCCGCGCCGGCCAGGTGACTTCGGCATCGAAGTGGTGAACGGCATGAGCTGGCTGGTGCGCGCCATGGAGGCCGAGGAAACGCACAAGAGCAAGCGCGCCGCGGCACGTGAGCCGGCCGCCGAACTGCACATCCAGCGCCTGATGCCGGCCGACGCCCTGCGCATCCGCGGCCGCCACAACGCGCTCAATGCCCTGGCGGCACTGGCGTTGGCAGCGAGTGCGGGTTGCGGCCTGGCCGCCACGCTGCACGGCTTGCGCGAGTACTGCGGCGAGCCGCACCGCGTGCAGCCCGTGGGCATGCTGGCGGATGTGGAGTATTTCGACGACAGCAAGGGCACGAATGTCGGAGCCACGGTGGCGGCGCTCGCCGGACTGGGATCGGATCGACGTGTGGTCGTGATCCTGGGCGGCGAAGGCAAGGGCCAGGACTTCAGTCCGCTGGCGGCACCCGTTGCTCAATACGCCCGGGCTGTGGTGCTGATCGGGCGCGATGCCCCCCTGATACGCGCAGCGCTGGAGGCCACCTCCGTGCCGCTGTTGCAGGCCGAGTCCATGCCGCAGGCGGTGCAGCTGGCAAAGCAGCACGCGCTGCCGGGGGACGCCGTGCTGTTGTCGCCGGCATGCGCCAGCTTTGACATGTTCGACAACTACGAACATCGGGCCCAGCTGTTCGTGCAGGCGGTGCAGGAACTCGCGCTGGAAGCGGGCGCCATGCTGGAGGGCGATGCATGAGCGCCGGCCTGTCGCACCTCACGGGCTGGCTTGTCGGACGCGATCCGTCGCGCGCCAAGCCATTGCCGGCGCGGGGCATGAATGGGCTGCGCGGCCCGCTCTTGGCGACGCAGGGCGCGGGTGTGGATCAGACGCTGGTGTGGGTGATCGTGGCTTTGCTCGCCTGGGGCATGGTGATGGTGTATTCGGCGTCCATCGCCATCCCCGACAACCCCAAATTCGCAAAGTACGCGCACAGCTACTTCCTCACGCGGCACCTGCTCTTTCTGGGACTGGCCTTTGTCGCGGCACTGCTCACGTTCCAGGTGCCGATGTCGGTCTGGGAGCGGGTGGCACCCTGGCTGTTTGTGGTGTCGCTGGCATTGCTGACGGCGGTGTTGCTGCCCTTCATCGGCAAGTCGGTCAACGGTGCGCGGCGCTGGATCAGTTTGGGATTCATGAGCTTTCAGCCATCCGAGTTGGCCAAGTTTGCGGTGTTGCTGTATGCAGCCAACTACATGGTGCGCAAGATGGAGGTGAAGGAGAATTTTCTGGCTGCGGTCGCCCCCATGGGTTTGGCGGTGGCGGTAGTGGGCGTGCTGTTGCTGGCTGAGCCCGACATGGGCGCCTTCATGGTGATCGCCGTCATCGCCATGGGTATTCTCTTCTTGGGCGGCGTGAACGCGCGCATGTTCTTCCTCATCGCCGCGGTGCTGGTGGTCGTCTTCAGCCTGATCATTGCCTTCAGTGAGTTTCGGCGCGAGCGCATCTTTGCCTACCTCGACCCCTGGAACGAGAAGTACACCTTGGGCAAGGGCTACCAGTTGTCGCACTCGCTCATCGCCATCGGTCGCGGGGAAATCTTCGGCGTGGGCCTGGGTGGCAGCGTGGAAAAGCTGAACTGGTTGCCCGAGGCGCACACCGACTTTTTGCTGGCCGTGATCGGCGAAGAGTTTGGACTGGTCGGCGTGCTGTGCGTGATCGGTCTGTTCCTTTGGTTGACGCGGCGCATCATGCACATCGGACGGCAGGCGATCGCGCTGGACCGTGTGTTCTCGGGACTGGTGGCGCAAGGCGTTGGCGTCTGGATCGGCTTCCAGGCCTTCATCAACATGGGCGTGAACCTGGGCGCGCTGCCAACCAAGGGCCTGACCCTGCCGCTCATGAGCTACGGCGGCTCCGCCATCCTGCTCAACCTCATCTCCCTCGCCGTAGTGCTGAGGGTGGACATCGAGAACAAACAAATGATGCATGGGGGCAGGGCATGAGTCAAAAGGCTGCACTCATCATGGCCGGCGGCACGGGTGGCCACATCTTCCCGGGACTGGCCGTGGCCGAAGCTTTGCGTGAACGGGGCTGGCGCGTGCACTGGCTTGGTGGTAACGGTGGCGTGAACGAGCCCAGCATGGAAAGTCAGCTCGTGCCGCCACGCGGCTTTGCCTTTGAAGGCGTTGATTTCTCAGGCGTGCGCGGCAAGGGCTTGCACACGCTGGTGCTGCTGCCGTTGCGCCTGCTCAAGGCCTTCTGGCAAAGCCTGGCGGTGCTGCGCCGCTTGCAGCCCGATGTGGTTGTGGGTTTTGGCGGCTACATCACTTTTCCGGCGGGGCTCATGGCCGCGCTAACCGGTAAGCCGCTGCTGCTGCACGAGCAGAATTCGGTGGCCGGAATGGCAAACAAGGTGCTGGCCTCGGTGGCTCGGCGGGCCTTCGTTGCATTTCCAGGTGCGTTGAAAAATGCGCAATGGATCGGCAACCCGCTGCGCCCGGCATTCACGCAACAGGCCGAGCCCGAGGCGCGCTTTGCAAAGCGCTCGGGCCCCCTTCAATTGCTGGTGGTGGGGGGCAGTCTGGGCGCGCGCGCCTTGAACGAGATTGTTCCCAAGGCGCTGGCGCTGCTGGCGCCAACGCAGCGTCCCACTGTGCTGCATCAAAGCGGTGCGAAGCAGATCGACGAACTGCGCGCAAACTACGCAGCCGCTGGCATCACGGCGGAACTCACGCCCTTCATCGACGACACGGCAACGGCGTTTGCCCAGGCCGACATCATTATTTGCCGCGCGGGCGCCAGCACCGTCACCGAGATCGCCGCCGTCGGTGCCGCAGCCATCTTTGTGCCGTTTGCGGCAGCCGTGGACGACCACCAGACCACGAACGCGCAGTTTCTTGTGCGCTCGGGTGGCGGTTGGCTCATGCCGCAGACGACGTTGACGCCACAGACGCTGGCGGACAAGCTATCGGGCCTGACGCGCGCCGAGCTTTTGCAAAAAGCGATTCAAGCCAAGTCACAGCAGAAGTTGGGCGCGACCGCTGCTGTGGTGCAGGCCTGCGAGGAGTTGGCCGCATGATGCACGGCATTCGCCACATCCACTTCGTCGGCATCGGCGGTGCGGGCATGTCCGGCATTGCCGAGGTGCTGCTCGATCTGGGCTATGTGATATCGGGCTCTGACCTGTCCGACAGCGCCACGCTGCAACGCCTGTCCAGTCTGGGTGTCACAGTCCACGTTGGGCACGCCGCGTCACAGGTGGGAGCTGCCGATGCCGTGGTGACATCAAGCGCGGTGCGGGCCGACAACCCCGAGCTGCTGGCCGCGCACGCACAAGGCATCGCTGTCGTTTCGCGCTCAGTCATGCTGGCCGAATTGATGCGCTACAAAACCGGCATCGCCATTGCCGGAACGCACGGCAAGACCACCACCAGCAGCCTGGTGGCCAGCATCCTGACCGAGGCGGGACTGGACCCCAGCTTCGTTATCGGTGGGCGCCTGAACAGCGCAGGTGCGAATGCACGACTAGGACAAGGCGACGCCATCGTGGTGGAGGCAGACGAGTCGGACGCGTCCTTCCTGAACTTGTTGCCGCTGATGGCGGTGGTGACCAACATCGACGCCGACCACATGCAGACCTACGATCACGACTTTGGCCAGCTCAAGAGCGCGTTCGTGGCCTTCCTGAACCGCATGCCGTTCTACGGCACGGCGGTGCTGTGCACGGACGACGCCGCAGTGCGCGAGATCGTGCCGCGGGTGCAATGCCGCGTGGTCAGCTACGGCTTCGAACAGGGCGCACAGCTTCGCGCCGCAGCCGTAAGCGCCGTTGGCACGCAAATGAAGTTCACGCTGCAACGTGCCGCAATGGGGGCACCAGATTTGCCGATCGTGTTGAACCTGACTGGTCGTCACAATGTGCTTAACGCGCTGGCGGCGATCGCCATTGCGCAGGAACTGGACGTGTCAGATACCGCGGTGCAGGCTGCTCTGGCGAGCTTCCAGGGGGTGGGGCGTCGCTTCCAGGGCCATGGCGAGGTGCGGGCTGCGTCCGGTGGCGAGTTCACGCTGATCGAGGACTACGGTCATCACCCGGTGGAGATGGTGGCAACGCTGGCCGCGGCACGCGGCGCCTTCCCGGGACGGCGTTTGCTGCTGGGGTTTCAGCCGCACCGCTTCAGCCGCACCCGCGACTGCTTCGATGATTTCGTCAAGGTGCTGGGGCAGGCCGACGGCGTGCTGCTGTGCGAGGTCTATGCCGCGGGCGAACCCCCCATTCCCGGCGCCGATGGCCGCTCGCTGGCACGCGCAGTGCATGAGGCGGGAGGCGTGGAGCCGCTGTTCGTGGACGACATCGAGGCCATGGCGCAGGCGATTGCGCAACAGGCACGCGCTGGCGACGTGGTGTTGTGCATGGGAGCCGGCTCCATCGGAGACGTGCCGGCACGCGTGCTGGAACTGGCGCAGTGCGATGCTGCGCCCAAGTCTGAAGGGGGGGTGAAGTGAATCCGGAAATTCAATCCTTGGGCAAGGTCGCCGTGTTGATGGGGGGCTTGTCGGCGGAGCGCGAGATCTCGCTGCTGTCGGGCCGAGGCGTGCTGCAGGCGCTGCGCGACAGTGGCGTGGACGCGCACGCCTTCGACCCGGCGCAGCGCGATGTAAGCGACCTGAAACGAGAAGGCTTCGCCCGCTGCTTCATCGCCTTGCACGGCCGCTTTGGCGAAGACGGCACGCTCCAGGGTGCGCTCGAGTGGCTGGGAATTCCGTATACGGGCTCAGGCGTGATGGCCTCCGCCATCGCCATGGACAAGGTCATGACCAAGCGCATCTGGCAGTCCGTGGGCCTGCCCACGCCGCGCTACGTTGTGCTCAATCCCGAGCAACAACAGCGCGCCCACATCGTGGCCGTGCCGGATGAACTGGGACTGCCGCTGATCGTGAAGCCGCCGCGCGAAGGCTCGTCCATCGGTGTCAGCAAGGTGGTGGGCTATTCGCAGATGCAGGATGCCGTGTCTCTGTCGGCGCGCTACGACCCGGACGTGCTGTGCGAGGAGTTCATCGAAGGTGAGGAAGTGACCTGCCCCGTCATCGGCGCGGACGCCGACTTGCGTGCGCTGCCGGTGGTACGCATCCGCGCGCCCGAGGGGGCTTACGACTACCAGAATAAGTACTTCACCGACGTCGTCTCCTACCAGTGCCCCAGCGGGCTGCCAGCTGCCGAGGAGCAGGAAATCTCGCGCATCGTGCTGGCCGCTTTCAAGGCCCTGGGTTGCCGCGGTTGGGCCCGCGCCGACCTGATGATCCGCGCCAGCGACCGCAAGCCATTTCTGCTTGAGATGAACACCTCGCCCGGAATGACCTCGCATTCGCTGGTACCTATGTCGGCGCGCGCCGCCGGCATCAGCTACGAGGCGCTGTGCCTGTCGCTGCTCAGGCTGGCTGCGCTTGATTACCCCGACACCGCGCGCACGCACACCCAGCAGCAAGGCGCGACACCATGAATCCAAGCCTGCCAGCGCCGCTAGACGTGAAGCTCATGAACGTGACCGCCAGCGCGTTGCTGCTGGTGTTCGCGGGCCTGGTGCTGGCGGCGTTGCTGGGGTGGGCCACGCGGCATCCGGTGTTTGCCATTCGCGGCATCACAGTGCAGGGCGAGGTGGCGCACACCAATGTGGTCACGCTGCGCGCCAATGTCATTCCGCAGCTTTCGGGCAGCCTGTTCACACTCGATCTGGCGCAGGCGCGCGCCGCGTTCGAAGCCCTGCCCTGGGTGCGGCGTGCGGTCGTGCGCCGGGAGTTTCCGAATCGTCTGCGGGTGCAATTGCAGGAGCAGCACACGGCCGCCTTCTGGGGCGCACAAGACGAGTCGCAATTGGTGAATAATTTTGGCGAGGTGTTCGAGGCGAACGTGGGTGAAGTTGAGCAGGAGAATCTGCCGCGCCTGGTCGGACCCGAGGGCCAAGCGGCGCCCACGCTGCAGATGTACCGCGAGCTTGCGCCCCAATTCGCAGCGCTCGATGCCACGCTGGACCAACTCGAACTCTCGGCCAGTGGTGGCTGGCGCGCGACGCTGGACTCGGGCGCCGTGATCGAACTGGGCAGCGGAACGCCGGCCGAAGTAGCCGCCCGGGTACAGCGCTTTGCCTTGACCCTGACCCAGGTCGCCAGCCGCTATGGCCGCCACGCCGACGCTGTGGAATCGGCCGACCTGCGCTACTCCCAAGGTTATGCACTTCGGCTCAAGGGTGTGTCCACCCTGGCTGCGGCCTCTTCAAAAACAAGCAACCCTCAGACAGACAGGTGACCCCATGGCAAAAGAATACAAAGACCTGGTCGTAGGACTGGACATCGGAACCGCCAAAGTGATGGTGGTCGTGGCCGAAGTGCTGCTCAATGGCGAACTCAAACTGGCCGGCCTGGGCATCGCGCCAAGCACCGGTCTCAAGCGCGGTGTGGTGGTGAATATCGACGCCACCGTGCAGAGCATCCAGATGGCGCTAAAGGAAGCCGAACTGATGGCCGACTGCAAGATCACGCGCGTCTACACCGGCATCACCGGCAGCCACATCCGCGGCATCAATTCCAGCGGCATGGTGGCAATCAAGGACCGCGAGGTCAGTGCCACCGACGTGGCGCGCGTGCTGGAAACGGCCAAGGCCATCAACATCTCCACCGATCAGCGTCTGCTGTTGGTGGAGCCGCAGGAGTTCGTGATCGACGGGCAGGACGTGAAGGAGCCCATCGGCATGAGCGGCATCCGGCTCGAAGCCAAGGTGCACATCGTGACTGGCGCCCAGACCGCCGCCGAAAACATCCTGAAGTGCGTGCGCCGTTGCGGCCTGGAAGTGGATCAGTTGATGCTCAACCCGCTGGCCTCCAGCCTGGCGGTGCTGACCGAGGACGAGCGCGAACTCGGCGTGGCGCTGGTGGACATTGGCGCGGGCACCAGTGACGTGGCGATCTTCACCAACGGCGCCATTCGGCACACGGCCGTGATCCCGATCGCGGGCGACCTCATCACCAGCGACATCGCCATGGCGCTGCGCACGCCCACACGAGACGCCGAAGAAATCAAGGTGGAAAGCGGTTACGCCAAACAGTTGCTCACCGACCCCGACACCCAGGTCGAGGTGCCGGGCCTGGGCGACCGCGGACCGCGCATGTTGAGCCGCCAGGTGCTCGCGGGCGTGATCGAACCCCGGGTGGAAGAAATCTACTCGCTGGTGCAGCAGGTGATACGCGAATCGGGCTACGAGGAAGTGCTGTCTTCGGGCATCGTCATCACCGGCGGCAGCGCCGTCATGCCCGGCATGGTGGAACTGGGCGAAGACATCTTTTTGAAGCCCGTGCGCCGAGGCATCCCCAAGTATGCCGGCGCCCTGTCCGATATGGTGGCCCAGCCCCGCGCCGCGACCGTGATGGGCATGCTGGAGGAGGCACGCATGGCGCGCTTTCGCGGCCTGAAGGTGGCGCAAAAGAACGGCTCGATGCAGACCGCCATGGGGCGGATGAAAGACTGGTTTGTAGGCAACTTCTAGCCATGAAAGTCGCATACATGAGTTCTGCTGGACCGCCTTTGGGCGCGCAGCATTGGCGCTGGAGGTGTACCGATCCACCTTCATGAATACAGCAAGACAAACGAATCACAAACATTTTTGGCAACTGCATACCAGGAGAGCAACATGAGCATCGAAATGATCGAAGTCGAGGAATTCAATTTGGGCACGCAAATCAAGGTGATCGGCGTTGGCGGCGGGGGCGGCAATGCGGTCGAACACATGATCGGGTGCGCCGTGCAGGGCGTGGAATTCGTCTGCGCCAACACCGATGCACAGGCCCTGGGCCGCAGCGCAGCGCACAAGACAGTGCAGCTGGGCGTCACGGGTCTGGGTGCGGGAAGCAAGCCCGACAAGGGGCGCGACGCGGCACAGGCCGCGGAGCAGGACATTCGCGCCGCGATCGAAGGCGCGCACATGCTCTTCATCACGGCCGGCATGGGCGGCGGCACGGGCACGGGCGCCGCGCCTGTGATCGCACGCATCGCCAAGGAAATGGGAATCCTCACGGTGGGGGTGGTGACCAAGCCCTTCGACTGGGAGGGCGGACGTCGCATGAGCAACGCTGACGCGGGCCTGGCCGAACTTGAAGCCAATGTCGATTCGCTGATCGTGGTGCTGAACGAGAAGCTGCTCGAAGTGCTGGGCGACGACATCACCCAGGACGAAGCGTTTGCCCATGCCAACGATGTGCTGAAGAACGCCGTCGGTGGCATCGCCGAAATCATCAACGTACCGGGCCTGGTGAACGTCGACTTCGAAGACGTGCGCACCGTGATGGGCGAGCCCGGCAAGGCGATGATGGGCACCGCTGTGGCCACCGGTCCGGATCGCGCCCGCATCGCCTCGGAACAGGCCGTGGCCTGCCCGCTGCTCGAAGGCATCGACCTCTCTGGCGCCAAGGGCGTGCTCGTGCTGGTGAGCACGGCCAAGGGTTCGCTCAAGCTGAGCGAATCCAAGCTGGCGATGAACACCATCCGTGCTTACGCCTCGCCCGATGCGCACGTGATTTATGGCACGGCGCATGACGACAGCCTGGGCGAACAGATCCGCGTCACGGTGGTGGCCACGGGCCTCTCGCGCCAAGGCGTGCGCCGCACCGCGCCGCCGCTGCAGGTGCTGCGCACCGGCACCGACAACGTGCCCTTCCATGTGCCCACGCTGAACTCGGTGGTCACCGGCAGCGCTGCGCAAGCCTCGTCGTCGACCGGCGCGGCGACTCCTGACTACGGCAGCATGTCGGTGCCCAGCGTGTGGCGCACGAACCGCACCCAGGCCGCGGCCAAGGTCGACGCACTGTCATCGGGCGGCATGGACGACTTCGAGATCCCGGCGTTCTTGCGCAAGCAGGCGGATTGAGGGCGGAGCCCACCCTTCCTCGCTCCGCCGAAACCAGGATGGGTCGGGTTGTCTGCCCTGATTTCGAAAGCAGCGAACTGCTGAAGGGGTACGATTGAGCCATGCGCCTATCACTTGAACAGATCTCTGCAATCCGTGCCGGGACAGCCGAACTCGCGGGCGCTGCTGCGCGGGTTTGGCTGTTCGGCTCGAGCGTGCGCGACGATGCATGCGGTGGTCACGAATTTGTGCCAACCCTGGTTGCTGCCGCACGCCGCTGGGTGGCTGAGGCACGGCGATTGCTTCGCGCATAGCCCACACGCGACTGCCCCAGGTGACTGGGTTGGCGCAACGCGGATTAGGACTCAAACAAGTGCATCCAATGGGCTGGCGGTGCCGCCCGCTGCCACCTTTAGCACATGGGTGTAAATCATCGTGGTGCTGACATCGCTGTGACCCAATAGCTCTTGCACGGTGCGAATGTCGGTTCCGGCCTGGAGCAAATGGGTGGCGAAGGAATGACGACTATTCCGATGTCGGAATAGGAGGCACTATCCCGTGTTCAGGAGTATTCCGAGTAATGTCGGCGGCGTCAGTTCTGCAGGGGTCTTTGACGATTTTCGCTCGGCATAGTTTCATCACCAGCCACGCTTTGTGGTGCGACTGGAGATGATGATGACTCAGAT
>CAIVXG010000179.1 GCA_903909815.1 uncultured beta proteobacterium | reverse complement strand
GCGCTGACACCCCCATCTGCAAAGAAAAAATACCGAAGAGAAAACCGATTAGGATTGTGGTGCTTTCCCGAGCACTTTCACCCAGCCATGGTTCCACTTATCTTTCGGGAAAAGCTGTTCAAACAAACCGAGCCACTTCTAAGCACGCGCCCCGGGCTGGCCGCGCTCGAACTGTGCGGCAAACAGGTGCGGCAACTGGAACAGAATGTTGTGGCCATCCACGACCAGCGTACAGATTTCGCCGTCGGCGAGCTTTTCCTGTAAGGCGAACAACGGCAGACCGTTGAGCCTGGCGCGCGGCCCTTTCACGCCGCGGTCAAGCTTGGCATGGTGGTACAGACGCGAAGCGGTGTCGGTGATCAGTGCACACGCGGCGTTGATTTCCGCGTCCTGCAGCAGGCCCAGCATCTCAATCGACAGCAGCGCACTGCGCACGGCGGCAACATCTTCCAGCGTGCGCGCCTGACCGAGCTTTTGCGCCAGTTGCTCGGGGACCTGACCATAGCGCGCCGGTGCGGTCGAAGTGCGGCCCAGCGTTGCCTCGATTTCGGTGATGCTCGCCTGCACCCGGTCCGCCATGCCCGCCATCCCTGGCAGCGGGCGGATCGATTCTGCCATGGCGGCCTTCAGGCTCGCCAGTACCGTGCTGCAGCGCGTGATCTGATCCGCCAGCTCGGTGCGCAAGCCGAACTTGCGGTCGATCGCTGCCTGTTGCTGCAGCAATTCCTGCGCGCTTTGCAGCAGATCGACTGGCGCCGCCAGGGCAACCGCCTGTGCCAAGGCTTCGGCCGGTTGCAGCCAGGGAAGCAGCCGCTCATCTAGTCGGCGATGCACTGCCTGTTCCACCCGCTGCTCAAAACGCGCACTCAGGCTTTCGTGCGCCGCGCTGCTTGCAGACAGTGCGGACTGCGCTCTCTCCAATGCATTACCCTGCTCCTGCAGCTTCGACTGAGCCTGTGCCCGCTCGGCGGACGCCAGTTCGAGTTGGCGGCGCAGCCGGTTCGCCTCCTGGCGCGATTCACGCAACTTGAGCACCAGTTCGGCTGACTTGCTGTCGTGCCTGGTGTGGGTCGGTTTGATTGACGTTGCGCTCGCTGCAGGAAAGGTGCCGCCGAACGCTGGCAGAATCGCGCTGAGAAATGGCTTGAACTGGAGCAGCAGGCTGCGGTCCGCCTCTTCGCGCTGCGCGTCGCTGGGCTCGAAGCCGTCCCAGCCTGCGATCTGATCAAAGCCCAGGGTGCGTATCGGTGCGCGCTCGTCGAGCAACATGGCGCCAAAAACATTGGCACTACCGAATGCAGCGGCCAGCAATGGCAGCGAGGCCGTGATCGCGCTTTCGGAAAACACCGCAAGCAGTCGGCCCGACAGCGTGGCGTCGCGCAGGAGCTGGCCCAGTTCCACCGGCATCTCGGCAGAAGGATCGAGCAGTGACTGGTGTTACGTCCGTCGAAGTCCAAGGCACGTCAGCCCCCTGACATCCCGGTTTTCTTGAGGTCGTTTCCTGGAACGCCACCGGTTCCATCGCGGGACGGTGCACCAACAAGATAGGCCGGTACTCCTTTGTTATCGTTTGTGG
>CAIVXG010000178.1 GCA_903909815.1 uncultured beta proteobacterium | reverse complement strand
TACTTCGAAATCCACAAGCAGCAGGACCTTGTGCCTGGAACCTTGGCGCATCAGGCGTTGCAAAGGATTGCCAAGATCTATGCTGTGGAATCTGAGGTCCGAGGGCAAAGCGCAGAGTTGCGACGAAGTCAAAGGCAATTGCGAACGCGCCCGGTTCTGCAGGAAATGCATGAGTGGCTGCACGCCGCGCTGGGTCAGATATCGGCCAAATCGCCCATGGCGCTGGCCATTGGGTACAGCTTGAGCAACTGGCGCGCGCTCACGCGCTTCCTTGATGATGGGCGCATTGAGGCAGACAACAATATTGCCGAGCGCGCCCTCAGAGGCGTTGCCATTGGGCGCAAAAATTATTTGCACTTTGGCTCTGATGGCGGCGGTCACACGGCGGCGGTGATCTACACGCTCATTGGCACGGCCAAGCTGTGCGGCATCAACCCGCATGCCTATCTGCGCTACGTGCTGGAGCGCATTGCAGACCATCCGATCAACCGAATCGACGAGCTGTTGCCCTGGGCTGTGGCGCAGCATCTGGGGCGCGCTGGAGTCGAACCGGTGCCGCTGCCGCTGGCCGCCTGAGAGCATTCGGCGATTGCCATGGGCATGGCGCCGATGCGAGAATTCCTCGCATGGCAGCGCAACTCATCAAGTTCCCAGCAAAGCCTCGTTCGAAGTCAACGAAGGCGTACCAACTACGGATCGAACTCAAGGGCGTCAAGCCCGCGGTGTGGCGGCGCATTGGCGTGCCCGGCACCATCAAACTCTCCAAGCTCCATCAAATCCTGATGGCAGTCATGGGCTGGCAAGGCGGGCATCTGCATGAGTTCATCTTTGCGGACGCCATGTATGGGCAGGCCGAGGAAGAAATGGAACCCGGCGTAGAGGACGAGTCCCGCGTTTCCCTGGTCAAGGCAACGGCCGGATCGAGTTCGTTCACCTGGGTCTACGACTACGGGGACTACTGGGAACACAAGGTCAAGGTGGAGCGCATCGTAGACCTGGGCGTGCCGCTGGACACGGCGAAGTGCATTACGGGTAGAAACGCATGCCCGCCGGAGGACGTTGGCGGAGTGCCCGGCTACGCGGAGTTCCTTGAGGCCATTCGAGATCCGGCAAACCCGCAACACCAGACCATGCTTCAGTGGTGTGGCGGCGCATTCGACCCCAGCGCGTTTGATCCGATGCAAGTCCAGGATCGGCTCGACGAAATCAAGCTCTGATCGCCGACTTCGTCAAGTACGGTATTCGCCGGGCTATTACGATCAAAACGCCAAGCGGGATGTAACACCACAGGCTGACAGCCCGCCTGCGCAAGTAGAGACGGCGCCATCAACAAAGCCGCCTCAAACAGCAATATCTTTAGCGGAGGCTTATTTTTCATGGTTTGGGTTTTTCGGCGCAAAGAACATTGCTCTGGGGCTGAGGATCATGGAGATATGCTGACAGGTATCTCGGCTCACCTTCGGCTCACACCAGTTTGTTCGGACAAGCCCGAAACGCTACGCCACATCCGGCATCGATTTAGCTACTTGACGACCAACAACATCGCGCCGTGACCCGGCACGTTCACGGTAATGTTCTTCGACTTAACACCAAGGTCTTTCTGCCGCCAGGCATCTCGCAACTGAAATTGGCCATCGCGACCGAAGAGGCCTGATTGGATTTGGGTAGAACGGAAACGGGAACTCATATTGAAGACGCCCACCGCTTTGGCGCCGCCCTCCAGTTCCTTGACCCACACCTGCCAGTCGTCCTGGTTCAGTTTGCGCTGTGCGCCCATGCCCAGTGCATCCTGGTTGATATCGATGACTTCATGGTTGGTGAGAAGGCTAAGCGTGAACTCGTCAAGACTTGGCAGGTCGTTGCCCAGCAGCAAGGGTGCTGCCAGCAGGCTCCACAGGCTGATGTGGCTGTATTGCTCGTCGGGCGTCAGACGCGACGGGCGCAGCGCGTCACCCCAGCCCAGTTGCCCCACGACCAGCATGTCGGGGTCGTTCCAGCGCCCGGGCGCAACGAAACGCGTGTGGGGCGCCTGCGCAAAGCCGGTCTCCTGCACGCTGATCCAGTTGTCGGAAATGTCTCCGGTCATGCGCCAGACACTGCCGCCTACCGATGCGCCCCAGGTCCACACCTGCTGCTCGCCATACTGACAAAGGCTAAAGACAATGCTGCGTGCCTGCTTGTGCAATGCCTCGCCCATCAGGTGATAGGGCCTTTGGTGCTCCTCCAGCGTAGGAGGTTTGGACATATTCGCCGCGTAGCTGCAGAGGTCGTATTTGAGGTAATCCACGCCCCAGCGGGCGTAGCTCGCGGCGTCCTGGAGTTCATGTCCGAGCGAGCCCAGATAGCCCCCGCAAGTTGTCGCACCTGGGGAGGAATAGATGCCGAATCGCAATCCCCGATCGTGCAGAAAATTGCCCAGTGCCGTCATATCGGGGAAACGGGCGTTGCCCACAATTTCACCATTGGCGCTGCGGGCCGGCGCCTCCCAGCCATCATCAATGTTGATCGAGTTCCATCCTTTTGCCGCCAGCCCCTTGTCGATCAGCACCTGCGCGGCGTTGCGCACCAGGGCGTCGCTAACGTTCAATCCATAGGCGTTCCAACTGTTCCATCCCATGGGTGGCGTCAGGGCGAGTTGCTCACCCGCCACCAGCGTCCACACCCGCGTGGCGTCTCCCAGGGCATTGCGCACGCGCAGTTGCACATCGTAGCTGCCGGCATTGGGGGTCGTGCCGCTGATGACGCCGCTGTCTGCATTCAGCGTCAATCCCTGCGGCAGACTCTGTGCGCTGAAGTGCAGCGGCGCACGTCCGGTAGCGGCGATTCTGTAGTGCAGCGGTGTGCCAGGGCGTGCGCCCAGCAGCCGCGCTCCGTGTAAAGTGGGTGTCGGCGCGTCGGGGGGGGTGAGTCGGTAAGGCAGGTCGTGCGTGGCCGTCGCGACGCGCCCAGAGATGGCGTCGACAAAACGATAGCGGACCTGGATGCCCAGGCGGGTCGGCCAAGTCCAGTGAAGCGCCAGACTCTTCTCCGGCGCGATGGTGATCGAGCGAGCCCCCGACTGCAACACCCGACCCTTGGCGACGTCGCGCACCTCGGTTTGCAGCACGCCACGTTGCACCACCGGAAAATTGTTGCGCACATTCAGCGTGGTCTGCAC
Source organism: uncultured beta proteobacterium (assembly GCA_903909815.1). Lineage (GTDB taxonomy): Bacteria > Pseudomonadota > Gammaproteobacteria > Burkholderiales > Burkholderiaceae_C > CAIKVZ01. The sequence goes on along the minus strand of CAIVXG010000178.1, from coordinate 26,785 downwards.
GCGCCCATCTGCAAGAAAGTGGTGTCGGGCCTGGCCCGCATCCAGTTGCAGGCCATCAACCCTTTGCGGCATGGTCAGGTAAGGCATGTCCTTGTAAAACCCGCCACCACCGGCGCCATCGTAAACGCGCACCGCGATCACGTTGTCGCGATCCCATCGAACGATGCCGGTGCGCAGGTCCACCGCGTAGTCGCGAGGCGCCTCCCAACGGCTCTCATAGCCATGCGGGTCGCTGGGCATACTTCCAGTCTTGCCGATGCGAACGCCGTTTAAATAGGATTCGTCGGCATCGTCGATGGCGGACAAGTAGATTCTCAGCCGCTCGGGCCAATCGGTGCTGGACTTGAACGACGATGGGATCACGACATGGATGCGATACCAAGAGTAGCCGTTGTAGCCCTCAAAGCCCTGAGTTTGGTAATACTGCGTAGTGTTGAGCACTTTCCAACCACTGTCGTCGAAATCCGGCGCTCGCCAGGCCATATCGTCGCCCGTGGAAAACCGAGCCTGCGATAACATGAGTCGATCTGCTGTGGCCGGCGTGCTAGCCGCACCAGCCTGCGTCAAAAGCGCGGCAGCAAACGACGCAAACCCAAGTCTGAGCGTCAATGTTGTGTAATCTCTCATGTAGCGGTTGGGTGTTTGCATCAAGCCGATGGCAAGTTTTCCACCTGGAGGATTTCTTGCTCCAGCGCAGCTTGAACGACGCGACGAAACTGCGTCAATGCGAGGTCGGCGGCCATTGGTAGCATCTTGAACGAAGGGTCGAGGTCCAGATTCTTCTGTTGGGCGGTGATGATGGCGCGGTCTTCCTCGAAAGCGATGACAAGGTTGTCGGTGATACGCTTGGTGACCTCGGGCTGGTCGATCATGAAATTGTGCGGATGAGCAAAGAAGTAATGTGTCGATTTATCAGTTTCGGGCGTTAACGCCTGGCGGCCGCGGAATTCGAGCCCATCGATGCGCAGACCGGTTTCGCGCGCCGTCGCGCCAGTACCTGCGGGCACCATGCCCGAATCCATCAAGAGGATTCCGGGTAGGATGAAGTCATAAATCATCCAGCGGTCGACGCGCTTGCCTGCATAAGCGCCATAGCTCTTCGAGTATTCAGGTGGATCAGTATCGAATACCCATTTGCTGACGCGCACGCCGCGGTCTATGCGCTCAACCGTGGGCAGGACGGCCGCGTAGTCGGCCGACCCGCCCAGTGTGGTCGGGTGCAGAAAGGGCAAATGGGTGAAGTCGAGCAGGTTGTCGCAGACCAGTAGGTAGTTGACGTCATAGTGCAGATGGCCGCCACCGCTTGCCCATGCAGGATCGTCGACGTAATGGGTGTCGCTAATGAGCGCTGGATCCGCCAGCGCCGGGTCGCCCATCCAGACCCATAGCCACTTGTGCCGTTCGATCACCGGGTAGCTGGCCACCTTGAAGTTTGCCGGCACCCGGGCCTGTGAAGGGATCTCAACGCATCGTCCACTCGCGTCGAACTTGAGCCCATGGTAGGCGCAACGCACGCAATTGCCCTCAAGGCGGCCCATCGAAAGTGGTGCACCTCGGTGGCAGCAACGATCTGTCAGCGCATGCAACTCACCCCGGCTGTCACGCCACAAGGCCAAGGGCACATTGATGACCGTTCGAGCGAGGAACCCGTCTTGCGGCACTTCTCCACTCCAGCCAACGACATACCAGCAGTTCTTGATGAACATGAAATTGGTTCCGTGTCTAGTCCAGTTGAAGGCTGTCAGTCCGACCCGCGACGCGGCTGCGTGTATTGGAATGCAGTGCGGCAATCTCCCGAATATCGTTGACCAGAGCATCGATCCGCTCCGGCATCGCGTCCCATGCGAACATGAAGCGCGCGCTGCCACCTATGAATGAATAGAAGTGCCAGCCTCTGTTGCGCAGCGCCTTCTCCACCGGGTCGCTCATGCGCAAGAAAACCGAATTCGCTTCCACCGGATAGGTCAGTTCAACGCCAGGTAGCCCGGCAATCCCTTTCGCGAAAACGAGCGCGCTCGCATTCGCGTGGCGAGCATTCTTGAGCCAGGCGCCACCTTCGAGCATGCGCACCCAGGGAGCGGAAAGGTAGCGCATCTTGGACGCGAGTTGCCCCGCCTGCTTGCAGCGGAACTCAAAATCCGCTGCCAAGCGGCGATCAAAGAACAAGATGGCTTCGCCAACCGCCATACCGTTTTTCGTGCCCCCGAAGCAGAGCACGTTCACGCCACTGCGCCAGGTCAGGTCAGCGGGGCTGCAGTTGATGCTGGCGCAGGCGTTGGCAAAGCGCGCGCCATCCATGTGCAAGCTCAAGCCCAGTCTCATGCAAACCCCGGATATCGCCTTGATTTCCGGCACCTGGTACACGCGACCGGTTTCGGTTGCCTGCGTGAGCGTTACCACGCGCGCCTTGGGATAGTGAATGTCCTTGCGCTGCGTCGCGATGGATTCAATGGCCTGAGGAGTCAGTTTGCCGTCGATGGATTTCGCCAGCAGCAGCTTTGACCCGTTGGAGAAAAACTCCGGTGCCCCACATTCGTCAGTTTCCACGTGGGCACTATCCGCGCAAATGACGCTGTGGTATGACTGGCACAGAGAAGCCAATGCCATTGAGTTGGCTGCTGTTCCATTGAACGCGAAGAAGACTTCGCAGTCCGTTTCAAACAATTCACGAAAGGCGTCAGCTGCTCGCGCTGTCCACTGATCTTCTCCATACGCGCGTTCATGCCCTTCATTTGCTTGGGCCATACCTTCCCAGGCCTGCGGACACACGCCAGCATAGTTGTCGCTTGCAAATTGCTGCGCAGTACGCGAGGCACCAAGCTCCGGTTGAAGTGGCTGCCAGAAATTATCCCCTTGAAGACCTTGAGTCATTCGACAAGCTCCGAAGATGGCATGGTTGAGGGGGCCAAATCGAAACGCCGCAGCAAAGCAAGCGGGTCGGGGTTGCGCCCCCGAAAATTGTGGTAGGCCTGTTCCGCCGGAACCTGCGTCCCCACACTGAGCACCGTGCGCGTCCAGTGCTGCGCTGCGGCGCGGTCAAAGAGACCGCCCGGAGATTGGGTAAAGAACTCGGCCGCATCCGCCGCCATGACTTCGGCCCAGAGGTAACTGTACAAGCCCGCAGCGTAGCCGCCAGCGAAACAGTGGACGTTGTGCGTTACGCGCATGATCTGATCCCATTCCAGCGGCATGCCCAAATCGGCCAGAGCATGCTGTTCGACGGCGATCGCATCGATCAGTCGCCCCGGCTCGCCGTCGGCCATCAGATGCAGTTTCATATCCACTATTGCCGGCGCCAGGTAATCCAGGTTGAGTGCGAATATGCGATCAAATTTGGCTGCACGCTCGAGCGCCTGCACCAGGGCCTGCGGTATCGGCTCGCCTGTTTCATGGTGGCGGGCGAAGCGTTGCAGCACTTCGTGGTCGAGCAGCCAGCGCTCGTTGATAAGCGCAGGCAACTCCACAAAGTCCCAAGCCACTCCCATGCTGCCCAGCGTTGAATATTCGCATGCATTGCACAGCATGTGCAATGCATGTCCGAATTCATGGAAGAACACGTTGGCGTATTCCCAGGGCAGCAGCACTGGCGCGCCGGCAGGCACTGGCGGGAAGCTGGAATTAATCGACGATATCGGCAGCACCTTGCCTCTAAAAGACTCGAAACTTCGGTATTCGGATTGGTACGAACCGTGCATCTTGCCAGGCCGATTGAAGAGGTCAAAGTACAGCACGCCCACCGGTTGTTCAACATGCACGACTTCGAACACACGCACGCTGGGGTGCACTGTAGGAACGCCGCTCAGCTCCCTGAACACAAACCCGTGCATCCGACCTGCACACCAGAACATGGCCTGAAGTACCGCATCCAACTGTAAAAAGGGTTTGACCGCGTTGGAGTCAAATCCAAAGCGCTCGCGGCGCAGCTTTTCAGCGTAATGCAACCGGTCCCAAGGCGCCAAGTCAATGCTTTGACCCTCTGCGTCCGCGATTAACTGGAGTGCGGCAATCTGGGTTCTGGTAATTGGCAGAACATCCTGCCAGGTCCTTAGCAGGAGGTTCAACGCCGCTTCAGGTGTACCTGCCATCCGGTCGGCCGTGATCAGGTGGGCGAAGCTGGGAAAGCCGAGCAGACGCGCCTTCAAGCCGCGCAGATTCAGCATCTGGACCAGCAGCGGTTTATTGTCGAAGTCGCCAGCGCTGTCGCCGCGGTTCGTCCACATGCGCCAAACCCGTTCGCGCAGTTCGCGCTGAGTCGAGTTGATCAGAAAAGACCAAACCGCTGGCCGCGTGCAAGGCACGGCCCACTGGCCCGGATGACCACGCTGCGCTGCTTCAACGGCCATTGCGCTTCGCTGCGTATCGGCCAATCCTTCCAACCCTGCCGCGTCGTCGATGAAGACCGCCAACCGCTCCTGTTCGTCAACCAGGTTCTGGTTGTACCTAGCAGACAGCGTCGCGAGCTGGCTGTTGATTTCCTGCAATCGTTCCTTATCGGTCGCGCTCAGACCAGCGCCCTGGCGGAGCATGCGCTCACGTACCACCTGCACCAGCCTCAGCTGTTGCTCATTCAGGCCCGCTTCCGCGCGGACGGTCCACACTGCGTCAACGCGAGTAAATAGCGGCTCACAATGCGCGATTTCGTCTTCCAGCGCCGACAAAAGTGGCGCGATCCGCTGCGCCACGGCGGGCATCTCGCCCACCAACATCGCGGCGCTGAACACGCTGGCGATAGTCTGCACGCGCTTGAGCGCGCGACCGCTGTCCTCCAGCGCTTCGAGCGTATTCTCGAACGTGGGTGCCGATGCATTGCTCACTATAGCCTGAATTTCCAGGCGCTTGGCTTCTATAGCGGCGTGCACCGCCGCTTCAATCGCTGCCGGACTGGCCTGGTCGAAAGGAGGCAGGCCGCCAAAGCGCTCACCTTGCGGATCGTCCCAAGGTGCAAGCAAAGCGTGGACTTGTGTTGAAACAGGTGACTTCATGGTGTTCGTGTCGATCAGGCCGGGCTCGATCTCGATGCGCATCTCAGAGCACCGCGTCGAGGAAGCCGCGCACCGGTGGAACGACGAGGTCTGGGAGCACGCATACGCCGTGACCCTGATTTTCGAATTCGTGCACCAGCCAGCCTTGGCGCTCCAAGGTTGCGCGACTTTCGCGGATGATCGATGCGATGAGGATCGGTGTGCCGGCCTCGACCAAATCGCCCTCGGCGCCGAAATAGACCATTTTCGGGCAGGCGATGGCGGCCACGGAGGCCGCCTCAGGCCAGTCCAGCATGCTGAGGTAGTAGTGCTCCCACTGCGTGTATTGGGCCTTGTTGCGCAGGATCGTCATCGACGAGGGCTCCGGGTTGGACTGCTTGGCCAGCGTCGCTTGCAGAATGCCCTCGTAAGGGCCACCCAGTGGGGGCCAACCGCCGATGACCAGCGCGGTAAGCCGGTCGCTGCGGGTGGCCAGTTGCAGGCCCACGGCGCCGCTCCATGAATAGCCCCAGTAGGCGAAGCGATTGAATCCGGCGGCCGTGGCAACGCCCAGCAAATCCGCGCAAACCCGCTCGACCGTCAAGTCCTGCGGCGCGATGTCACGGCTGCGGCCTATGCTGGGGTAGTCCACGATTAAAACGCAGTAGCGCTCCCTCAGGCGGCTAAGGTAACCATCAAGAATGGGCTTGGCGGCTTGGCCGAAGATCTCAACTTGGGAAGCCATCAGCGGCAGCGTAACGAGCAGCGGCTGCCCACTGCCGTGGACCTCGTAGTAGACGCCGGTGTTGTCATCCAAAGGCATGTGGCTTGTACCTCAGGTGCCCGTTCGACTAGCTGCGTTTGTGGCGTCCAGCCAGTTGACAACCAAGTCTTCCAGCACCGGCAGAGTCACCGCACCTGCGGTCATCACGGCCTCGTGGAAACCGCGGTGGCTAAAACGAGCACCGAGCTTGCGCTCAGCACGCTGGCGTAGTTCGCGAAGTTTCAGGTTGCCGATCTGGTAGCCGAGCGCCTGTGCCGGCAGCGAAGCGTAGCGGTCCACCTCAGCCTCGATAGTGGCGCGCGACAGCGTCAGGTTTGCCACCATGTAGTCGATTGCCCGATCGCGGCTCCAGTGGTGCAAGTGGATGCCGGTGTCCACGACGAGGCGAACGGCGCGCCACATCTCCATTTCCAGTCGCCCATAGTGCTCATGCGGCGTGGCGTACATGCCCATTTCGACCCCTAAGGTTTCGCAGTACAGTGCCCAACCCTCCACGCAGGCCGTGTACTTGACCGCGCCATAGCGGCGAAACGACGGCAACTCGCTTTGCTCATTCATCAGCGCCATGTGCATCAAATGACCAGGCCAGGCCTCATGCAGGGCCATGGCCGGGTGCAAGTAGCTTGGGCATTTTTCTGGAAGGCTGCTGACCCAGAAGATGCCGGGGCCCGATCCGTCCGCTGGGCTGGGTTGTGCATAAGCGGGAGGCAGTTGCGCGGACATCGCCACGGGGATGCTGTCCACGCCATAGGTGATGCGCGGAATGCGACCAAAGAAGGCCGGGATGCGCTTGTCGATGCGCTTGCACAGGCTTTCCATAGCGCTCAGCAGTGCGCTGCCGTCTCTGGCGACAAACTGAGGATCGCTGGCGAGGAAGGCGCGGTAGCCCGAAAGATCGCCCTCGAACCCGGCCTGCACGGCCACGTCCTGCATTTCGCCCAGCAGTCGCTGCACTTCCTGCAGACCCAACGCGTGGATCTGCGCGGGCTCCATTTCGCCATTGCTGAAGTTTCGCACCAGCACCCGGTAGAAGGCGTCGCCCTGTGGTCCCTGGACGCAACTGAGTGTGTCGCCTGTAGCAAGTTCAGCCAGGAAAGACGACCACGCGAGCAGCGCCGGTTGAAGCGAGCCTTGCACCAATGCCAGAGCGGCGGCGGCCTGCGCCTGTACCGGTGGCTGGGCCGCCGCAGGGGATCGGCGAAAAGGCCCCAGCCACGGCGAAGTCTCGATTGGCAAGGACAGGATATTGCGCGAGTTGGACATCGCACCATCGAGTACGGCGCGCGGGATGCTGATTCCCATGGCCTGCGCGACCTCAATGTTGGCCTGCACATCCCGAAGGTAGTGCGGAATACCGGCCAAGCGCGCAACATAGAGTTCGGCCGCTGCAGCGTCTACGATGTTGGTCGCGTTGGCCCAGTACACCGCCATGAAATCCGGCCCCAGTGGCAGCAACGAAGGCCGCAAATGTGCCAGAACCTGGTACTGGCTGCGAATGCCCTCAAGTTCGCGCTGCAGCAGACGCAACGTGGCGCGCTCTTGCGCGGACAATCCGGCAACCGTAACCGCCTGCAGCGCCTCCAGCAATTCGCCTGCGACCCGATCACGCCGCTGATGGTCAAGCTGCGACTCGCGAAACAGCACAGCGTCGGGGAGAGATTGTCCGGCAAGGGCCGCCGTCAACGGCATCTCGTGGCATTCGAAGCGCCAGTAGCGTTCGGCCAGTTCGGCCAAAAGGGCGGAGTTGCTTGTCATGATTCAGTCCTTGCGCAGCAGTGCGCCGCGCAGCACCTGGGCGACCCAGTCCGGCACCTCATAAATGAAATTGTGACCCGTACCGGCGGGGGCGATGACTCGCTGCGAGCACGTCGAGATGGCCAGATAGCGCTCCCTCGTCGCCGCCAGTCGACGCATCACGAAACGGCTGTGGCCCGCGTCTCCCGTATTGGCTTCGGGCAAGGCCTGAACGTCGATATCGTTCTGTGGTCCGACCAGCAGCACGGGAAGATCCCCAAGATCGCCGTCGTAGACCACCGTTTCAAAGGCGCATGCCGCCGCTCCCTCGGGGCTGAGTTCACGGTAAATGGAAGCTTGCGCGAAGTGGGAGCCAGCGCGCGCGTCCAGACCGCGCAGCGCGAGCACCTCCGGCCCGAGCACAGCGTCGGTGGCCGCGATAACTTTCGAGTGCGCGGAATCGTCCGCCTGTCGCTTGCGCTGGCGCGCGTCCAGGTCAAAGCCGAACAGTTGCGCCAGGCCTCCGAACAGTGCGCCGCGCTGCATCTCGCGTATCGCGCCAAAACGCGGCCCGAACAGAATGGTCTCAAGCGGAGTCGGGTCCAGCAGCACCAGTGTGTGCACGAGTTCGGGATGGCGCCGGGCAATATTGGCGCAAAGCAGTCCGCCAAATGAATGTCCGGCCCAGATGAAGGGCCCCTTTTCCCCGGCGCGTTCCAGCGCCAGGACCATCTCAGCGGCCTCCCGTGCCGTGGTGCGCGGGAAGGGACCTGTGTCGCTCCAGCCCGTGCCGGGGCGGTCGATCAGAATCGAGCGCGTCTCCTCGCGCAGCGCTCGGTGCAAGTGATGCATCGCAAAGCCGCCAGCGTGGCCTCCGGCAAACCATACGATCGCCGGAACGCCTTCACGGACCCGTCCTTCGGCCAGCACATGCACGCAGTAGCCGCCAATGTCGATGAGTCGACCCGGTGGCGGGAACTCTCTCAAGACGCGCGCGCGTCGGCGCAAGTGGAGCAACGCTGCAATCGACAGCACAACTCCAGCAGTCAGCGCCGCCCCGTTCAGCGCGCGGAGTTCATCCGACGACAAAGGCATTGCGTGCAGTGCTCCCAGCAGCGCAACCGTGAGCACCGCCGCGATCAGCAGTCCGGCCCACTCTCGGCTGAACAGTCGAAAAAACAAATTCAACATGAGGTGCGGTGTGGGGGGACCGAATCGGTCAGGGCTGCACGGATTGTGGCACTGGCGACGGCACGGCTTGTGCAGATTCACGCGACTCAGGCAGCCACCAAGCTGCTGCCGCAGCAGCGCCGAAGGCGGCGGCGGCCATCAGCAGCGCCGCATCATAATTGCCCGTTCGGTCATGGATCAGTCCCGACAGCCAGGGCGAGACGCCACCGCCCAAGGTGGCTGCAATCATCTGAGTGGCAGATGCACGCCCGAAGATGCCTGGGTGGAAGTAACGCCGGGCCAAGAACATGCTCAGGCTGCTGTCACTGCCCGAGCACAGGCCAAGCACCAGCCCAGCACCGATCGCAATCCACGCCGGTCCGCCCGAATACAGGATCAGGGCTGCCAGCATCGGCCCCAACATCAATACCACGGCCAGTCGCGGCGCTGACCAGCGGTCAATGAGCCAACCCGCCGCAAGGTTGCCAAGCAGGCCGCCAGCAGAAAGCAGGCTCATTGCAATCGCCGCGTTCGCCGGGCTTGCACCGCGGTCTTGCAGCAACGCGGCGTAGTGCAGGAATATGGCTCCCGCGCCGAAGGCAAACAACATGTTCCAGACCGCCAGTTTCCACCAGATGAAGTCGCGCATAAATGCCGCCATCGACATAGGCGTTGGTACAACCATCTGCGGCAATTCCGAAGCCGTGCTGGGACCTGGCACACTGTCAGATGGAACCTGGTGTACGAACCACCACGCCGCACCACCGCCAATCACCAAGCACAGCGCGCCCATCGTCATGAAAGCTTCGCGCCAGCCCACTTGCGTGATCACGGCCTGCACCCAGAGAGGGTGGATGATGCCGCCGACGGCGCCGCAGGCGAACAAGATACCCATGGCGCGGCCCAGCGACTGGTCAAACCAGCCTTGCACCAACTTGGCCAAGGTCAGGATGGATGGGCCTGCTGCCGTGAACATCAGCGCAAACACCAGCCCGTAATAGACCCAGATGTTGACCCCCATGAACCCGAAGGCAGCCAGGTTGGCCGACTGCAAGACCACGCCCCACAGCACCAACGGCCGCAACCGCACGTTGTCGATCACCCAACCCGTTACCGGTACCACGGCGGGTCCCACCAGCGTGATGAGCGTAAGCGAAAAGGCGATCTCGCCGCGGCTCCAACCCAGGCTGTTCTGCAGCGGCAGCATGAAAAGGCCAAAGGTCGCGCCGTAAAGCGCCGACACACTAAACATCGCCAGCACGCCACTACCGGCAAGCGTGCGCCAACTGGCGCGCGTATCGGTCTTTGCCGTGCTGCTCAACGCCATGCTCAGTAGTCGTAGCGCAACGAAACCGTCATCGTGCGGGGCCGTTGCAGAAAGTACTGCGAGAATGAACCCATGCCTGCGGGTGCACCGGTGATGCTCATGATGCCCTTTTCGTTGCTGAGGTTGCTGACACCCGTCGCCAGGGTGAACTTGTCGCGCACGAAGTTCAGGCCCACGTCGATCGTGTCATAGGCGGCGGCTGGTTTGTTGCCTCCGAGGAACATGACCCGGTCGCCCACGTGGGTGTAGGTGGCGTTGAAGCGACCTTGCGAATCGAAGGGTCCTGCGAACCGAACGTTGGCCTGAAGAGCGGCCTGCAGATCCGGTGTGCCTGGCAGGCGTGAACCGGACGGTGCCGGTATATTGGTCGAACCTCCCGATGGGATCAGCACTTCCTGCCTTGTCTTGGCGTCAATGCTTGCCAAGGATGCACTGATGTCCAGGCTCGAGTTGAACTGATAGCGCAGCGCTGCTTCCAGCCCCGTGCTGCGAGCCTTGCCAACGTTTCCGACGCTAGAACTGGGCAACCCGTTGACAACAGTGAAGTAGGTGAATTGCGCGTCCGTCCAATCGAGCATGAATGCGGTCAGGTCCAGTTGAACGCCACGTGCAGGGTTCAGACGCACACCGGTCTCGTAGTTCCACAGTGAGTCGGACTTGTATTCGGCAAACGGAGCAGAAGAGTTGCGCCCGCCATAGCGGTAGCCCTTGGAAGTCAGCGCATACCAGAGACTGTCTCCGAAGTGGTATTTCAGCGTCAATTTTGGCGTAAACCCACTATCCTTGCTATCGAGCGGGCCATAGTTCGATGGCGCCCCAAAAGTGGTGCCGGTCTGGCTGTCAGTGGTAGTCGTGCGATAGAAGCGCCCGCCCGCACCCAAGCTCCAGTCAGCGGCAAACTTGTACTCGGTGTCGGCAAAGATCGCCGACTCGGTGCCTCCAGCCTTGCTGGAAAGATCGACCAGAGTCGAAATGCCGAATGCGCTCGAAGGGTCGATCTGCATGCCGTGGCTTGACCCTTCGCTGCTCTGGTAGAACACGCCTGCAACGTAACTCAAAGACCCGCCTGGGTTGCTGGCGATACGCAATTCCTGCGATTTTGCTGTGCTCGACCCGGTGGTGGGGCGATAAACCTGCGGCAATGCATAACCAACACTGGCGAACAATTCGGTGTCATCAATAAAGACAGTGCCACTGTTCTTGCGGTAGCCTGTGATTGAAGTCAGCGTCTGGCCGCCCATGTTGTAGTCCAGCGTCAGACTGTAGAAGTCTGACGTGCTCGAGCGCGTGGAGTTATTCGGCGAGGTATGCACCAATTGGGTGGCGTCAGGTGAGACGCTGAAGGTGTCGCCTTGCTCGGTCTTCTGAGTGCTCGCCACCAGGGTTGCGGTCAAGCCCTTGGTCGGCTTGACAGTGAGCAGCAGTCGGCCGCCGGTCTGCTGAACGTCATTGGCGTCCTTGGTCTTGGTTCCCAGATTGTCGATGTAACCTGGGTCTTTTCGATCGAAAGCCACAATGCGCAGTGCCGCAATGTCGGTCGACAGCGGCACATTGAGCATTCCGTACGCAGAAAAGCTGCCGGCCCCCTCGGTGACCTTGGCGTATTCGCCCTTGACGCTGGCCTCGAAGTTGTTCATGACGGGCTTGTTGAACAAGTAGCGAACGGCTCCTCCCAGGGAGCCCGACCCGAACAACACACCCTGCGGGCCCCGCAATATTTCCACCCGGTCGAGGTCCCAGGTCAGTGGATCCAGTACCACTCCCTTTCCCTGCGCCGAGGCCAGCGGCACATCCTCCAGGTACTGGCCGGTGGGGCCCTGCTGTGCGCCGCTGCCCTCGTTGGTGGTGCTGGTGCCGATGCCGCGGATGGTGATTGTGTTACTGGCGATGTCACCTTTGTTGAACTGAACGCCGGGTGCCAACTTGAGGCTGTCTTCCTGGTCGCGGGCGCCGCGACGCTCGAGATCACTGCCCTGCAACACCGAAACCGTACCTGCGACTTCGCGCTGGCTCTCGACGCGCTTATTGGCCGTGATGACGACCTTTTGCAAGACCGACTCGCTTTGCGCATCACTCGGTGCTGGTTGCTGCTGGGCTATTGCGGGCCAAGCTGAGATCAATCCGGCAGCCATCAGCGCCTGGACGACGACCTTGGGTCGCGTGACCAACAAACAACGGGGGGGCATATGCAGGCGGTTCGTCATTTTGCGATTCCTTCTCAAATAGGCAGACATGGGGGACTGATCGATGGCACCAACGGTTGGTCGAAAATCGAACGGTCAAACGATATCGGAAGCCCACAGCATTGCGCATTTGCACTTGCACCGAAGATTTAGGCGATCGTACCAACTGCGATCAGGGTCGATGCCTCTTTTCGGGTGAACCCTTATCCAATTTCCGAGTCGGACCCGTTGCGGTCTCCAGCGTCTGGCTGAATGGCGCACGATGCTGCCGATATTCACGGGCCGACATGCCGACGTGGCCGCGAAACGCAGCGGCAAAACTGCTCTGATGCTCATAACCCACGCGCTCGGCCACTTGTGCGACGGTGAGACTTGCCTCAAGCAGCAACTGCTGCGCTTCACGCATGCGCCGCTCAAGGCAGTATTCGGCCATCGTGACGCCAAACGCGTCCTTGAACACGGCCTTCAACTTGTTCTGATTGGTCCCAACATCATGCGCGAGGTCGGAAAATAGAGGTGGCCGTCGATACTCCTGCTGCAGCCGATCGAGTGCGGCCTGTGCCAGACTGATGTCACGACGCAGATGCAACGCGCCGCCATTGAGCGATGGTGTGCGCTGCATCGCGTCCATCGTATATGCCACCAACTCTGCCAATCGGCCGGCGTACTGAACAACCCTCATCTCTCCTTCAAGCCGAGTGTCGATCGTGTCGGCCAACAGGCTGGCAATACGGTGATCGAGCGGGAACGAGGCTATTCGACCCACGGTTCCTGCGCCGGTCAATGCATTGCGCATTTCAGAAGGCAGATCATCGGGAGCAAGGCCGAAGCGCGCAGCGAATGTGGATGCTCTAAACAGGGCGATAAATCCCTGCTGCCGGCTTGCGCCCATAACGTCGACGGTCATGTGCTGCCCTCCAGGGACGCAGGCCAAGGTTACCTCGGGCCGGTTGAAGACGATGGCCGGAATGCCTTCAAACCGGAACGCCACATCGCAACATAAAGATGCACGAAGCATGATAAGCGCCTCATCGGTGTCGTAATGCCATGTTGCCATCAGCGGCAGAACGCAGTTGACAACATTCAGCAAAACTCCATCGTCGAACCTGACCATTTCGGAGGTTCCAGTGCCCCCGAGCATGTGATGCAGCGTACGCGCACCGTTGCGGGCAAAGCGCTTGAAGGCGCCCTCCGCCGGCCCCATGCGACCGAGTTCTTGCTCGAAGTCCATTGGTGACCAGACATCAGTGCTGCCATGATGTTTCCCCGACGAAATATCCTTCGGGCTCGGGGCGTTTAGGCCGTTGGCTGCGCGCGTCATTCGGTCGTTGCTCCTAAATAATCGTGTTCGCATCCTAACGTAATGCCACTTTGTTTGCCCTATCGTATTGCTTGCAACTTCCTTGCGCACCCAAATTCATGCCACATTCCGATCCCGACCCCGAAAACTTGGATGACGCGACAAAGTCCCCGGCAACGCCGAATAGCGCCCGCTCGCTTCTGCGCGAGAGTTTGGTCTGGGACAATCACGGGTGCATGCCGGTGCAGCGCCCGCACGACACCTCGTTTTTGCCGCAACTGAGTCGTTACCGGGATGCTGGTGTGGACGTGGTGATGTTGAATGCGGGATTTGGCGACATGGGGGTCGAGGATCACATCCGCACATTGGCTAGCTTGCGCCACTGGATCAAGGCAAGGCCGTCCGAATATGTGTTGATCGAGACAGTCGACGACATTAAGCTGGCTCGTGCCACTGAGCGCCTAGCCGTTGGGTTTGATATCGAGGGCGGCAATGCGATTGCCGACCAGATCAGTCTGATCCAGCTCTACCACGATCTTGGTGTTCGCTGGATGCTGCTGACCTATAACAGCAACAACCGACTCGGCGGAGGCTGTCAGGATGTGGATACCGGGCTCACTAACTTTGGTCGCGAAGTCATCGCCGAGATGGAACGGGTCGGTATGCTGCTTTGTTGCAGTCACACCGGCCATCGCACCGTGCGCGAGGCATTTGCCATGGCCACCAAACCCGTCATCTTCTCTCACAGCAACCCGAGCGCATTGCATGCACACCCTCGCAACATCCCCGACGACCTGATCTGTGCCTGTGCAGCAACGGGAGGGTTGGTGGGGATCAACGGCATCGGGACTTTCTTGGGTGGCACCGACAACCAGTCCCAAACATTTGCCCGGCACATTGACCATATCGTTCAACTCGTGGGACCACAGCATGTGGCGCTTGGGCTGGACTATGTATTTGACGCCGGGGAACTCGACGACTATTTGGCTAGGATGGCACATGCTTTTCCGGCGGAACTTGGGTACCACAAGGGAGTTCGTATGGTCGCGCCGGAGCAGTTGGAGGGAATCGTTCTAACGCTGATGAATTGGGGCTACCAGAATGAGGACATCCAGGCAGTACTCGGTGGCAACCTGATGCGCGTCGCGAGCCAGGTATGGAAACCAGCACGGGCAAGCAGATGCAGTTGAAGAGAGCAGGACTGGGATTGTTTTGTTTGAGCGCCATCTCGCAGGCTCAGCATCGATCCCGGTCAAACTTGATCAAGGACTGAAAGTCATGACTATAAATATCATCCCAGTGTTCGTCATTCGCGCCAGTCTTGGTTCGCTGTTACGGGCCTGCGTTCACGAAGTAGGTCAGCCATGATGCCATCCGGATTGGCCGCAGTCCTCTTGTCCGCATCATTGGCAACATACGCAGGCTCCTCTTTGGCATCAGTGATGGACCCGCCCGTGGGAACTGCTGTGATTCAGCGCACCGCCAATGGAGTAGCCCACATCACAGCTGCGGATTTTGAATCTCTCGCGTACGGCGTGGCTTATGCGCACGCTCAGGACAATATCTGCCAGACCGCGGATCACCTGGTCACGGTGCGCGGCGAACGGTCCGCAACCTTCGGGGGAGCTGAAACCGGGCAACTTGGTTTGCGCACGCTGTCCAACGAGCAAGTGGACTTGTTTGTTGCGGCACATATGGACGATGCGCGTCTGGCCAAAGCTTGGGCGCAAACAAGCCCTGATATCCAGTCCATGGCGCGCGGCTACGTTGCCGGCTACAACCGTTTCTTGAGCGACCACGAGGGAGTTCTACCTGCGGCCTGTCTCGGCAAGGAATGGGTAAAACCCATGACGCTGCGCGACTACTACCGAGCCACAGAAATCACTGCGATTCAGGCAGGAATAGCGCTGCTGGCCGACGCCATCCTGGACGCACGACCGCCACTTGACAAGATGTCGAAGGCGTCGCCCAAAGTCGACCTGGCTGATGCATCACAGGCCATGCGGGACATCGGTCTTCTGGACCCGCCGATTGGCTCGAACGCGTGGGCTTTTGGCAAGGATACGACCGCCACGGGGCGCGGAATTTTGCTCGGCAATCCGCATTTTCCGTGGGTTGGCACGAATCGATTCTGGCAGTTGCACATCACGATTCCTGGGAAGTTGGACTCGATGGGTGTGGCCTATGGCTTGAACTCGTTGGTGCAGATTGGCTTCAACAAGGACGTCGCCTGGACGCACACAGTATCGAGTGGTACTCACTTCACATTGCATGAACTCTCACTGTCGAGCGATGACCCGACCGTTTACCTGATAGACGGCAAACCGGAAAAGATGACAGCGCGCAAATTGTCCATACAGTCGAGACAAGCTGACGGCAAGACGCTCACGCGAGATCACACCTTGTGGCAGACGCGCTTTGGACCGGTAGTGTCGGTACCGCGTGCTGGCCTGGGTTGGACTAAGAGCAAAGCCTATGCCGTGCAGGAGGCCAATACCGCCAACATTCGGATGCTGTCGACATGGTTGGATTTCAATCGAGCCGACAGTGTTCAGGGTCTGCGTGAAGGAATGCGTGGACTGGGGTTGCCTTTTGTAACCACCATCGCCGCTGATCGCAACGGGAATGCCATGTTCGCCGACGCCAGTGCCGTACCCGATGTGGACGCAGCGCAGTTGCAACGCTGTGCTCCGAGTCGAGCCGCTTCGGCACTGCTGAATGCGGGACTGGTGGTCCTCGATGGCTCGCGCAGTGACTGCAACTGGAGACAGGATGCCGGTTCTGCCGTTCCCGGACTCACGCCGATAGAGCGCATGCCGATTGCCATTCGTACCGATTGGGTGCACAACAGTAACGACAGCTATTTCTATACCCATCCCGAGCAGAAGTGGGGCAGCTATTCACCCCTGCTCGGCGACGATGTGGTGCGTCGGCCAAGGACAAGGTCCGGCCTGATTGAGATCCCTGAGCTTGTCGCGCGCAGCAAGGTAACCATGTCTGGCGTACAACGGCAACTATTTGAGAACCGCAACCTAATGGCAAGAATGGTTCTCCCAGATTTGCTGGCACATTGCGAGCAGGCTCCGAACGCCGAGGCCAGAGCAGGGTGCGCCGCGTTTCTGGGCTGGAATCGCACGAACGAACTTGATGCCCGGGGTGCGCCGCTGTTCCGGGAATTCTGGCGGGCCGCTTCATACATCCAGAAAGTCTATCGACTGCCGTTTGATCGGGCGCATCCTGTAGAAACTCCGGCAGGGTTAAACATGGCCGATTCCGAGGTAGCGCAAAAGGTGTGGGCAGCACTAACCAACGCGGTGAAGACGCTTCGGGACGCCGGGTTTGCTGCTGACGCGACCCTGGGTCAGACCCAAAGGCCTGGGTTCACCGAGGAAGCGATCTTTCTGCACGGCGGCGACGAATTCGAAGGCGTGCTGAACAAGGTGGGAGACCCCGGTGCGCCGGGAATTACAGCGCGCGGCTTGCGTATCGACTACGGGGCCAGCTATCTGCAAACCGTGACCTTTGACGACCTGGGCCCAGTGGCGCAAGCCGTTCTCACTTACGGGCAAAGCACCAACCCGGGATCGCCGCACCAGGTTGATCAGTTAAAACTATTTGCGCGCAAGGAATGGCCCTATCTTCCGTTCCATGCTGGCGATATCGTGAAACAGCAGGTGGGCAGCACGTTGTTTCTGCGGAGACCCTAGATGCGCCAGCGCCCCGACCGAAACAGACGGGTTGACCAAATCAATGGAATCGATCAAGAACTGGATAGCCTGCTAACGGGAAGCGATAGTTCAAAGTGAGAAACAGATATTCGGCTTGGCAGCTCTTCGGCGCCTCCCGCAGTGCTCATGAAGACTGGGCGCCGGCTTGGCACGAGGCCGATCCAAAGCCCCGTTATGACGTCATTGTCATCGGCGGCGGCGGCCATGGCCTGGCAACGGCATACTACCTTGCAAAGAACCACGGCGTCGGCAACGTCGCCGTCATAGAAAAGGGTTGGTTGGGCGGCGGCAATACGGGACGCAATACCACGGTGGTTCGCTCCAACTACCTGTTTCCTGAGAGTGCGCGACTCTATAACTTCTCGGTGAACCTGTTCGAAGGTCTGGCGAGAGAGCTGAACTTCAACATCATGTTCAGTCAACGCGGCGTGATCACGCTGGCGCATTCCCGGCACGACCTGGACAGTGTCTCGCGATGGGCCAACGCAATGCGATTCAACGGGATCGATGCAGAGATCCTGGATGCCAGGCAGTTGCGCGAATTGGCGCCGCGGCTCAATTTTGAACCGCTCGCTCGCTTTCCCCTGCTGGGCGGCTTCATACAACGCCGAGGCGGAACCGCAAGGCACGACGCCGTAGCCTGGGCATATGCCAGGGCAGCTTCGGCTCTGGGCGTGGACATAATTCAGAACACCGCAGTCACCGGGTTCATGATGAAGGGCGGATCGGTCGTGGGGGTGAAGACGGTGCAGGCGGGCATCCCCGGAGAGATTCGCGCCGAAAAGGTTGGCGTGGCTGTGTCGGGCCATTCGAGCCAGCTTGCGGCGATGGCGGGCTTTCGCCTCCCGATCATGAGCTACGGCCTGCAGGCAATGGTCAGCGAGCCAATCAAGCCCGTACTTGACACGGTCATCGTATCGCCAGCGGTGGGAACTTATTGGAGCCAATCCGACAAGG
Source organism: uncultured beta proteobacterium (assembly GCA_903909815.1). Lineage (GTDB taxonomy): Bacteria > Pseudomonadota > Gammaproteobacteria > Burkholderiales > Burkholderiaceae_C > CAIKVZ01. The sequence goes on along the minus strand of CAIVXG010000178.1, from coordinate 8,641 downwards.
GCGAGGTCGTCATCGGCGGCTCGCTCGACCACTTCCCCAGCTTCGCGCAACGCGGCAGTTTCGCTGTCACGCAGCAGGTGCTGTCTGCCACCGTCGAGATGTTCCCAAGCTTTGGAAGACTGCGCCTGCTGCGGCAGTGGGCAGGCGTGGTGGATGTCGTCCATGATTCCAGTCCCATCATTGGCCCAACACCCGTATCCGGACTCTATTTCAATTGCGGGTGGGGCACTGGGGGTTTCAAATCGATTCCGGTAGGAGGCTGGACACTGGCCCATGTCCTCGCAACCGGGCGCAACCACGAGCTGGCCGAACCATTCCAACTCGATCGCTTTCGCACGGGCAGGCTCATCGATGAAGCCGCCGCTGCTGGAATCGCCCACTGAATCGAATGCCGACCAAGCCATGATGATCCTTCGATGTCCCTGGTGTGGGGAACGCCCCGAGAACGAGTTTCACTGTGGTGGCACTTCGCACATTCAACGCCCCGCTCTAGACTGCAGCGACGAGACTTGGTGCGACTACCTGTTCAACCGGGACAACCCCTGCGGCCCCCACGCAGAGCGCTGGCGCCACACCTTTGGCTGCGGCCAGTGGTTCAACATGCTTCGAGACACCGCCACGCATGAAATTCACGCTGTCTACGCCATGACGGAAGCGCGGCCAGACTTGGCGACGGGAAATCCCCCATGAGCGGCTACCGATTGCCCGCGCCGAGCGGAACCTGGGTCGACCGCAAGCAAGCCCTGCGGTTTGATTTCAATGGGCGTTCCATCGACGGCTTGGCAGGCGACACCATCGCCTCGGCCTTGTTGGCAAGCGGCGTTCGCCTTGTCGGACGCAGTTCCAAACTGCACCGCCCCAGGGGAATATTTTCCTGCGGCGTGGAGGAACCCACAGCGCTGTTTGACATTGATGCAGGCGCCTGGCGCACAGCCAATACGCGAGCTACAGATGTACTGGCGCGCGACGGTCTGACAGCCAACAGCGGCAATTGCTGGCCCAGTCTGCGATGGGATGGCGCCGGACTACTGGAGCGATTCAGCGCTGTCATGCCGGCGGGTTTCTACTACAAGACCTTCATGTGGCCCAATTGGCACCTGTTCGAGTCGCGCATCCGTCAGATGGCGGCTGCCAGCACGGCAGGCACTGGCGCGGATCCGCAACGCTACGACGAAGTATCGGTGCGCACCGAGGTTCTTGTGATTGGCGCCGGGATGGCGGGCTTGCAGGCGGCGTGTTCTGCGGCCCGATCTGGTCGCAATGTGCTGCTTCTGGAAGCCGAGCGCGAGACGGGTGGTTGGTTTGCGATGCGCTCGTTGAGCGAGGACGGGTCAAGCCGAGCGCGACTGCGGCAGCTGCGCAGTGCCGTCTCAGACGCGGGCGTGCAACAGCGCTTGCGATGCACGGCCGTCGCCCTGTACGACAACCAACTGGTCACCGCCATCGAGACGTGCGAAGGCGGCGGCGTGCGAGAGAGACTATGGAAAATTCGCGCTAAACAAATCGTTCTGGCCACCGGTGCATTCGAGCGGCCCATGCTGTTCCCGGACAACGACCGGCCGGGCGTAATGCTGGCCAATGCCGTCGAACGCTACGCCACTTTGTTCGGAGTTGCCTGCGGCAAGAAAGTGGTGATCGCCACAGCGAGCGACAGCGGCTACGGTGTTGCCCGTTCGCTGATCGCGGCAGGTGTTGGCGTTGCGGCGATTGTTGATCACCGCGAAAACGCCGGTGTACAAGCGCCTCACGGTGTCCCCTTGTTCCTTGGCTGCAGCGTGGTTGCGGTGCAAGGCAGTCGCGCAGTGCAGGGCGTAAGGGTCGTGAGCAACAGCGGTGGCACGGTCTCGACGATCGATGCAGACCTGGTCGCGAGCGCGGGTGGCTTCACCCCCAACGTCAGCCTCTACTCACAGGCAGGCGGCACACTGCGCTGGCTTAACGATTCGTCCATGTTCATCCCTGATCAGTCTTTGCCCGGGGTCGCTGTGGTCGGAGCCTGCGCCGGCGCGTTTGATCTCGATGCGGCGATGGCGCATGCTGACGCGGTCGGGCTTATGGTCCCTGGAAGTTTGATCCCGATGGCGCCGCCGGGTGGCGTAGGCAAAGTGCCCGCTGACAACCAGCCGACGGTTAAAGCGCTTAGCGCGTTGGGTCGCCAGCCGGGCAAGCAATTCGTTGATCTGCAAAACGATGTCTGCGCGAGTGACGTTGCCTTGGCTGCTCGAGAAAATTACCGTTCAGTGGAACATTTGAAGCGTTATACAACCCTCGGCATGGCTACCGATCAGGGAAAGACCAGTAACGTCAATGCTTTGGTATTGATGGGCAACGCGACCGGACGCCGCCCCGAACAGGTTGGAACTACCCGCTTTCGCCCCCCCTATAAGCCAGTGACGCTGAATGCGATCGTCGGTGGCAGATCGGGCGAGCGTTACCGACCGCTCAAGCAAATGCCGGGGCGCGCTTGGCACGTGGCACACTGTGCCTTGATGGAAGAATTCGGCGGTTGGGAGAGGCCCGCTGCTTACCCCAAGCGCGGCGAGGAGTTGCTTGCCGCTGCCGAACGTGAGGCTGCTGAAGTGCGCCGCGGCGTGGGTCTGTTCGAAGGTTCCCCGCTCGGGAAAATCGAAATTTACGGGCCGGACGCAGCGACCTTTCTTGATCATATGTACGTGGGCACTATGTCGTCCCTGGCCGTGGGAGGTGCCCGCTACGGTGCCATGTGCAACGAGAACGGAATCGTCGTCGATGACGGAATCGTCGCGCGACTTGGTTTGAATCATTTTCTCGTCAACACGACTTCCGGTGGCGCTGAACGCGCCGTGCTGGCTTTCGAAGAGTGGCTGCAGTGTGAGTTCTTGCACCTGCGGGTTCTAGTGGTTCCTGTCACATCGCAGTGGGGAAACGTGACGGTCAGCGGCCCCAACGCCTGGAAGCTGTTGCAGAAAGTTGGATTTGACGACTCACTTGCGCCAGCCCTTATGAAGCACATGACGGTGCTCGAAACCTGTTGGCAGGAGCAACCGCTACGCGTTTTGCGTGCCAGCTTCAATGGAGAACTCGGCTATGAAATCAACCTTCCTTCGTCCCAGGTGCTGTCGCTGCTAGATCTGCTGTGGAATGCCGGCACTGAATTTAGCGTGTGCGCCTACGGCATAGAGGCACTGATGACCATGCGCACTGAGAAGGGATTTCTGCACGTCGGCGCGGATACGGATGGCACTACGCTGCCTGGGGACGTGGGGCTGGCTCGCGCTCTGGTGAAAAAGGAGGCCAATTTTGTCGGGCGTCGCTCGCTGACCCGCGCGGCTGCGCTCGATCCGGAACGCCTGCAGTTGGTCGGCTTGCAATCCATAGACCGAAGCACTCGATTGCCGGTAGGTGCGCATTTGTCCTTGCAGCCGCCACCCACGGACGCGGCGGGATTTGTCACCAGCAGCTGCTTTAGCCCGGCTTTGCAGCAACCTATTGCGCTTGCCCTCGTAAAACGAGGGTCGCATCGATTGGGCGAATTGTTGACTGCCTGGCACCTGGGCAGCGCCACTCAGGTTGAAATTGTCTCCTTGCCGTTTTATGACCCCTCGGGGGAACGTCTCCATGGTTGAACTTCCGGTTGCCAGCGATCGCCTGCCAGCCTGGAGCGAGGTTTCTGGTCTGCACATCGCCTCGTTGCGTCACCTGCAGGGCGACGATTCGGTAGCGCCGTGTGTTGCTGCGCTGGGTCTTGCGTGGCCGATTGCCCCTGGAGAACTTTCGGGGTGCGCGCCCTACCTGGCGTGGCGAAGCCCTCGGGAGAGTCTTTTTCTGAGTATGGATCGAGAGCCTCTGTCGGAGCTGTTGAAAGCCCTTGCGCCTGGCCAAAGCGAGACCGCGCTTGCGATCGACCTGTCGGAAGCGCTTGCAGTGTATGAATTGCGGGGGCCCAACATCGACCTGTGGTTGTCACATCTTGTGGACTCGATGTCCGTTCCCAGCGAGTTTGGTCGCGCCAACTGTGCCCGCATGGCCGACATACCCGTCACTTTGCTTCGCCTGCATCCTGAACGGCTCTGGCTATTGGCCGATAGGCCAACGAAACTCTATGTCAAGAACTGGCTCACGTACTCTCATGAGGGAGTCTTTTGCGGCGGCGCTGGCGCGACTGCAATGCCGGAAAGTCATGCGCAGCGATTCTCACCCTTGTAAGACACGGATACCCGGCCAGGTTCCGCATCATCTTCACAGCCTATAGGTAATGTCCATCCCGATGAACGAAACCACTTTCCAGTCCTACGTGGACCGAGGCAACCGCGCCGCAGCTGCCATTCATTTGCCAGTACTCAGGTCGCACCTGAGTGCTGCCGGACTTGACGGTTTCATCGTCCCGCACGAAGACGAGTGGGCCAACGAGTACGTCCCACTTCCATATGACCGCCTTGCCTGGTTGACTGGTTACACGGGCACATTCGGCTACGCCATCGTTCTGAAAGATGCGGCAGTATTGTTTGTAGATGGCCGTTATCGGATCCAGGCGGGTGAACAGATCGATTCGTCGTTGATCGAGCTTGGTGATGCCCACGCCGATGACGCATCGCTCTGGTTGTGCGCTCATGCTCGGCCAGGCATGCGTATCGGCTATGACCCCCGCCTGCACACTCTGGACGGGGTCGCTGCGTTGCGGCGCATCGTGACGGGTGCACAGACTCAGCTAATTCCTCTCGAAGGCAATCCCGTCGACGCCATTTGGGTCGAAAGGCCGTCCACTCGACGGACCACGGTGCGCGCCCACGCTGTCTGCTATGCGGGCGAGACCAGTTTGTCCAAGCGATTGCGACTGGGCGCTGACATCTCTGCGCAGGGAGCCGAAGCGGCAGTGATCACGTCACCCCATTCAGTAGCTTGGCTGTTCAATATTAGGGGCAATGATGTGCGGCACTCGCCACTGCCGTTGACCGAGGCCGTATTGTGGTCAGATGGATCGGCGAAGCTGTTTGTCCAAATGGCAACTGTTGACGATGCCCTGCTGAACTCATTAGGACCGCAGGTTCAGTTGCTACCGAGCGAGGCATTTGAAGGCGCATTGCGCCACCTTGCGGACCGGTCAGTGCTGGTTGATCCGCAGTCGGCGAGTGCATTTGTCTTCGATTTGCTGGCACGGCACGGAGCAAAAGTTGTGAAAGGCACAGACCCGGTGGTTTTTCCGCGCTCCATCAAGAATGCAACGGAGATTGAAGGTGCGCGGGTGGCGCATCGTCTGGACGGATTAGCGCTGACGAAGTTACTGCAATGGCTGTCTGATAGCAGCCAGCAAGGCGACGTCGACGAAATTGCGGTTTGCCGAAGACTCGAAGCGTTTCGCAGAGAATCTCCTGCCCTGCAGGACCTGTCCTGCGGGGCAATCGCGGGCGCTGGTCCACACGGTGCTTTGCCGCATTACCGCGTTTCTACACGCACGAACCGTTTGCTTGACCGGAATTCGCTTTTTCTCCTTGACTCCGGCGGACACTATTTCGAGGGCACGACGGATGTCACCCGTACAGTAGCGGTCGGTGAGCCCACTGCGGAAATGCGCAGCCGCTATACCGATGTACTCAAAGGCCACTTGCGCGTCGCCGCTGTTCACTTCCCAGTCGGCCTGTGTGGCCACCATCTGGATGCATTGGCGCGCCTCGACCTCTGGTCGGCGGGTCTTGATTTTGACCACGGGACAGGTCATGGAGTGGGTTCCTACCTTCCCATACACGAGGGACCGCATGGCATCACGACCCGTCGAATCACCGCGCCCTTGAGGCCCGGTATGCTCGTCACCAATGAGCCGGGATACTACAAAAAGGGACACTTCGGCATTCGCATCGAGAACGTCATGCTGGTGACTGAGCCCATGTCCATACAAGGCGGTGACCGACCAATGCTGACCTTCGAGACGCTGACCTTGGTTCCCTACTGTCGCGAGTTGATGGACTTGGCTAGACTGACGTCCGAGGAACGCCAACAGATCGATGCCTACCATGCCAGAGTCTGGGCCGCGCATGAGAGCGAACTGGACCGAGATGCGCGCGCTTGGCTGGAGCGAGCAGTCGCTCCGTTGTGACATCTCAGTGTTCTGACGAGTCTGTGGCTACGTAAATCAATTACCGCCTTTTCACAACGGTTGGCTGCGCGTGCAGTGCCTCAAGAAATCAGCACCGCATTGTCGACCAATTTTTTTCTGAGGTCGATGTCGGCAATAGAGAAGGCAGATCGACAAACTCAACGTCTGGACTCAGCCCGTCAGAGACCGCCAGCCATGCGGGGACCGAAGTCCTGCCGAAGGTCTGCAATGCGAGCGTGTCATACTTCAGAACGCAGCCGTTCAGATTTGACTTCAAACTCGGCGCGAGAATTCACTCAATTCTTCCCCTTTCCCTTTGGGTCGAGCCGTTTAGGAGAGCATCATGACCGGCAACCTTTACTCCACAGACAAAATCAGTCCCGGCAAGTTCAAACCACATGGGCGAGTTGAATATGAAGAGCGAGGAAATATCCTTTGGACGAGGGCTGTTGGCCCCTTTAATGCAGAACTGGTGGAGGTAATGGGAGCGCTGGTCAGAGACGTTTTTCCTGGGATGGCCTCAAAGGGAACCTGGGTGAACCTCTGTGAGTTTGAGCAGAGTGCCCTCTGCACACCGGAAGCTCTTGCACACCTAACAACCTTGGGCAGGCAACTAGTGCAATTGAAGCTTGCTCCCTCGGGAATTGCGTTTGTTCTGCCACATGAGATTGAAGGTGCCACTTTTATGGGGCCCCACTATGCCAAGCACATTAGGGAGGCAGAGGTCCGATTTGAGTGGTTCGCAACTGTCGCACTAGCCGAAAAATGGGCGGAGTCTGTTTTGAGCCAGTAAGACTAATGGCTTAACGTCTCCAATCAGCCCTGAGGAGCCAGCGGCGTCAAAAATGAACGTTTTCGCCCCAACGAAATGGTCCAGACACCAAGGCGACGTTCGTTGGATTCCCACCACCGTCAGGCTATCATCACAAAGCTGACATACAAGCCGGCAAGTTGAACTGCGGGACCGCAGCGAAAGCGGCCTTACGACACCTCAGTCTGATTTACTCCGATCATTGCCGTGGCGCAAGACGTTCAGTTCTTTTCAGCACCAACTGCCATGGCAGTGACACCGAAGCTGGCCTCAGAAGCTCTCCCAGTCGTCGTTCACACCTTGGGCTTTCGCAACGGGTGCAGGCACGCCGATCGATGCTGTCTTGGGCTTTAACATTGCACCTGTCGCCCCGGAGCCGCCAATTTTTCGAGTAACACCCTGAATCATCGGCGGTCCAGGACTGATGCGTGCGACTTGTGGTGTGGCTCGCTGGTGGCCGGTGCCGAGATTGAAAACGCCCACCGCCTTGGACCAAGTCCTGTGCCTGAGCGCTCAAGCTGCCGGCAGCGGCAGCCATCTCTTCGACCAGAGCCGCGTTTTGCTGCGTGACCTGATCCATCTGGACGACTGCCTCGCCCACTTGGGCCACCCCGGCACTTTGTTCTGCGCTGGCAGAACTTATTTCGCCCATGAGATCAGCTACACGCCGAATCGCGGTCACAACTTCCGTCATCGTCGCGCCAGCTTGGTCAACAAGGGCCGTACCCTGCTCAACCCGCTCGACGCTGGCCGAAATAAGGGTCTTGATTTCCTTGGCCGCCTCGGCACTTCGGCCGGCCAATGAACGCACTTCGGTTGCCACCACGGCAAACCCTCGACCTTGCTCGCCCGCGCGGGCAGCCTCAACCGCTGCATTAAGCGCCAGAATATTGGTCTGAAAAGCGATCCCGTCGATCACCTGAATGATGTCAGCGATTCGGCGCGAACTTTCATTGATGCCCTTCATGGTGTCCACCACCTGGGTCACGACTTCGCCACCTTTGATGGCGACGCTGGAGGCGTTCATAGCCAGTTGATTCGCCTGACGCGCGCTGTCAGAGTTCTGCTTCACCGTAGCGTTGAGTTGCTCCATCGATGCTGCCGTTTGTTCCAACGCGCTCGCCTGCTCTTCCGTTCGAGACGAAAGGTCATTGGTTCCCTGTGCAATCTGAGAACTTGCCGTGGCAACACTCTCCGAGCCCTGGCGCACGTTGGTGACTATTCTTACCAGGGTCCTCTGCATGATCCCCAGGTTGGCCATCATGCTCAAAGTATCGCCATTCTTCAGGTTCACCTGACGGGTCAAATCCCCCTCGGCCACGCCTTGCGCCAAGAGCGAAGCCTCGCCCGGCTCTCCACCGAGTTGACTCGTGATTGAGCGGGTGACCAACCAGCCCAAGAGCGCGGCCACAGCGACGCACAGGATATTGGCCGCTATGAGAATGTTGCGGGCGTGCTGATACTGGCTCTCGGTGTTCTCGAACTGCTTCGTGCTGTTGACCGCCTCATTGTCCATGCTCTCGTCGATCGCATCCTGCCATTTCTGCGTGGCCGGGGCGGCCTCTTTCATCAGCAGTACAGTTGCCTCGGTTTCCTTTCCATTCGTTCCCAGCTCCAACTGTTACGTCCGTCGAAGTCCAAGGCACGTCAGCCCCCTGACATCCCGGTTTTCTTGAGGTCGTTTCCTGGAACGCCACCGGTTCCATCGCGGGACGGTGCACCAACAAGATAGGCCGGTACTCCTTTGTTATCGTTTGTGG
>CAIVXG010000177.1 GCA_903909815.1 uncultured beta proteobacterium | reverse complement strand
TCAGTACGCCAGCAAGGACTTCCGGGAAGTGCTCAAGGAGTACGACATCACCAGTTCCATGAGCCGACGCGGCAACTGCTGGGACAACGCCTGCAGCGAGACGCTGTTTGGATCATTGAAGGTGGAACGGTTATACGGACATCTACCAAAACACGGATGCAGAGAGCCGCTCGATGATTTTGCTCAACATCCTGAGCAAGCCGGTGTCCATGCGCATTGACACCGCCAGTCTGCGCAAAACAGGTTAATCACTGCTTCAGATCGTGATCTCCATCACGAGCAACGCGTTCTCCCCGCCCGTGCCCCCACCTGTCCGCACACAGCAACTTTATCTTCAAACCCCTCTGGAATTGACTTGATAGCTTGTCGCCTTCGAAGCCAACATGGACACAACCACAAGAAGTCCAACCCGCACCAAACAAGCCCAGGCAACCATGTCACCCGATCAATACCAATCCCCATCAGCGCCACCACCATCTCAACCCACTCTGCTGCGCGCTGCCCAATACGTCCGCATGTCCACCGAACATCAGCAATATTCCACCAACAACCAGGCCGACAAGATTCTGGAATATGCCCAGCGCCGCAACATCGAGATCGTTCGCACCTATGCCGATGAGGGCAAAAGTGGCCTGTCCCTTGGCGGGCGGGCATCGCTGCAAAAGTTGATTGCCGATGTGGAAACGGGTGTGGCTGATTTCACCCTGGTGCTGGTTTACGACGTCAGCCGCTGGGGCCGGTTTCAAGACGCTGACGAGGCCGCTTTTTACGAATACAAGCTCAAGCGCAAAGGCATCCTGGTCGCCTATGTTGCCGAGCAGTTTGAAAACGATGGCTCTCCCGTCTCCACCATCGTCAAAGGTGTCAAACGCGCCATGGCCGGTGAATACAGCCGGGAACTCTCGGCCAAGGTGTTTGCCGGCCAGTGCCGCCTGATTGAGTTGGGTTTTAGGCAAGGCGGCCCGGCAGGGTTTGGCTTGCGCCGGGTGTTGTTGGATCAAAGCGGTAACCTCAAAAGCGCCTTGCAGCGCGGTGAGCACAAAAGTTTGCAAACAGACCGGGTCATCCTGGTGCCGGGAACCGATGAAGAAGTGGCCACGGTCAATCAGATGTTTCAGTGGCTGATTCAGGATGATTTGGCCATCTCGGCCATTGCCAACCGCCTCAACGCCATCCCCATCCTCACCGATCTGTGACCGCCCCTGGAATTACAGCACCGTGCGCCAGGTTTTGACCAATGAAAAGTACATCGGCAACAACGTTTACAACCGCCACTCTTTCAAGCTTAAGAAAAAGCATGTCGACAACCCACCCGACATGTGGATCCGCAAGGAAGGTGCCTTTACCGGGGTAGTGCCGGTGGCCACCTTCATGACTGCGCAAGAAATCCTGGCCGAGCGCAGTCGCAAGCTCACTGACCAGGAGCTGCTGGAACACCTCAAGCGCCTGTACGCCGAATGCGGCAGCTTGTCGGGTTTCATCATCAACCAAGCCTTGGGTCGGGCCACCGCCAGTATGTATAGCCAGCGTTTTGGCAGTTTGTCGCGGGCCTACCAATTGGTCGGCTTTGGCAATGCCGACCGGCTGGAGTTCATGGAGCTCAACCGCCGTCTGCGCCAATTGCACCCAGAAATCATCGTCCGCACCGAGCAGACCATTGCCAACCTGGGTGGCCAGGTCTGGCGTGACCCCAAGACCGATCTGCTCACACTGAACGACGAACTGGTCATCAGCGTGGTGCTGGCACGCTGCCACACGCTGGTGGACAAATATGGCCAAAGCCAAAGGCTACTTGACCAAGCTGCTGGCCAATGCAGCCGTTAAAAGCTACATCGAGAGAAAAGAGCCAGAGATTTTGAGCCACCTGGAACTGGTGGCCAACACTGTCAGCATGGAAGAGGCGGTGCAGCAGCAACAGGGCGCAACGCTGCTAAGTGCGGAGGGGTGAATGTTGGACAGAACAGTTGTCAGGTGCGAAATTATTTTTTGCATCGCACCAAATTGGGTAAATCCTTGTCTAAAATCGTTTAAAAGTAAAACGATAGCGCGTTACCAGCCAACCTGTCACACGTCCATCTGGGCGACCACTGGCTGCGGTAGCTATTCTGAATTTACTTGTTTTCAGATTCCAGAACTTGCCAGAACGAATTTACCCGATGACCACACGCCGCCAGACTGCCAACGACGACACCCTGTTTTGGACACTCAAAGTGCTTCAGGAAAACCCTGGCGTGTCCCAACGCACTTTAGCCAAAGAAGTGGGCATCAACGTCAGCACTATTAACTTCTGCCTGAAAGCCTTGGTTGAAAAAGGCTGGATCAAGATGGGCAACTTCAGCAAGAACCCCGACAAACTGAGTTATGCCTACCTGCTTACCCCCACCGGGGTCGCTGAAAAGGCTGCGCTGACCAAGCGGTTCTTGCAACGCAAGATGGCGGAATATGAAAAGCTTCGGGGGGAAATTGAAGCACTGCAGCTTGAAGCTGACCAGCCGATGCCCGCTGAACAAGCGAAATCCAATCCATGAGTAGCACGCCAAAAATCTATGTCGCAGGCCACCGTGGCATGGTTGGCTCAGCCATCGTGCGCAAATTGCTGCAGAGCGGCATGAGTCCTGAGTCCTTAGTCCTCAAAACTCACGCCGAACTCGAACTCGACCTCACCAACCAGTCCGCCGTTCAAGCCTTCTTTGCGGCAGAGAAGCCCACCCGGGTCTATTCGGCCGCTGCCAAAGTGGGCGGCATCCATGCCAACAACACCTACCCGGCAGACTTCATCCACCAAAACCTGATGATGCAGGCCAATGTCATCCACGCGGCCATACGCACGGCGTGCAAAAGCCGTTGCTCCTGGGCTCCAGCTGCATCTACCCGCGCCTGGCCCCGTAGCCGATACGTGAAGACGCACCGCAACATCTTGCCCAATCTGGATTTCATCCCGACTGGTGCGCTGCCCTCTGCTCCGCATCTCTTGCTGATGCACGGCAACCTGAAACAACTAGTGTCTGCGGAATACGATCTGGTGTTGCTGGATACCCCGCCCGTGCTAGCTGATACCGCTGCCTTCGTGAGGAACTGATGTCAGACCATGACAGTAATGGTTGGCATCAAAATGTGTTGATGCTATATAACCGTTAACACTAAAGTAAATGTTGGATATGACCAACCAGATATGCTTATAAGGCAAGTGGCTTTTCGCTGCTTGCTGGGATACTCATGCCTGCACAATATCGAGCTAACCGAAAAATGCTGCAAAAAAATATAATTTCCAATATTTTGGGCAGAGGCATTTCAGCTTTATTAGCCATAGTTTTCGTACCCTTTTATTTAAAATATTTAGGTGCCGAGGCATATGGTCTTGTCGGGCTATTTGCCATATTACAGTCTGTTTTCATGCTGGCTGATATGGGTTTGAGTGGTACATTCACCCGCGAAACTGCCAGATTGTCGGTCATGGATGATAGCGCGCAGCATATGCGTGACCTGTGTCGGACTTTCGAGGGGATATTTGCTATTGTCGGACTACTAATCGCCCTTGCCATCGCAACTTCATCCTATTTGATTGCGGAACATTGGGTGAATCTTGCGCAGCTTTCCGTTACTACCGTATCCTCAAGCATCCTTCTCATCGGCGTTGCAGTGGGTCTCCAGTTCCCATTTTTTATCTATCAGGGCGGCATGCAAGGTCTTCAGCGCCAAACGCTTCTAAATGGCCTGCTTGTGGGCCTAAGCCTTCTGCGTGGACTTGGGGCAGTATTAATCCTAGAGTTCGTAGACCCTTCGATTCAGACCTTTTTCATATGGCAGGTAGCAATAAGCGTTATCCAACTGGTTGCCGGTCATCTGCTGATATGGCGGAGCTTACCGGCTATTGTTACCACGCCTCGTTTTAACCTCAAACTTATTCGTCCTCTCTGGCGATTTGCGGCCGGTACAGCTGGCATTACACTAACTGGCATTCTTCTTACGCAGGTGGACAAGCTAGTCCTTACCAAGATGCTGCCACTCGAAACGTTCGGCTACTATACATTGGCGGGCGTGGTTGCCAGTGTACCCGGTATGATTGCCTTTCCTGTAAGTAATGCTATTTACCCTCGCTTCATTCAACTGGTCGCTACGCAAAGATTCTCCGAGTTGACGGATCTTTACCATCGATCTTGCCAGTTGATGGCAGTCCTTATAATCCCTATTGGGCTGGTGCTGGCTCTTTTTTCGAAGGAGATAATGTTGTTTTGGACAGGGAGTGAAGTATCCGCACAGAACACATATCTGCTAGTCAGTATTCTCGTAACAGCCTCCACTCTGATGGCTTTGATGCTGATTCCCTACGCGCTGCAACTTGCATTTGCCTGGACTAGGCTGGGTTTGTATCTGAATATCATTGCCGTAATTACGTTGATGCCTTCTCTGATCTGGTTTGTTTCTGCTTATGGTGCACTCGGTGCGTGCTTCGTTTCGGTGGCGCTATACACAGGTCAAATCATTGGGATGATTCATCTGATGCATAGACGTATCCTTCAAGGTGAGAAATGGAAATGGTATTTAGATGATGTCGGCAAGCCTCTTTTGACAGCTGTGATAATTGCAATAATCGGTCGGATATATATAAGTGAGCCCATTGCCAAGCCTTTATTGCTCGCAAGTATTGGCATGATATTCCTTCTTGCGGTATGTGCATCAGCTATGAGTGCAACTCTCGTCAGAAGAATGATCTTTGCGAAATTTCGCTCACTTTCTCAGGCAAAGCAGGCTTGTTGACGCATAACAATTTCATTGTCGGCATCAAATGCGGTTTTTAGAATGCGCCTTATCAGATTAGGGAATTAAGTTGTTATGAATAGTTTATTAAGGGTTGGAAGAAAGTTCGCCAACAAAATTCTTGCGCCTCTAGGTATAGAGGTCGTCAGAGTAAAAAATGAAACTCAAGATATAAGTCTATATGAAGAGAGTGCAAGGTCTGAAACGCCGCTCTACATAAATATAGGTGCTGGAAACTTCTATCATCCATACTGGCACAATGTGGATACGCCCAACGAATATTATGCAAATAGTCAGGTTGGGAGGCTTCATGTACAGTATGACCTTACATCCCACCAGCCCCTACCTTTTGCTGATAATTCTATAAAGGTGGCATATACCTCGCACGTAATAGAACATATAAGCAACGTAGATGTAGAGTACCTTTTTCGCGAAATATACCGCTGCATGCAGCCGGGGGGATACTTCCGGATAACCTGTCCGGACATCGACCTAGAGTACGATGCGTTCTGTCGTAACGATGAGGCATTTTGGAAGTGGCCGAATGCCTATGGCGTATTTAACACCAGCATTGAACAGAAGTTTTTGGACCACTTTGCCACTGCGTTAACCGAGACACATCCTGATAAAAATGGAAATAAAATCTCCAATTCAGAGATCCGTGAGGTTTTAGGCAGGCTGCCAAAGGAACAAGCTCTTGATTATTTCATCAGTCAGCTGCCTTCCGGGTTTCAGAAGAATTATGTCGGAGATCACATCAACTGGTTCAACTGCGACAAGATATCAACAATGCTCAGGGCGGCGAATTTTACAGCGATGTATGAGTCTAGATTTGGGCAATCCCATTGCGCAATTTTGAGAGACAAACATCTATTTGATTCTACGTGCCCGGAACTGTCCTTGTATGTTGAGTGCAGAAAGTAATGAAATTGAGCCAAACCAAAAAATCCGAGTTAAACAATGAATAATATCGCACCATTGCTGTCAGTTGTTATACCTACTCGTAACCGTTTCGACTATGTGACGTCAGCCATACAGAGCGTTCTGCGTAGCCCGAGTCAGTTACTTCAGTTGGTAGTGGAGGACAACAGTGATAGCAATCAGCTTGAGCAGTGGCTCCGCGATAATGTGTCCGACCAGCGACTGGTATATCGCTATTCAAATATTCGGTCTTCAATGAGCGAAAATTACGATCGAGCCATGAGTCTAGCTTCTGGGGAGTATGTCTGTTTAATCGGTGATGATGATGGCGTGAATCCGGAAATTGTTGAGGCGACTGCATGGGCAAAGGAAAATGCTCTGGACGCGTTGGTGCCGACCAGCCTGGTTAATTACGTTTGGCCCGATCTGCACATGAATGCTAAAGGCGCGATGGGGGCAGCTGAAGTGAGTGTGCGTCCATTTACTGGCGCCATCTCATATCCGGATGGCGATGCGGAAATGCGCAAATGCGCCAAGGATGCAGGACAGAATTTTCACAAATTGCCCAAAGCATACTACGGGATCGTAAGCAAGGAATGCCTGGACAAAGTTAAGGCAAAAACCGGAACCTATTTCCCCGGCGTCAGTCCCGATATGTCCGCCGCTCTGGCGGTTGCCAGCTATGCAAAACGAATCTGCCATGTTGACTACCCATTGTTCGTGCCCGGCAGTTCGGCCAAAAGCAATGCTGGACTCAGCGGCATGAAAAAACATATAGGGTGGTTACGCGATCAGGCACATTTGCCTGCAACGTGTGAGCAGGATTGGTCTGATATCGTTCCTGTATTTTATTCAGTTCAAACAATATGGGCTGAAGCTACAGTAAATTCTTTAAGAGCCACTGGGCGAACAGATATTTTGAAGGATTTCAATGTTCCATTGCTCTATGCATTTTGTTTCATATTTCATACTAGATACATGAGAACTGCGAAGTACAGCTTCTATAGTGCACTGCGTGCAACGCAAATGGGTTTTTTGGTTGGAACCCTTCAGCTAGTTTATTGGTTCATTTATTTGTGGGGCTCACGCGCTAAGTCTCTTGTTGTTCGCCTTACTGGTGGCTTGCATGTCACGAATATATTCTGTGCAAGCGGATTGGAGAATATTGATGAAGCGGTGCAGGCGGTATCTGCGCATCTGCTAAAAAATGGGTTCCGGTTTAATAAGACTATCGCTCGTGTTTGAATGATGTTTTTTTAGTTTATGAAGATCCTAAGATTTACCGCATCCCACATCAGTGTGATCTTTGCATCGCTGTTTGTCATGACGCTTGTTTCTCCATATTTAAATTCCGCTGGCCATGGGATCCGGAACTCTTGGGCCGTTTATAGCCTTTGGTTGCTGACTACTTTTTTTTGGAACCATGGTTCTTTAAATAATACATACATCGAGTTGAAGCGTCGAAAGTATGAAGTCTTTAGCCTCGTCTCTTGGTTGATAGTTGTAATACTTAATGCAGTATTGACGCATGGATTTACTGGGGATCTGCATTTTTTTACCATGTTAACTATGAGCATGGTAATATTCATGCAAATTAGTTATTCGGCACAACGTGATGGTAGCGCTTCCGTTTTGCTGGTGACTGTTATTTTAATAGGTGTTGAAGTACTCAGGTCAATACCTACTTTATGGTCACAGCCTGCATTAGCTCGAATTATCATGGGTGTGGCTGCAACACCTGAAATGATAGCAGAGGCTGGTGTGGCAAGCGTGGGGCAATATGGTTATTACACCGGATTGGCAATAGTTCTGCCAATTATTGTGACGCGCGCTGTAGTTAGCAACGGGACGAAGGCAATTGCTTTATGGATCATAGCTGGTGCCATTGCCTTTGCTGTATCCATAGCTACGTTTATGGGCGCTATTCTGTTAATGTTTTTGGGATTGGTTATTCTCGGGATTTTCCATATTACATATGCCAAGTCAAGTATAAAAACTTTACTTCTCTACGTCGGGGCGGTCGCGGTATTGGTTGTAACGTCGATGTCAGTGCTCGGTGAGATAGAACAGGTTAGTTACGTTGCAGATAAAGCGACGAATCAATTTTCAGGCATTAAAGATCGTGGTATAAAAGAAGGGGATGTAACTGAGCGATCAGATTTATTTGGATTGTCATTCAACACCTTCTTAGAAAATCCTTTGCTTGGTGTGGGGCCCGTAACAAATAGAGAAAATCCTATCCTTTTTACTAAAATTGGAGGCCATTCTTCATGGCTAGATCAACTCGCCGAATATGGAATGCTTGGATTTTGTTTTTACATATTATTTATTGGATTAGTAATTAGAAGAATTACAAAATCTTTTTTGCTTGAGAAAAAAATAAGCGATATAAAAATTTGTTGTTTGGGACAACTGACATCTTGCTTTTTGTTCATTTTAGGCGGAATTTATAATCCTGTGATTGTAGTTACTGAAATTTTCGTGCTTTTTTATTTCATGTCATCGATTAGCGCTACATCCTTTAAAGGAATGAAGAGTGCGTCAGAAACCGCGATGGTTAAAAATCCGACTTTAATTCACATAATACGTCCATGAAGAGAAGGAGAATTTTATTTATTCATCAAGTCGGATGTCGCGGCGGTGCTGGTACTATGCTTGCCAACATACTAACGGCAATTGATAAGCAGAAATTCGAACCGATTGTGGTGTGTCCTGATGGTGATGTCGTAGATCAGCTGAAGGATACCGGTGCCGAGATAAGAATTTCAAACCGCCCCATCTACCAGTTTTCGCACTATACGGGTTACTCCTGCTTTGCCCTAAATCCGGGTTTTATGTGGAATGCTTATAGGATTTGGCGTGACCAATATTACTGGGAAAACTATATCCGTAACAGTGGTGCCGATATTGTCTGCTTGAATGCCATGACATTGGCACCAATGGCGCGTGCAGCACGAAGGGCTGGCGCCAAAGTGATGTGCATGGTTCAAGAAACTACTGTATCGGGCTTGTTTGGCCTCAGGACTAGGTGGATCTATTACGTGCTATCCAACTGGATGGATGCAGTCATTTTCATATCACAATTTGATCGAGACAAGTCGCACTGTCAAGCACCCATTGTAGAGGTAGTTCCCAATTGGGTAGACCTGAGGGGCTATGATCGTTCTTACTCTCGCGAACGAGCTCGAAGTGAACTTGATATTCCGCAAGCATCTAACGTTGTTCTCCTAATGGGAGGAATTGATAAAATTAAAGGTACTTTACCTTTACTTCAGGCTGCATCGATGCTGTCTGGCATAAATGGATTGCTGGTAATGATTGCGGGTTATTGCGGTTCACCCGACATGAATTCATTAAGCGTTCTTCAAAGAGCGCTCTTTAAGTTGCGTCGGCTGTGTGGAGTTGAATACAGACAGCAAGTTATGCAAACGATCAAGAGATACAAGCTTGCTGAGCGGGTGCGATTTGTTGGCATGCATTCGGATGTTGCCCGCCTTTATGCGGCTTCGGACGTTCTTGTTTTTCCGGCAATAAAACCTCACCAAGCACGACCTGTTTTAGAGGCTGGGGCAATGGCTAAACCAGCAGTTGTCCCTGATTTTCCACAGACAAGGGAATTCGTCTGTAATGGCGTAAACGGTTTGACATATCGACCTGGGGACGCGAGAGGTCTTGCGCAAGCGATTGAAAAGCTGCTGACTACAAGAGAGCTGGCGAATGTGATTGGTGAAAACAACTATCTTCGGACATGCCGGATCCATAATGTCGTAGTGAATGCGGCCAAGATCAATCAGGTATTTGAGAAAATTGCCGGGAAGTTGAATAATGTTGTCGCCTAATAGAAATCTTTCCTTTTCAGAAGTTAAACTTTTATATATCGGAAGCGTGCTTCCAGATAGACCAGAGTTCCATACCAATACTTTTTCTAGAGCTGGCTCGATGTTTCAGGAAAATCTATTGACTGGCCTGAAGACTGCTGGTTTGCTACCTTCTGAAATCATTTCCATTCGCCAAATCCAGTCCTTTCCGCGCGGCGGGATATTCTATGTAGGAAAAGAATACACCGAACTGAATAATAAAATGCAGGTGACGTTGCTGCCTTTTTTGAATATAACACCAGTCAAGCAGATGGCAATTGGGACGCTCACTTTGTTGCATATTTTGCTGTGGGGCTGGAGAACCAGACATGCTCGTCATCGCGTAGTGTATACGTACAATCTGACCGTTCCACCCGGCTTTTTTACTCTGTTGGGTGCTAGGCTTATCGGAGCAAAGGCTTTTGTATCGCTTAATGATATAAATGTGCCTGGACAGACGGTCCCCAACACATTTTTAAACCGATTTGATTTCTGGTTGCACAAGATATTGATCCCGCGCTTTGATGGTCATGTTGTTGTCGCCGATAGCATTATGAAAGATTTTGCCCCGCAAGCATCCTTTGTGCGTGTTGAAGGCGGGATTACATCCGATTTGCTGAGCAAGACCGGAGTGGTTGCAGGGGAGAAGGAGTTGAACGGCGCGAATTTTACAATCGTATCCATCGGTAGTCTGAACGAAACCAATGGTTTTAACGTGTTACTCCAAGCATTTGCCTTATTGAAGGATGCTGATTATTGCCTCAAGATTGCTGGAGCGGGGCCATTGGAGGATGAAATTCGGTGTGCTGCAAAGAAGGATCAACGTATAAAATTTTATGGGATTATAAATTTTGATGAAGTATTGGCACTTTACAAAAATGCCGATGTGCTGATCAACATGCGTCTGACCAAGGATCTGAATACTGATTACTTCTTTCCATCTAAAATGATGGAATACCTCGTGTCGGGGACGCCGGTCATAACTACTTGTACCGGTCATGTGGCAGATGAATTTTCTGGTTTAGCCTACCTGCTAACCGATGAATCAGCGCTAGGCTTGGCAAATATGATCAGCGATGTTGCCTCACTGGCCCCTCAGTCTCGAATAGAGATGGGAAAGCGGGCCAGAGATTACATGCAAAAATATAAAACATGGGATGCTCAGGGAAGAAAAGTGGTTAATTATATTCGTGATATTCTGATGCCTTCATAGCATGCCTAGGTTTTCTTCCGAGAAATAGTTATCAGTTCAAGCGTTTCTTATCAAAGAATTATTCTCCGAAATATCGGCGAAAAAATCGAATACAAAATTTAATCTTATCTATAAATGTGTTCGACATATTGACATATTCAATACCCTCTCATTTACATCTTACCGTCGTAATTGAGTACGAATATAATTGCAAACCCAAGAACAATTATGAAATATCAACTCCATGTAGTGGTAAATGCTGGGTCGGCATCTGGTGGTGAGGGGTTAGCGGCGTTGCGCTATGCAGAATCCATTGGACGGGCGGGATGTGCAGTCACTCTTCTATCCAAACACATTTCGAGAAAGCAGGGCCGTGAATTTATTGGTATGGGGAGCTTGGAACTGCTGGTAGTACCTAGTCGGCGTAATTTACTGCTGGAATTATTGGCTCAGTACGACTATATGCAGACACTTTGCGAGCAAAAGCAAATCGACCTGATCCACCTTCATGGCATGTGGTCTCCATTTCTGGCCGCTGCTGCGCTTGTTGCTCGCAAGAGAGGCTTGCCCCTTGTTATTTCTCCACATGGCTGCTTGGAACCTTGGGCTCTTGGATACAAACGGCATAAGAAGTTGCTGGCTCTTAGGACTTACCAAGGTGCGATTCTTCGGTTGGCTGCCTTGTTTGTTGCGACTGCGGATCAGGAAGCAAATAGCGTAAGACGTTTAGGTTTAAGGCAACCTATTGCCATCATCCCTAATGGTGTTGATGTTGATTCGCTTCCTCATCCCGCGGCAAGCCGCCAAGTCAAGACGATTCTTTTTTTATCTCGTGTTCATCCGAAGAAGGGGTTGTTGGATTTAGTAGAAGCCTGGGCTATTGTTCGACGACCGGGTTGGCGAATTGTTATTGCCGGGGGCGATGAGGAGGGTCATCGAGCCAAGTTGGAGGCTTTAATTCGAGCGAAGGGGCTGGAGTCTGATTTCGAATTCGTTGGTTTTGTGGATGGCGCGCGTAAGCAAGCATGTCTCGATGAGGCCGATATTTTTGTCTTGCCAACCTATTCCGAAAACTTCGGTATTGCCGTTGCCGAGGCATTGGCTAACGAGTTGCCGGTGATCACCACTACGGGTGCGCCATGGCAGGATTTGGTGACGCATCATTGCGGTTGGTGGGTGGCGCCAGGCGTACAAGGAGTGTCGAACGCGTTGCGGGATGCGATCGACTGTGATCCGGGCGAGCTAAAGCGGATGGGACAGCGTGGACGTCGACTCGTGATCGACAAGTACTCTTGGGACAAGATTGGATGCGCTGCGTTGAAGGTGAGTAAGTGGCTGCTGGACCCGTCGCGACCAAAACCAGCGATTGTCAAGGAAGATGGGGCGTGATGTCGCAGAGTAGCCGAGTATTGGTTTGGGGCTGCGAGTTCAGCAACATGATGTCGGCTACCCCATTTATTGAGTTAGGTAACGATTGGCAGATTGATATTAGGAGTGTTTGATAGTGATTAATCGACTAAAAAAGGTACTCGTGTTGGGGGCGTCTGGCATGCTCGGAAATGCGGTGCTACGACTGTTTGCGCAAAGTCCTGGGTATCAGACATTCGGATCTGTCCGCTCGGCAGGGACGTTACGTCTTTTGCCCAGTGAGTTGCATTCGAGCGTCGTTACAGGTGTGGATGTAGAAAACATCGACAGTCTGATGCGGCTATTTGCAGTTGTGCACCCGGATGTGGTCATCAACTGCGTTGGCTTGGTCAAGCAGTTGGCCGAGGCTGACGATCCGCTGGCGGCCATCCCCGTCAATGCGCTTCTGCCGCACCGGCTGGCACGCCTTTGTGATGTGGCTGGGGCTCGGTTGGTGCACATGGGCACCGACTGCGTCTTCTCTGGGGCAAAAGGCATGTACACCGAAGCTGATGCTTCCGACGCCAAAGACCTGTACGGTCGCAGTAAATACCTGGGCGAAGTGGACTACCCGCATGCCATTACATTGCGCACCTCCATCATCGGCCACGAACTGGATGGTGCGCGCAGCCTGATCGGGTGGTTCCTCGCCCAAGAAGGTAGCGTAAAAGGCTACAAGCGCGCCATCTTTTCTGGGCTGCCTACAGTGGAAGTTGCGCGTGTCATACGCGACCATGTTATTCCACACCCTGAGCTCCATGGTGTCTATCACGTGTCGGCGCAGCCTATCAACAAGTTTGATCTGCTGACATTGGTGGCGCAAACCTATTGCAAAACCATTGACATCAGCGCAGACAATCAATTGGTCATTGACCGCTCGCTGGATTCCAGTCGCTTTCGACATGCGACGGATTTTGTGCCCAAACCTTGGCCTGAATTATTACGCACGATGCGTGTATTTGGTTAACATTAATTTAATTAGGGGAATTTTGAAAATGTTCAAAGACAAAGTACTGCTGATCACAGGGGGCACCGGTTCTTTCGGTAACGCGGTTCTGCAACGTTTTTTGCATTCAGACTTTGCTGAAATTCGCATCTTCAGCCGCGATGAGAAAAAGCAAGAAGACATGCGCATTGCGCTGAAGAATGACAAGGTCAAGTTTTACATTGGAGACGTGCGTAACTACGACAGCATTGATGACGCCTTGCGGGGTGTGGATTACGTTTTCCATGCAGCCGCACTCAAGCAAGTGCCGTCATGCGAGTTCTACCCCATGGAGGCGGTGCGCACCAATGTGCAAGGCGCTGAAAACGTGATGCGCGCAGCCATAGCTAACGGTGTAAAACGTTGTGTAGTGCTAAGCACAGATAAGGCGGTGTACCCCATCAATGCAATGGGCATCTCCAAAGCGATGATGGAGAAGGTAATGGTCGCCAAGTCGCGCTTGTGTGATCCTCGCAAAACTGTTTTGAGCGCCACGCGCTATGGCAACGTGATGGCTTCACGGGGTTCAGTGATTCCTCTTTTCTTGGACCAGTTGCAGTCTGGCAAGCCGCTAACGATTACCGACCCTAACATGACGCGCTTTTTGATGTCTTTGGACGAATCAGTGGACCTAGTGCTCTACGCTTTTGAGCACGCGCAGCCTGGCGACATTTTTGTTCAAAAGGCTCCGGCTTCGACAGTGGGTGACTTGGCGCAAGCGATGAAGGAAATGTTAAAGAGTGACAGCGAGGTGAAAGTGATTGGCACCCGCCATGGCGAAAAACTTTATGAATCACTGTTGTCGCGCGAGGAGATGGCACGGGCGGACGATTTGGGCGATTACTACCGCATACCCGCAGATTCACGCGACCTGAATTACGCTAAATACTTTGTTGAAGGGGAAGTGGCCATACCTACCTTTGATGACTACACCTCACACAACACGCAACGTCTAGATGTGGAAGGGGTCAAACAAACCCTGATGAAGCTGAACATCATTCGGGACGCTTTGAATGCGTAAGCTCAAGGTCATGACCATTGTGGGCACCAGACCTGAGATCATTCGCTTGTCTCGTTTGATACCAAAACTGGACCAGCATTGCGACCATGTGCTGGTGCACACCGGCCAGAACTATGACTATGAGTTGAACGAGGTTTTTTTCAGCGACCTGGGTATTCGCAAGCCAGATACGTTCTTGGAAGCCGCCGGAGCAACCGCTGCCGAGACCATTGGCCAGGTCATCATGGCAGCCGACAAGGCAATGGAACAACACCAACCCGAGGCTTTACTTCTGCTGGGGGACACCAACAGCGCTTTGGCTGCCATTGCAGCCAAGCGCCGCAAGATTCCAATTTTTCACATGGAGGCAGGCAACCGCTGTTTTGATTTCAGGGTGCCCGAGGAAATTAATCGCCGCATTGTTGACCACACGGCAGATATCCACCTGCCCTACAGCGAGATTGCCCGTGACTACCTCTTGCGCGAGGGCTTGCCGCCAGACCAGGTGATCAAGACCGGTAGCCCCATGCGCGAGGTTATTGAGCATTACATGCCGGGCATTGAAGCATCAGACGTGTTGATGCGGCTCGGGCTAACGCAGCAGCATTACTTTTTGGTGAGTTCGCACCGTGAAGAAAATGTGGATTCTCCTGAAAACCTGTCAAAGCTTTTTGCCATCTTGAATGCCCTGGCCGAGCGCTACCAAGAGCCAGTGATTGTTTCAACCCACCCCCGCACCCGTAAGCGCATGGATGCGCTGGGTTTAACGGCGCATCCGCTGGTGCAGTTTTTGAAGCCCTTTGGCTTTTTGGATTATGTAAAGCTGCAAACGCAAGCACGTGCAGTGTTGTCCGACAGCGGCACGATTACCGAGGAATCGTCGATTCTGAACTTTCCGGCGCTGAACCTGCGCGAAGTGCATGAGCGGCCTGAGGGGTTTGAAGAGGCTGCTGTGATTTTTGTCGGCATGAGCATTGACCGCGTTATGCAAGGCTTAGGCATTTTGGAAACCCAGCCTCGGGGCACCGAACGCAGCTTGCGCTTGGTAACCGATTACACACCCAACAATGTGTCTGACAAGGTGCTGCGCATTATTCAAAGCTATACCGACTTTGTTAACCGCAAGGTTTGGCACAAAAGCTGATGCGGGTTGTACTGATTGCAGACACTTTTCCGCCGCTGCGCACCTCTGGCGCGGTGCAGTTGCGGGACTTGGCACAGGAATTTTTTCGGCAAGGTCACACCTTGACCGTGATGCTGCCCGCAGCGGGTTTAAGTGCGCCATGGTCACTGGAAGACTTTCGCGGTGTGCAGGTGTTGCGCCTGCGCGCGCCCAAGACCAAAGACATCAACTATGTGAGCCGCACGATCAACGAATTCTTGATGCCGTTTGCCATGCTGCGCAATTTACGCAAAAGTCCGCTGGCAGAAGAGCGCTGGGATGGCGTGGTTTGGTACGCCCCATCAATTTTCCACGGACCACTGGCCAATGCTCTGAAAAAAGCCAGTGGCTGCAAGGGCTACCTGATTATTCGTGACATTTTTCCCGAGTGGGCTGCTGACATGGGGCTGATGGGCAGGGGCTTGCCTTACAAGTTTTTCAAGGCGGTTGCCAACTACCAGTATTCGGTGGCGGACGTGATTGGCATACAGACGCCAGGGAACGAAGCCTATTTTGAAAATTGGCGGCAAGGCGCCGGTCGCAAACTAGAGATGCTGCAAAACTGGCTGGCCGATGCGCCTGCTTTAGGCTGTTCGATTGAAATTGCCAAAACACCACTGGCTGGACGCAAGGTTTTTGTTTATGCGGGCAACATGGGTGTTGCGCAGGGCATGGGCATCCTGCTTGACCTGGCTGAAAAGCTGCTTTATCGCACCGATGTCGGCTTTCTGTTCGTCGGTCGTGGCAGCGACGTCAAGAAGTTGGCTGCAGATGCCCAAGCACGTGGCCTGCAAAACGTGCTGTTCCAGGACGAAATTCACCCCGACGAAATTCCTGGCTTATACGCACAATGCCAGGTCGGCCTGGTAGCCCTGGACCCCCGCCACAAATCCCACAACATCCCCGGCAAGTTCCTGACCTACATGCAAAGCCGCTTGCCTGTTCTGGCAAACATCAACGCGGGTAACGACCTGGCAGGCATCATTCGCCATGAAAACGTGGGGCGCGTTAGTGAAGACGGCAGCGCAGATTCTCTGGCGCTGCTTGCGCTCGCGCTGATTGATGGCTTGGGGAGCGATGGTAGCTACAAGGAACGTTGCAGAGCGCTGTATTCAAAACTGTTTGCGCCTGAGACGGCGGTTAGGCAGATTGTGACGGCATTGAAGAAATAGGCCTGTAGCGCACAGCTGGTGTGCGTAAGTAGCTCTTTTATTCATAGCGTTTTTGTCCTATCTGCTCATCTTGACTGGGTAAATCCTGCACGTTCCCATGGCCAGATTTCTACGCCATAGCGGTTTTGATTCCTTTTCACCATCGCTTTGGACAATTCATCGGTCAACTCGTTGACGAAGTAAGAGCTGCGCAGGGCAAAGGGCTCCCTCCGCACAGAGTCGCGTTCGTAGGTCAACCCTTCATGCTGCTCCATCAGGCTGGCACGTTCGCGCAGCACTGCTGCCGAGTTAAACACCCAGTCAACAAAGTCGATTTCTTGCGCTGACCAGTCGCACACTGGCGCGCTCAGGTAGTCGGTCGCCCACTCCGGTCCATTGCGGTTGCTGGCATGCCAGTACAGGTGCTCGTTAATCTTTGTGCGGCCGCTGAGCCCTTCTGCAATGTAGGGGTTGGCTGCAATGCCCCGGCGCATATAGGTGCAGGCACTCACAAAATCCCCCTCGCGAAACGCAATTTGGCCCGCCTGGTACCAGTGCGCCGGTGAATCGGTGGCTTCTTGCAGATAGCTCTTCATGGCACTTTTGGTATCGCCCGTCATCATGCTGATGTCGCCCAGCAGCATGCGCACGCCCAGGTTGTCGCCGGGGCACCAGGCCAGCAGCTTTTTGGCCAAAGCCTTGGCGGCTTTGCCGTCACCCCGGTGCATCAGCCCCAGCAGATAGCCGTGGGCAATGCGCAAGAAGGACCGGTTGTCGATTTCAATCCAGTTGATCTGACCCTTGAAGCTTGGCGGGATGAGTGCGGTTGCCTGCCGGAAGGCTTTTTCGCGCACATCGGTCGATTCATCGCGCATCTCAAGACTCCAGAGCCGATTGGCGATGAAGTTTTGAATCTCCAACTGACCCGGAAACTTGAGCAGCAATTTCTGGGCACGCAGCAGGCCCTGCTTGTGGCTGATGCGGCCTGCCTCCAGGCTGTCGATCAGTTCGTCAAGCTCCTCTTCTTCGGCCCAATCTCGGGAGAACGTGCCGTGTTGAACTGGCTTGTCGGTCTCGGCATCAAGTTGCTCATCTACCGAAAAATTAAGCTGGGTCGTCATGGATGATTTCCTTTTGGGACTGTGTGGCTGTGAACACCCGGCCTTGGGATGCGATATACCGGCGAATGTCAGGTGCCATGTGTTCTGGCACCAGCATCACTGCAAGTTCCATCGCATCGGCGATGCGCTCGATGGACGACAAACGCGGATCGCGCTTGCTGCTCTCAATCTCTGACAGGTGCTGCACCGACATGCCCGCAATGCCAGAGACGTTTTCCAGAGTCAGGTGACGCTGGTTGCGGTAGCGGCGAATGGCAGCGGGGATGAAGGAATGCATGGCGGGAAGTTTAGGTTGCGACACAGGGAGGCGTTCATCGCATCGTATGAATTCGCAAATTTGGTTGATGTCATATCTACTGCCCCAACAGTGCAATTTCTGCCTGCCGCCGCGCCACCAAGCCCGGCAACACCCGGCCGCCGCCATGAACCCATTTGCGAAGTTCCAGCGCGGCACCGGCCCAATCCGTTTGGTTGATGCGTCGGCGCAGGGTTGAAGTTTGCAGCCGCCCGGCACCCAGGTTGAAGGTGAAATCCACAATGGCTGCAAGCCTGTTGGGTATTCCGGTCGATCGTGACCACCCGTTCCGGTTTATCGTGACCGGCGATTCTGGTGGATCGTGACCGCTCATTCCGACCGATCGTGACCAGGCATTCTGGTTTATCGTGACCACCGATTCCGGTTTACCGTGACCG
>CAIVXG010000176.1 GCA_903909815.1 uncultured beta proteobacterium | reverse complement strand
TAAGTGGACATGATGGGCGTTTCCTATGAAATTGAGATTCCTGATTTTAGTACTCGGCTCAATTTGACCCACATGCCATGAATAGAGCATCGCCTGCGCTTTACCCGTACGCAAAATCTCCTGGCAACGCTGGCACACAGACAATGAATCGACCGTCGTACTCGCGATCACTTTCCGGCATGTATTTTTTGGAGTCACGGATATTCCAACCGGACTCGCTTTGCACTGTGGCTTATGCGCAGTGGTTAAGCTTCAATGGCTTTTTAATGAATCGCATGATCACAGGCACCATGGCAATCGTGCCCTGAAACTCTTCAACCAAATGCTGCTGGTAGTTTGCCAGGGCTTCCATCATGGCCCGCGCGGCAAGCACGTCCCGCTCGAGTGCGGGGGAGCGCTGGTTGGCATGGGGTCCTGGCGTCGAACTGTGCTCCAGCGCAGCGAACCCATCTGATGCCAGGTCGAACGACGCAATGCAGGGCTGATGTGACAGCCAGCGGGACAGCCGTGGCCGCAAAGGACTGGCACCACGTCGCGTAAGTATGAACGCCAGGTCCGGCTCACCCCCAAGGAAGGCGCCGCGCTGGTCACACCAGACGCCAAGCGCATCCCAGCATCGATCGCGCGCAGTACAACTCAGCCTCAGCCTGCCAGCGCAGCGACAACTGCAGGGGGTGAACGACGTTTGAATAGTTTGGTTGGCTCATGCAATCAAGATACAGCAGGACCTGATTCGCGCAAGTCCCCCGCATCGGTGATGTCGTCAAGGATATTGACGGCTCGGGGGCCGGGCATGAAGCTGCGCAAAGTGGGGTGACTCAGCTAAATGCCCAAAGAACCCAACCGGCCTGACTTGGATCGCCGCGCGGTCCTACCCACGGCCGCGGCAACCGAAAGGCTGCAAGCAATTGGGGGCTCTCTTTACAAGGCGGCTGCAGACCCTGTTGTGAAAGTGAACGTCTTGGAGAATGTCACGCCGGGCATCGCGGTCCACGTGCCATCGGTGCAGGTCAGGCCGGTCCAATCCGAGGTCAATCCATTGCCGTAGGCGTTGGTGCCGCTCAGGCAGGAAGTACCGGCAACAGAAAACCAGGGCGAAGGAGAGACATTGACATAGACCAAGCCCTGGACTGACACCGTGTAACTGGTATTGGGCAGCAACGGCAGACTGGGGATCACGATGGCGGCACCGGTGGAGAGCAAGCCCGATGTGTCAGCCACCCCAAATGGCCCACTGCCGCTGACCGTATTGACTTGCAAAATCGGCACAGACACACCCGTGATCGCATTGGTAATCGAAGCTCCAGTCACCAGCAAAGAGTTCCTGTCGTTGGAGTGCAGAACGATGGGGGTGCCTACCGGCGAAGTCGCCAAATTGCGTGTGGGCACCGGACTGGGCGACTCGCCGAGCAATGCGTAGTCAACACCGGTCGAGCCTTGGCAGGGGTAGGTGAGGACGGCGGCACCTTGGATTTCCTGCGGGCCTGCCGAGGCAGCCGGTGTGCCGAAGTCGATGTTCACAACGCCGGGGAGGGATGGCGTCACTCCGGTTGCAATCCCAATCCCGACGTTCAGGTTGGGGGAGACTCCGGCCAGAGCATGGTAGGGTGCCGAAAGCAGGCTGCGCACGGCTTGAACACCATCGACTCCTTGGAAATTGATGATTTCGGTGCCGTAAATTGCCTTATAAAACGTGTAGCCTGCGGCGATTCCACGGTCAATGCTCGTGATGCCGGTGAAGCCTGGAGTGCCGGTCGCCTCATTGTGTCCGACCGTGTTGTTCGTCACGATCCAGTTGGCGTGTGCAAGCGCCGCCTGATCGAGTTGGGTGCTTTGGGACACCTGTCCAAACCCACAATTCGCACGTTCGGCATTCAGCAGATTAAAAGCCGCTAGTTGCTGCGATCCGGCCGCATAAGTGGGGGCGGGAACCGAAGTCACGAGGGGGGTGTAGCCCAGGGGTTCACTGACCGTTTCAGTGAATGCAGCCGAAGTGCTGGTGGCGTTGGCGGCGTCGCCAGAGTAAACCGCTGTGATGCTGTGTTGGCCCGTGGTGCTAAAGGTGGTGGTGAAGGTCGTTTGACCGACGACCAGGGTTGCAGACCCAAGGGTCGTCGTCCCGTCCATGAATGTGACCTTGCCCGTGGGGTTCGATCCGTTGACGCCGGTGACGACGGCGATCAACACCGTGGGTTGGCCGGAGGCCACAGGGTTCACGCTCGACGTGAGCGTGGTGGTGATCGTGGTCGGTGCTGGGGGAGTGGGGGTGGGGGCGCTGCCGCCACCGCCGCCGCCGCAGGCTGCGAGTGCAAAAGCCACCACCGCAGCCATCAGATAGAGCTTTTTCCTGCAGGTCATGATTACACCTTTCCGTTTCAAGTCGTTCAAGTGGCCAGGGGACGCGGGAGCAAAGCGGCCAACGGTCCGAGATCAGCATCCAGGGCGGCACTTCACGCTCGACCCGCATGGCGCCTTCTTCACAAAAACTCAAGCCTGGTTCGATGGCCTTTGCGCAAAGAACGCCCCCACCTGATCGACCACTCGCTGCGACTCCGACACGAGTTCGTGATTGATCCACTGCCTCAAACACCAGCCCAGGATCATCAGCGGGGCCAGCACGATGGCCGCGGCAATCGCGAACATGACGGAGACGACCGCCGAACCCATGGCCATGATGCTGCCAAAGTCCCCGTAGCCGAACGTGCCGCCGTACGAGCCGCCCGTCATGCGCCTGATCGCCTTGACCAGGGAGATCGCCCCATCGGTGAGCCAAAGCGTTGCGCCCAGCCACGGACTCGTCTTTCGCCTTTGCTGCAGCAGCAGTGGGTACAGTGCATGGCGATCGAACTGCACCATGCCGTTCATCGGGTCCCACAGGAAGAGGTCGCCCCAGACCTTCTTGTTGTGATCGATCACGGCAGCGGCGCGCTTGCCCACCACCGCACTGGTGGATTCGATCAGTTCGGCGGTGCTGCCAAAGATGCTGATTTCCATTCTTCTTGTCCTCCCGTGTTCAGCGCGATCCGGGCAGCGCCTTGATGGCGCCACTCAAACTCTTCAAAGCGTCGCCCAGACCGATACGCTCGGGTGGCGGCGTGCACTCGGGGCGTGTCGGTGTGCCGTCCTTGCAAAGAAATAGTTCACCCACTTCCAGCGAGGTCTGGTAACTCCCATGCAACAGGCCTTGGGCCAGCGTTCCCTGGAGCGTGAACTCGCTCGTTTGCGTCGACCCATCGGCAAAGTGCTGGCCCACAGGTGCGCGCGAGCGCAGACGCATCACAAAGTTCTCCCCCTGCACCGTCTCCATGCGTCCCGTGGAACTGAAGTCCGTGTGCGTCATGAGCGCAACCGAACCCTGGTCGTCCAGTTTGCCGAGGACGCGAACGCTGTTGGGACGCGGTGAAGACACCTTGAACATGCCACGCCACAAGCCGCTCAAACCTGAGAACGGCGCTGTGCCAGGGACATTGACGCCGGGTGTACCTGCCGCGCCCGGCGCTTGCTGCGCCGCAGCGGGTTGACTCAGGTAGGCCACGAGCGCGTTGCACTCCATGTTGCCCGAGACCGCGCCCTTGTAGGCCAGATCACGAAAACTCACGCCGTCCTTGGTCTTGACGCTGATGTCGGCGCCGCGCTGCTGGTAAGCACGTGCAAGGTTGGCGTTGCAGCGGCTGGAGAGTCCCACCCACAGCGGCGTTCGGCCAGCATCGTCGGCGGCGTTGATGTCGGCTCCGCGCTGCACCAGCACGTCCAGGTAGCCCATGAGCTCCTGCAACGAGGCCGTATCCGGCGGCGCGAAATACGCCGCGTTGGTGCTCAAGAAGTGCAACACCGTCTGGCCAGAGGCGGTTCGCGCGCGCGCATCGCCCCCGGCGTCCAGCATGCGCTTGAGCATCATCAGGTTGGTGACGCCCTGCTTGGGCAACGTGGCTCGAATCCTTTGGATGTACTCCATCAGGGCGCTCTTGCTGCTGTCGGATTCGATCCAGGTAACGCTGGGGTTGCCCCCACGCGCCAGCACCCAGGCGATCATGTCCGGTGAGGTCCAGTTGTAGTTGAAAATTGCCCGAAACAACAGCGGCGGCCCACCGCAGTTGTTGCAGTTGATATCGGCGCCCTGCTTGAGCAGCATGTCCGCCAGCTCCAGATTGCCGTGGGCGTAGGCGTTGTACATGTCCAGCGTGATCTGGCTGGGCGGGGGAAGGCTTGGAGGTGGAGGCGGTAAAGGTGGCTTGGGCGGGTTGGTGGACAGGTTGGTGGTGGGCGCCGCAGTCGCCGCTGTGTTGGGCGCGGGGCGCGCGACCTGTTTCCTGGGAGCGCTCGGGGCCGAAGCTGGCGGCGCAGGTGCGGGTGTGGGCGCGGCCACCGGCGCAGTCGAAGGCATAGGCGTGGGTGCCGCCGTGGGTTGGGTCTGTGCTTGGGCGAGCGCGCCGCAGGTGAGCAGAGCCCAGAAAAGCACTGGCTTGACGATCATATTCATGAGCATCCCCAAAGTGAGTGAGTTGAAAACGAGTTGTGTGCTGCGCGCACGCACGTGAGATGCAACAAAGTGGTGTGCGCTACTTCAGTGCCGTGCCGCGCTGCGTGAAATAGAACTCCTCGCCCGACTTGAGCAGTTGGTACAGGTACGGGGGTTCTTCGATTCGTTTCATACCGGCCCAATAGATGGACCATGCGGGATCGTCCCGCGTCTTGGCCAGCCACTCTTCGG
The DNA here is from genome assembly GCA_903909815.1 of uncultured beta proteobacterium. Lineage (GTDB taxonomy): Bacteria > Pseudomonadota > Gammaproteobacteria > Burkholderiales > Burkholderiaceae_C > CAIKVZ01. The sequence continues at coordinate 734 of CAIVXG010000176.1, read as the reverse complement.
GCACGAAGTGGATGTGCGCGCGCACAGAGGCAAACAGGTGACCGGTGGCATCGTTGGCCACATCGATGGCGTCGACCTGGGTTACTTCAAAGTGGCCGTTGCGCACGCAGGGCAGCTGATTGGGCAATCCATTGGATGGCCTGCGCACGATCATAGGCCGGGCCTCCTCGGCGAAAACAAACCCCGGCTTGGTCTTGGGTGGTCCGAAGAGCTGAGCCACCGTGACCGGTCCTTCCTTGGCCAGTCCCTGCGCCAGCAGCGTTCTGAGCACGCGCTCGGGGCTGGCGCCATAGGCCGTGGGCGAGTACTCGACTCCTACAGACGCCTCCAGGCAGTCCGTGCCACTGCTCAAACCCTTGTTGATCGCCGCCAGCGCTGCCGACTTGTTTTCTCCCCGCGGTGAGCATGCGACCAGGGCGAGCACGCCCATCACCGCCAGACTGCACAGCGCCCAGCGCAGCGCCAACACCTTGGGCAAGCCTCCCGCCCGCTGCGAATCATCTGCGCCCCCAACGGGGTTGGTTCTTGGGTGGTTCATCCTTTGGAACTCCTTCAAAACGTTACAAATGTGCGAATTAGTGTGTGTATGAGTGAGTATACATAGCGCAAATTTGGCAACGTGCCAACCCGCATTCCACACCCACCCACCAGCGTTTCTGGCCAACCCAAGACAGGCAAGCCCTCCGATCCCAGGAGGGCCCTTGGACAGCGCATCAAGGCCTTGCGCCGGGAGC
>CAIVXG010000175.1 GCA_903909815.1 uncultured beta proteobacterium | reverse complement strand
GGGAACCGCTCCAACAACAACTAACCGTTGGGCGGATGGCTGAAACTGATAGGGGCCCCGGAGAAAACTCCGGGGCCCTTTTTCTGTGTGGCGATTGATGGAATGGGTGCGGTGGCGCCGCCCGCCCCCCGGCCCCCTCCCGCGAGGGCGGGAGGGTGAGAGGTCGCTAGCCCGTCCTATTCATGGGGCTGACGTTCGTTTCGCGATTTGAGCGGCGGGCATGGATTTCCTGTCGCCTGTTTCATCGCGGTAGCCGGTGGTTTTTGATGGGCGTTGGGGTTTCGGGCTGCGGTTGGTTCGGGGGCAATGGCCCCGTGCATCAGGGTGCGGCGGGTTGCAGGCTGACTGCGATGCGGCGGAACAAATCGGCTTTGGGGCAAGCCGCGGCGAAGGCGATGCGGACGCGTGTCGCGGTCTCGGTGATGCGGGCGGCGATCTTGAGCAGGCGCATGCGCAGGGTGGTGAACTCGGCGGTTGCCAAGGCGTGCGGTTTGGCGATGGCGTCCCGTAATGAGAGCATGAGCCAGTAGGCGCCGGTGTGCAGCACGAGGCGGACCTGGTTGGCGAGCGGTGAGCGGCAACTGGTGCGGTCGGATGCGAGTTGGGTTTTGTGCAACTTGATCAGATTCTCGGCCTGGCCGCGCGCGCAATAGATTGTGTCGTAGAGCCACTCGGCGCTGCCCTGCGGCAGGTTGGTGACGACGTAGCGGATATCCAATCCCAGCGTGGTGGCCTCGATCCTTGCGGCCACGCGACGTTCGCAGCGCCAGGATTTCGCGCCATAGCGGGTCTCGGCATAGCGCCGCAGCACCGGCGCCTGGGCCTCGGCGCGGCGCACGCGGACATCGTCTGCCGCCGGTTCCACCAGGCGGTCCAGCACGGCGTTGCCAGGCAGGCCGAAGATGTAGCTGATATCGTTGGCTTCGCACCACGCCATCACCTCCGGACGGCCGTAGTGCCCGTCGCCGCGGATGGTCAGCCGGGTGTTCGGCCAATGGCGGCGGATGCGGCGCAGCAGGCGGCGCAGATGGCTGCGGATCTCCGCCCCTGACGGCGTCTTGCCCGGCCGCAGCAGCATCGTCACGGGGCGCGATGCGGCGGTGTCATAGACGTGGATGGGCTGGAAGCAGCGCTCGTCATAGTGCGCATTGAACAGAGCGAGTTGCTGATGGCCATGCACGACGTCGACGGTGTCGTCGATATCCAGCGTGACGGCGGCGGGCGGCCGCTTGTAGCTGGCGCAGTAGATGTCAACCAAGGCGTAGGTCAGGCCGATCACCTCGCGCAGGCTGGGCATGTTCTCCCAACGCGAGACAGTCGGCTGCGAGCACAGATCAACGCCGCTGTCGGGCAGCCGCCCGCATGCCAGTTTGAAACCCGGATCGGTGCGAAGATGGTCGAGATCATCGGCGTCCTCGTAACCGCAGGCGATGGCGAGCATGCGGGCACGCAGGATGTCGGCCACGCTGTGGGTCACCAACGCCGGGTTGCGCGGGTCGGCGATCAGCGCTGCCAGCCTGGCGGCAATACCGATGCGACGCTCGGCTGCGGCCAACAGCATCACCCCGCCATCTGACGTGATGCGCCCGCCATCGAAGGCCGCGACCACTTTCTTGCGGCAGACCGCTGGAAATCCAAAGGGCAGGACAGTATCGTCGGACATGGCGGGTGTGGCTCGGCGCGTTCGCGTGGAAAGGATGGCTTCGACACCCAGTCCTTAAACGTGATCAACGCCTTACGCGACGCCCGCCAGCGAATCCCTGCCACGCCGTGAATAAGATGGGCTAGCAGTCTGTCAGCGCTAGCGCGTTTGGTGGTATTAGCAGAGAGGGTGCTAACATAAGAAACATTATGGGAAACACCGAATGCAGAGAAATGACGTATGGTGAGAAGGCAGTTGGCCTGACCTTCAATCCGTCGAACGATGAAACAGTAGATAAACTGAAGCGACTATACGCAGAGATTATAGACATCTGT
>CAIVXG010000174.1 GCA_903909815.1 uncultured beta proteobacterium | reverse complement strand
CTCGGCCGGGTCCTTCACGGCGGTCAGGCGAATCGGTTTGCCATTGACGATCAGGGTATTGCCTTCAACGGCAATCGTGCCCTTGAAGCGGCCATGGACCGAGTCGTACTGCAGCATGTAGGCCAGGTAGTCGGGCTCGAGAAGGTCGTTGATGCCAACGACTTCGATGTCCGAGAAGTTCTGCACCGCAGCGCGAAACACCATGCGCCCGATACGCCCAAATCCGTTGATGCCTATCTTGATCGTCATTTTCATTTCCTTAAAAAAATTGGAATTTGCTCGAAAAGCCGCCGTCTCAAACCTTGCGCTGCAACACCGCCTGCACCGTCTGCGCCAGGTTGGCAGGGGTGAAACCGAAGTGTTCAAACAGCACCGGCGCCGGCGCAGACTCACCATAGGTGTCGATGCCCAGCACCGCTGCACAGCCGTATTTCCACCAACCGTGTGACACACCCATTTCGACCGCGATGCGCGGCAGGCCTGCGGGAAGCACCTCCGATTGGTACGCCACCGACTGACGGTCGAAGGCGGTGGTGCTGGGCATGGAAACCACGCGCACCGCGATTTTTTGAGCCGCCAGCAGTTCCTGCGCCTTGAGTGCGAGTTGCACTTCGGAGCCGGTGGCGATGATGACAGCCTGGGCCTTCTTCTTGAGGCCCACTTCGCGCGGCTCGGCCAACACGTAGGCGCCCTTGCTGATCGCGTCCAGCCCGTTGGCGTTGGGTGCCATTTCAGAGTCGGCCTTGGGCGCGTAGGGCAGGTTCTGGCGGCTCAGCAACAAGGCCGTGGGCCGCGTACTGTTCTGCAGGGCCACAGCCCAGGCGACGGCGGTTTCAGCCGTGTCGGCCGGGCGCCAGACGTCCAGGTTCGGGATCAGGCGCAGGCTGGCGGCGTGCTCGATCGACTGGTGCGTGGGGCCGTCTTCGCCCAGGCCAATGCTGTCGTGCGTGAACACGTGAATCACGCGCTGTTTCATCAGCGCGGCCATGCGAATGGCGTTGCGGCTGTAGTCGCTGAAGGTCAGGAACGTGCCGCCATAGGGGATGAAGCCGCCGTGCAGTGCCACGCCGTTCATGATCGCCGCCATGCCGAACTCGCGCACGCCGTAGTTGATGTGGCGACCGCCATTGCCCACACCGTTCATGTCAAAACGCAGGTTCGGCGTGCTGCTGGTGTTGGTGAGGTTGGATCCCGTCAGGTCGGCCGAGCCACCCAGCAATTCGGGCAGGGCTGCGGTCAGGGCTTCGAGCGCAATCTGCGAGGCCTTGCGCGAGGCCACGGTTTCGCCCTTGGTGTGCGCCGCCAGCACCGTGTCGACCACAACCTGGGCGAACTTCCTGGGCAAGTCGCCCTTCATGCGGCGCACGAATTCCTTCGCCAGTTCCGGGAAGGCCGCCTTGTAGGCGGTGAACGAGGCGTCCCAGGCCCCTTGTGCGGCCTTACCAGCCACCTTTGCGTCCCACGCAGCGTACAGGTCCTTGGGGATCACAAACGGCGCATGGGGCCAATTCAGGGCTTCGCGTGTGAGCTTGATTTCTTCCGCACCCAGCGGTTCGCCGTGCGCCTTGGCGGTGTTGGCGCGGTTCGGGCTGCCTTTGCCGATGGCCGTCTTGCACACAATCAGCGTGGGATCGGTGGCGGATTTTTTCGCCTGCGCAATCGCATCCGACACGGCCTGCGCGTCGTGGCCGTCGATCGGGCCGATGACGTTCCAGCCGTAGGCGGCAAAACGAAGCGGCGTGTTGTCCACGAACCAGGGCGCGACCTGGCCGTCGATGGAAATGCCGTTGTCGTCGTAAAGCGCGATCAGCTTGTTGAGCTTCCAGGCGCCGGCCAGAGCGCAGGCCTCGTGGCTGATGCCCTCCATCAGGCAGCCGTCGCCCATGAACGCATAGGTGTGGTGGTCCACGATGGCATGGCCGTCGCGGTTGAATTCTTTCGCCAGTAACTTCTCAGCCAGCGCCATGCCCACGGCGTTGCTGATGCCCTGACCCAGCGGTCCGGTGGTGGTCTCCACGCCCGGCGTCACGCCGACCTCGGGGTGGCCTGCGGTTTTGCTGTGCAGTTTGCGAAAGTTCTTCAGCTCCGACATCGGCAGCTTGTAGCCTGTGAGGTGCAGCAAGGCGTACAGGAGCATCGATCCGTGGCCGTTGGACAGCACGAAGCGGTCGCGATTGGCCCAGTGCGGATTGGCGGGGTTGTGCTGCAGATGATCGCCCCAAAGCGCCACAGCCATGTCGGCCATGCCCATGGGTGCGCCGGGGTGGCCCGAGTTGGCAGCTTGCACTGCGTCCATAGCCAAGGCGCGAATTGCGTTGGCCATTGCTTGAGGGTTGAGCATAAGAAGTTCCGGGAAGATGGCAAAGAGGCGGGATTGAACCCGCTATTTTAGCGGTCGACCCTCGCCGTCCGGGCTCGACACGGCGTGAAACCGCTGCCCCACCTTCACGCAGCAGGTCCAAGGCGTGCCGTCGAAATTCAGGTGGCGGCGATGCGCCGGCCGCGGTCTCTGAGCCGACGGCCCTGAACCATGCCCAGCGCGAGCAGCATTTCCACTGCGATGGCAGGTTGACGGTTCACCAGTTCGCCGAAACGAAGCGGATTCAAACGCCACAACACACACGCGCCAGAGGCCTGCACGGTGGCCCGGCGCGCGAGGTGAGAAAAGAAGCCGCCCTCGCCCACGACCGAACCTGCGCCCACCAAGGCGAGGCGGATGCGCGACTTGGCGTCCTCGCAATGCACGCTCAAGGTTCCGCTTTCAACAAAATACAGGGTCCGGTCCAGTTCCCCGAGTTCCATCAAGATCTGCCCGGATTGCACACTGAAGGGCTGCAGATAATTGGCAAGAACCGTCCATTGTTCCGACGTCAAGCGAACATTCAGGCCGTCAGGGCCGGCGTCCAATTCAACGGCGCGCGCCAGATTGCGAACGTCAAACTTTTCGGTGGTCGCAGAAGCTGAACTCATACCAGCAAGCGTAGCGCCGATTCTTGCTCAGCACAAGGCTTGTTAGGATTGGTTACCTTGGCCCACAACTGCTCACAAGGCGCAGCCGCAGGTGCGCAATCACTTGCCGATACAGAATTTTGAAAAGATCACACCCAGCAAGTCGTCCGAACTGAACTCACCGGTGATCGCTGCCAGCGCGTTCTGCGCCAGACGCAGCTCTTCTGCCAGCAGTTCCAGGGACTGCGCGCCGGTGTCCAGATGCGCCTGCGCTGCCAGCAAGTGAAATTCCACGCTGCGCATCGACTGGACGTGACGCGCCCGGGCGATGTAGACGCCTTCCGGTGCGGATTGCCAACCCGCAAGGTACAACAGCTTTTGCCGCAAGCCATCGAGCCCGGCGCCGGTCTTGGCCGACAACACCAGGCTCGTCCCGTTCCCGGCTTGCAACGGCGCCGAAGTGGAGGTCAGCGCCGCCGTGTCGGACTTGTTCCAGACTTGGATCACAGGCACCTGGGCAGAGAGCTGTTTGGCCAAACCTGCAACGATGAGAACATCGGACGCCAGATAATCTGGGTCATGTGCACGGCTCAGATCGCGCAGGAACAACACCGCGTCGGCCAGGCCAATTTCCCCCCACGCGCGCTCGATGCCGATGCGCTCGATTTCGTCGTCGCTCTCGCGCAGACCCGCCGTGTCGATCACGTGCACCGGAACGCCTTCGATCTGAATGGTTTGCGCCACCTTGTCGCGGGTGGTGCCGGCGATGGGCGTGACGATGGCCAGCTCGGCGCCAGCCAATGCATTCAGGAGCGAGGACTTGCCCGCATTCGGCTGCCCCGCGATCACCACCTTGATGCCGTCGCGCAGCAGCGCACCCTGCTGTGCCCGGCCCATCACCTGCCGCACGCGCTGCTGCAGTGTGGTGAGCTGTCCCGCTGCGTCCGCTTTTTGCAGGAAATCAATCTCCTCTTCGGGGAAGTCCAGCGTGGCTTCGACCAGCATGCGCAGATGAATCAGCGCGTCGCGCAGTCCATGGATTTCGCGCGAAAACTCGCCCGCCAGGGAGCGGCTCGCGCCGCGCGCCGCAGCCTCGGTGCTGGCGTCGATCAGATCGGCAATCGCTTCCGCCTGGGCCAGGTCGATCTTGTCGTTCAGGAAGGCGCGCTGGCTGAATTCCCCCGGCTGCGCCACGCGCAATCCGGGCAGCAGCGCGCGACCTGAAGCCGGATCGATCTGCGCACCTGCCTGAAGGCAGCGAGCCAACAGCAATTGCAATATGACGGGCCCTCCATGGGCCTGCAACTCCAGCACATCCTCGCCAGTGAATGAGTGCGGCGCCGGGAAGTACAGCGCCAGACCCTGATCCATGCTGGAGCCATCCTGGTCTCGAAACGCGAGGTAAGTCGCTTCGCGCGGCTGCAGGGCACGGCCGCAAACGGCCTTGATCAGACCCGAAAGATGGGGCCCTGAAACCCGCACGATGCCCACCGCGCCGCGCCCGGCGGCAGTGGCGACGGCGGCAATGGGGTCAGTCACGCCACCCTCAGAACTTGGGCAGATTGAACTTTGGCGGCACGCCCATGCGCACGTTGATCACCCACTGCTGAGCGATCGTCAGGATGTTGTTGGCGATGTAATACAGCACCAGACCGGACGGGAAGACAAAGAACATGACACTGAAGATCAGCGGCATGAACCACATCATTTTTGCCTGCATCGGATCCGGTGGCGCCGGATTGAGCGCTGTTTGCAGCAGTGTCGTCAGCGTCATGATGACGGGCAAGATGTACAGCGGATCTTTTGACGACAAGTCGGTGATCCAACCGATCCACGGCGCGTTGCGCATCTCCACGCTGGACAGCAACACCCAATACAGGGAAATGAACACCGGCATCTGGATGAAGATCGGCAGGCAGCCGCCCATGGGGTTGACCTTTTCCTCGCGATAGATGCGCATCATTTCTTGCTGCATCTGCTGCGGGTTGTCCTTGAGGCGCTCGCGCATTTCCATGATCTTGGGGTTGATCGCCTTCATCTTGGCCATGCTCGACATGGACTTGGCGTTGAGCCAGTAGAACGCGATTTTGAGCAGAACCACCAGCGCCACGATCGCCCATCCCCAGTTCTGCACGATGCCGTGCAGCTTGTCCAGCAGCCAGTACAGGGGCTCGGCCAGAATCTTGAACATGCCGTAGTCCTTCACCAGCTCCAGCCCGGGAGCCAAAGTTTCCAGCATTTTCTCTTCCTGAGGCCCGGCAAAGAAACGCGCTTGCAGCACTTTGCTGGCACCCGGCGCGACGCTATCCAAGGGCGTGAGAACACTGACCCGGTAACAGCAATCAGCCAGCGTCGAGCCAATGTCAATGGGGTCGATGGAAATGCTTCGTTGCACGCCATCTGGCAAGATCCAGGCACTGGCAAAGTAATGCTGGACCATGGCGATATAGCCATCGGCAGACTGCTTTTCCACGCCCAGTTTATCCAGCGTATCCTTGTACTTTTTGATATCCGTGAACTCAACCTTCTGGAAGTGCTTGGCACTGGTGTAGACCGCAGGACCGGTGAAGGTCGACGTTCCAAACGATGTTTCTCCGGGCGGCTTGTTGCCGTCACGCACCAGTTGCAGGTACAACTGTGGCGCCACCGATGCGCTGCCGCTGTTGACCACTTCATGCGTGACCGCGATGTCATAGGCTCCGCGCTTGAGGGTGTAGGTCTTGATCAGTTTGACCCCACCCAGTTCGGGCGACTCAAACCGTAACACCAACTCATTCACGCCATCCTTGAGCGTGTGCTCACCCGGCACCAGCGTCATCACGGTCTTGTGATTGGGCAAGGCAGCGCCGCCGGCTGCGCCAATGAGGCCGGTTTGCGCGACGTAGAAGCGTTCCTTGCCTTCGTCCAAAAGCACGAAATTCTTCGTCTTGTCGGCCTCGTCGACGTACTTGACAAACTCCGCACGGACGATGGATCCGCCCTCCGTATCAAAGGTCAGCTTGAGCACGTCCGTATTCACCACCACGCTTTCCTTGGCACGCGCTGGCACAGCCGAAGGCACAGGTAGCGAGGGCACGGACGCGCCAGGCAACGCAGTCGGCGCTACCGGAGCGCCGCTGGCGGGCCCGGCCGTAGCGCGGACTTCGGCGGGCGCCGTGGTCGAAGGGAAAAACGTGGCCTTGTGCCCGTTGTAAACCTGCCAATGGTCCCACAGCAACACCAGGGAAACACCAAAGATCACCCACAAGATGTTGCGGCGAATATCGTTCATGAAGACTTCTTATGAGAGGAAAGAGGGATCAGCCGCGTGAACAGCCGGAATTTTTCTGTCGGGACCGGGTCGGACCCGCCCGCACACCAGGGATGGCAGCGCGCCAGGCGAGCCAACGTGAGGTAACTGCCGGCCGCGGCCCCGTGCCGCTCCAGTGCCTGCAGAGAATACACCGAACAAGTCGGCTCAAAACGGCAGGCGGATCCAAGCCAGGGGCTCAAGAGCAGCCGGTAGGCCTTGACCATAGCCATCAGCGTTGCCTGCATCATGCTGCGGACCCCGCAACCACGGGACTTGGCCGAAAGGGCGAGGCACGCTCAAACAGTTGCTGCAATTCGCCGCACGCGGCTGCCTTGAGCGCATCCGAAGTGGCGCTGACGAACTGCTTTCGGTCGAATCCCGCGCGCAAGCGCACCACGTGCGCCGCCTCTGGCAGGCGCAGACCTGCGCTCACTGCATAGATCTGGCGTTTGATGGCGTTGCGGGTAACGGCGCGCTTGGCCCAGCGCTTGGGAATCAGGGCACCCATCCAGACTCCGGGTGTGAGTTGCAGCGCAGCCGCTTCGCTTGCGGAGTCGAGCAAATCCAGGCTACGCCGATGCAAAGCAAAGTGAAGAGTGCGCGAAACAATGCCTCCGGCCATGACAGCCTGAAACTGTTCCCGTGTTTTTAGCCGCTGCACGGACACACCAGCGCCAAGCACCAGCCAACTCGCCCGTCTTAGACGGCGAGGCGCTTGCGACCCTTGGCACGACGCGCATTGATGACGGCGCGGCCGCCGCGAGTCTTCATGCGAACGAGGAAGCCGTGGGTACGGGCGCGGCGGATTTTGGATGGTTGGTAAGTGCGTTTCATGACGAATTCCTAAGGGGGTTCAGGGCCAGCCGAGTGTGGCGACCAAAGATCGAATCACCCTGAACCGAATCAGGGAAACCAGCGATTATCGCAAATTTTCAGACTCTGGCAAGAGCGCGCGTTTTTTTACCTCCTCGCGGGGTTGCGCAACGCGCCCGACCTGGCATGTGGATAAATTCTGGATAAATTACAATCTGCAGTAAAAAATATGAAAAGTATCCACAGAGACCGTCACCCCCAATGAGTCAAGGACCCCGTCTGAGCGCAAACCTTCATGCCAACCCCAGTGCCGGACAGTCGCTTTGGCTTTCCTGCGTCGAACAATTGGCGCAGGAACTTCCAGAGCAGCAGTTCAATACCTGGATCAAACCCCTGGTTGCCAACGTGTCCGAGGACCTTTCCAAGATCACTTTATTTGTCGGCAACCGCTTTAAACTGGACTGGATTCGAGCTCAGTACGCCAGCCATATTGCGGCCATGCTGGAAAAATTATACGGCCAGTCCATCCAGGTGGAGTTAGCGATCACTCCTAGAGATGCTTCCGTAAATTCTACAAATTTTCAAAATATCTCCGGGCCGTTTGTGACGCCCGAGGTGATCGCGTCAGCAGAAGAGAATGGGCAAAACGGGTTCAAGAATCGACTCAATTCTGCGCTCACCTTCGATACGCTGGTCGAAGGTAGCGCCAACCGCATGGCGCGCGCCGCCGCCATGCACGTGGCGAGTTCACCGGGGCAGCTTTACAACCCGCTGTTCATCTACGGCGGCGTGGGCTTGGGCAAGACCCATTTGGTGCATGCGGTGGGCAATCGCTTGCTGGCCGAACGCCCGAACGCCAAAGTTCTCTACATCCATGCTGAGCAGTTTGTATCGGATGTGGTTAAAGCTTACCAGCGCAAGACTTTTGACGAGTTCAAGGAGCGCTATCACTCGCTCGATCTGCTGCTGATCGACGATGTGCAGTTCTTTGCCAACAAGGACCGCACGCAGGAAGAGTTCTTCAATGCCTTTGAAGCCCTGTTGGCAAAAAAGTCGCACATTGTCATGACCAGCGACACTTATCCCAAGGGCTTGCCCGACATCCACGAGCGCCTGGTGTCGCGCTTTGATTCGGGTTTGACCGTGGCGATCGAGCCCCCTGAACTCGAGTTGCGCGTCGCCATCCTGATCAACAAGGCCCGCGCCGAAGGCTCTGAAATGCCCGAGGAAGTGGCTTTCTTCGTGGCCAAGAACGTGCGCTCCAACGTGCGCGAGCTCGAAGGCGCGCTGCGCAAGATCCTGGCCTATTCGCGCTTCAACCAGAAGGAAATATCCATCGCCCTCGCACGCGAAGCGCTGCGCGACCTGCTCTCGATCCAGAACCGGCAGATTTCCGTGGAGAACATCCAGAAGACGGTTGCCGACTACTACAAGATCAAGGTCGCCGACATGTATTCGAAACGGCGACCGGCCAGCATTGCGCGGCCGCGCCAGATTGCCATGTACCTGGCCAAGGAGCTGACGCAAAAGAGCCTACCGGAAATCGGCGAACTGTTTGGCGGGCGCGACCACACGACCGTACTGCATGCGGTGCGCAAGATCGGCGGCGAGCGTCAGCAGATGACCGAGTTGAACCAGCAACTGCATGTATTGGAGCAGACCCTCAAAGGGTGAGAAAAGTGCACAGGGATCGGGCAAAATGCGCGGGCTGGTTCATAAAGAAGAGAAAATCGAGGGTTTACTGCGGCAGCAAGGCAAGTTGAAGATTTTCGGTGCCGTCGCGGGAAATGACAGATTTACCGTTCGCAAACAGCCCTTCCACGCTGTTCAAACAATTAAATGAAGAGGTTGACATGATCGTACTGAAGGCAACACAAGAGAAGGTTCTGGCGGCGCTGCAATCCGTCGCTGGCATTGTGGAGCGGCGCCACACTTTGCCGATCCTTGCCAACGTGCTGATCCGCAAAAGCGGCGGCGTTTTGCAACTCACCACCAGCGATCTTGAAATCCAGATTCGCACGACGGCGACCCTGGACGGCGACGCCGGTGACTTCACCACCACCATCGGCGCGCGCAAGCTCATCGACATCCTGCGCACCATGCCCAGCGATCAGGTCGTGAGTCTGGAGTCGGCTCAATCCAAGCTCATTCTCAAGGGCGGGAAAAGCAAATTTACGCTGCAAAGCATGCCGGCAGAAGACTTTCCGCTGGTGCAGGAATCCGCTGTTTTCGGTCCGGCTTTCAGCGTACCGCAAAAGACGCTCAAGGACCTGCTGAGTCAGGTCTCCTTTGCCATGGCGGTGCATGACATTCGCTACTACCTCAATGGCATCTTGTTTGTGGCCGAGGGCACGCAACTGAGCATTGTTTCCACCGATGGCCATCGGTTGGCCTTTGCTTCGGCCACGCTGGACGTAGAAGTGCCCAAGCAGGAGGTGATCCTGCCGCGCAAGACGGTGCTGGAGTTGCAGCGCCTGCTCAGCGACGCCGAGGGCGCGATCGAAATGCGCTTTGCCAACAACCAGGCCAAATTCAGTTTTGGCGACATGGAGTTCGTCACCAAGCTGGTGGAGGGCAAGTTCCCGGATTACAACCGCGTCATCCCCAAGAACCACACCAATCACATCACCCTGGGTCGCGCGCCGCTGCTGGCCTCACTCCAGCGCACTGCCATCCTGACCAGCGAAAAGTTCAAGGGCGTGCGCCTGAACATCGAACCCGGCACGCTGCGCGTCGCCGCCAACAACGCCGAACAGGAAGAAGCCGTGGACGAGCTCGACATCGACTACGCCGGCCCTGAAATCGAGATCGGGTTCAACGTAACCTACCTGATCGACGCGCTGGCCAATATGAGCCAGGAAATGGTGCGGCTGGAATTGTCGGACGGCAACAGTTCGGCGCTGTTCACCATTCCGGATAACGCGCATTTCAAGTACGTTGTGATGCCGATGCGCATTTAGTCAGGGCGGCGCACAGAGCGTCCTGACCGCGCCTTCGCTGCGACGAAGGCTTTGAATTTTTGAGAACCTTATGACCGAAGAAAACAAGACCGTGCCCACTCCTCCCGCCGTCGACGACGTCGTGCATACCGGTGAGAGCACGTCAGACAGCTCCAATTTCCAGCCCACCATCGACGCCCATCAGGCCGGCGCCTCCGAGGCCTATGGTGAAGGATCGATCCAGATTCTGGAAGGCCTGGAAGCGGTGCGCAAGCGCCCCGGCATGTATATCGGCGACACCTCCGACGGGACCGGACTGCACCACCTGGTGTTCGAAGTCGTGGACAACTCGATCGACGAGTCCCTGGCCGGGCACTGCGACGACATCCTGGTCACCATCCACTCCGACAACTCCATCAGCGTGGTGGACAACGGGCGCGGCATCCCCACGGGCGTGAAGATGGACGACAAGCACGAGCCCAAGCGCTCTGCTGCCGAGATCGCGCTGACCGAATTGCACGCGGGCGGAAAGTTCAATCAGAACAGCTACAAGGTGTCGGGCGGGCTGCACGGCGTGGGCGTGAGCTGTGTGAATGCCCTCTCCAAGATGCTGCGCCTGACGATCCGGCGCGACGGCAAGGTGCACGTGATGGAGTTCTCGCGCGGCTTTGTGCAAAACCGCCTGATCGAGACCGTGAACGGCGTCGAAGTCTCGCCCATGAAGGTGATCGGCGCCACGGAAAAGCGCGGCACCGAAGTGCACTTCCTGCCGGACCTGGAAATTTTCCAGACCAACAACGATTTCCACTACGAAATCCTGAGCAAGCGCCTGCGCGAATTGAGCTTCCTGAACAACGGCGTGCGCATCCGCCTGAAGGACGAACGCAGCGGCAAGGAGGACGACTTCTCCGGCGCCGGCGGCGTCAAGGGCTTCGTCAACTTCATCAACAAGGGCAAGACGGTGTTGAACCCCAACATCTTTCATGCCACAGGCGACCGGCAGAGCGACCAGAACACCAATATCGGCGTGGAAGTGGCGATGCAGTGGAACTCGGGCTACAACGAGCAGGTGCTGTGTTTCACCAACAACATCCCGCAACGCGATGGCGGCACCCATCTGACAGGCCTGCGCGCGGCCATGACACGCGTCATCAACAAATACATCGACGACACCGAGATCGCCAAGAAGGCCAAGGTCGAAGTCACCGGTGACGACATGCGCGAAGGCCTGACCTGCGTGCTGTCGGTGAAGGTGCCCGAGCCCAAATTCTCGAGCCAGACCAAGGACAAGCTGGTATCAAGCGAAGTGCGCGGACCGGTGGAAGACATCGTGAGCAAGCTGTTGTACGACTACCTGCAGGAACGTCCGGCAGACGCCAAGATCATCGTCGGCAAGATCATCGAAGCTGCGCGCGCCCGCGAAGCGGCGCGTAAGGCGCGCGACATGACACGACGCAAGGGCGTGCTCGACGGCATGGGCCTGCCCGGCAAGCTGGCCGACTGCCAGGAAAAGGATCCGGCGATGTGCGAGATCTACATCGTCGAGGGCGACTCCGCCGGCGGCTCGGCCAAGCAGGGCCGAGATCGCAAATTCCAGGCCATCCTGCCGCTGCGCGGTAAGATCTTGAACGTGGAAAAAGCGCGCTATGAAAAGCTGCTCACGAGCAACGAAATCCTGACGCTCATCACGGCACTGGGCACCGGCATCGGCAAGGCCGGCGGCACCACCGGCAACGACGATTTCAACGTCGCCAAGCTGCGCTACCACCGCATCATCATCATGACCGACGCCGACGTTGACGGCGCCCACATCCGCACGCTGCTGCTCACCTTCTTCTACCGCCAGATGCCCGAGCTGGTGGAGCGCGGCCACATCTACATCGCCCAGCCGCCGCTGTACAAGGTCAAGGCCGGCAAGGAAGAGCTGTACCTGAAAGACGCTGGCGCGCTCGACAGCTTCCTGTTGCGCATTGCGCTGATCAACGCGACGGTGCACACCGGCGGTGAGCAGGGCAGCGCGCTCGCCGGTGACACCCTGGCCGAGTTGGCGCGCAAACACCAGGTGGCGCAGTCCGTGATCGCGCGCCTGGGCGCATTCATGGACGCCGAGGCACTGCGCTCTTTGGCAGACGGCGTGGCGCTGAATCTGGACACTGTCGCCGACGCGGAAATTAGCGCCGCCGCGCTCCAAGCCAAGTTACCCGACGCCGAAGTGGCGGGAGAATTCGACGTGCGCAACGACAAGCCGATTCTGCGCATCAGCCGCCGCCACCACGGCAACGTCAAGAGCAGCGTGCTGACGCAGGACTTCGTGCACGGCGCCGATTACGCCGCGCTGGCCGACGCGGCGCGCACCTTCAAGGACCTGCTGGGCGAGGGCGCGCGCGTCACGCGCGGCGAAGGCGAACGCATGAAGGAAGAACGGGTGAGCGACTTCCGCCAGGCCATGGCCTGGCTCATCACCCAGGCCGAAAACGGCACGGCACGCCAGCGCTACAAGGGCCTGGGCGAAATGAACCCCGCGCAGTTGTGGGAAACCACCATGGACCCGACCGTGCGGCGCCTGTTGCGCGTGCAGATCGACGACGCCATCGAAGCCGACCGCGTCTTCACCATGCTCATGGGCGACGAGGTCGAGCCACGGCGGGAGTTCATCGAAACCAACGCGCTGCGCGCCGGGAATATCGACGTTTAAAACTGTTCCTGCCACGCCGCCAATTTTGCTGGCGGGGGCGCAGGAGGGATTTGCGATTTGCGAACAGTCAATCCGGCGTCGTGTCCAGGCGCCTATGCGCGGGCACCAAACCGCCGCCAAGCTGAAGTCCCCGGGACCTGGCGAAACGTCTAGACTCAAGCCTATTTCGGTCCCAAATCTGTGTTGACCCACTCATCTTCCCTCGAAGCACTGCGCGCGCGCTACGGCGTGCGTTACCGCTGGCTGCTGTTGCTGTCGGTGATGGTCGGCACCATGGCGTCGATCATGTCCTCAACCATCGTGAACGTGGCCATCCCCGATATGAGCCTGCACTTCACGCTGGGCCAGGGGCGAGCCCAGTGGGTCAGCTCGGGCTTCATGGTGGCGATGACGGTGTCCATGCTTACCACGCCCTGGCTGCTGGCGCGCTACGGCTACCGGCGCACCTATGTGGGTACCATGCTGCTGCTGCTGGCCGGAGGCATCGTCGGGGGCTTCTCCAACAGCTTTGCCCTGCTGCTGGGTGCGCGCGTCGCCGAGGGGCTGGCGGCCGGCGTGGTGCAGCCGATCCCGGTGATCATCATCATGCGCGCCTTCGAGCCGCACGAGCAGGGCCGCGCCAGCGGCATCTTCGGCATGGGCGTGGTGCTGGCACCGGCCATCGGGCCCAGCGTGGGCGGCGTGCTGGTGGATTTGTTTGGCTGGCGCTCGATTTTTTTCATGGTCGTGCCTTTCTGCCTGGCGTCGCTTTGGCTGGCCTACCGCTACGTGCCGGGCACGGCGCCGGGCGGGGTCGTAGCCAATCGTCAGGGGGCAACGCTTGACTGGCGTGGCCTGCTGCTGGGTGGTGCGGGCACGCTGTGCCTGCTCAACGGCATGGTTGCGCTGCATGCGGGAGCGCAGACTCAGGCCGCGGTGCTGGCAACTGGCGCCGCGCTGGCGCTGGCGCTGTTCGTGCTGTGGCAGCGCCGCATGTCGCGCACGGGGCGCGAGCCACTGATGAACCTGGCGCTGTTCGAGCACCGACAGTTCGCCATGGGCAGCATCGTCGCCTTCATTTACGGCACGGCGCTGTTCGGCTCCACCTATCTGCTGCCGGTCTACATGCATCTGGCGCTGGGCATGTCGCCGTCCTATGTCGGCAGCATCCTGTTGCCGGCCGGCCTGGTGCTGGCGGTGACGATTGCGCTGGTGGGTCGACTGGCAGACCGCCAACCCACCTACCTGCTGGTGAGCATCGGTCTGTCGCTGCTGGCGCTGTCGTTTGCGCTGATGCTGACGGTGGGTCTGGGCACGGCGATCTGGGTGTTGGTGGCCTGGGCCATCCTGGGTCGGCTGGGGCTGGGTTTCATCCTGCCCTCACTCAATCTCGGGGCACTGCGCAAGCTGCACAAGCACCAGATTTCACAGGGGTCAAGCGCCATCAATTTCGTGCGCATGCTGGGCGGATCGATCGGCGTGAGCCTGTGCGGCATCGTTCTCGAATGGCGTCTGGCCGCGCATGGCGACGTGCTCACGCGCAGCGCCAGCAGCCCCGAGCGTCTGGCCGCCTTCAATGAGGTTTTTCTGATGCTGGCCACGCTGTGCGCGCTGGCGTTGATCGCGGCGTGGCGGCTGCGTGACGCGCCGCGGGCGCAGCTCAGGCCCTCATGACTTGTGCCGACTTCAGCGCAGGTTGCCGGTGTGCCCCAGCGAATAGCGTCCCGGCTGCGGCCACACCGTCAGGCCGTGCGGCTCCCTGCCCACCTTGATCTGCACCACCGCGCCCGTTGCGGTGTCGATCCGGTACACCACGTCGTCGAAGCGCCCCGAGAGCCACAGCCATTTGCCGTCGGCGCTGACGTTGCCCATGTCCGGGCTGCCGCCGCCCGGGATGAGCCACTGCGCCGTGACCTTGCCGGTGGCGAAGTCGATCACCGTCACGCCCCCACCTCCACGACGCTTGCCGTGAATCTTGTGCGTGCCGCGATTCGCCACATACAGACTCTTGCCGTCGCGGCTCGGATACAGGCCGTGCGCCGCCAGACCGGTGGCGATGAATCCGATCTCCTTCATGGCGTCGCCGTCGACCACGTGCACGCCGTCGGCTTCCATGTCGGCCACATAGAAGCGCTTGCCGTCGGGCGAGATTCGGATGTCCTGCGGCATTCCCTTCTTGGAACTGCAGATCTCGGTGTTGGCGGGATCGAAGGCCTTGCCGGTTTCCTTGAATCGGGTATCGGGCATCGTCAGCTTCAGGTAGCCCACGACGCTGTGATTCACCAAGTCAATCTTGGCCAAGGAGCCGTTGAATTCGCAGGTAAAAAGCGCGTAGCGGCCGTCGATGGAGAAGTCGGCGTGATTGATGCCGCCACATTGAGGTGTGTCAATCGAATACTGCAGCTTCATGCTTTGCGGGTCGCGAAAGTCCAGGCGCTTCTTGGCCTCGGCCACCACGATCGCCGACTTGCCGTCGGGTGTGAAATACATGTTGTATGGATCGTCCACCGCTATCGCCGCACCGGGCTTGCCGGTGCGCGGATCCACCGGCGTCAGGCTGCCGTCCGTTCGGCGTTCGGCGTTGTTCGCCACCCAAAGTGTCTTCAGGTCCCAGGACGGAACGATGTGCTGGGGCGCCGCACCGACCTTGAAGTGATCCACCAACTTCAGCGTCGCCGGGTCGATCACATAGACGTCGTTGGAACGCAGATTGGGCACATACACGCGCTCGAGCTGGCCGCGCACCGCTGCGCTCATGTGAGCGACAGCGGTCTCGCTGTAGAGGTTGCGTGCATCGATCACCGCAGGCATGCCGGCCACGGTCGAGACTTGAGCGCTTGCGCTCGGGTCGGTCGCGCTGGCGGCAATGCCGGAAGTCGTCAAGGCAGCGCACAGCGCCGCCAGCAAGGCCAGAGAGAAGGTGGAATTTCGATTCATGCGGTTTTCAAATTCAATAGAAAAAGTTTTGCTGTGAAAGTCAGCGCGATTCAAGCCTCAGCGCCCGGATCGCGGCGACCGATGTCTGCACGATCTGCTGTATGCCAAGTTGCCCCAATTCTGCCGTGGCACGGTGTGGATCACCATACACACCGTCGCGCCTGGACTCCTTGGCAGTGGCCGCAAGGGCGTCGCTGCGCACCAGCGACCTGTCCACAGCAAGCGCCAGCGACGTGTCCGCCAAGCCGGCATGGGTTCCGATCTCGTAGTCGCTGTAGCCTGCGCTGCGCAGCGTGGCCACGAAGGCCGTCTGCGTCACCTGGTAGTAATCCAGCAGCGCATGCACACGACAGGCCTTGTCCTTGGCCCATTCCTTGTTAAGTTTGGCGGCCACGCGCTGTTCGCTCTTTTGGTAGCCCCCGTGGTCACCCAGAAACACCACGTCGCGAAAGCCGTGCTGCTTGAAGCTGCGCGCCGCAGCTTCAAGCAGCGCTTCAAACGTGGCCTCGGGGATAGAGATCGTTCCGGTAAAGCGCATGTGCGCTGCGGGCGGATGAATGCTGCCTTCGGGAGCGTACGCCACGACCGGGGCCACCAGCGCGCTGCCCAGCTTGTGCGCGATCGCATCGGCCAGAATGCGCACGCGCACATTGTGTTTTCCCAGCACCATGTGGGGGCCGTTTTGCTCGGTGCCACCGATCGGGATCAGCATCGTGGTGGCGCCAGCCGCGACCCGATCCCGCACTTCGGTCCACGTCAGCTCATCGATCTGGTTGCTTTGGGGTGTTGCTGCCTGCGCCGTTTGCAAAAAACAACACGCGGCCCATCCGCAGATTGCGACGCGAACCAACCAGACGGCGATGGTTCCCGCTGACCTGGCCGTGTTACGCGTCACGGAAGGGTGCGTTCAAGGGTGAATTCATGCGCGAATTGTAGGCGGCGAAGGGACAACGCAACGCCTTGGGCCTTGCAGAAATAGAATAGTGCCCAAAGGGATCACCTGCTATGACAAAACCCATCATTGCCTTGGACTGCGACGGCGTTCTGCTGGATCTGAATCTGGCTTACGCCAAGGCTTGGGAGCGCTATTCGGGAACCTACCCCGCCGAGTTGGATCCGCAGGCTTACTGGCACCATGAGCGCTGGAATGTGCAGCGCCTGAGCGGTGAAGAACTCATCGCCTTTCGTGCGTATTTTGACGAGGATTTCTGGTCCGATATTCCCCAGATCGAAGGCGCAGTCGAGGCCTGTCATCGGCTGCGGGCAGGCGGAAATGAACTCGTTTGTGTCACCGCACTGGAAGACAAGTTTGCGAACGCACGTCTGGCCAACTTGCAGTCCCACGGCTTTCCAATTTCACGGGTATTTGCCACCGGTCACCAGGCAGGTTCTGTCAGTCCCAAGGCTGAGGTCATTCACCAACTCCATCCTGTGGCCTTTGTTGACGACTTTTTGCCGTACATGGAGGGCATCCGGGATGACATTCATACCGCGCTGATATTGCGCGGTCCAAACGGCAGCCCCAACGTCGGGCCTGCGCTGAGTGCCGTGGGTTCCACACACGCGCATCTGCCGGCTTTCACCGATTGGTGGATGGCCAAGTCATGAACCACTATTCCATCAACGTGAATGGCGTGACGCGCCAGGTGGAGGCCGCGCCGGACACGCCTTTGTTATGGGTGTTGCGCGACACTTTGGATTTGCCCGGCACCAAGTACGGCTGCGGCGTGGGCAGTTGCGGCGCGTGTACGGTGCAGCTTGGCGGTGTGCCCACGCGCTCGTGCATGACCCCCGTGTCCACGGTCGGGCGCAAGCAGGTCGTCACCATCGAAGGGCTGAGCCCGCACGGTGACCACCCCTTGCAGACGGCGTGGCAGGAGCTCGATGTGCCGCAATGCGGCTATTGCCAGAGCGGACAGATCATGACGGCGGCGGCGCTGCTCAAGGAAAACCCGAATCCCACCGACGCCGAAATCGACAGCGCCATGGCCGGCAACCTGTGCCGCTGCGCGACCTATCTGCGCATCCGCGCCGGCATTCGCCGCGCGGCCGAGATCGCAGGCCAAGGCAAGGGGGTCGCATGAAACAGCTCGATCAAGATGTGAACATGGGGCAGCCTGATCGCCGCGCCTTCCTGCGCCAGACGGCGCTGGCGGGGGGTGGTCTGGTGCTCGGGTTCCACCTGCAGGGCGCAATAGCGCAGAGCCAGATCACCAAGCTCGCTCGCGCCAGCACCTTGGACCATGACTTTCGCCCAAACGCCTTCATCACGATTGCGCCCGACGGCGTGGTCACGCTCGTCTCCAAGCAGCCCGAAATTGGCCAGGGCATCAAGACCTCACTGCCGATGGTGATTGCCGAGGAACTGGAAGTGGACTGGAAGGACGTGCGCATCGTGCAGGGGGATCTGAGCCCGGCCTACGGCGGTCAAAGCGCCGGCGGATCCACCTCCACGCCCAACAACTACAACCACTTTCTGCGGCTCGGTGCCACGGCGCGCACGATGCTGGTACAGGCTGCTGCTCAGACCTGGAACCTGCCGCTGGCAGAATGCGTGGCCGCGCACTCTGCCGTGCACCACCTGCCAAGCCAACGTCGCCTGAGCTATGGCGAACTGGCGGCGATGGCCGCGACATTGCCGGTGCCACCCGAGGCCTCGGTCAAACTCAAGGACCCGAAGGATTACAAACTGCTTGGGCAGCGCATACCGGGTGTAGACAACCACGCCGTCGTCACGGGCAAACCGCTGTTCGGCATCGATGTGCGATTGCCCGGCATGCTGTATGCGGTGTACGAGAAGTGCCCGGCTTTCGGTGGCAAGGTCATCAGCGCCAATCTCGCCGCGATCCAGGTGCTGCCCGGTGTGCGCGACGCCTTTGTGATCGAGGGCACAAGCAACCTCAACGGGCTCATGCCGGGTGTGGCGATCGTGGCGGACTCCACCTGGGCCGCGTTCAGCGCGCGTCGCCAGCTCAAGGTGACCTGGGACGAGGGTGGGGTCGTGCAAGAAAGCTGGGACGGTTTTGTGGCGCAGGCGCAAGTACTTTCCAAAAAGCCAGGCAGCGTGGCATTGCGCAAAGACGGCGACCCGGCGGCAGCGTTTGCCGCAGCCACCAAAACGGTGGAGGCAGCGTACAGCTACCCGTTCATTTCGCACGCCAGCATCGAGCCGCAAAACTGCACTGCCTGGTTCAAGGACGGGGCCATGGAGATCTGGGCGCCGACGCAGAATCCAGCCTCAGGTCAGAACCTGGTGGCCAGTACGCTGGGCCTGACCAAGGAGCAGATCACACTGCACATCACGCGCAGCGGCGGCGGTTTTGGGCGGCGCCTGAGCGCCGACTACATCGTCGAGGCCGCCGCCATTGCGCAGCGCGTGCCGGCACCCGTCAAGCTCACCTGGTCACGCGAAGACGACCTGCGCCACGACCACTATCGCGCTGGTGGCTTTCACTTCCTGCGCGGCGCGCTCGACGGCAAGGGCAAACTCAGCGCCTGGCACAACCACTTCATCACTTTTGCCAACCGCGTGCAGCGCGACGGCCAATCGGTGTTGCAGCCGGGCAGCGGCGCCAGCCTCTCGGGGGACGAGTTTCCGGGGCGCTGGGCGGCCAACTGTCTGCTGGAACAGACGCCCATGGAGTGCGGCATTCCCATGGGTCCGTGGCGCGCGCCAGGAAGCAACGTGTTTGCCTGGGTGTTCCACAGTTTCATCGATGAACTGGCGCACGCGGCAGGACGCGACCCGCTGGAATTCCGGCTGGAAATTTTGGGCAACAAGGATGTCGTGCCCGGCACCGGAGAGCGCGGCGCGCCCTACAACGTGGGACGCATGCGCAACGTGCTGAAAGAGGTCGCACTGAAGGCGCAATGGGGTCGCAAGAAATGGCCGCGAGGACAGGGCCAGGGCATCGCGTTTCATTTCAGCCACCGCGGCTATATCGCCGAGGTGGCTGAAGTCACGGTCTCGAAAGCGGGTGAGCTGAAGGTGGACCGCGTGGTGGTGGTGTCCGACATTGGCGCGCAGATCGTCAACCTGAGCGGTGCCGAGAATCAGGTGCAGGGGTCGGTCATCGATGGTCTGGGAACGCTGATGTTCGCCGAGCTCGACATCCAGCGCGGGCGCGTCGTGCAGCACAACTTCACTGACTACCCGATGCTGGGCATTGGCGATGCACCACCGCGCATCGACGTGCACTTTCTGAAGACCAATGAGCCTGTCACCGGGCTGGGCGAGCCCGCCCTGCCGCCGCTGGCACCGGCCGTGTGCAACGCGATCTTTGCCGCCACGGGAAAACGCGTGCGCCAACTGCCGCTGAGCCGGGCGGACTTGAGCTGGAGTTGATGGGAAGCCTTGTAACGGCCCGCAACCATGAAAATCGAGCAGCAGCTTTTCGATATTCCTGGTTGCGATGCTTCAGGGAACCAAGCGCTTCAAGCCTTCTTCAAGAAGCAGGCCTTGAGCATGAAGCTGCCGGCATCCATCTTGCAGTCCACCTCGTGGTCACCCGCATCTTGCGGCAGGCGGATGCTCTTGACCTTGGTGCCTTTCTTCAGCACGGTGGACGAGCCTTTGACCTTCAGGTCCTTGATCAGGATTACGGCGTCGCCGTCGGCGAGCGGATTGCCATTGGCATCGCGCACCACTCCGTCAGACGTTGTGCCTTCTTCGTCCGAAGTCGAAGCCACGGCAGGCCACTCAAAGGCGCAGTCAGGACAGATCAGCTGGTCGCCATCGGCGTAGGTGTTTTCAAGGCCGCATTGGGGGCAGGGTGTAGGGGTGTGGGTCATGGGTTGATTATTCAGCATCCGCGGGCGCGGCTTTGGCACCGGAAAACACCGGGTCGGCGATCAACGGAGCAGGCTCAGGGGCGGGTTTGCGTTGGCCGCACGGCAACGCTGGATATCGCACGCGGTGGGCAAGGCCGAGCGGTACTCGGTGAACGCCTTCATCTGGGCCGGTTCCCGGCTGAAGCACTTTGCGCCGTTGCCATCGTCATAGTAGGACGTGACGTCGACGCAGCGCCGCGAATGCGCCACGAGTCCAAACAGATGTCCCATCTCGTGCGAAATCACCATCTGCAGCGTCTGTCGGGCGTCGTAGCCGGGGTTGCGGTTTTGCAGCAGCGCAAACGCAGCCGGCCCCAGCGACAGTGTGCGCCGACCCAGGTTCGCCAGGCCAAAGTTGCCGCGGCTACCGGCCTCGCTCCACTGCACCGCGACCGCATCTGTCGCCGATGACGTAGCGGCGCTGAGCACAGCAGCAGGAACGCCGCACGCGGACCAGGCTTGCGCGGCAAGCTGCACCGCAGCCAGCACCGCCTCCTCCGAAAACCAGGCGGGCGAACCCGCATGGCTGTAGACAAACCGCATGGAAGAGCTGATGGCCGGGCGGTCTTTGGCGCCCTCCCAGGTCGAAATCTCGCCGGGTCGACACTCGGCAATTTCCTGCTCACGCACGCTCTGCGCCGCCAGTACCAGACCCGGCGCGCAACCCAGGCAAAGACTCAGGACGATGCGCCAGGTCTGCCGGTGTTGCGCACGCCTGCGCCTGGCGCTGGCGATTCGCATCACTCTGCGCTCGCGCCCGAATCCTTGGCCACCTTGATCCACTTGCTGGTCTCGGCGCGAATGAAGGCCTGCAATTGCGCCTCCGTCATTTCGCCGGGGGTCACGCCCTGCTCTTCAAAGCGCTTCAGGATGTCGGGCAGCTTGAGCACCTTGGCCAATTCGCTGTGCACCCTTTGTTCGATCGCGCCGGGCGTTCCTTTGGGCGCCATGATGGCGAACCAGGTCGTGACCTCGAAGCCCTTGAGCCCCGACTCGTCCAGCGTGGGGACGCCGGGGTAGGCGCTGGAGCGTTTGGGGGTGGTGACCGCCAGCGCCCTGACCTTGCCGCTACGCACATGGGGCGAAGCGGACGGACTGGTTTCTATCGCCATCTGAATCTGTCCGCCCATCAGGTCCGTCATCATGGGCGCGCCGCCCTTGTAAGGCACGTGCGCCATGTCGGCGCCGATGGTGGAGCGGAACATTTCGCCCGACAGGTGTTCTGTGCTGCCGACGCCAGCCGAACCGTAATTGACCTTGCCGGGGTGCGCCTTGATGTAGGCGACCAGTTCCTGCACCGTC
Organism: uncultured beta proteobacterium; assembly: GCA_903909815.1. Lineage (GTDB taxonomy): Bacteria > Pseudomonadota > Gammaproteobacteria > Burkholderiales > Burkholderiaceae_C > CAIKVZ01. The sequence goes on along the minus strand of CAIVXG010000174.1, from coordinate 11,671 downwards.
TTCACCGGCAGCGCGGGATTCACGATGACGACGTTGGGCGTGAGTGCCACCATGCCGATGGCGTCGAAGTCGCGGATGAAGTCGTAGGGAAGCGACTTGTAGATGCCTGGCGCCATAGTGTGTGCGATGGTCGCCATGAACAGGGTGTAGCCGTCGGGCGCAGCGCGGGCCACGCTGGCAGCACCGAGTGTGCCGCCAGCGCCCGGCCTGTTGTCGATGATGACGTTCTGGTGCAGCGCTTCGCCCAGCTTTTGCCCCACGCTGCGGGCCAGGATGTCGGTCGTGCCACCTGCCGCAAAGGGCACCACCAGGGTCACGGGTTTGGTGGGCCATGTGTCGGCGGCGTGCGCCACTGAAGTGAGCCATGCCGTTCCGAGCAAGGCGCAGACGAGCGCGCGGCGGGTTGGGTTTTTCATGTTGCCTCCAAAAAATATCCGTTGTGTAAGCTTACGCCCTGAGGGTTCGCGTTTCAATCCGACCCGAGCTGCAAGCCGCTCGGTTGCCGCTTTTCGATCGCCCACTTGAGCAGCGCTGCGACGCGGTAGATGCCGTGCGCGAATTTGCCATACGGCAGGGTGACAAAGAGCGCCATCACCACGCCCAGGTGCAGCGCCAACAGTGCCGGCATGGCCGCGGCGTCGCGCCATGCGAGCAAGGCCAGGCCGCTGGCGCTCGTGAGCAGCAGCAAGGCGATGAAGCCTCGGTCCATGGGCTTTTGCGCGGGGTCGCCGTGGTTCGGATCCCGCCGCAAATTCAGCCACAGCAGACCGGCTGGGCCTATGAGCAAGCCCACACCCCCGGCCACACCCAGCAGCACCGGCAGGCTGCTCGACGCATAGGGTGCGAGCCGATCCAGAAAGAAGTGGTAAAGGGTGGCCACGCTGGTCGCCGCACAGCACAGCATGAAGCCATAGAAGGTGAGGTGATGCAGGCGTCGCCGCGCCAGGGTGAAGGCGTCGTCGGCCTCGTTGCAACCCTCGCCGTGACCGCCACCCAGGTAGGTCAGCGTGAGTACGTTCTTCGTCGCCTCGGCTACGGCATCCGCGCTGGCAAGTCCTGGCTTGATGTCGCGCCAGAAATTTCTCACACCCACACCCAGCGCCAGCAGCGCCAGTCCGAACACCGCACCGAACATCAGCGCCAATGCATTGTGCGCAAAGATCGCGTAGAAGTTGCCGCCCAGACCGGCTTGCATGAGCGTGCCGCTCTGCGCCAGCACCAGCAGCAAGAACAGCGCCAGCCCTCCCGCAAGTGCCAGCGCCAGCGCGAGTCCGTTGTGCTGGTAGAGCGCACCCAAGGGCGCGGGCCAGGCGTACTCGGCGTAGGTACGCACGCGCACCTTGGCCAGCGCCTGCGGCACGTTCACCGCGAACTCGTGCGGTGGCGCGTATTGGCAGGCGTGGTAGCAGGCGCCGCAGTTGTGACACAGGTTGGCCAGGTAATGGACATCGGCCTTGGCAAATTCAAGCCGGCGCGTCATGGCGGGGAAGACGGCGCAAAAACCTTCGCAGTAGCGGCAGGCATTGCAGATCTGCAACTGGCGCGCGACTTCGGTCTCGGCTGCACTCATCGACTGACCATTGGCCAGGGCTCGGGCTTCGCGCGTCAGGGTCTCAAGCTGGCGCATGTGGTGCTCCTGCCCTCATGGCAGCGCGTGCCGCCTGCGTCCCCGCAATGCGGCCAAAGGCCGTGCCGATCGCCATGCCCACGCCGGCGGTATAGCCCTTGCCCAGCACGTTGCCGGCCATCATCTCCCCGGCCACGAACAGGTTCTCGCTGGGCTGCCCGCCGAAGTGCACGGCAGCCTGCTCGTTCACCTTGAGTCCGAGGTAGGTGAAGGTGATTCCGGGCTTGAGCGCGTAGCCGTAAAAAGGTGCCTTGTCGATGGTGCGCGCCCAATGCGTCTTGGCTGGCATCAAGCCTTCCGTGTGGCAGTCGTCCAGGGTCTGGTGGTCAAAGTAGCCGACGCGACAGGCTGCGTTGTAGTCATTCATGGTCTGCATGAAGGCTGCTTCGTCCAGCCCCAGCTTGCGCGCCAGTTCGCTCAGGCTGTCGGCCTGGATGCCGGGAAAAACAGGCGGCATGAAGCGTCCCAAGGCCTTGGCGTCGATGATGGAGTAGCCGGTTTGTCCCGGTTGCTGTGCCACCATGCGGCCCCAGATCGCGTAACGCTTGGGCCAGAAGTCCTCGCCCTCATCGTAGAAGCGCTGCGCCGCCTTGTTCACGACCACGCCCAGTGACACGCAGTCGATGCGGGTGCAGATGCCGCCGTCATACAGCGGTGCGCGCGCGTCGATCGCCACGCAGTGCGACTGAGACGGGTCACCGATGATGTCGGCTTGGGTCTCGTTCATCAGGAACTTGAGCAGCGCGCCCCGGTTGTAGCGCGTGCCGCGAATCAGGAAGTTGTCGGCTGGCCACTCGCCGTCGGCGTTCTGACCCCAGGCCTCACGCAGCCATTCCAGGTTCGACTCGAAGCCACCAGCGGCCATGACGCAGGCCCTGGCCGCGATGCGCTCAGCGCCCACATAGGCCGCGACAAAGCGCCCTCCCTCCATCTCAAGCCGCTCCACGGTCGCGTCGTAGCGGACCTGCACGCCCAGCTGTTCGGCGCTGCGGTAGTAGGCGTTGACCAGTGCCTTGCCGCCGCCCATGAAGAAAGCGTTGGTGCGCGACAGTTGCAGCGTGCCCGAGAGCGAGGGCTGGAAGCGCACGCCGTGGCGGCGCATCCAGTCGCGGCAGCGTGACGATTCGCGGATCGCGAGCCGCGCCAATGTCTCGTTGGTCTGGCCGCCCGTCACCTTGAGCAGATCCTGCCAGTACTCCTCTTCGCCGTAAGCCTCGGTCAGCACGTCCTGTGGCGCGTCGTGCATGCAGCGCAAATTGCGGGTATGGCCCGAGTTGCCGCCACGCCAGACGCGCGGCGCCGACTCCAGCAACAGCACGCTCGCCCCCGCTTCCCGCGCCATCAGCGCGGCGCACAGCGCAGCATTGCCGCCGCCAATGACAAGTACGTCGATCATCTTCGTAAAACCTTCCTCATCCTTGAGACTTCCAAATATCCGGACAATTCCTCCACCCACTGTCGCCCCGCGCAGGTGGGGGGGGCCGCCCAATATCAGCCTTTGATATTGAATGACCCAATGAGTCGTGTGAAATCAGGACTCGAACTGATACAGGCGCATCGGGTTCTCCACCAGCAGCTTGCGTTGCAGCGCTGCGTCGGACGTGTAGAGCGGGATCAGATCGACCAGTGCGCCATCGTTGGGCATGGTGTTGACGTTCGGATGCGGCCAGTCCGTCCCCCATAGCACCCGGTCCGGCGCTGTCTCTATCAGGCCGGATGCAAATGGCGCTGCGTCGTGGAAAGGCGCACCCAGCGAGGACACGCGTTCGGCGCCGCTGATCTTGACGTAACACCGCGGGTCGCGGCGCAATAGGTCGAGCAGGATCTGGAACGGCTTTTGCTCCAGCCCGTCTTTGGCCTGCACGCGCCCCATATGATCGATGATGTAGGGCACAGGCAGGCGATCGAGTAACGGGTAGAACTGCGGCAGGTCGATGGCGTCGAAATGCAGGTCCAGATGCCAGCCGAGCCTGGCGATGCGTGCCACGGTGCGATCGAACACCGCCATGTCGGGGAAGCCACCCAAGTGCTTCACGAAGTTGAAGCGGCATCCACGAATGCCGCCCTGGTCCAGCGCGCGCAACTCGGCGTCCGAGACCCCATCATCGACGTTGGCGATGCCCCGATAGCGCCCCTTGCTGGCGGCGATGGCGTCCAGCACCACGCGGTTGTCGTTGCCGTAGAGGCTGGCGTTGACGATCACGGCGCGCTCGATGCCGATCTTCGCATGCAGCGCGGCAAACGCCTCCAGACCTGAATCCGGCGGCGTATAGCTGCGCTTGGGCGAATAGGGGTAGCGGGCAGCCGGGCCGAAGATATGGCAGTGCGTGTCGCAGGAGCCGCTCGGCGCCTTGAATACCGGCGTCTGGGTGTTCGGGTCCGGTCCGGGAATGCCCGGGATTTCCCTGGGCGCGGCGGCGCCGAGCGCCTGCGCCGAGGCGCCGCCTGCCGTCAACGCGACGGCCGCGAGCGCGGCGAGTTGATTCAACGCCGCTCTTCTTTTCATGCTGCGGCTTCCTGCTGGTTGGGTGGATTCAGGTCGGGAGAGCCGCCGTCGAGAACGCGCCTGAGTTGCTGCTGGTCAAGCGCTCCTTCCCACTTGGAGATCACGAGCGTGGCAACAGCGTTACCGAGCAGGTTCGTGGGCACCAGACCTTCGGCCAGCAGACGGTGAACTCCCAGCACCAGCGCCACGCTGGCGACCGGAATCGAACCCACGGTGGACAGGGTCGCAGCCAACACGACGAAGGCCGCGCCAGCAACCCCGGCCGCACCCTTGGATGTGAGCAGCAGCACGGCGAGCAGTCCAAGTTGCTGATACAGGTCCAGCGGCGTGTTGGTGGCCTGGGCCAGGAACAGGCTCGCGGTGGCCAGGTACAGACAGGTGCCGTCCAGATTGAAGGAATATCCGGTAGGTATCACCAGCCCCACGACGCTGGGCCTGCAGCCCAGCTGTTCCATCTTGATCAGCATGCGCGGCAGCACCGCCTCGGACGAGGTGGTGGCGAAGCAGATCAGGATTTCCTCGCGCAGGAAGCGCATCAGCTTGAACAGGCTGAAGCCACACCAACTGGACAGTGGCGCCAGCACCAGAAAAATGAAGACCAGACAGATCACATAGAAGCACAGCAGCAGATTGCCCAGAGAGACCAGCGACGAGGCTCCGTACTTGCCCACGGTGAACGCGATCGCACCAAAGGCGCCGATGGGCGCGGCCCACATCACGATCGCGACGGCCGAGAACAGCATTTGCGACGCCAGATCGAGCAGCTTGAGCAGGGGTTTGCCATGCTCTCCCAGCGCGATCAGAGTGCTGCCAAAGAGCACCGAGACGAACAGCACCTGGAGCACGTTGCCTTCGGCAAACGATCCGACGATGGTCGCGGGAATGATGTTCAGCAGGAAGGGCACCACGCCTTGCGCTGCCGCCTGACCGGTGTAGGCCTTGACCGAATTCGCGTCCAGGCTGGACGCGTTGATGTTCATGCCGGCGCCGGGCTGCCACAGGTTGACGATCACCAGCGCCACGATCAGCGCCAGGCTGGTCACGACCTCAAAGTAGATCAGCGCCTTGATGGCGACCTTGCCTACTCGCGAGACGTCGTCCATCTTGGCAATGCCCAGCACGACGGTGCAGAAAATGATGGGCGCGATCAGCATGCGGATGAGCTTGATGAAGGCGTCGCCCAGGGGTTGCATGGACTGTCCTGCCGACGGGTAGTAATGCCCGAGCGCGACGCCGAGCACCATCGCAATGAGCACTTGCACCCAGAGCTGTCGCAGCCAGCCGCGCGGCGCCGGGGATTTTGCTGACGAAATCATGCAGTGGATTACCGCTAAAGCCTAAAACTCGGCCTTCTCGCCTGGCTTGAGTGCGAGCACCCGGGTGGCGCTTTGTCCCATGGCCTGCACGAATTCAGGCGCCGTGCCCTTGGTCAGCGGGTTGGATCCGTAGTGCATGGGGACGACGAACTTGGGATGCAACCATTCGCGCGTCGCATAGGCCGCTTCCACCGGCCCCAAGGTGAAGTTGCCGCCGATGGGAATCAGCAGCACATCGGGCTTGTAGTACTCGCCGATGAACTTCATGTCACCAAAGAGCCCGGTGTCACCCGTGTGGTAGAACTTCAAACCGTTCTCCAGTTCGATGATGAAGCCCACGGGCTCTCCACCCACGTGCACTTCGTCCTTGCCGGTGGCGGGGTTGCTCCAGACAAAGAGCGACGAGTGCTCGGCGTGCACGGCCGTGATTTTGATGCCAGGCACGTCGGCGAAAGGTGTGACGCTGCCGCTCTTGTTCATGCGCGGCGCCAGTTCGGGCGGCAACACCTTGAGCACAGTCAGCGTCTGGTTCAGGTCGCCTGGCGCAAACACCCTTGCCTGGTTCAGCATCGCCAAGGCGGGCGCGTCGGCGATATGGTCGAAGTGCCCATGCGTGACCAGGATCAGATCGACCTTGCCCAGTTGGGCCAGGTCCTTGTACTGCTGCGGCGTCGTCGGATTGGTGCGCAGCCAGGGATCGATCACGATCACCTTGCCGCTGGGCGTGGTCAGGCGAAAGGCGGATTGCCCCAGCCACAGCAATTCGGTCTTGCCGGATTGCGCCACCGCGACGCTGGCAGCACAGCACAGAGCCAAGGTGGCGAGCATGCGGCTAATCAGGGGAAATTTCATGGCGTGGTTCCTGTGATGCGTGGTGAAGCTGGGGGCCGGTAGCATCATAGGAAACTCTCGCGTGGTTCGAGATATTGTTTTCCCGATACGAGCTATAGCAACTTCTTATACGCCGGCAACGCAAGCACCGGCCTTCGCACCCTGGATCCAGTTCAGTACAGTGTGCCCAGCGCAGCCGGCGAGAAGTCCAGCAGCTCATCGCGGCGGCCCTCCTGCACTTTTTGCACCCAGTGCGGGTCGTTGATCAAGGCGCGTCCCACCGCGACCAGATCAAAGTCGCCGCGATCGAAACGGCGCAGCAGTTCGTCCAGCGGCGCCGGTTGCGACGACTCGCCGCCGAACGCGGCCAGGAATTCCCCCGACAGGCCGACCGAGCCGACGGTGATCGTGGGCTTGCCCGTGAGTTTCTTGGCCCAGCCGGCAAAGTTCAGATCCGAGCCTTCATACTCCGGCTCCCAGAAGCGCCGCTGCGAGCAGTGGAAGATGTCGGCGCCAGCGTCGGCCAGCGGCGTGAGCCAGGCCTCCATTTCCTGCGGCGTCTTGGCCATCTGCACCGTGTAATCCTGTTGCTTCCACTGCGACAGGCGGATGATCACGGGATAGTCGGGCCCGACCTCGGCGCGCACGGCACGCAGGATGTCGGCGGCGAATTTGCCGCGCTGCGGCAGGGTCGCGCCGCCATAGCTGTCGCTGCGGTGGTTGGTCCCTTCCCAGAAGAACTGGTCGATCAGGTAACCGTGGGCGCCGTGCAATTCGATCGCATCAAAGCCCAGCCGTTTGGCGTCGCCCGCAGCGCGCGCAAAGGCCGCGATGGTGTCCGCAATGGATTCATCGCTCATGGCCGTGCCATAGGGCTTGCCCGGTGCGGCCAGCCCTGACGGGGAGTCGATCGGTTCGGGTACGGCCCAATCCGTGCGCCGGTTACGCACCGCGCCCACATGCCATAGCTGCGGTGCCATCATGCCGCCAGCGGCGTGCACGGTGTCGATGACCTGCTTCCATGCGGGCAGCGCATCGCCCCAGAAGCGCGGCACCTTGGGGTCGTTGGAGGAGGAGGGGCGCTCGATCACCGTGCCCTCGGAAATGATCAGACCGACGGCGGCAGCGCCGCGGCGCTGGTAGTACTCGGCCACTTCCTTCGTCGGAACTCCTCCCGGCGAAAAGGAGCGGGTCATGGGCGCCATGACGATGCGGTTGGGCAGGTTCAGAGTCTTGCACTGGAACGGGCGGAACAGGGAATTCAAAGGCATGGAGGGTCCTTGGGCGGTAAGCTGCGGTGGGCGGAAAAGCAATTTTTATTCTAGTGCCTGCGTCCAGCCAGGGGGGTCGCCGACGCGGAACTCAGTGCGCCCAGAGCCGGGAGAAACTTGCCACTGACGCCAGCGCCGCAAAGACCGCGCCCAGCGCCAGCGCCAGCGTCGGACCATGGGCGCCGACCAGGCCGAAGCACAAGGCCACCAGGGCCGCGCCCGTGGTCTGCCCGAGGAGTCGCGCCATCGCGATCACGCCGCTGGCGCCGCCGCTGCGCTCGGGTGGGGCGGCGGACATCAGGGCCTTCAGATTGGGCGACTGGAAGAAGCCGAAGCCAATGCCGCACAGCGCCATGCGCAGCACGATATCCAGCGCCGTCGGGTCGACGGGCAACAGCGCCAGCGACACCATGCCTGCGCTCAGGATGGCCAGACCTACGCCACCCAGCAGGCCCGCCGGATGGTGGTCGGAGAGGCGCCCCGCGATCGGCGCAGCCAATGCCACCACGATCGCCCAGGGCGTCATCAGGAAACCTGTCTCGATCGGATTGCGGTGCAGCACTTCCTCGAAGTAGAACGGCAGCGACACAAAGGCCAGGCCCTGGGCTGCAAACGAGCACATCGCGGTGAGGGTGGATAGCGCAAACAGCGGCCGGCGCAGCAGATCCACGGGCAGCATCGGTGCCGGGTGGCCGGCCTGGCGCCGCAGCAGCAGCACTCCGGCGACGATGGCCAGCGCCAGCGGCGCCGTCACCCAGGCCCAGGGTTCGCGCTGTGCCGCCGAGCCCAGCGCCAGGATCAGCGCGGCGAAGGTGAGGGAGGTCAGCACCGCCGTCATCGGATCGAAACCATGGCCGCGGCGCGCGGTGCGCGGCAGGGCCGGCCAGGCAAAGGCCAGCGCGATCAGGCCCAGCGGCACGTTGATGGCAAACAGCCAGGGCCAGGCCGCGACCGCCAGCACCAGCGAGGCGATGGTGGGGCCGGCAGCGAAGGAGACGCCGACCACGAGCGCGTTCAGGCCCACGCCGCGGCCCAGGCGCGAGGCTGGATAGATCAGCCGGATGAGGGCAATATTGACGCTCATGACACCGCCCGCGCCTATGCCCTGGAGCGCCCGCGCAGCGGTGAGCGTGGGCAGCGTGTTGGCAAAGGTGCAGGCCAGGGAGGCGAGAGTGAAGAAAGCCAGGCCACCCAGAAAAATGCGCCGCGGCCCGAGCAGATCGCCCAGCGCGGCCAGCGGCAGCAGGCTGGCCACCACGGCCAGTTGGTAGGCGTTGATGACCCAGATCGACGCCGCCGGCGGCGCGTGCAAGTCGGCGGCAATGGCCGGCAACGCGGTGTTGGCAATCGCAGTATCCAGCGAACCCAGCGCCACTCCCAGCAGGATCGCCATCAATGCGCGCAGGTCCAGCGCCTCCACGGCCTGAACCGAGGCGCTAGGGCTGGCTTTGGCGGTCGATGTCGGTGCTGTCATGCGTCCAAATATAGCGGTTGACGGACACAGGAGCGCGTGCAGGGACATGCGCGAATGGATGGCATGGGCTTGACATGCTTGAGCAACTCGGAGCAACTCGGAGCAACTCGGAGCAACTCGGAGCAACTCGGAGCAACTCGGAGCATCGCGTGTCGGCGTCCGGCGATTCCCGCCGATGTGCACGGTTCGCAATCTTATTGAGAGTTCCAGAATAGGTGACAGCCACTTCCGTCATTGCGGGGAACTCCAGCGACGCGGCAATCCACGAGCACCACAGGTATGCGAGCGTGGATTGCCGCGCTATGCTAGGAATGACAGAATCTTTGCCAGATCGATGTCTTGAATTCTGGAAAGATCAATAGGAAAGAAGGAGATGGCGATGTATCAAAGGGCTTCCGGATTCAAGCGCGTGGCCTGGATGCTGCTGGGACTGCTCATCGGCTTGCTGATGCTCGCCGTCGGTGGCCTCATGTATTTCGAGATTCCCGGCAATGCTGCGGGCATGGCCGCCAAGGGCATTTGCTCGGCTGCTTTTGTCGCGGGCCGGCCCCGCCAAGACCTGATGGCGCAAGACGTGTTGCCAGCCAGCCCGGTGCTGGCACTGATCCAGGTGTCCGTCAATGAGACCGAGCACAGCGTCACAGCCCGCTTTGCGGGCGTGGTTTCGCGCCGCGCCGTTTTGCTCAAAGCGCGCGGCTGTGTACTGGATCTCCAGCCCGATGCGTCTGCCCGACCCTACGCACCATCAGTTGACCTTGCGCAAACGTGGCCCAAGGGTGAGGCCCCCATTCCACTTGCGGATTGGGGTGACGGCGTCGACGTGGCCAAGCTCAAGGCCGTGGTCGACACCGCCTTCATCGGAGCCGGTGATCCGCTTGCCGCGAACGCGCGGGGCCTGGCCGTGGTGCAGCATGGGCGCATGCTGGTGTTGCGCGATGCCCCCGGTTTTGCCGCCGGCACGGCCTTGCACGGCTGGTCCATGACCAAGACGGTGACCGGCATGCTGACGCACAAGCTGGCAGCCGAGGCGGGGCTGCCGCTGGATGCCTCCGTAGTGGATGCTTTCCCGGCGGGGCGAGAGCCGGCCTGGGTGGCAGACTGGCGCCAGGACGCGCGCCGCAGTATCAAAGTGTCCGACCTGCTTTACATGCGCGACGGTTTGGCCATGACCGAAGACTACGAACCGTGGGGGTCTGTTCCCCGCATGCTGTGGGGCACGCCGAACGCTGCGGCCTGGGCCGCGAACCATTCGGCCGAAGTGGCTCCTGGCGCGCGCTGGCGCTATCTGAGTGCCACGGCCAATCTTTTGGCGGCGGTGGCGCGGGGTCGCTTTGCCTCAGACGTGGAATATTGGGACTATCCCAGAAAGGCGCTGTTCGATCCCATCGGCGCCAAATCCGCGACCCTGGAAACGGACAGCGTGGGCAACTGGATTGGGTCCTCCTATCTGTGGGCCAGCGTGGGCGATTGGGCCCGCCTGGGTCAGCTCATGCTGCAGGACGGCAAGTGGGGCGCGCAACAGGTGCTGCCCCCCGGCTGGCTGCGACGCGCCTTCACCCCGGCCACGGCGCAGGGTGAAGGCCAGGGATACGGCGCACTCAGCTGGCTTTATGGCAACCCTCAGGCCGGCGAATGCAAGGCCTACAGGGGCGTGCCCGCTGACACCGTGGTGATGGTCGGGCACTGGGGTCAGATCGTGGCGATTGTGCCTTCGCGTGACGCGGTCGTGGTGCGCCTGGGCTGGACCTTCAAGCACGGTCAATTCGACGGCTGCAAATTGATCGCCGATGTGCTGTCGGCGCTGCCAAAATAGAGCAGCCACCCAGCTTGAGCAGTGGCTGTGAATGACGTCAGGCGCTGGCCAGCGCCTGCTCCAGCGCATCTACAAACAGTGCGGCCACGTCGCAACCGGTCTGATCGAAGATCTCCTGAAAGCAAGTCGGACTGGTGACGTTGATTTCGGTCAGACAGTCGCCGATCACGTCCAGCCCCACCAGCAGCAGACCGCGTGCGGCCAACACCGGACCGAGTGCGTTCGCAATGTCCAGATCGCGTGCGCTCAAGGCTTGGGCCACGCCCTTGCCACCCGCTGCCAGATTGCCTCGCACCTCGCTGCCCTGCGGTATGCGCGCCAGACAGTAAGGCACGGGTTTGCCGCCGATGACGAGCACACGCTTGTCGCCCAGCACGATCTCGGGCAGAAACTTCTGCACCATCAGGCTTTGCGCGCCGTGGCGGTTCAGGGTCTCGGTAATTGAACCCAGGTTCAGGCCGTCGGGACCGACGCGAAAGATGCCCATGCCACCCATGCCGTCCAGCGGCTTCAGGATGATGTCGCCATGCTCGGCGTGGAAGCGCTTGATGTCGGCCTCGTCGCGCGTCACCAGCGTCGGGCCGATGTACTGCGGGAACTCCATGATGGCGAGCTTTTCCGGATGGTCGCGCAGTGCGCTGGGCTTGTTGAAAACTCGGGCGCCGTCGCGCTCGGCCTGCTCCAGCAGATGGGTGGCGTAGAAATACTCGCTGTCAAACGGCGGGTCCTTGCGCATGATGACGGCGTCGAAATCCTTGAGCGCCAGCGATCGGCTTTGCCTAACATCGAACCAGGCCTCGGTCTGGCCTGTGAGTGTGATGTCGCGCACATGG
>CAIVXG010000173.1 GCA_903909815.1 uncultured beta proteobacterium | reverse complement strand
TCATCCCCTGTGGCAGACTCCAAAGCACAGCCGCTTGTTGCCGCGCCTGCCCATAAGCCCAGCACAGCAGCGCAAAGCCCAGCAGTGAAACCACGGAAAAAGCCGCTTTCCAGATGCTACTGCCACATTTTTGAATCAGCTTCATGCGCCAATTCGGCGCCAACATGCGCAGCGAATGCACACCCAGAAAGAAAAAAAGGCCACAGCTCAGAAGAAACATCGGTACCGCCTCCAAAAAATCTTGACTCGCGCCACCCATCATGCCTTAGCAAGCTTTAAAAGTCACTTAACAAAGCTGTTGATAATTTACTATTAACATGGCAGTTATCAACAGACTAAGCACAAAATGAAAAGTTGTTCATTTTTGACGACGGAAGTGAAAGCATACTTTGACACAGCCAACACAAGTTTGTAAGTCGTTGATAACATTTATATAAATAGACTTATTCACAGATAGTATCTGCCTCTACTACTACTACTATCTTAAATTAACTAAATTTAAAGAAAGAGATGCACAGGCTAAATAAGAAATAAAAAATTCTCCCTTTGCCTGATCCTCCTACTGGCACTAACATCGACACCCTCACGAAAGAAATTTATGGCTCACGCAACTTTTCATTGGAACGACCCATTCTTGCTGGATCAACAACTGAACGACGAAGAACGCATGGTGCGAGATGCGGCGGCAGCCTACTGTCAGGACAAGCTGATACCGCGCGTACTGGAGGCATTTCGTAAGGAACAAACCGACATTGCCATTTTTCGGGAAATGGGCGATCTGGGTCTGCTCGGGCCAACCTTGCCTGAAGCCTATGGTGGACCCGGTCTGAGCTACGTCTCCTATGGCCTGATCGCCCGTGAAGTCGAACGCGTGGATTCGGGCTATCGCTCCATGATGAGCGTCCAGTCTTCGCTCGTGATGCTGCCCATTTTCGAGTTTGGCACGGAGGCGCAGCGGCAAAAATTTCTGCCGCGTCTGGCTAAGGGCGAGTGGATTGGTTGCTTCGGCTTGACCGAACCCGATCATGGCTCCGACCCCGGTTCCATGACGACGCGCGCCACCAAGACCGATGGTGGCTACAAACTCAGTGGCAGCAAGATGTGGATCTCCAACAGCCCTATCGCCGACGTGTTTGTAATCTGGGCCAAAGAAGTCAGTGCCAGTGGCCAGGTGGGCCCGATCAGGGGCTTTATTTTGGAAAAGGGAATGAAGGGCTTGAGCGCCCCGGCCATCCACGGCAAGGTGGGTTTGCGCGCCTCTATTACCGGTGAAATCGTGATGGACGGAGTCTTTTGTCCGGAGGAAAACGCCTTCCCCGAAGTTCAGGGTTTGAAGGGTCCATTCACCTGTTTGAACTCGGCTCGGTATGGCATTGCCTGGGGTGCGCTGGGTGCGGCCGAAGACTGCTGGTTTCGCGCACGCCAGTACACACTTGACCGTAAGCAGTTTGGTAGGCCATTGGCGGCAAACCAGCTCATTCAGAAAAAGCTGGCCGACATGCAAACCGAGATTGCCCTGGGACTGCAAGGATGTCTGCGGCTGGGTCGAATGAAGGACGAAAGCTCTGCATCGGTCGAAATAACGTCCTTGATCAAACGAAATTCCTGCGGTAAGGCGCTCGATATTGCGCGTCTGGCGCGCGACATGATGGGAGGCAATGGCATCAGCGACGAGTTTGGCGTGGCGCGTCACTTGGTGAACCTGGAAGTCGTGAACACTTACGAAGGAACGCACGACATCCACGCCTTGATCCTGGGCCGCGCTCAGACCGGAATTGCGGCATTTTCATGACTCAGGGTGCACTGGGGCACATCAAGGTGCTCGATCTTTCAAGGGTGCTGGCCGGGCCATGGTGCACCCAGATTCTGGCCGATCTGGGTGCAGACGTGATCAAAGTGGAACGCCCCGTTGTAGGAGACGACACGCGCCACTGGGGACCTCCTTTTTTGCAGGATGCACAGGGAAACGATACCCAGGAAGCGGCTTATTTCGCTTGCGCCAATCGCAACAAGCGTTCCATCACGCTCGATTTGGCGCAAGTTCAAGCACAGGCACTGGTGCGGCAACTGGCGCTGCAAAGCGATGTGTTGGTGGAGAACTTCAAGGTGGGTGGTTTGAAGGCTTATGGTCTGGACTACGAGAGCCTGAAGGCGATCAATCCCAGACTCATCTACTGTTCCATCACCGGATTTGGGCAGACCGGCCCTTACGCGCAACGCGCGGGTTACGATCTCATGATCCAGGCTATGAGCGGCATGATGAGCATCACCGGTCGCGCCGACGATGTACCAGGCGGGGGACCTCAGCGCGTGGGTGTGGCGCTCACCGATCTGTTTACCGGTGTTTATGCGTCAACCGCCATCCTGGCCGCGATCGAGGTAAGACATCAAACCGGTACGGGTCAGCACATCGACATGGCCTTGCTGGATGTCGGAATGGCGACCTTGGCGAACCAGGGAACGGGATTTTTGAATACCGGGCGCGTGCCCCAGCGCCAGGGCAACAGCCACCCGAGCCTGGCACCCTATCAGGACTTCGTTACGGCCGATGGATCCATGATCCTGGCTATCGGAAACGACGGCCAGTTCGCCCGTTTCAGTGAAGCTGCGGGCCAGTTGCACTGGACTCAGGACCCGCGCTTTGCCAGCAACGCGCTGCGCGCACAAAACCGCCTTGCGCTGGTGCAGGTGATTGAAGAAGTTACGCGCACGCGCAGCACGAGTGAATGGATCACCCTGCTGGAAGATCGCGCTGTTCCCTGTGGCGCCATCAACAACCTGGCCCAGGCTTTTTCCGACGAGCAGGTGCAGGCAAGAAAGCTGGTGCTGCAACAGGATCGAGGCCATCGCCAAGTGGGTGCTGTGGAGGTGATCTCCACCATTGCCAGCCCTGTGCGACTAGCACAAACACCCCCGGTGCTGCGCTGCGCGCCGCCCGCGCTGGGTGAACACACGGACCAGGTATTGGCTGAACTGGGCCTGGATGAGCAACAGATTGCCGCACTCAGGCAGCAAGGCGTGGTGTAGATGAAGTCTGCCTTTGCCAACGCCGGTCTGGTCTATTCAACTGATGCCGGGCGCATGTGCCCGACCTGCCGCCAGCCAACGGGAAGTTGCTCGTGCAAGTCCAAACAGGCGCTGCCCAAGGGAGACGGCGTGGTGCGGGTGTCGCGTGAAACCAAGGGGCGCGCCGGTAAGGGAGTGACCCTGGTGAAAGGCCTGGCGCTGGAGGTTTCCGCGCTGAACGAGTTGGGAAAACTGCTCAAGACCGCCTGCGGCTCGGGTGGAACGGTCAAGGATGGCGTGATCGAAGTCCAGGGGGACCACGTGGACCGGGTGATGGAAGCTCTCAAGGCCAAGGGCTTTGTGGTGAAACGTGCGGGCGGTTGAAACGTGAAGGCCGAGGATTTGCAATTGCTGGTGACGCGGGCTATGCCCTTTGGCAAGCACAAGGGCGTCACGCTGGCCGATTTGCCCGGTAACTATCTCAACTGGTTTGCACGCGAGGGATTCCCCAAGAATGAAACCGGTCGATTGCTGCAATTGATGCATGAAATCGACCACAACGGCTTGTCCGATCTGCTCAAACCGCTGCGCGGGGCCAGCGGGCTGTTTCAAAAAAATTGAGCGCCTGTCGGCGCGAAAGGTCATCCAATGCAGTACGTTCGTCTGGGCCAAACCGGCCTGAAAGTCTCCCGCATATGCCTTGGCATGATGACCTATGGCACACCCCAATGGCGGCCTTGGGTACTGGATGAGGCCGCTTCCCGGCCACTGGTGAAACAAGCCATCGAACTGGGGCTGAACTTCTTCGACACGGCCGACATGTACTCGGCTGGAGCGTCCGAGGTGCTGACCGGCAAGTTTCTCAAAGACTACTGCCAGCGCGAGGAAGTGGTGGTGGCGACCAAGGTTTACTACCCCGTCGAGTTGGAGTTCAAAGGCGGCAGTCAGAGCGACGTCAAGCCGCCGCGTCGACCCAACAGGGATGGTTTGAGTCGCAAACGCATCTTTCACGCCGTGGACGCCAGCCTGCAGCGTCTGGGAACGGACTACATCGACCTCTACCAGATCCACCGCCTCGACGCCGATACTCCGATGGAGGAAACCATGGAAGCCCTGCACGACGTGGTCAAGGCGGGCAAGGTGCGCTACCTGGGCGCGAGCAGCATGTGGGCTTGGCAATTTGCCAAGGCGCAGCAGCTCGCCAAGGAACATGGATGGACGCGTTTCGTCAGCATGCAGAACCATTACAACCTGGCCTATCGGGAAGAGGAGCGCGAGATGAATCCCCTGTGCCGCGAGCAGGGGGTGGCGCTGATTCCCTGGAGCCCGCTGGCGCGAGGTTTCCTGGCAGGAAACCGCCAACTCGGCGACAAGGAAGAAGGCAGCACCGAGCGCGCCAAGACCGACAACATCGCACAGGGCTACTACTACCGCGCCAGCGACTTTTCGGTGGTGGCCGAATTGAGCAAACTCAGCCAGGAAAAAGGCGTGAGCAATGCGACCCTGGCCTATGCCTGGCTGCTGCACAAGGGCGTGACGGCGCCGATCGTGGGCGCGAGCAAGAGTCACCAACTTGACCAGGCCGTAGCGGCGCTGAACGTGGAACTCTCGGCGCAGGATATCTTCCGTCTGGAGGCGGCGTACGAGCCGCATCCGGTGCTTGGACATTCTTAGCCACGGCGTGACCAGCACTGCGGTCAGTGGTTGGCCAGCGCTGAAAGTCAGCGTGCCGGTCGGTTCACCAGCACGATTCCCAGTGCCACCAGCGACAAGGCAGTGAGCAAGCTGAGGGTCACCGGTTCACCCAGCCAGAGAGCGCCAAACAGCAGCGCACAAATCGGGGTAAGGAACACGAACACCGATATGCGGGTCGCGGGATAGCGGCCCAGCATCCACATCCAGGCCAGAAAGCTCATGAATGCGCCCAGCAGCGCCTGCGCGGCGAGCGAAGCGACGGCAAACGCGCTGAACTGCCAATGCCAAGCTTCGCCCAGCAGCAGCGACAGCAGCGGCAACACGATCGCACTCATGGCCAGTTGGTAGAACAGCAGTTTTTCGGCCGAAACGCGCATCAGGGTCGAGCTGCGAATGGTGATGGTGGTCAGTCCCCACAGCAGACCGGCGCTCAGCGCCAGCAGGTCGCCGCGCCAACCGGCAGGCGTGCCCTGGCCGCTGCTAAAACCATTCTCCAGCGCAAACACCACGGCCAGGAAGGCGCAGCATAGGCCCAGCCATTGAAGCGGGCGCAGGCGCTCGGTCGGCACCCACAGTGGCAGCAGCACCGCCACCCAGAACGGAGCGGTGTACAAGAACAGTGTCAGGCGCGAGGCCGTGGTGTACTGCAAGCCGACATAAACGCAGCCAAATTCTGCTGCGAACAAGGCGCCCGCCAGCAGGCCGGCCGGAAGCGAGCCGTCACTTTGCCAAAGCGGGATGCCGCGCCACTGGCACCAGGCCCACAGCAACAGGGTGGCCGCGACGAACCGCAGGCCCGCCTGGAAAGCCGGTGCCAGTTCGGGCAGAGTGGCTTTCACCAGCACCTGCTGAAAGCCCCAAAACAGGCAGCAGCCCAGCAGCAAGGCAATGGCCACGGCGTCGAGTTCGGTCTTGCGTTTCGTCATGCGATGATTGTCGGTGATGCAGACTGCGCTGCCTCACCCTGTGCCACGGGCGCAATGGCCAATGACTCACCTGGATGCCAAACATCGATGAAGAAATTTCTGACGGCTGCGTTCTACAAGTTTGTCGACCTGTCCGATTTTGAAGAGTTCAAGCCAAAGCTGCTGGCCTGCTGCGAAGAGCACCAGATCAAGGGCACGATCCTGTTGGCCCAGGAGGGCATCAACAGCACCGTCGCCGGACCCGAAGCAGGGGTGCACGCGCTGCTGAATTTTCTTAGACTGGACCCGCGACTGGCAGACCTCCAGCACAAGGAAGCCTGGTCCGACAAGCCACCCTTTCATCGCATGAAGGTCAGACTCAAGCGCGAAATCGTCACCATGGGGGTGGCTGGAATCAGCCCCACGCGCAGGGCCGGCACCTACGTGAAACCCACGGACTGGAACCAGTTGTTGCAGGACCCGGAGGTGGTTCTGATCGACACGCGCAACGACTACGAGGTGGAGGTCGGTACTTTCAACGGCGCCATCAATCCGCATATCAAGACCTTTGCCGAACTGCCGCTTTGGCTGGAGCAGACGCAGGCGCTGCGCACCGAATCGGGGGCCAAACCCAAGGTTGCAATGTTCTGCACCGGGGGCATCCGCTGCGAGAAGTCCACCGCCCTGCTGCGCGAGCGGGGCTATGACGAGGTCTACCACCTGGAGGGCGGCATCCTCAAGTATCTGGAGACGGTCTCCCCGCAGAACAGCCTGTGGCAAGGCGAGTGTTTCGTATTTGACGAGCGCGTCTGCGTAGGCCATGGCTTGGTCCCCGGTCGGCACAAGCTGTGTCGGGCCTGCCGCATGCCGCTGGCCGACGCGGACCAGGAGTCAGCCTTGTTTGAGACCGGCGTGAGCTGCCCCAAGTGTCACGCCAGCACGACGGAGCAGCAAAAGACGGGCGCGCGCGAACGCCAGCGTCAGTGGGAAATGGGCAAGATCCGTGTCACAAGGGATGTTCGCTGAAGTACTTGCCACCGTGAAACAGCAGCGGTGACGCGCCCTCGCGGTGCGAGCAGCGCTCCACTTCGCCCACGAAGATGACGTGGTCACCCTCTTCGTAGCGGCTGCGGTTGAAGCACTCGAATATGGCCATGGCGCCGGCCAGCAGCGGCGCGCCAGCCACGCCGTCAACGTAGTCCACGCCGGCCCAACGGTCCGATACCCTGGAGGCAAAGACCTCGGCCAAGGGGCGCTGGTCAGCCGCCAACACATTGATGGCGTAGTGGGATCCTGTGCTGAGCGCGGCCAGCGAGCGCGCCCGGCGCGACAGGCTCCAGAGCACGAGCGGCGGCTCCAGCGATACCGAGTTGAAGGAGTTGGCCGTGAAGCCCACCAACTCGCCCGCAGGCGTGCGCGCCGTGACGATGGTGACGCCGGTGGCGAAGGCGCCCAGGGCGGTGCGAAACTCGTGCAGTGAAAAAGTCGGGGGCGAGGCTTTGATCGGTGACATAGCTGGAATTTACCCTATTGAGGCCAGAAGTGGCTCGGTTGGTCTGTACAGCATTTCCCGAAAGATAAGTGGACACACAGCCGGTTGAGTACGCACGGGAATGCGCACGAATCGTAGTCGATTTTGGTTTTGGAACTCCAGGGAATTTTTCAATCAAGAAGGGGC
>CAIVXG010000172.1 GCA_903909815.1 uncultured beta proteobacterium | reverse complement strand
GATGGAGCACTGGATTGACTTGGCAACGGAATTGTCAACCCTGCGGTTGACTCAAAAGACCGGTTGAATGTCAGCGAGAACTTAGCACTGTCCAGTAAAGAACAAGTTCCTGCGGCCGCGCCTGGACATGCCGAATTCCCCTCTGTCCCAGATCGCCTATGCGTTTCACTTCGACGCATCGCTCTATGCCAAATACCTGCGTACGTTCGGCGAAGGGCTGGGGGTCAAGCGCGTCGAAGGCAAGATCGTCGATGTGGCGCTGCGTGAGGCCGATGGCCATGTCACAGCCCTCACGCTGACATCGGGCCAGCGCATAGAAGGTGAGTTGTTTATCGACTGTTCCGGTTTCAGCGCTTTGCTGAGTGAGGGTGCGCTCAAGACCGGTTTTGAGGATTGGTCGCAATGGTTGCTCTGCAATAGGGCCATCGCCGTGCCTTGCGCTTCGACCAAGGAAGTCACACCGTACACCAGATCGACCGCACGCCAGGCGGGCTGGCAATGGCGCATTCCGCTGCAGAATCGCATTGGCAACGGCCATGTTTTCAGTAGCGACTACATCAGCGAGGACGAGGCCACCGCCGTGCTGATGAGCAACCTCGATGGTGCGCCGCTGGCCGAGCCACGCACGATCCGCTACACCACAGGCATACGCAAAAACGCCTGGAACAAGAACGTGGTGGCCATCGGCCTGGCCTGCGGATTTGTGGAACCATTGGAGTCCACCGCAATTCATCTCGTGCAGATGAGCATTGCACACCTGCTCACCATGTTCCCAACGAACGGTTTCGAGGATGCGGACCGTGATCAGTACAACCGCATGATGCGACAGGAATATGAATGCATACGTGATTTCATCATCCTGCACTACAAGGCGACCGAGCGTGATGATTCACCTTTCTGGAAGCACTGCCGCGACATGGAAGTGCCCCAATCGTTGACAAACCGCATGGAACTCTTCAAGTCGCATGGCCGCATCGTCCGCGAAGGCAACGAACTGTTTACCAAGATGAGTTGGCTGCAGGTGTTACATGGCCAACGCGTGCAACCGCGCAGCCACCATCCGTTGGCGGATTTGCGCAGCGAAGCTGAAGTCCAGCAATACCTCGATGAAGTCGAAGGAGTGATCAGCGCGTGCGTCGAGGCCATGCCTTCTCACGCCCAATTCATCGCCGACAACTGCGCGGCCATGCCACGCATGTAGATCCCATTCTTAACAGGAGCAAGAAATGCGAACAAACCGATTGCCATGGATGGCCTTGGCAACTGCGATGGGCCTTGCCGCTTGTGCCAGCGGACCCACGACGCCGAGCGCCAAACTGACCTATGAGACGCGGCCTGAGGGCGCCGTGATCTATGAAGGTGGGCAGGCCGTTGGCACTGCGCCGGTCATGCGCACCTACCAGAGCGATGGCAAATCCGACAGGATAGAGACGCCCGAAGTCACGGCTGTTTGGCCCAGCGGCGCCAAGACCACCTACTTCACCGTGATACCCGTTAAATCAGATCGTGTCGCCACCATCCAACGCCCGGCGGGCGTCGCGGGACTGGAACTTGATCTGGAGAATGCCAAAAAATTTGTTGCAGCGTCGGATCGAGACGCGCAGCGCCAGAAGGAAGAGTTGGCGCGAGACCAAGCTCGCGCATCTGCTCGCTGCAAGGCACAGCAGGCCGGTACCTCAAAGGCAATCGCCGATGACTGCAAGTGACTCAGCACGGCGATGATGCGCACCCAATGCCCCGCAACGCCGAGTGGAAATATTCCGAAGGCAAAGCTGTGCGCTTGACGTTCGCACCCTGAGATTCCAATCCCTCTCCAAGGGTTTCGCCCCTTGCTGGCTTGCGCTGGCGAGGGGCTTTTTCGTTTGAATTCGCATTACGGCACGGTGACGACTGTCAGTGGCAATTATTGGTTGAATGAGGTCGTGCTATGGGTTCAGCACGCCGCAGTCCGCAGCGGCACTGGCCCAGTTGGCCACGCTGCCGAGAGGCGCGGCGGACGCAACTGCGTACCTGCTTTCAATTCGGCACCATTGGCAACTCTCCTTTGTCCTCGCGCGATTTTGACCCGGTGTGAAGTGAGTCCGACAAGTGCAGAACGGCAAAAAGACTGCATTGCAATTCCTAGATCGGATGCCCGCCCCAGCCCATGCGTTTGCTGATCCATCACGACCTAAACATGCACCGCGTACGCTCACAGTTTGAACGCCACGGCTGACCCTACAATGCACGGCAATGTCCGACCCGCAGTCCGATGAATCCCTGATGCTCAGCTACCGCGACGGTGACCTGCTCGCCTTCAAGGAACTGTACCTGCGCCACAGCAAAGGACTTTATCTGTTCCTTGCCTGGCGATCGCCCCGCAAGGAATGGGTCGACGAGATCGCGCAGGACAGTTGGGCCAACCTCCATCAGGCGCGCGCAAGGTACGTCCCGCAAGCCAGCTTTCGCACCTATTTGTTCCAAATTGCGCGCAATCGGCTCATTGACCAGGTGCGGCAACAGCGACGTGTCGTCCTGGCCAGCGAACTCGGATCGGGCGATGACGAAGGTGAGCTGTTTGATTCGCTTGCCGACGCAACTCACCAGGGCACGTCGCCTGAAGCGGCACTGGACGAAAAGCAGCAGACCGAAAAGCTGCACCAGGCCATACGCGCGCTGCCTGACGAGCAACGCGAGTCTCTGGTATTGCAGCAATTCAACGGCATGAGCCTGGAAGAGATCGCGGCGCTGGTCGCAGTGCCCGTGGAGACCATCAAGAGCCGACTGCGCTATGCCATGCGTAAACTGCGGCAACAGCTTGATCAATCGTCAGTTGAAGGGGCAAGGGCATGAATCCCCAGGATCACGATCACAGCGACGAAGGCGATTTCAACGCTTTCCTGCGGGGCAAGGGTGAACTGGCGCAGATGCTTCGCCAAATGCCACAGCCGACACCATCCGCAGCGTTGGATGAGGCGATTTTGGCTGCGGCCCAGACGGCGCTGCACCAGAACCCTCCTGCCAACGACGCCTTCGTCTCCAACTCCACGCAAGGCGCATTGCCATCGCAATTTCGGCGCGCACGCTGGCCCTATGCGCTGGCTGCCACGGTGTTGTTGGCAGTTGTCGCCGGCGTGCAGTGGCAAAGCCAGACTTCGGATCAGGGAATGATCGTCGCGCAGGCTCCAGCCCCATCGGTGGCCCAGCCCGCGGCCGCACCGCCGGCACTACCTGAGCCGATAGTCGCGTCGACCGATTACACGGGCAAGCGCAAGCCAGAATCGGTGCATGGAGAGGTCAACCACTCGTTGCCCGAGACCGTTCAAACACAGGTGACCGTCATCGCCCAGGCCGATGTGGCGCAGGACTATCCGGATTCGAAGGCCATTCTGTCGCCGGCGTCACCTTCGCGGGCACAACGCGCGGCCCCCGCTCCAGCGCCAGCTGCAGTTGCACCCGTGGTGCCGGCTGCGCCCTCTGCGATGGCGCCCCCGCCCGTCCTTGAGGGTCCTGCTCGTCCAGATGCTGCTTCCATTGCGCCTGATGTTGAGAAAGCGAAAGTCTGGCTTAAATTGATCGACGAACTGATCAAGGCCGACCTGCAACGCGACGCGCTGGAGGAATGGCAAAAATTCCGTAAGGACTACCCGCACTACGCCGTGCCGCAAGAACTGGCGGCACGGATCAATGCGCTGAAAAGATAGCGTGCCACTGCAAGGTCCCACATCGAATCGAATTTAACCCCGTGCCCACGCGGGCTTCGTTTCATGGTTGCGGATCCAGACAAAGCACTTGAACCGGGATTCGTACGCGCTGGGGCCGTGGTCCGACTTTGGTTGCGGGCCAGACAAGCAGCCATTTCAATCCTAAGGAAAGCAAGATGCGCAACATCAAGCAACTCTGTCTCGTCGTCTTATGCACCCTGTTTCTGGGCGCCTGCGGCTCCACCATCAAACTGGCGGAGACGGACGCACAGCAGGTAAGGCAAACCCGCTTGACCATCCCCGTGCCGGGAGCCGAGTCCGGTGTCGTGCAGGTAGATTCGTACCATCCCTGTTGCATTCAATCGCGATCTTTGGACACGCTTCCCGAGACGCGCACCGTACCGGCCAAGCGCAGCATTTACTTCGACTACGATGGCTATCGGGTGCAAGACGAATTCAAGGCGCTGGTGGAAGCCCACAGCAAATAGGCTAAATCAGCCCAAGCCCCAAAAAGTGGACATTGTGTAAAGTTTCGAAAATATGGTCTTCCTTCAATGGCCTCTGCGACCAGCCACGCGAAATCTGTGGTATCCGTGAGCTTGGCAGCCTACCGGGTGCTACCCTTACCTCGCGCGATACCTGTATGACCGCCATGCTGTTTGCACTCAGCGAGTAGTTGCGCCCAATCGTCCGGCGGGTGGCCGCTTTCCAGCATTTTTCGAAAAACCAAGTAGGCATCGTTGCCGCTCTCGTACGCACGTTTTGTATCTTCGTCGTTGACCCAAGCAAAAACGATGATCTTGCTTGGCGCGTGAAACCGAAAAAAGAGTCGATATTGTTGGAAGAACTTGGCGCGGAACCAGTGTTTATGGCTTTCACCCAGGGTGTTGCCTTGGCGATATTCTGGCCGGGTCGGGTCTTGCGGGATGGCATCGAAAGCAAGCTTAGTAATGGCCGCCAACCGCTTGCTGGCGTTCTTCGTCACGTATCCCACCGGGTCTTTTTGCTTCAAACTCTCAACCTGCCGTGTTAAGGCATCGACTTGCGCAAGAAATAGCGGATGAGAAAAAACCGTCCAACCATGGATCACCAATGGCGAAATTTTGTCTGCGCTCATTCATCGGTGGCCAGCAGTGCGGCGTCGAAATCGACCGCGATATCACCAACCAGCGTTTGGAGTCGGCGAACGAGGCCAGCGTCTACAGATTGCAAGCGCTCAGGGTGTGCGGCAATGTCGCTGGCAAGAAAGCCCAGGAACTGGCCAAGCATAGGGTCGTCACCTTGCAAGGCGGTAGCACGCGTTAGCACGACTTCTCCGCTGGAGCGGATGGTGTAGTGGATTTTGTCGCGCTTGCCCAGCTTGAGTACGTCGCGCACGGTTTCTGGAACGGTCGTTTGGTAACGGTCGGTCAGCGATGATTCGACTTCAAGGATGGCTGGCATTTCGCACTCCAAATTCACAATTTACCCATGGTAATGCAAATGCATTGCCGCGTCAAGAGTGAGTGAGAGATGAACTCCCGAGCCGGATCCTCAGTCATAGAACTCGCCGTTTCCACCTACGATGGCTTGGTTCCAAAATCCTGCCTCCATGTAGCGCGCCGCCAAGGCGTCCATGTCCACCTTGGGCTCCTCATCGGTGAACTCAAAGGTGCCGAACATGTTGACGTGCTGCCATGCCACTGGCGACATACCCCGCAGGTACGCCACCGCATCCCAGTCACCCATGGCACGCTTTTTTTCATAGATGTTCGACAACAGCATGGTGTTGTAATAGATGACGGCATTGGCGATCAGCCGCGAGCATTCGTTCCAGAGTTGCTGCTCGCCCTCCGTTTGCACCTTGAACTTGCCGCCGTGCGCAAAGCCGATTGCCCTGCGAAATCGATGGAAGGCTTCGCCTCGGTTGAGCGCCTTGTACACGCCTTTGCGCAATTCCACGTCATCGATGAAATCCAGAACGTACATGGAGCGCAGAATGCTGTCGAGCTCCCACATGGCCTTTTGAGTCTGGTTTTGCCGGGCATAGCTGCTCAGCTTTCGCACGATGGTGGCTTGGGTGGTTTCCTTTTGGGCCAGGGATGCCAAGATGCGCTGAACGTTGGGCCACTCACGGATGATCAAATCTTCGTCAGTCCTTTTCGCCGGTCTGATCAACATGGTTTCAGGATACTGGCTCGGCGAATCAAAGCCCACTAGGCCGGCAGTCTTGCGGTGCAACCCTTTGTACCGAGGTGCAAACGCATGGCCAAAGGTGTACAGGATCAGGAAGTTGACCTGATTCGCACCGTGGGTGTCTGTCGAGTGCCGGGTCGGCTGAATGTCCGAGGTGTTGTTGAACAGCAAGTCAAACACAAAGTGACTTTCGTGCTCGTGTGTACCAATGACGCGCGCATTGATCGGCACGTGGTTGGCCACCAACGTGCATGCACTGACGCCCTTGTCCAGGCCGAAGTATTTGGGCGAATGCCTGGCGTTGAACGTGTCAATTTGCGTTTCGAAGCGCTGCCCATCGCTGCTCGAATGAATTTCATCCCTGATGTTGAACAGCGAAAACGCGGGCAAAGCGGCCGTGGCGTTGCTGATGAGGTCGTTGGCGGCCTTCAACGTTTCTGGACGCAAGTAGCTTCGGGCCGTCGTTTCCAGCGCCGAACGGCTCAGGCCAGACACCTCCGACATCTTGCCCAATCCCATATTGGTGCCGTACGCCACGACACAGCCCAGGGCTTCGCGCAGTTCCAGAGGTTGCTTGATGTTGCGCTCCACAACGTGGCTAAAGCCATTCAAAAATCCGGTGGCTTTGGCCACGAAGCGCATCAAATCCGCGATGCCAATGCCTGGCAGTTGGCTGTAGAACGGGATGTCCACTGCCTTAGCATCAGTGGGATAGATCAGTGCCCAGTGCTTCTTGTCACCGCGGCTGCTGATTTTGATATGTTCGTTGACGCAATCCGTCACCCGTTGATTGACGTCAACGTACCTGGCCTCCAGCTCTGTGCGCATGGACGCCAGCGTTTGCATGATTGGCGCTTGCAGAATGGGCAAACCTACTTCGGCCAGCACGACCTCTTTGTCACGCCACCGCTGGTCGCTGATCAGGTCGTCTTCAAACCGGCG
>CAIVXG010000171.1 GCA_903909815.1 uncultured beta proteobacterium | reverse complement strand
GCCGGTAGGGGATTTTGGAGTGGCAGTGAGGACAGACCTCTTTGAGTCGCTGGCGATGAATGGGGCATAGCCGAACCGGTTTGAACTGGAAGAGCGCCGCATGAAAACCTTCCTGCATACATGCCTCGCAAAACCGAAGATCCGCGAAGTACCAAATTTACTTCGCTGTTCCGCACAGTAACACATTTACTTTCTTCGTGGGGAAAGTAAATGTGTTTCGTTTTTGGCAAAAAACGGCCTTCTTCATTGGGAGGGACTCATTGAGAAAAGTAACAGATTTACTTTCCCTGACACCTCCGCCGAGAAAGACTTTGGCGCCGCCAACGATGTGACCGAGCAGTTCCTGAATGCGGTGCTGAGAAATTTCCAGATGGGTCTCGACGGCCTTGCGGGCTTCGATGGCCTCTGGCGTACTGGCGGGGCCGTGAGCATCCAGCGTTTCCTGCGCAGCGACGTGAGAGGCAATGGCTTGCTTTAATTCCTCATGATGGAGGCGTGGCAGGTACCCAAACAGCATGGGGCTGTCAACACCTGCTGCACGGGCGTCATTTAGCACCGACTTTTCGTCATCGGTCCAACCGTCCCGTATCCACAGGGTCACCTCATCGCTGCTGGTGGTGGGACGACTGGAAGAAAGTTCGAGGGCGAGCTTGCGTGGCTGGCGGGATGTGCCCTGTTGCAACGAAACCGGCTTGAGCGCCTGCTTGGCACCGTCACGAAGCAACTCGGCACGTTTGGAGTTGATGCGTTGGTCATCATTGAGGGCGGCTGTGCGGCGGCGGTTGAAATCGTGCGTCCAGAGAGCGCCCTCACGAGTCTGCAGCCGGTATTCTGTTTCGACCGCCATGACCTGGCCTGCATCCACCAGTTGCTTGAGCAACCTGGGAACCTGCTGCTCAAGCCTGGGGCGGTCAGATTTCAGGTCGCTGACCAGCAGATCGACCAGTGTTTCGGCATTTGCTCGAACGCCATCGTCGGCGCCGGGTGTGCGAGGTAGTTTGCCAATCAGGAAGATCAGGGCACATAGGCTGGAACGGAGATCGCCGTCCTTGGTGCCGTCGCGCTGCTTGCGAATGATCTCGTCATATTCGCGCTCCAACTCGCCGGAGTTGAGGAGGTCGGTTGAAATCTGATCGTAAATGAAGTCGGCCGGTACCACAGTGCCCACGGATGCGGAAGCAGTCTGACGCGTCGCCTCGAAGACAATCTGCAACTGAGAGCGCAACTGCGCCTTGGTGCCCGAGTGGTCGGTATTGCGTAGCACTTTTTCCCAGAACCGCCGGCGGGTGGGGAGCAAAGGGTAGTCGGCTACAAAGAACTTGTCGTCATCGTGGGTGGCGGCGAGGCGGGTGTTTTGCAAGTGGCGGGCCAGCTCGCCCTGATTGGCATCCATGCACTTAGCGATCGCGGCCTCTTGCTCCGGCTTTTTGCGCAGGACGGTTTTGCGGATGACGCTCTCTACATCGGTGTCGGAGAGCTGCACCTTGACAGCAAAGCGGGCCTGAAGTCGTTGCAGGCTGGACGTCTTGTCGCTCAACGCGGATTGGCCAGTGCCAACAAGGAGGAGGCGCTGGTTCAGCTTGGTGCAGCAATACTCCGCGATATCCTGAAGATCCATCGTGCGCTGGATACTTCCGCCAAGGAATTGCTGGATTTCGTCCACTACAAGCAGCGTGCAGGGAAGTTGCCCGTCACGCCCAAAAATTTGCTTCACCACATCGAGCGCGTCATCAAGCGTGGGGGAATTGTTGTCCTTGAACTGGTCCCGAATAGCAGCCTGGGCGTTGGCGGCGGTGTCGTATTTGGGATCAGCAGTGACAAGGGCATCGGCAAGGTGGATGGAGAGCTTCAAGCTCAGAACTTCCCGACCAAGTTGGCGTTGTTGCTGTTTAAGCGCGGCCTCAACTTTTGCATCCAAACCGGACGAACGCAGCCAAAGAATGAATTTAGCCTGCGCAAGATTCTCCGGCAGACCGGCAGCGCGCAGCACCAGTTGAATGAAGGCGAGGCGGACGTTGTCCATGGAACCTGCACCAAGCGTGCCTGCGGCCGCGCGCAAACCACCCAAAGGCTTGCTGCGATTGCTGAGCTCGGTGAGCAGATCGGTGATTTCTGCCGGTAACGTCACCAGCGAGCGAGCGGTCGCGCCATCGGCAAAATGGTAGTCCTCCCACAGGTAACGCAGCACTTTGACGAGATGAGACTTACCACTACCGAAAAAGCCACTGACCCATGCTGCCATCTGCTCAGTTTGCCCAAGGCCAGCGAGGTATGCCTTGAGAATCCGCTCCATGCCCCGCGCATATTCGCCGTCGCAAACAAAATTTTGCAAATCAAAACGGAGCGTCTTGATTTGCCCTTCGTCGTGCCCAATTTCGGAAACCTTTGAGACACCATTGTTGAGCAGCTCAAGCGTGGTGGGATCACGAAAGTAAAGTTGGCGGTGTCAAACGAAGTAAAGTCGATACGTTTTTGCTAGTAAAGTCGCAACTATCATCGGTTTTCGTCGTCGGTAGTCAATTTTCTATTTGAAATCAAGGGTTTGGAGATTAATTGAAGTAAACATGCAACTATTTCCAGTCT
>CAIVXG010000170.1 GCA_903909815.1 uncultured beta proteobacterium | reverse complement strand
CGCAACGGTGGTCTTTTTTCTCAGTTTCATAGTGAAAATTCCAATACGCCCGGCCTGCGCCGGACAGTCAAAAATCGCCTGGATTTCCACTTATCCTACTGTTCAAATTTATCGAACCACTTCTGACCGAACAACCAGAGGCCGCAGAAACGACATCGCGACCTTCCCATGGCAATCTCTCCGTCCTCATGAACTCGTTGGCGGCGAACTTAATCCGCACAAATCTGGATACCGTAAATGGCGGCGAGATTTGGCGGCAGAATCTGGCGGTCAGTTATGGTGTTGGATGCTGGTGGCCGATTCCGGTGCTCACGGCGCCACCAATGGATAGGGCCCCGTGAGGGGCCCTGGTTGCTGTTGGGGTTAGAAGTTCGCCGTTAATCAGAACGGCAGGTCCTGGTCAAAGTCGTCAAGCGGTTCATAGGTCACGCGCTGCTCGCGCATCAGGTTCTGTATGGCCAGGCCGTAATGGGTCCAGACACGATCGCGTAGGTCATCAAGCAAGTCCCACACCGCCAATGCCTGCTCTGACGTCCAGGTGGCGTCCACTGTGAACGGCAATCCACTCGGAACCCCTGAGGGCTGATTCCCTTGCTTCATGTCGTCCCCTTTGAGGTTTTGCGTTTGCCCGCGCGAGCCTTGGCATGCTCTTGTGCCTCCTTCTGCCGGTACGACTGGCCCTTGATGCCAACGATCTCGGCGTGATGGACCAGACGGTCAACGAGTGCCACCACGCAGGCCGCGTTGGGGAATACTTCGTTCCAGTCGGTGAACGATTTGTTTGTTGTCAGCAGTGTGCTTTTTTGCTCATGGCGGCGGCTGACCAACTCGAACAGCAGGTCCGCATAGCGGCTGGAATACGAGAGGTACCCAACCTCGTCAATTGCCAACAGCGCAGGTCTGGCGTAGTGACGCAGCCTACTGCGCAGTGCCGAATCACTGTCCAAGCTGGCAAGCTCGCCCAGCAGTTTGCCGGCCGTGGTGAAGATGACGGTGTGCCCCTGCAATACCGCCTGGTGGGCGATGTTCTGGGCAATGGTGGTCTTGCCCACGCCCGATGGTCCCACCAAGATTGCATTGGTGGCGTTCTGCAGGAACTGCAGAGTCATCAAGTCGCTCACGGCCCCCTGATCAATCTGCTCGGGCCAGTTCCAGTCGTAATCGGCCAAGGGCTTGAAGCGCCCGATGTGCGCACCGTGCAGGCGCCGTTCCATGGAACGGCGGGTCTGCTCTTGCTCTTCCCAGTCCAGCAAGGTGCTCACCCAAGGCTCAGTTGAACATGCGCTCCAGTTGGACAGCAAGCCGTTGAGTTGCAGGGCCTGGGCACGACGTTTGAGTGCGGATGGATCAGTCGTTTGCATCGTCTTGGTCTCCAATGAGTTGGTCGTAGCCATCCAGGCTGTGAGGCCGTACTGCAATGTCACGGGCACGCACATGTTCAGGAAGGGCCACGCCCAGCGGGGGTGGGGTCTGCGCCTGGCGTTGGCGCTCCAATGACAGACGAACGGCGTTGGGGTGTGGCACACCACGATTCAGAGCATCCGCAACGGCGGCAGTCATCTGCGTTCGCCCATACACATCAAACAGTTCCTGCAACTGACTGGCGATGCGTCCCAAAGGCTCACCCCGTTTGGCCGCCTCATTGAGCAAGGTCTGAATCTGAGGAATTGCGTGCACAAGGCGGTCGGTATCACGGTGGGCACGCCCGGCTCGCTTGAACTGCACCAGCTTTTCTATGTGGGCTTGGACTTCGATTTGCCCGCCCTTGTCCCAGCAACGCCGGTGAGTGGCCAGCACCTGCTGGCCGTCCAGAATGCGTACCTCGCTCAGGTTGGCACTGACGGTGAGGCTACGCTGCACATGGGTGTGGGGGATCGAATAGTCGTTCAGGTCGAAGCGCACGTAGGGGGTCTTGCCGACCGACACGGCCCTGAGCTCGTCGCAACTAAACGGGGTCGCGGGCAGTTCCATCAGGTTGGTCTTCTCCTGCTCAAAGGCCTCCTGCACCGACAGCTTGGTGTCTTCGGGGCAGGGGCGTTGGCTCGATGCTCCAGCAACCCAGGCATCGGCCTGTGCGTTGAGGTCGTCGATGTCGGTGAAGGTGCGCCCCTCAAAGAAGGCCGTACGGATATAACGTATTGCCCGTTCGACCCGGCCCTTCTGATTGCCGCGGGCTGGTGCCACGGGCCGTGGCTCGTAACGGTAATGCGCTGCGAGTGCCAGCACTATGGGGTTGAAGCGAATGGCCTGTCCCTTGCGCTCGAGCACGGCGCTCTTCAAGTTATCGTACAAAGTGACCCTGGGCACCGCGCCCCAGGATTCAAAGGCCTGGACATGGCCGCGCAAGAAGTTCTCCATGTGCGCGCCCATGAAGAAACGCAGAAAGATGCGCCTGGACCAGGACAAGACCATCACAAAGGCCATCAATGGTCGTTTAGCTTGTCCGACCTCGATGTGTGCAAAGTGAGCCCAGTCGCATTGGCATTGTTCGCCGGGTAATGTGCGCAGGCGCAAGTAGGCCTCGGCTGGGGGGCGTGGGCGGTGCCTGGCGATTAGGTGGCGGAAGTGGTCGGGGCGACCGCCATAGCCACGCTCCACGACCATGGCGTGCAAGCGGCTGGCCGTGAGATTGGGGAACTGCTTTAAGGTTTGCTCGATGAAGGGCAGATAGGGGGTCACGCCCGAGGGGCGCTGTGCGGGAATGATGGGCGAGGCGCCGGCTTGAATGAGAACGCGGATGACGGTCTCGCGGTGCACGTTCAGTTGGGACGAGATGGTTCCCACCGGCCAGCGCTCGGCGTGATGGTAGCGCAGGATTTGCGCTGTCAGATCAAGGGTAATGGTCATGTAAATCGGCACTCCTTAAAGTTCGGTTCGAGGGGTGACGAAAGCGGGAGCCCAAAAAGCCCAGACGCACAAACACGGATACCGAACGACCACAGAAGTGGCACTGGTAGCTCTGATTTGCGCCGGCTTGCGGGGCTATTGCTTCGTCTGGTGGGAGTACATCAGCACAGGGCGGTGGTGGGCTACCCTGATGCGTCACTATTCGTTTGCGCGCCCTCCATTGACCCTGGCGCCGGGCATGCGCATGACGGCCTTTGCGGCTGTTCTGGTAGCGCTTGGCAGCAGCACGCTGGGCGCAAGTTCTGGCCTGGCGCGAACAAGTGGCGCTGCAATAGCGTTGACCCCGGTCGCAGTGGCTGCAGATGCTTACAGCGCTACGGCAGCGGGCGCACACAAAGAACCTGGGCGGCGGCTGAGTGTTTGGCATGGGCGTTCGCCCATGCGTGAAACCGACCTCTGGACAGCCACGCCCGCTTCGTGAAATACTACGCGCGCAACGTTGCTCTCCAGTAGGGCCTCGGGGCGCGGCAGTGGGTTGACCGGCTAAGTTATTGCCACTGTCGCGCCTGCTTCTTACACAGGCAAGGCGATTTTTACCGCAAAAGGCCAGAGCCCAATTTGTTTGCGATGTTCAACAAATCAAAGGGAAAAGCAGGCCTGAGTTGGCGAAGTAGGGACCTCAAATTACCTCGAATATCGGCGCTCCAGGGGGGGCCTCCGGCGGCCTGGCAGGGGCCGATAAAAAGTGAAATCAAGCCCCAAAACCGGGCCCCTTAAACATCCAGCTTCAACACATGAAGGCCCGTTCAGGACCTTCTTGAACGGCATAGCGGGCACATCAAATCAACACAAGGGAAGTTCAAAGTAATCCGCGGACTCAGCGGCGAAAGGCGGCCGGAAGGTTGCCGACACCGGATTTACGAGGAAACCGACAGCCGTTGACACTCGAAAAAGACTACCGCTGGCGCCACGACAACCCAAGCGTGAGAGCGAAAATTCCGCCCGGCAATACGTGCCGGAGACACAAGAGAAGCGCAACGACCCAGACTGGGATGTCCTATTCAAAGGGGTCGACCTTACAAGCTCCGTGGAGCTACGTGCGGCCTATGGCCGCGAGAAGGCAACGATTCCTGGTACCCGTTTGAGCGCTGACAGAGCATTTCTGATACGGCTCCTCGCTGCCAATCCAGAGCATTGGCTTGTTGTCGGTCTTAGACTGCATCGACGGGGCTCGCGTTACAGCTCAGATGACGA
This sequence comes from uncultured beta proteobacterium, assembly GCA_903909815.1. Taxonomy (GTDB): domain Bacteria; phylum Pseudomonadota; class Gammaproteobacteria; order Burkholderiales; family Burkholderiaceae_C; genus CAIKVZ01. Next base: position 10,776 of record CAIVXG010000170.1, on the reverse strand, counting down.
TGAGTCCAGCTCGTATGTACCACCTTATGTTCGCTACTACCTGATTGAAGAAGATGGAATCGCTAGAACGCTCAAACGCAGTGATTGACCTCGGCAAGCGGCTGGTCGCACAGCTGAAACTTGGGGATGACGAAACTGCTCAGTGGATGGCGCACGCGCTCGCTGAGCGCATCCACGATGCAGAAAATGCTCCTTCTGAGGGCGCAGCTGCGGCACAAAGTTCCTGTGCGGAATTGGTCTTTCAGCTGTGGGAGCGGAGGTTCAGCCTCCCTTCTCAACTTTGTCCCTTGAAGAAGCTAGAGCCGCTCCTGCGGACGCTCGATTCACTCGATGCGAGCAACGGCCCGCGATTTCGCTTCATGCAGGAGCCACCGGCTGACGTGAAAGTCGAAGAAGGTGTCGAGCAGGCGCTCAACTTAGCCGTGAAACTCGACGATGCGGCGCGGATTTTGGTGCAGTACTTCCTGGCCCAAGCGGCTGAGGAGGCCTCCGAAGAGACGCAGCCGTGGATTCAGAGTGCCGTCGACGCAGGAGCGGATGTGACGCTCGAAGTCCGCATTGTTAGCTTCGTGGATGGTGGCCTCGACCGTTCCTCTGAAGGAGCGAAAATTGCCCGTGAAAGCTTGAAGAACAAGATAAGGAAGCTTGAGATTTTTGCATCTCTCGCGGCATCCCATGCGGCGGACCTGAGAGCAAAGCACGACCTGCTGACCGATGAAGTGGGTGACGCCGAACTAGATGATGAATGATGCGGTCCGCCGGCAATGAGGTGCGAGTACTGACCGTGCCAGATTGCCCCCCAGCTTCGACCACGCGCCGTCGGATGGCTGCATCCGCTCGGCGGTCACCGCTTTCCACCCAAAAGAGTGGGGCGTCGATACCTACTGCCGCCGGCGCGACCATCAAACCACGAGAGGCCTCTCTAACAGCATCCGGCGCTGAGGAGACCACGCCGGTTTTGACAGAGAGAATTGCGCCATTGGCGGCCATATCAAGTGCGGCCCAACCAAACGAATTGATTCCGCCGGGATCGAAGCCAATGTGGACGCTCATTGCCGGATGATTATGAGCTCAGAAAGCGTGCAGGACTTGCCAGACTTACTTGTAATGATTGTCAGCACGGATAGCCTCCACCGCAGCATTAATGTCGTCATCACTTAAAAATGGCGCCTGAGCAAAGACAAGCCCCTGCTCACCATTGAGCTTCGCAGCAAGGTGCCCCTTGCCAAGTAGCATCTCAGCACCAGGACGATCCAACGCGATCTTGGACGTCGCCTCGCTGGCCACCTTCAAGATCAGGCGGTTGCCCAAGTTTTCACGCAATTGCATGGGCATGACATCCTTGTCTGGGCGCTGCGCCGCGAAGATCAGGTGGATGCCTGCCGCGCGAGCCTTGACACCAAGCCGCTGCACGGCAGCACCTACCGCCCCCTTGTATCCATCGTCGAGCATCCAATCGGCAAACTCATCATGGACCAAGAAAAGCATGGGCAGACGATCCTCTTGCGTCGCCTTCGCATTGAAGGTCGTCAGATCGCGAGCCCGGGCGGCAGCGAACTTCATGTACCGACTTTCCATTTCGTCAACCAGGCCCGCCAGAACCTCCGTGGCTCGCTCGCGCGTCGTCACGATTGGCTCGCGCATCTGAGGCAAATCGGCAAGCGCAGCATAGTCCACACCCATCTTCGGGTCGATGAGCACGATTTGGGCTAGGCCCATGTCGTTGGTCGCCGCGATGTCCAACAGGATGGCCTGGATCAGGACGGACTTGCCGCTGCCCGTGGCTCCGGCCACGAGCGAATGAGGCTCGTGTGCCGAAAGCCCCCCGAATTCGCCACCGAGGTTCAAATAGAGCAGTGCCCCATTGATCTCTTGCAGTCCCAGTAAAAACGAGGTGTTTATGCCTGCCGCGTTGCGGTTGATGCTGCGACGTGCCCACAGGTCCCACATGGATACAGATTGCCGCTTCGAGCCGGCCACAGTAACCACGATTTCGCCTGGCTTGGGCTGCACTGTGACCAGACTGATGGCATGGGTAGTCAGAAGCTGCATGCGCTTGGCTTCGATGTCATCCACGCGAAGGCGATCAGAACCTTCAAACCGCACCAAACATCCATTTGGTGTGAGTCGGGTTCCAAGCACCGAAGCCTTCATACCGTAGCCGTTTAGGGCGGTTCTGAGCTTCTTTGTGATTTCTTCGGCCCACGCTTCGCGCTCGTCCACCGCTCCAGCTATGCCAGCGGTCTTTGCTTTGATCAGGGCGGCAAGATGGGCACCAAGGTGATGGGATGGCGTCAAAGGCTCGGGAATTACAACCGTCTCAATAGCACCAGGACCTGCAATGTACACCGGCGGAATGGCCACAACACTGGCTGCTGCGCCAACACCGACAGCATCATTGTCAGATTCGCCAGCAGAAGCCTCGCTGGAAGTGGCCAGTTGCTCCATCATCGCCGTCCAAGCCACGCGAGCAGCTGGCGGCTTGGTTGCGACGGACACCCATGGTGTCTCTGGGCCAAGCTTGATGCGAACAGGTTCCGGGCTGCCTTTCTTGGCATATGCGACTACCAGCTCGCGCAACTCCGGGCGATCAAACACTTCTTGCCATGCTTGGATGCCATCGGTCTGGTCCACCATGACTTGCTCAGATATGGACGCGCCCGCATCGGCATCGGCCGAGTGAATAAAGACATGCGAGTAGCCTCGCAGAGAAATACCAGCTTCGCCATCGCGCAGCTTGGCTCGGGCGCGCTCGAGCAGACCGGAGCAACCCGGAGGGATATCCGCGTCGATCAGAAGGTCGGCAAGGCGCGAGAGCCACACATCCCGGTCCAGTCGTCCCGGATCGCCGAAAAGTGCCTCGCGGAACGTCGTCAGTGTGTCCATGAGTTGAACTTTAGATGACCGCTTGGCCTCGGCGGCGCCGTTGGTGGAGACGTATTTCGACTCGATCACGGCGACATGCAAGTGAGGACCATCTTCGCGCTCTTCCACGCAAAGACCCAAAATGTCGGCGATGCGGTTTTCCCGCTGGGCAAGCCAGTCCGCATAGTCGTCCAGCAGGAAGTACACGGAGAACGACGGACGCGCACCGACCATGGCTTTGAACTCATGGTCGAGCAGGTAGCGGCTCATCACCAAACCAAGCATTTCGCCCGCAGAAACGCCGCGCTTGGCAGCCCGCAGAACGATGTCGCCAGATATGGACAGTGCGTCGTTCTTGGCTCTGGAAGCCACTGTCTCAAATTCTTCCGGACTGAACGGCAAAGCCAGCTCGCCCAAACGCCGGCGGGCGAGCACACCAAGCAGGCGCAGGTCGGAGGTCGAGCTAACGATCATGTTGCGGCCATTTGTGGACGCGCGGCGATACCGCACAACCGTCACGCCATTGGCTTGTAGCTGCCGCTTGTCCAACAACTCATCGTAGGTGGCGACCCACTCTGCTAATTGATGGGCATCGTCCATCGTGGCTCTTAGATTCTCGTTCTGGAGGGAAATGCGCCGCGCTGGCAAGAAACTCACGCCCGAGGGTAAATCAGTTTGCTTGGAAACTGCCGCCACCGAGTCCACGTACGCCCACCCAGATGCGGTCTGGCGCGGGCATGTCAGGAAGGTCGTGGATTTGAGTTCGTTTTCACCCGACACGCTGCGATAGGACCAGCGCGAGGGTGCATGTTCTAACGTTGGCCGCTCGTTGGTCCAGTCCACCTGGATCCACTCCACGCCCGCCGTGCGGGAAACGACGTCATGCAGAAACGCCACGTCGTATGGGCGAAATCCATCGCTTCCGTTGCGCGGGGTGGACGATGCTGGAAGTACCGCAATCCGCAGCTTGGATATGAAGTTCTCAGAGGTTTCGCTGACCACTGGCAAATCCGGATCGTCGCCAGACTTGGTGACAAGCTCGGCGTAGACGCGGCGCAGCTTTGACGAGTCGCGATGGCGGACCGAGATGTTGCATTGAAAATCGGTCTCCGTCTGCATGTTCGCAAGCTCGCGCACCACAGCCAGTGGCAACTCCGCCGCGTCGGCATTGAACAGCAGGACGCCAAGGTTATTGGCCTCATGGGGCTGCAAGCCGACATATCGCTCGAGGAGCTCCCGAACTTGCTTGGCAGCCGAAGTGGGGTCGACGTCAGTTAGGGAGTCCTCGTCGCCGCGCACAGGGCGCTCCAACAGGCTGTAGCCATTTACGGTGCTGCTTTCGGAAACAAGTACCGGCGTGCCGGCTCTCTGGACGACCGCAATTTCCGGGTAAAAAGGGTGGGCGAGCTCTTCGGAAAATTCTCGGAAAAAGATGCCGCGATCGCCGAAAAGAACATCGTCATTGCCGAGGATGTGGGTGACAAGGCCTGCCACGCGGCGGGTCTTTACGGCCAGTGCCTTCATTCGCTCGGGATGCCATGGCGGGATGATCAGCGACGCTTGATCTCCCTCGACTCGCACGGTACCGATGGACAGTATTTCGGCTACCAATTTTGAACGACAAATATCGCCGCGCGCATGGACCGCCAACGCGCGAAGCAAAGCTGCGAAAGATTCGGCTTGGCGCATGACCGCCTCGCCGTGCAAGCCGATGGAAATGAAGTCATCCATCGCTTTGATGTAGTCGGCCTCAAACACGTCCCATGCCGATCGCAGTTCGTCGCGCTGGTCCTTGGTCAATCTGCCATCGTTAAACAACTCGTTGATGCGACGTTTGATGTCCAAGCGCATGCTCGGCAGCCTGGTTGGAGGAGGCACAAGAGAACCCGCATCCCGCGAAAAGGTGGCTTCAAGCGTGGCGGTATCGAGCAGCGACACACTTTGCACGCCGCCCTTCTTGCTGACCAACCGGCGGGGCACCTCGGTGCAGCCCACGGCTCCCTTTTCCTTCAAGCGGCGCATGTCCTCCACCATGGAGAGTCCGATCGACTCCGGGCGATAGGTCCACAAGAGCTGCGTCTTGTCGAGCACGATCTCGCGGGCACCCTTGCGTTGCACCAGAGAAACCTCGAACTTGATTTGCACCGATGCCTTGGACAGCGAGACCACGGGTTTCAGTTTGCCCTTGCGGATTTCCTTCTCACGCGCGAAAAATTCGGGGTAATTGAAGAGTGGGCTGGGCAAGTTTGCCGCCCCCATGCCGTCGATTGGCCATTCGGCCTTCGAACCCATTAGCTCTTTGAGGCCACGATACATCGCCGAAAAATAGGCTCCAACGTCGTGATTTAACTTTTCGCGCCACCCCTTGCGGCCTTTGCTTACCCGCAAGCGCAGGAAACGGTCACCCTTAGCATCTCCGGCCCTGACCACGAGACTATGGGCGACACTGACGAAGCCGTCCAGAAAGTCATGGCATTCGATGGGCTTGCCAAAGACCACCTTTTCCCAGCGGCCGTGCAGCTTCGCGTCCTCCTCCAGATAACGACGATGAGCCGCGAAAAAGGCTTCGTCGTCATCATTCCACTCAGAACGCTTTTCGCGAGTCTTCAAGTCCTCCAAATGCTTGCGCCACTTCTCCACGAGCACCTCGGAGTCTTTGCAGTCGTGGTCGAAGAAATGAATAGTGGATTCAGCCAACCCTTGCTGGCGCTCCCTTGGCTTGTCAAAGATGTAATGGACGCCGTCTTTCTCCCACTCCAACATGGCCAGATCAGTGGCGGTAACCTCGTCGCCGGTGGGTGCGTTTATGAAGTCCTGCAAGGTCACGCGGACAGTGTCCTGGATGGCCTCGGCGTTTTCCTCCAATCGCTGCTTCATCTCCTCTGGGTCAAGTGGTTGGCCGTTGGATCGTTCTTTCTTAAGCAGCGGAGCGCGCGTGGAGATGAGCTTTTCAAATGCCTTGCGCCACGGTGTCCAAGCGGAGCCATACGTCTTGGCGCTTGAAAAGAACGAAGTGTCCCGCGGCAATCCCACAAACGGAAGGCTCCAGCCGATAGCATCGCGGATTGGGTGACCCCTGACGGAGATGGCCTCGCTGACTTTCCAGCAAAAATCGCCAAGCTGGATCAATGAAAGATCCGTCGCCGCAATCAGACCTCGCAGAGCCGAGCGTAGAACCAGACGATCCTCTGGCGTGGGCGCAATTCCCGAGACATGGCACGTCGCTTCGACCCACGCGTCCTCATGGGAGCGGAACTCCTTGGCTCCCAATGCCGTGACGTGCCCAAGCGTGTCGGCCAAGTTGTGCTCATTGCCGTTGGCCGTTAACAAGGCCTCCTTGGTGGTGCCGGAGTTGCGCACGGCTCCCGCGTTGAGCATCGTCAACGCCTCTTCGGGCAGGTCTTCGCCCTCGACCAATGCGGCGGGTATCTTCAAATCCACTTTTGCCGCGAGCTCCGGATTCTTAATGATCTCCCGGACGATAGAAGCGATCTGGACCGAGGAGAGCTTGTCGAGACGAAACAGCGCGGCGCTGTCGCTCTGCTTAGCGTCGACCTGCCTAGAATCGGCAAGCCTGCGCGAAAGGATGTCGGCGCCAACGCGACCAATGATGCGATCCGTCAGCATTATTCTTCTCCTCCTGAGCCAAATGGATTCTCTACGAATGAACACGAGTCTGAGAGCTTGCGCACGAGCCCGAGGCCCACCAAACGCGATTCCAAGTTGCCCTGGTTCTCGCTTAAGGCTTCCTGGTCGACCTTCTTGTCCTTGACCAGACGCGCGCCTTCGGCGTCGCCGATGACCAAGCCATAACGTTTCTTGGCTTCATGCAAGAACTCGTCGAACTGCATTCGGTCCTTGACCAGTGCGATCACGATCGTTTTGAGTAATCGGTCGTTCGGCGCGTACCGCGTGCGGCGGGCGAGCCGGCGCGAGCTCAGGCCCACGGACTTGGCCCACGCCGAATGAATCTTGCCCACGTGTTGGTCGTGACGCGCCTCGGCCTTCTCGGCCAACGCCTTGACGAGCTCATCGCCGGATTTTCCGCCGCCTTCGCCATCATCATCGTCATCGGGGGATGGCCACTGAAACCGCGCCCGCATCAGCTTGGCGCACTCGGCGTCCGGATAGTCCGACTTCAAAGCCTTCGCCCATTCGTCAGTCAGCTTGATGCTCTCCACAGACGCCTTGACGGCTCGCTGAGACAAGGCCTGGTTGGCTTGATACGAGTCCCCGGACAAGGCGCGCACTTTGGTGCGTTCTTTGGACACAATCTCGCACACGAACTCCACGGGCTCCACGTCCCCGGATGTCGTCTTTGCACACTCGAGGAAGTACAGCAGTAAGTTCAAGCCTGCGCTGGTGATCAAGTGATCCAGAGCGTCATATATAGGCATGTCCCGGGAGAGAATGGCCAACCAGTCTTCGCACAGCAAATCAAAGCGCGGGTGCCTCGCGTAGGGCAGATAGCCGACTTCGCGGGGATTCGGAGCTGGCTGAGGCGGACCTTGCAGGGCTCGAACCAGCCGGTTCATGGTGACGTTTTTGTCAAATAGGCGCGCGACCAATTTTTGACCCAACTCCGGACCGCGCTTCGCGCGGCTCAACATCAAGTAAAGCAACTCGCCAGTGCGGGCAAAAAATCGCCGGTCGTTGGAGGCGCCGCTGGAGTCGACGCGCAAGTCTTCAAACAGGGCGTCAGGTCCGAACGGAAAGACGAACTTGGAGCTCCAGCGCTTGTTGCTTCGGGCTTCAAAGGCCGACGAACGTAGCAACTCAATGGCCTTGGCAAAGTCGTCGAACTTGGTAAATACCTTGCGTAGGTAATCCATGTCCTCGTCGCCCATCTTGGTGGCGTCTTGGGCAAAGTGGTTCTTCCACATGGCCCATTTTTCCTCGTCCGAAATGGACTTGTCGCGCACCGATTCCACGTATGGGTTGTTGAATAGCAAACCGCGAAGGCGAATCTGATGCTGCGGTTGGTACTTCACCTTGTCGTTGGGGCCAGCCACCAGAGGTTTGTCGAGATTCGACCCGAGGACTCCGAGAAATTCCAACACAGCCAGGTGAGGCAACTGCTCGTCATAGAGGCGGTGGCCCCAGATGTGTTCGTCGACTGCGAAATCCACCTTCTCGATCGTGGCCATCATACGTCGATCCTCACCGTGACGGGCCGGGAAAATCCGTGGCCGTTTTGTTCGATCTCTATGAAGTTCAATGTCAATGCGCCGTCTCCGGCCCCGGCTTCCTCTTCTTCCTCCGCTCCGCGCAGGTTGCGGATGAGCTCAGCTTTTCGAAGCAATTTTGCTTTGAAGGCCAGCATGTCTTCCAAGCATTCGTTCGAGAAGCTTCCAGGCAACGCACCCTCAGCGACACGACACAAGAATTCAAATCGCACCGGAGTGAGGCCAAACGTGACCGAGTTGCCAGCGCCTGGCGCTAGAGCAATGTCCAACAGAGGGCGATCTGACTGTAAATCGTGCTTGATGATCATGCCCACCCCACCAGTACGCCGCGACGGCGCCTCAGTGTCGCAAAGCACGCTGACCTTTGACTGAGTGAACCCGCCCGAGCTGGCCACGAAAATTTTGTCGGCATTGTCGATGAGCAGGCCCGTCATCACGCGGTTGAGACCTCGTACCAGCATTTCGCGGGTGGACTCCTCAATCGCCTTCCTTGCGATAAGAGCACTCGTCATCGAAAGGTAGTCGCCGGCAAAGCGAAAAGCCGTCATGCCCCAATGGCCATAGTCGAGATCCCCGTCGGGCAGCGTGAAAAAGAGCCTCCGACGCTGGCCTTCCAACCGATCCATAAATTCATCGGCACCACCATCCAGCCGAGCACTGTCTTCGCCCTCAAGGTATTGCTTTTGCGTGGCCAGAAACGACGGGGTAGCGCCGTATATGGCGTCATTGGCGACAAGCCGCTTGAAGGCTGGCGCGAGCTTGTAGTCGTCATTGCCATAGACCAACAGGCCATCGGAACTGTTTGTGGTCTCGTCGCCGATGCCAAAGGAAGACAGGGCCCTAAATACCGGTCGATCCATGGCGCGACGGCCTGGCAAATTCGCGCCAAAGACGTTTCCATACAGGCTGCCTTTTTCCTGAGTTCCGGATTCTTGTATGCGTGCAATGTCTGAGCACGCCATCAAGCCCTCTTTAGTCTCCTTGTCCCTGTGGCCCAAGATCATGTTGGCAACAAGGGCCAACATATCTCGCACCGGTAAATGCCAGCCATTGAGGCGGGCCACCTCGACCAGATCACCAAGCCTGCGCGCAAATGTCCCTCCATCGGCGGCACCTAAAAGGCGGGTCCGGTTTTCGGCGATGGGGCAAATGCGCCCGTCGACCTGTCTGGCGCAGCGGGAGCAGTTGTCCCACTCTTCGTGGCCCGCCACCGATCGAAGTACTTCCTCAAGTGAGCTGCGGTGGGTGGTGCGGCTGAGATCAAAGATGGCCAAGCGCTCCATCGGGGCTCCGCTGAGCAAAAATGCATCCTGTATGTGCTTGCGCAAGGGATGCACCCGTTTCTCTCGAATGCCAAGATCGCGCAAGCGTTCAAGAATCTGTCCATGGTTGGCAGCTACGACGACAAGTGAATTGTCAACAGCGCCAAACACCGAATGTTCCAACAGAGCCAAGGCCTGGTCGCTTTGGTCGTCGCTGAGTTCGCTCAAATCTTTCACGAAAACGGCTCGGCGGCCATCCGCGAGGTTGAGCATCTTCACAGTCGAGTTACTTGCCCAGTCTTTTTCGGTGCCGCCAAGGGCCATCCATAAGCTGCGGCAGTGGTAAGTTTTGCCATCGCCCGCTGTGCCCGCAATTAGGATCGAACCTGGCTTGCCGGACGCCACACGCGCCTTTATCTTCTCGAGCAAGGGACTCGATAGCGTGATGGGTTTGACCTTGGCGCGACCAACAGCGCCGGCGACGTACTCGTCAAACAAATTCATGTTGGTGGGCGTAGGTCCATAAGATCGCAAAAACCGCACCCAAGAGCTCGCGGGTGGCGCCGACGATTCCGGGTTGGCCGGCACTGATGAATTCATAGGTAGCTTTCGAATTTCTTCATTCCCATGATCGCCACGTCGCCCTCACGGCGTCTGTAGAGATCTCGGATGGACTGGCCACACACCTTTATCCCCTGACATCGCGACAAATGTGATTTGCTCGTCACGGGGGGTATTGTCAACTTAAGTGCGCGGTCAACCTGTGACCACTCCAAATATGTGCCGTAAAAACAGGCGCAAAGGCTATTTACAGACGAACTTTCAGAAAATTGAGACTCAGTAGCGGCCTACCTTGAGCATTTTTTCCCTTCCAGCAGGCCTCTTGGGCCATTTGGACTTCAAGGCACCAACGCGTCTGCGCCGGACGGCACACATTGGTCGTGTGTTGTGGATCAGGGTGATCCAGAGTAGGGTCACTTTCGAACGGAAGAGTCGCAAGGCTTTGCGCCTCCATCGGGTCTAGGCTGACTGATGCGGCAAGTCCGAAGAGAAATATGGCCTTCGCTTCCGTAACCGGCGCTGTGGCTTTCAAGGAGAACGGACCACGTACTGTGGTTGAGAATTCGATGGCGGCGGTGTCATGGCAAGCAGCTTGCACGAATTCAGGCTCACTTGGTGAGCCTGATGGGCTCGTCATTCATACAGGAAAACAACGCAATTTGAGTCGACATCCAGGCTCACGAAATGAGCCACCGGCTTGTCAACAAGGCAGGGTGAATCCAAAAAAAGGTGCAACGTGCATGCGCCTTAGTCCGCACTCCCCCGGAATTTGTCAATGACTTTGAGACACCTGGATGCATTAATTTAGTGTGCAATCGAGTGGTTTTTTGCTGAGGTCGGACTCCTTTTTCGGTGGGTTTATCCAGGCTGCGACAGGCAGCTTGGGAGGTTGCGGACAGTTG
>CAIVXG010000169.1 GCA_903909815.1 uncultured beta proteobacterium | reverse complement strand
TCAGGTGCGCGCTCTGGGCAGGCCATGCAATTTCTGAAACAGCAGGGCTATGTGAATGTGATCAATGGTGGCTCGGCAGGTGCTGTCGCGCTTAAAACGAACAGGCCTATCCGCCGACATTAGGCGCATATGCCACTCAAAGTTTGCGCAATAAATTGACGCGCATGGGGCGTAGGAAGCCTGCGCCGCTGGCACTCATGTGCGGCTCGAAGCGTGCGCGCACCGCCTTCAGGACGGCGTCGTCGAGTCGATGATCGGCGTAGGTCACGGCGATCATGCGCTGCTCGAAATCGGCGAAGTCTCGGTAGTGCACGGGAATGTCAAAGAAGGTCTCGCTCACCTGCTCCCAGCGACCTGATGCAACGGCTGCGCGAACGGCCTCCAGTGCTGCGGCGCGAACCTTTTCCTCGTCGTGGAACAAGCGCATCACCTCATTCAGTGATCCCGCAAACACCGGCTCCGAGATATAGAGCAAGCCGCTCGGGCGCAGCACGCGATGCACCTCCGACAGCGCCTGACCGAGAAGATCCAAAGGCACATGGTGCAAGGACTTCAGCATCAGCGCCAGATCGAAGTTTTCGGCCGAGAAGGGAATGGCCTGCGCGCCGGCTTGAACGAAGTGCAGGCGTTGTGTCGGTTGGAGCAGGTTCTTGGCGTGCTGGCGCTCATCCACCTCCAGCGCAGTGACTTCGCAGCCCGCATAGCGGGCCAGCAGCTTGCGGGACAGGTCTGCGGCGCCGCAGCCCAGCTCGATGATTTTGGGGTGTTGCGTCAGATCGACCAGCGATTGCAGGAAGTCGATTTCGTCGTGTACCAATCGTGAGCTCATAGGGTGGGGTCTTTCGATAACGATCGATCATATGTGCAAAAAATGGCAGCAAAATAGTGAGCATGTACACGACGACGAACCGTGCCGCTATTCATTAGGAGACATCATGCAAAACAAGGATCACTGGGAGCATGTCTACCAAACCAAGACTGCCGAAACGGTAAGCTGGTTTCAGGAGCATGCGCGACTCTCGCTCGAACTCATCAAGTCGATCAACCCGTCCCATGACTCCAGCATCATCGATGTCGGCGGCGGCGCATCCACCTTGGTCGATGACTTGCTGGCGGAGGTTTTTGAGAATCTGTGCGTGCTGGATCTTTCCGCCCATGCGCTGGCTGTCGCCAGACAAAGACTGGGTGAAAAAGGGAATCGCGTGGATTGGATCGAAGGCGATATCTGCAGCGTCGCGCTGCCCGCCCAGGCTTTCGACATCTGGCATGACCGCGCCGTCTTTCACTTCCTCACCGACCCCGCCGACCGCCAGGCCTACGTGGAGCAGGTGATGCGCTCGGTCAAACCCGGCGGCCATGTGATCGTTGCCACCTTTGGCCCCGACGGGCCCGACAAGTGCAGCGGCTTGCCGGTCCAACGCTATTCGCCCGAAGGATTGCATGGCGAGTTCGGCTCGGCCTTTCAATTGCTGGAGCACGCGAGCGAAGCGCACCGCACGCCCATGGGCCATGTCCAGCACTTCATCTACTGCCACTGTCTCAAGCCTCACTGAACGGCGATCGACCCGAAGATTCACTCCGTGAACATGAACAACGAGTACATTTTTCTCGACGAAGCGTTGCGCGACCGCTTCATGGTTTTTGTTTCCTGGCGGGGAATTTCAAACCGATTTCGACCCGACCCGATTGAAGCCTTCGTGGTTGAATTGCCTGTCGGTCTGTCATAGGACCTTCAGGCGGCGATCGAGGTTGAATACGCCGCCCTGATGGACCTGCAGCGGGACATGCTGGATGCTGCCGAGGACGAAGATCCACGGGATCTGATGGGTGTTGCCGTGAGCTCGCCCGACGGGCGATGCGGCGTCGTGCGTCTGCCGCCGGTCTATGGGCGCCGTCTGATTGCGAACTTCAGCGTCGAGGAAGTCCAGGACCTGGTTTCGGTCATCGCTCACAGCGTGGTAAACCCAACGACCGGACCCCTGTGCCGAAAAATGTGATGCTACACCGGCAGCTCAGTCCAGTGACCGCCCCTCGCCCTTTTCCTCCACCGTCCGCCCCTCGCGGATGTGATAAATCCGCTTGAAAGTCGGGATGATTTTTTCATCGTGCGTCACCACGATGATGGCGGCTTGAGACTGCCGGGCCATACGGTTCAGAATGCGCATCACGCCCAGGGCCCGTTCCGTGTCCAGTGGCGCTGTGGGCTCATCGGCCAGGATCACGGGCGGACGATTGGCCAGGGCCCGCGCGATCGAAACGCGTTGCTGTTCGCCGCCCGAGAGTTGCGACGGATGAGCCTGCGCGCGATGCGCCACGTCCAGCTCGGTCAGCAGTTCCAGCGCGCGCGCCCGAGCTTTGGCGTTGGACTGACCGGCCAGCATCGGCAGCAGCGCCACGTTGTCCGTGACGTCCAGGAACGGGATGAGGTAGGGTGCCTGAAACACAAAGCCGATGCTGTCGCGGCGCAAGCTGCGCAGATCGGGGATGGTCCATGCGCCGTCATAGATCACTTTGCCTCCCAGCAGCATCCGGCCCGACGTGGGTTCGAGGATGGCGCCAAGGCATTTGAGCAGCGTGCTTTTGCCCGAACCGGAGGGACCCACGAGTCCGACCACTTGGCCGGGCCCGACGGTCATGTCGACATGTTTGAGCGCCTCGACTGCGGTGTCGCCCTGGCCATAGACCTTGCGCAGGCCTTCGATCACGATGCCGCCTGAACCGACGCTTTGGCCTTGCAGGTTCGAATCCATGTCCATCACCATCAGCCGCCAATGGCCTCGGCTGGATCCACCTTGATCGCGATGCGTATCGCCAGGCTGCTGGCCAGCGCGCAAATCAGCATGGTGACGCCAAACCCTGCCAGGGAATCGGCCTGTTCCAGCAGTACGAACTTGGGGAAAATCGGCGCCCACAATGTGGCCGCCAGCTTGCCGACAAAGAAGCCAATGACTCCCAGCCCGAGCGCCTGCTGCAAGATCATCGATGCGATGGTCAGGTTGCTCGTGCCGATGAGCTTGAGCACCGCGATCTCGCGGATCTTGCCCAGGGTCATGGTGTAGATGATGAAGGCCACGATGGCCGCGCTGACGATGGCCAGGATCACCAGAAACATGCCGATCTGCTTGGCCGAGGTCGCGATGAGCTTGTCCACCAGAATGGATTCCATGCCCGCACGGTCGAAGGCCTCCAGATGCTTCCAGCGCCGAATGGGTTCGGCCACCTGCTGCGGTAGAAAACCTTGCTGGACCTGCACCAGCACCGCATTCACGCTGTGGCTGCTGGTTTGCAGATCCTGCACCGCGTCCAGCAGGCCCGGCACGCCGGGGCGGTTGAAGGATGGATTGGCAGCGGTACGAACGCGGTCGTTCAGAACAGCGTCGTTGTCCTTGAGAAACTGGGCTTCCTGCGCGTCCTTGAGCGGGATGAACACCATCGGGTCTCCGCCCGAGGACACCATGCGCTGCGTCAGTCCCACCACGTCGTAGTCATGGCGGCGAATGCGGATGCGGTCTCCCAATGCGAAACCGGTCTTCACATCCGCCACTGCTTCATAGTGACTGCGCGTGAGATGCCGACCCGCCACCAGATAGCCCGGACTGCCGGGCTGCCCCGGCTCCATGCCCACGACCATGGCGCGCACTTCGTCCTTGCCCTGTTGCACCTGCATCGTGAGGTAGGTCACGTTGGCAGCGCGCGCGACACCGGGCATGCCTTCAATGCCATGGACCACGTCGTCCCTGAGGCTGGACGATTCGGCGTAGGGACCCTGGGTGTCCTTTTGCACTACCCACAGATCGGCCCCGGAGTTGCTCAGCAGCGCCCGAGCGTCGTCCACCATGCCGCGGTAGACCCCGGCCATGGACAGGGTCACGCCGATGAGCAATCCCAGCCCCATGCCGGTCAGAACGAACTTGGGCCACGCGTGCAGGATGTCGCGGCCAGCCAGACTGATCACGGGGTGGCCCCCGCGGCAGGGGACTGATTAACCAGGGATTGGACCACCTGAACCCGGCTCCCGGCAGCCAAGGCCTTCTGGCTGTAAACCACCACTTCATCGCCGGCCTTGAGTCCCTCCAACACCTGCACCTGGCCGTCCAGGCTGCTCGCGCCAATTTGCACTTGGACGAACACCGGCTGGCCGGATTCCATTCTCCAAACCCCGGTTGCCGAACCCAGTCGTTGGATGCTTGCACCGGGCACCAGCGCAGCCTTTGCGGTGGAGGGCAATTGCAGTGTCACTTCCGCCATTTCACCCACCGACGTGCCCACCGGCACTTGGGTGAAAGCGACCTGCGCGATCCGCTCTTCGGTCACGGCGTCGCTCAACAGCTCGACGCGTGCGACGCTGCCGGTCACGCGCGCCTGCGGTTGTGAGCGCAGCACGATGGCCGCCTTCAAGCCCGGCGCCAGTCCGGTCGAGCGTCCCTGGTCCACGCGCAGCTTGATCCACAGGCTGGCCGGGTCGATCAGGCGTAGCACCGATTGCCCCGCCACCACGGTCGATCCGACCTCAGCGTCGCGTGCCGTTACCACGCCGTCGGCCGGTGCCAGCAAACGGACATTACCGCGTTGCTGCAGCAGCGCGGCCCGGTCGGCCTTGACGCGGCTCAGGTCCTGCGCCGCGCCAGTGATATTGGCACGTGCCGCATCAACCGCCGCATCGGCCGACACCTTCTCCTGAAGCCGCGCTTCCAGGGCCCCGGGGCTGATGAAGTTCTTTTCTGCCAGATCCTGATTGCGTCGCACGTTGGTCAAGGCCAGTTCGCGCCGCGCGTTGGCATCGGCCTGTTGCGCGGTGGCAGTGAGCTGGGCGCTGACGGCCCTTGCGATCGAGGCGTCCGCCGATGCGAGGCGCTGTTCCAGGTCCACCGGGTCCATCTCCGCCAGCAATTGGCCCGCCTTCACGATGTCGCCGACGTCGACCTTCACGCTCAGCACGCGCCCCGCCGTTGTTGGACCCAGCATCCAACTGCGTCGCGCCTCCACCGTCCCGATGCCGAACAGCGCTGGCTCGAAGCTGCCTTCCTTGACTTGAGCGACGACGACCTTGATCGGCGCCAGCGGCCCCGCGCGCATGACAACGAAGACCATCGCGCCCAGCAACAGCAGGCCCAAGCCTGCCAATGCCCAGCGGCGCCCTACTTGCGGAAAAAATGTCATCGTGATCTTTCGTATCTATCGCCTATAGGCCCGCGACGCCAGGCACTCAGGCCAAATCTTGGCGCTGTCACTTGCAGTTGTTGTGCAGTTTCCATTTTTCTTCGTGCCCCAGCGCCTTGGCAAACTCCGGCACCTTGCAGCGTTCGACTTCCACCGGATCAATCGGCCCCGTCGGCGCGGCACCCATGGCCTGCGGAATTTGAATCTGCCTGGGCGGGGCCGTGCGGTAGACCCATTGTGCGATGGCGCCAATTGTCACGGCGAAGGCCAGCACGACGAGAATTTGCGCGACGCTTGCCGATGGCGGCTGATAGCGCGCAAGTTCGCATGCACCCCCTGGGCAAAGCTGTGCCTGCGTCTTGTGGAACAGGTTGTAGACCTTGCAGCCGATACAGATGCCAAACGCCGTCTCGAAGAACAGCAGGATCAGGCAGGTCGAGCAAACCAGCATGTTGACGGGACCGATGACATTGTTGAGCACCAACAGATAGAGCATGGCCAGCGCCAGCACAAAGCCGATGGCCCAGGCAAAGCGCTTTTGCGGCGCGCCCACGTACTCGGGCTCCTGTTTTCGCACGAACCATTGCCCGACGATCATGCTCGGCGAATAGCGGGGGTTGACGAATATGCGGATCGTGAAGTCCAACAAAAAGGCCACGGCGAAGACTCGCGTCGGCTGAAAGTTTCCCATCAGGAAGGCGTTCATGAACGAGACGATGGCGAAGAAGAACAGCAGGCCTGCGCTTGCCCGGACCGCGCGTTCGTTGAGCACCGGTATGGCGTATTCCGGCCGAGTTTCGCCGAATTGGAAAAAGGAATGGATCATGTGGGCCTCGCTTGTCTTTCTGGGTCAGAGTATTGTCGCAATTCCCCGAAACACGTATGATTGAAATCATACGGCGTGATGCGCATCCCATGTCCCAACTCGACCCAAAAGAACTGGCTGAACTGCTTTCCCCGGGCTTGCTCGCCTCATCTTCGTGCGCCACTTTTGCCAAGGGTGCGCGCTTGTTTTCGACCGGTGAAAAACCCAGTTTCATGTTCTTCGTCGCCAGCGGGGAGGTGGTGCTGGAACGGGCGGGCCTGCAAGGGGCCAACGTCATCTTGCAGCGCACCCGCCGCGGCTTCGTGAGCGAGGCCAGTCTTCAATCGGCCCGCTACCACTGCGATGGTCGAGCGGTTGTGCTCTCGCAAATTACCCGTATCCCCATCAAGAGCATCCGCGTCGCGCTGGACAGCGATCCTGCCTTTTCGGGCCGTTGGATAGGCATGTTGAACCGCGAGGTCAAGCGCCTCAGGCTCCAATGCGAACGGCTCTCGCTGAACAAGGTGCAGGAGCGGCTGGCCCATTTGCTGGAAACCGAAGGCCAGGAGGGACGCTATTTCCTGGGGTCGGGGGTCAAGTCCCTGGCGGGTGAACTGGGCGTGACGCACGAAGCGTTGTACCGATGCTTGGCGGACATGGAAAAGAAGGCGCTGTTGCTGCGCGATCGGGGATATTTGAGCCTTGTGCAGAGCGCGGTTTGAATCGAACTCGGCACGCGGGTGCCAGCAGGCAACCGTCAATCAACGGCGGGCTTCCAGCGCTTGAGCAGCAGCGCGTTGCTCATCACGCTGACCGAGCTCATGGCCATGGCGGCGCCGGCCAGCACCGGGTTCAGAAAGCCCAGCGCCGCCAGCGGAATGCCAGCGACGTTGTAGGCAAATGCCCAGAACAGGTTTTGCCGAATCTTGGCCACGGTGCGGTCGGAAATGTCGAAGGCTGCGGCCACCAGCAACGGGTCGCCACGCATGAGCGTGATGCCCGCCGCGTGCATGGCCACGTCGGTGCCATTGCCCATGGCCAGGCCCACATCTGCTGCGGCCAAAGCGGGCGCATCGTTCACACCGTCGCCGACCATGGCCACGATGTGGCCACCAAGCTTCAATTCCAGCACGCGGGCCATCTTGTCGCCGGGCAGCACCTCGGCCATGACCTCGCCTTCAAGCGGGCGCAGTCCCAACTGACGCGCCATGGCTTCGGCGGCGCCGCGGTTGTCACCCGAAATCATCACGGTCTTGATGCCGCGCGCGCGCAGCACGGCCAGCGCTTCTTTGGCGCCCGGTTTAGGCTCATCGCCAAACGCCAGCAGCGCGCGCAGCCTCAGGCCTTCGGCCGTGCGCTCGGCCATGGCCGAGACGGTGGCGCCCTGGGCCTGCAGCTCGACGGCCGCTGTTCCCAGTGCGCCCATGTCGACCTGGAGTTCCTCCATCCAGCGCAGGCTGCCGATAAGAACGCTGCGCCCGCCGACCACGCCTTCGCTGCCACGCCCTGGAATGGAGCGCACATTCTCGGGCGCCAACAGCGACAGATGGCGCTCCTGCGCCGCAGCCACGACGGCGCGCGCCAGCGGGTGCTCAGATCCGCTTTGCAGGCTGGCCGCAAGCGCCAGCAGTTCGTCTTCCGCTGGTCCCGTTGTGACCCTGAACGCGGTCAATCGAGGATGTCCCACGGTCAGGGTGCCGGTCTTGTCGAAGGCCACCACATCCACCTTGTGCGCGAGCTCCAGCGCCAAGGCGTCCTTGATCAGAATGCCGTGCTGGGCAGCCACACCGGTGCCGGTCATGATGGCAGCCGGTGTCGCCAATCCCAGGGCGCAGGGGCAGGCAATCACCAGCACCGCCACCGCGCGGATCAGCGCCAGCTCGAACGGGGAGCCTGTCAACCACCAGGCCAGCAGTGTGCCCAGCGCAATCAGCAACACCACCGGAACGAACACCGCGCTCACCTGGTCCACCATGCGCTGTATTGGGGCCTTGGCCGCCTGCGCATCCTCCACCAGCCGGATGATGTGGGCGAGCACGGTCTCGCTGCCCACGGCACGCACGCGCATCACGACGCGGCCCTCGCCGTTGATGGAGCCCCCTGTCAGCGCCGCACCCGCCTCCTTGCTCACCGGCAAGGGTTCGCCCGTCAGCATGGATTCGTCCACCTGGGTCAGGCCCTGCATCAGCACGCCGTCGACCGGAAAACGCTCGCCCGGCTTGACCACGAGTTGGTCACCTACCAGCACCTCGGCCAGCGGCACATCGACTTCACCGTCTGCGCCGATCAGATGCGCCACGTCCGGGCGCAGCGCATGCAGGGCGCGGATCGCTGCCGTGGTCTGGCGCTTGGCACGGCCTTCAAGCCACTTGCCCAGAAGCACCAGGCTCACCACGATGGCCGAGCTTTCAAAGTACAGGTGCGCCATGGCGTCTGAGCCGGGTTTGAGCCACAACCACATCGACAAGGTCCAGGCCGCCGTGGTGCCGATGGCCACCAGCAGGTCCATGTTGCCGCTGAGGTTTCGCAGCGCGTGCCAACCGGCCTTGTAAAAGCGCGCGCCCAGCACGAACTGCACCGGCGTGGCCAGCAGGAACTGCCACAGCGCGGGGAGCATCCAGTGCTGGCCGAGCAGCTCGCCCAGCATCGGCAGCACCAACGGCGCAGACAGCGCCAGGCCCAGCGCCACCGGCGCAAAGCCCGCCCACGGCGACGCTTCATCGGGCGTGACGGCCGCGTCGGCAGCGCGTGGCTCGTAGCCGGCATCGCGCACGGCGCGGCGCAGGCGGGCCTCCATCTGTTCCGAAGGCGCATAGACCACGCGTGCCGACTCGGTGGCCAGATTGACGCTGGCGTCCTGCACGCCAGGCACGCGCTTCAGGGCTTTTTCGACCCGCGCCACGCAGGAGGCGCAGGTCATGCCGCCGATGCCGATGTCCAGCGATGAGCTTGGCGCAGGGGTCGTGGATGCGGTAGTCATAGCCCCAAGCGTAAACCTTCCTGCCGTGGCAAGGTCAAGCCCATCCTATTCGCTTGACCTTGCCACGGTGGTAAGGTTCAGCATACGCATTCTTTATCATCCACATCATCAAGGAGTGTTTCATGAATCAAAGCTTTACCGTCACCGGCATGACCTGCGGTCACTGCGAAAAGGCCGTCACCCGCGCGCTGAAACAGGTGGACCCGCAGGCCGAGGTCCAGATCGACCGCAGCAGTGGCAAGGTGGACGTGCAGTCCGAGCAGCCGCGCGAGACCCTGGCCAAGGCGATTGCGGAAGAAGGCTACGCGGTCGCGGCATGAGCCGCCGGGCCGCTCCCAAGGCGAATAGCACCGCAGCCCTCCAGGGCGAAGGTACTCCAGTGCGCACTGCGATGAAGCCTTCGGCACAGGCGCCATCGGCCTTGCCGGTTCCCATCGGCGTGGCGGCGCGGCTGTCGCAGGTGTCGGCCAAGATGATTCGTCACTACGAGTCGCTGGGGCTGCTATCGGCGGTGGCGCGCACCGACGCGGGCTACCGGCAGTACAGCGAAGCCGATGTGCGCAGCCTGCAATTCATCAAGCGGGCCCGCAACCTGGGGTTTTCCATGGCCGAGATCGCCGAACTGGTGGACCTGTGGCACAACAGAAAGCGTGCCAGCGCCAGCGTCAAGCGCATCGCGCAAAAGCACGTGGACGAACTCTCGCAACGCATCGAATCCATGCAGGCCATGCAGCGCACGCTGGCCAGCCTGCTGGCGCATTGCCAGGGCAACGATCGCCCGGATTGCCCCATCCTGGACGATCTGGCAGGCCATTGCTGCGGGTAGTGACTGGCGGCATAGGGTTCAGCGTTCGGCGGCGTTCATGTTTTTGACACGAACTCTGAAGCGGCTATTCAGCCTCGATTTGGCTGCACACGGCTCGGCAAAGTGCAGCAATCCGCTGATCGATAATGCGGTAGTGAATTTGCACGCCTTCACGACGCTTGCCAAGTACTCGGGCCTTGTAGAGCGTGTTCAGGTGCTGCGACATATTTGGCTGCGTAGTGTCAATCTTGCTCAGCAGGTAACTCACATTCTGCTCACCATCTCGCAGGCAGTTGATGATTTTCAGCCGCATGGGCGCGGACACAACGCGAAACAGCTCGGCAGCCAACTCATAAACCTGATCGGAACTTACCGGAGAGATGACGGCTTTCTTGGAGGCTGCGGGCATTTTCAGCCCAGACGCATTTTTCTTCATCAATTTCATTCAGAACGAAGGCGGGCCTTGAGTTCTGCGAGTTCGGTACTGCCCGGAGTGAAACAAGTCAGCATCACATGATGTAGGTGAAGCTATTTAAATATACTTGTGGAATTCATTGCTTTTCGACCGAAATAATAACTCAATTCGCGATGCATCACCGACATGTCAAACACCTACCGGGACGCATTTCTGATTTTCCTTGTGGCGCCTCGTCAATTCAAGTGGCAACGCAATTCACGGACGATTCCGAGCGATGACCTTACCCTCGGAAACTGCCAGGATCTCTCCCTCGGCCAAAGGTAGCCAGGACTCGTTCGAAAGCGGCACGCTGGCGACCAGGGTGACTTCCTGAAAACCACACCCGATCGACAGGCCCCGAGTGCTCACCGGCTCACGATCGTTGCTGCACTTGCGCGACAACATGAACAAACCGGGTGGTTCGATCAGGCCGCTGGGCTGCTGGATGCGGCGATGCCCATGGACGAAAAGGATCTCACCATCGGAGTAGAGAAAATTCGCAGGACCGAGTTTGCGCAGGTCAGCAGCGAAGTCCACGATCAGCGCAAGACGATTTTCGAGGTTGGGTGATTCAAAGGAGTGATTCCAGATATCGCCCAGCCGCTGCATGAGCGCGCAGAAGGCGTGCTCTGAGTCGGTTTCGCCTACCGGAGCAAAATGCTCAAGTCGGAAAGCATGGGCTTGCGCGATCCCTGGCAGGTGCCCGTTGTGGGCGAACACATGCGTGCGACCGGCCAACTCCCGCACAAATGGCTGGGTGTTCGCCAACGTGATTTCTCCAAGTGTCGCTCGGCGAATGTGCGAAATGGCCAGCGTGGTACTCGGGCCCTGGGTCTGCAGAAACTGCACCAGAGGACTATCGCGCGCCGATCCGGGTTCGCGAAACAAGGCGACATCGTTGCCCTGATAGAACGCGGCCCCCCAGCCATCGCGCGTCGTGCTGTCCAAGCCGCTGTGCGACGCCAGGGACTCCAGCGAGAAAGTCAGCCGGGTAGGACGCAGACTGGATATGGCAAGAAGTTCGCACATGACAAGTTCCTTGCTTGCGATTATTCAGGAAAACACAAGAGGCTATTCGTCACTCGTGACTCAACAGCAGCCAGATGTGCTGACGCCGCCAGCACAGGAGCGGGTCGCAGCGCTGCCCGATTCTCCGGCCCCACCGCGTTGACCACAACAACCGGAAGCGGAAGCAACCGTATCCGGCTTCCGCCCGTTGACCGGAAAACCCTTGCGCATCCACTTCATGATGCCGCCACCCATGTTGCTGACGCACCTTTAGCCGCGGTACTGCAGGTGATACGTTGCCTTCAGGCTACGTTCCCCGTCCTCGCACACCACGACGATCTCGCGGTCCATTGGCACTTCACCCCAGCGCTGCTCGAACTCGGACAGCGGAATATTCACAATGTCCGCAACGTCAAACGCAAGTGTCCGTACCTCGCCGGCCTCGCGTACGTCAACCAAAAGCGCGCCTGCAGCGATCATGCGCCGGGTCGTGCTGGGACAAACTTCATTGGCTTCTTTCAGCATGGTGTTCTCCTGGTCTGGGGTTCAAACGCTGGCCGCCAGCCACTTTTCAACCCTGTCCCGGCTCGGCACACCGCCTGCGTGCACCACCTTGCCGTTGACGACAACGCCCGGCGTGCTCATCACGCTGTAACTCATGATGTCTCGGAGTTCTTCCACCTTCTCCAGCTTGACCGCGACGCCCTTTTCCCTGGCCACCTGGTCGATGAGGGTGACGGTGTTCTTGCAGTTGGCACACCCCGTGCCGAGTACCTTGATGTCCATGATGTTTCCTTGGGATGGTTGAAATTGAAATAAGTAATGGGGCGCGTTCAAAGCGCCGCGTTGAACACATAGCCGACCAGCAAAATGCCCATGGCCACGACGCCGACAAAGGTGGCGATCAATCGAACTTTGAGTACCTTGCGCAGGATGATCATCTCGGGCAGAGACAGCGCAATCACGCTCATCATGAAAGCCAACACCGTGCCCAGAGCCGCGCCCTTGGCCAGCAGCGCCTGCACGATCGGTATGACGCCTGCTGCGTTGGAATACAGAGGCACGCCGATCAATACCGCCAGCGGCACCGACCACCAGGCTTCCTTGCCCATGAAGCTGGCCATGAAATCTTCCGGCACATAGCTGTGGATGCCAGCGCCGACGGCGATGCCGACCAGAATGTACGGCCAGACCTTGCCCACGATCTCGCGCACAGAATGGAAGCCGCTTTGAATGCGGTCTCCCAGCCTCATGCCCGAGTCTTCAAACTGCGCCGTTGTCTTGGGCATGTTGCGCACCCAGTCTTCAAGGTAGGCTTCCATCCTGAGGCGGCCAATGGTCCAGCCGGCCACGATGGCCACGCTCAGTCCTAATCCCATGTAGAGCAGCGCCACTTTCCAGCCAAACATACCGAACAGCAGCGTGAGCGCGACCTCGTTCACCATGGGCGCGGATATCAGGAACGAGAATGTCACGCCAAGCGGCACGCCGGCTTGCACAAAGCCGATGAACAGCGGCACGGCCGAGCAGGAGCAAAACGGTGTCACGATGCCCAAACTGGCTGCCATGACATTGGCCACGCCTTTGGTGTGTCCGGCCAACATGGCGCGGGTGCGTTCGGGCGTGAAATAGCTGTTGATCATGCCCATGACGAAGACCACACCGGTGAGCAGCATCAGCACCTTGGGCGTGTCGTAGAAGAAGAACTGCAAGGCCCCGCCCAGATGACTGGCACGGTCCACCGGCAGCGCGACTACCAAGGCCTCGGAGGCAGGTGGCAGGGCTTGGTACAGCGCCAACCAGGCGATCGCGGCAAAGATCAGAAAAAGCAGGGGTTGGCGTGTGTGCCAAGTTCTTAGCGGCAGCGGCAGAGTGTTCATACCGGTGGAGACGCACCGGTCACCGGAAAGACGCAAAAATTCTCCGGTTTTCTGAATTTATTTTTTCAGGCACCCCTCAGCACCGCCAAGTCCAAAGCCGGCAGCTCAACCAATCTACGCTATTTGCGCGGCACAAAATCCGCCACGTGCCCTGTCTCGTC
>CAIVXG010000168.1 GCA_903909815.1 uncultured beta proteobacterium | reverse complement strand
CGAGCACCAATAACAACGCGGCGGAAATAATCAATAATGGACGCTACGCGCTCAACACCATGAAGGCGGATGTGCGCCAGGCTGGTTTTATGGGGTTTACGTACATGCCGCCCGATCCACTAAACTCCCAATGCTCCGAAGTTAAGGAAATAGGCATAAATAGTTGATGCAAAAGCCAGAAAAGACTTGACTTTTTGGAAATTATTTTACCCAGCCAATAGATTTTTTTTTCTATTGGCTGACATGTCTGTAATTGCACTCTTTTCCGATCTTTCTGCTCACCTGAGGTCTCCCGAATTTCTCCAGGCTGCTCGCCATCCGCTGCATCCAATGGCCTTCACCCGTAGCCGAAAATTGCCGCTGCCAGCCTTGGTCGCACTGCTGCTGACTGGCATGCGAAAAAGCGTCCAAGCCGAGCTCGACGAGTTCTTCGCGCATTTGAACCAGAAAGCCCAATTGGTGCGCCATGTGTCTGCCCAAGCGTTCGCGCTGGCACGCGCCAAGCTCAGCGCACATGCCATTCCTGATCTCAATGATTGGGTGATTCGGCGCGCCCAGCACTATGGCTTTGTCTCACTCTGGAACGGATTGCGCCTGGTGGCCGCTGACGCCTCAACAATACGTTTTGGCTTGCGTGCAAGCGACGTCAAGCGCGCCGCGCTGGCTGACCAGATTGGCTTTGGGCTGTTTCTTCCTGGCAGCGAATTAATGTTGGCGGCATCCCTGCACAGCGTGCATGAGAGCGAACGCCAAATGCTCTTTGAGCATCTTGATCGGCTGGGAACTGGTGACTTACTGCTCCTTGATCGGGGCTACCCCTGCCGCTGGTTGGTGGCGGTATTGAACCAGCGTGGTATCCCGTTTTGCATGCGGGTGGATAAGTCAGGAAACACCGGATTCACGTGCGTGCGCAACTTCTTGCGCAGTGGACTTGACGAGCAGATCATTAGCCTGAATGCAGTCTGTGCCCAGGATGTACTGGACTTCGAATGCCCCAGCGAACCTCAGCAAGTGCGCCTGATTCGTCACATCGCACCAAGCGGTGAGATTCGGATCTTGATGACGAATTTATTCGACGCAGTGAAGTTCCCGGCAAGTCAATTTGCAGACCTCTACCACCATCGGTGGCGTATTGAGGAGGCATTTAAAAGGCTCAAACATCGCCTGAATCTTGAGCACGTCTCTGGCTTGTCTCAGCACGCCGTTGCACAAGATGTCGCGGCCAAAGTGCTCTGCGACAACTTGCAGGCGCTGACCTCCTTGACCGCCAGACAAGACGCCCAGCTGTCCACGAAAAAACGTATCAATCATGCCTACGTGTTCACCGCACTAAAACCTTTGCTGCCCGCCTTGCTAATCGGGAAAAAGGCCGTCAAGCTAATGCGCAATGTGCTCAAGCTGGTCGCCAAACAGACCTACCGTCACGTGGAGAATTTAGCAAAACCGCGCAAATCCAGACCCAAGCCCCACAAACACATGACTCAGAAAAACTGCTGATGTGGCCGCCTTTGGCTTAAGTTCGGAGGATTGGGTCAAGACTGGCGTGAACGAGAAAGGTCCAAAACTTTGATTCTTTTTGACGATGGTCTTTCCAGGAAAGAAATTGCAAAAATTGTAGGAATAGATATTAGAACAGTTGGCCTGACAAGAATGGATTGGCTCAAACGTGGTTTTGAT
This sequence comes from uncultured beta proteobacterium, assembly GCA_903909815.1. Taxonomy (GTDB): domain Bacteria; phylum Pseudomonadota; class Gammaproteobacteria; order Burkholderiales; family Burkholderiaceae_C; genus CAIKVZ01. The sequence continues at coordinate 929 of CAIVXG010000168.1, read as the reverse complement.
TCATTGGTTGATTTGCCACGTACCGGAGCGCCAAAGAAGATAACCCAAGAGCAACTTGAGAATCTCTTGGTTGCTGCAGAAAAGACACCTCTCACGGCCAAGGCTTTGCTGGCAAAACACGTAGATGCAGGCGGCACGTTGGTGCACGTGAACACGATAACCAAGGCCTTGAAAAAAGCTCAATTCGTATGGAAACGCACACGGGCATCGCTAAAAAAAAGCGAGACGATGACGAGTTCAGAGCCGCTCAAGTCGTGATTGCAGGGCTACGTGCGCAAGCAGATGCTGGCGAGATGGTATTAGCCTACTTCGACGAGGTGGGCTTCTCTCAGGTGCATCCGAATCGAAGCGCCTGGAAACGCAAGGGAGGTCGTCATTTGATCGATGCCAAGCGAGGAAAACGTCTAAATGTGTTGGCCGCCATGCTTTCCACCGGTGGGCTGTTCAGCGCCAAAATCTGGCAATCCACAACAGCAGATATATTTGCTGGATTCATTGGGCTGCTCAAGGAGCACGTAGGGAAGAAAATTACTGTAATCCTCGATAATGCGTCAATTCACAAAGCGAAGGGCATACAGCACATTATAGAATTTTTGGAGAAGCAAGGTGTGACACTTTATTTTCTTCCGGCATATAGTCCAGAACTCAACAGGATTGAGAAGCTTTGGCATCTGATGAAATATACCTGGATGTCCGTGAGGTGTCGGGATAGCAAGACTTTGGAAGTCGATGTAGATGAAATACTTGATAACTTTGGAACAAAGTATAAATTCAAATTCTAAGGTAGCTAACTTATGCTTAATGGCTTAACGATGAATGCAAGGCAGACAATGCTGAGACCTCAGTTCAAGACAACAAGGTTAGAAACAGCTACTTAGGCTGTTTGCTCGGGGGGGCCGCTGGTGATGCACTGGGGGCGCCCGTCGAGT
>CAIVXG010000167.1 GCA_903909815.1 uncultured beta proteobacterium | reverse complement strand
GTGATTGGGGAAGGTCAAACTCGGAAACGAGGGCCGCATGCCCTGCGCCGCGAGCACGCCTTGCTGCGCCAGGCGCGACAGCACCGGCGTCACGCCGCGCTCCAGATAGTCGGGCCGAAAGCCGTCGATCGAAATCAGGATCAGCGGCGCCGGGCGCGCTGCAATGGCACTGCCATCCGGCGCAGTCTGCGCCTGCGCGCCGGCGCAAAGCAGTTGCAGCAGGACGACGGCAAGAAAACGTTGGAGCAACTTCATGGGCTATTTTCCGTGGGGCTACTGGGGCTTGGGCGAGAACGTTCCGGACCAGCCAGCGGTTGCGATGCGCAACTGGTCTGGCGCGAGCCGGGTGAGGGTGAATTTTCCTCCGTTTCCCAGGGCCAGCCGCAACACCCAGTTGGCTGCCGGCCCAAGATGAATTTGCCCCGCATCAAAACGTATTTCGAAGTCTGTTCCAGCACGGCAGATGCGGCCCTCGCTTTGCGCCCAGAGGCCCTCGCGCGTCTTGATGAACTCCAGAAACAGCGCGCCGTTTCTTTCCAGTATCGACACCACCAGAGGCTTGCCGTCGCCCATCGTGGTTTCTTCCCAGGCATGCGAAAAATTCGTTTCGCCCAGCAGGCCATGCAATTCGCTTAGCGTGGCAGCGCACTCGGGCGCCGCCCACGCGCGGCCACTGCCAAGCGACGCCAGCGCCAGCGCAAAAATTGCAAGAGGTTGACGCAGGATGGACGCAACCCAGCTGCACGGCGGCCGAGCCCGATACGGCAACGAGCGCGCATCGAGCGTGTTCAGCTTGCGGTCTCCGCCATGGCGGGAGCCAGTTCCAGCAGCGTGAGCTTGACCTCGTCCACCAGATGCTCCACCCAATGCAAGAAGTAGTTGTACACCAACAGGCTGATGAGCGCCACGGCAATACCCAAGGCGGTGGCCAGCAAGGCGGAGCCGATGCCGGCGCTCACGCCCTGGGGGTCGGAGATGCCCGAGCGCGCCAGTGCCGTGAAGGTGTCAAAGATGCCCAGGATCGTCCCCAGCAAACCCAGCAGCGGCGCGGCCGTGATGACGGTGTCGAACACCCACAGGTGCTGGTTCAGCTGGCGCTGGGCGCGGATGTAGGCGCGTTCGGAAGCGTCCTCCAGCTGCTGGCGCGTGTGCGCCTGCGCCAAATCGGTGCTGGCGGCCTGCATCAACTGCCCTGCAATGCCGCGCACGGCGCGCTGCTGCGCCTGGGCCTGCACCGTCGCTTGCGCACCGGGTTGCGCCAGCAGGGCGTGCAGCTTGGCAAATGAGCGGCTGGTGCTGAAGTAGAAGATGCCGCGCTCGACGCCAAAGTAGAGCGCCAGCGCCAGCGCCGCGTACAGCGCCCACAGCGACAGGTTGTGGAACAGTTCCATCATGACAAAGGGGCTTTCTTAGAAGTCGGAGCGCAGCGTGACGGCGATGAAACGCGGCGCTCCGATGTAGTAGGACGGCGTGTTGGCAGCAGTCTGCGTGAAGCTGGAGCCGCTGCCCGAGTTGATGCGCACATAGTGCTTGTCAAAAATATTGCTCGCATTGAACTGGATCGAGGGCTTCTTCAGGAACGCTGTGTCGGCAAAGTGGTAGCCCAGTGTGGCGTTGAACAGCGTCGTGGCTGCAACTTCCTGGTCGTTCACCAGTGTGGAGTAGCTCTTGCCCGTGATCTTGGCGTCGACGTTGCCGTACCAGGGCCCGTTGTTGTAAGCCAGACTCAAGCCAGAAAGCCATTCAGGCGTGTCGGGCATCTGCTTGCCAGCGGTGGCCAGCGAGGTCGTCGCCGTCAGCGACAGATCGCTCTTCATCTTGCTGCTGGTGTAGGACAAGGACGCGTAGCTGGACCAGTTGGCGTCAAACTTGTAGCCGGTTTCCAGCTCGAACCCGTGCGTATCCACGCTGCCCACATTGGTGTCGGTGCTGATCGCACTGACCGAGTCATAGGCTGTGGCAATACGGTTCTTGAAGCTGATGGCGTACACCGAACCCGAGACGGTCCAGACGTCACTGGCGTAGCGGTAACCCAGGTCCAGGTTGGTGGAGGTTTCCATGCCGACAATGGGGTCGCGCTGGGTCGCACCGATCAGAGCGCCGTTGACCCAGTTGCCGCCAGATAGCAGCCCCCCGTAGCTGAAGTTGCCCGGCGCCTTCATGTTGGCGGCAAGATTGGCAAACACCTGTTGCTGCGCATCCAGATTGAATCGCGCGCCCAAGCTGGGCAGCAGCTTGCTGTAGGTCTTGTTGACATCGTAATCGGCGCCCTGCCCCGAGCCGTCGTTGGCGTAGTTGTGAAACTCGCGCTTGATCTCCGAATTGCGCACCCCGACTTGCAGGTTGAGCTTGTCCTGCATCAACGCGATGTTGTCCTGCAGGAACAGGGAAGATCCGGTGCTGACGGTCAACTGGTTGCGCGCCATGTAGGGCGTGCCGTCGGCATGCAGCACAAAGGCGCCGCTGTTTTGCAGCCAGACGTCGGCGGTGTTGCCGTTGTTGTCGAAGGTCTGGCGCGGACCGGTCTGGATGTGACGCGCACGCTCGACCCAGTAGCCAGCCAGGATGTTGTTGCTGTCCAGGTGGATATTGGTCTTGAGCGTGACGCCGGGGCGATAGGTGCGGGTCACGCTGGAGCCATACATCATCACGGTATCGAGCAGGTCGCCGTCGCCATTCAGGTCGCGCACGCCGCCGCCGAGCTTGGTACTTTGGGTGCCCTCCTTGAGTGTTGTCAGCTGCGCGCCTCCCGTGCCATAGCCGTACCAGAAATAGGGCTCGGCCGAGAAGCTGAGGTCCTTGCTGGCCTTGTACTCGGCCTTGCCGGTCCACAAGGTATTCTTGAACGGGTTCAGATTGAAGGCATAGTAGCCATCAGCCGGCGCGGCCTCGACCTGCGCGCCGGCGCCCGGCGCCTTGTGCTGCGGGATGGCTGTGGCGAAGTCCAGTTGGTCGCCGGAGGCGGCAATCTGCGCGTAGCTCAGGGTGCGGATATTGTTGTTCAACATCCGGTTGTAAAGGAAGCTGGTGGCAAAGAACAGGCTGTCGCTGGGCTTGAACTCGGCGCCAATGTCGACGTGTTCCTTGTCGGCCTTGCCCGGGCCTTTGAACTTGTTCACATCGGCTTTGGAGTAGGAGATGTAGGCCTTGGCCATGTCGCCCGCAAACTTGCCACTGTCGGCACGAAAATAGGCGCGGGAATAGCTCAGATCGCCGCCCGAGAGGGACACGCGAAAGCGCCTTTGGTCAGCCGGGGCGCAGCTCACCATGCCGACGTTGCCGCCGGAGGCGCCCACGTGCGGCGCTTCGGTGTCGGTGGAGCCCTGCGTGACAAACACTTCGCACAGGTTCTCCGCATCGGTGTATTCCTGCGGGTAAACGGCAAAGCCGCCCGAGTCGTTCACGGGGGCGCCGTTCACGGTGAAGCCCATCTGATCCGAGTTGGCGCCGCGCACGCGCAGGCCGCCGCCGAAAAGACCGGTGGCGTCGTAGCTGAAGCTGCTCACACCGGGCAGCATTTCGATGGCCTGATAGGGGTTGCTGGTCGGATTGAGCGTATCCAGATGGGCGCGGTTCACGGAGCTGCGCGCCTTGGGCGTTTCTTCCTGAACGATCAGGCCGGTATCAGTGCCGCCGACCGTGCCCTCCACGGTGATGGTGCCCACGCTGATCGTAGGCGCCGTCTGCGCCAGGGCGGCGCCGGACGCGCACAAGGCGGAGATGAGAAGTGCAAGCGGAGTCAATTGAAAGTTTTTCATGAGGTAGATTCGATGAATGAAAGGAAAAAGAGGAAAGTGACGAAAAGGGAAACTCTTGTTGCCGTCAGGAACTGGGGGTGACGAATTCCAGATCGGCGCTGAATCGGCGCTGCTCCTGCCCGGGCCAGGCCTCGGGGGGAAAGGGAAAAAATGCGGCGCGCCTGACCGTGGACAGAGCCGCGCCATCCAGCAGCAACGAGTTCGATGAGTCCTGGATGCCGCTGTCAATCAGGCTGCCGCCGCGTGTGAGCGTGAACCAAACCCGCACCTTGCCCTGGGGTCGCTGCATGCTGGCTTCGCGCCCGGTTGGATAGCGCTTGGCGGCGTTGAGCAAGGCCCGAACACGGGTGATGAATTCGGCTTCGAATGTGGCACTGGCGGGCTTGGGCGCCTCAGGCGGCGGGGCTGGCGGCGGCGCTGGCACCGGTGCTGCCATTGGCATAGGGGGCGTGGCGCTGTGCACGGGAGCGGCAGTGACCACTTCGGCCACCGCGGTGTGGGCCGCGGGCAAAGGCGTGGGGAGGCTCGCAGCCGCCATTTGATGCGGCTGCAATGGCGTCGCGGCGGGAGGGATCACGGCAACGGGCGGCGCAGGCGCCACCCACTCCTCCAGCAGCAACTGGATCGGCGCCGTCGCCTGGGCTTTGGTGGCCAGCCACAGCGGCTGCGACGCGGTGATCCACAGCGCGGCAAAGCAGCACAAGGTCACCAGCAGCGCGGCGCCGTGGCGTGCGAAATCGGCACGCGCGTCGCGCATCAGCCTAAGCAGCGCATCCAGCGGCAACAGGGAATCCAGCGTCATCACGTGGGGTTGGCCTCGCGTCGGTGGGCCGCGATCGACTGCGTGTCCCAACCCTTGGACTTGAGCTCGTCCATGACCTCGATCAGGCGCTGCACCACGACACCCTGATCGCTGTTGAGGATCACCGAAACCTTGGCCGCGCCGTGCGCGCTGCTGCGCACCGCCTGTGACAGATTGGCCAGGGTCACGGCGGTGCCGTCGACCACGATGTGTTCATCCAGACCGATGCTCACCACCACCTGTTTCACCGGCGTCGTGAGCGACTGCGCTTGTGAAGAATTCGGAAGCTGGGTCTTGATGCCCAGCGCCGGGATGACATTCACACTGATCAACACGAAGAAGACCAGCAGGAACATCATGACGTCGATCATGGGAATGATTTCGATGCGCCCCTTGCGTTTGGGGGCGCGGCTCCAGTTGCGCATGCATCACCTTTTTCATGCGCCGACGGCGCGATCAATGAAGGCTTGAGTGTGTGATTTTTGTGTGACGGCGTGATGTCATTGCAGCCCGTTGCGGCGCCGCTGCCATCGCGCCACACCCGTGGCGCACGCCGCGGTTGTGGCACTGCAGACCGTGGCCTATTTGCGCTTGGGCGCAGGCACAAATTCCGCGGGCCGCACCGCGCCCTTGAGCGCGGCCTGAGCGAGCCTGAAGAACACATCGGTGTTGTCCAGCACGCCGCTGAAAGCCCAGGCGCCCGGACCGAAGGCCGACAGCGGAATATCGGTGGCGGTATGCACCGCACTGTCGCCGGGCACCTGGCCCGTGACCAGGTAGCGGGCCTCCATGTCGCGCGCCATCGGTCCTGCGGGGTAGGCCGACAGGGGTTCGGTTTTCACAAACGGTTGCTGGCTGTCCTGCAGCGGACGCTCGTTCGTGCGCCAGTCTTCGTAGCGGTCGGCGTTGGCGCCGTAGCCCACCAGCAAGCGGTGGTCGATGTCGGTGGTTTCGGGGTAACCGTCGGCTGCGATGCGGTACTTGGGAAAGCCCGCCTTTTCATAGATGCCCACCACCTTGTCGCGCACGTTGGCGCTGCCGCCTTCGCGCACCAGCTCCTGCAGCCGCGCGTCGGTCACCATGGAGCCGCCGATCAGGGCCACGCCCGAACATTCGTGGTCGGCGGTGACGATCACCAGCGTGTCATCACGCTCGCGCGCAAATTCCTGCACCACCTTGACGGCGCGGTCGAATTCAATGGTGTCCAGCAGCCACCTCTCGGTGTCCATGTTGTGCGCCTGCTTGTCAATGGAGGCGCCCTCGACCATCAGCACAAAGCCGTTTTTCTGGCGTTTCAACACAGCCAGCGCCTTCAGCGCCATCTCGTCCAGCATGGGCTGATCGGGGAAGCCGTAGTCGTCCACCACGCGGCCGCTGACGCCGCGCGCCTTGCTGCGGCGGCCGTCGATCTTGTCCAGCGCCACGTTCATGTTGGCGTGCGCAAACAGGCCCAGCAGGCGTTCGGTCTTGGCCGGGTCGATGGCGTCCATGGCGCTCTTGTCGGATGCATAGCGAAAGCCAGCGGCCTGAAAATCGGCAAGCAGGTCGCGTTCCTTGTCCAGGCTTCCCGGTGCTGCGCCCCAGCGCTTCACGATGTCGGCGGTGTGGGCTTCGGTGCTCGAGAACGCGTAGTCGGTCTTGTCGCCGCGCGCCGAGCCCGGCACGCTGGCCGGAACAAACCATTTGCGCCCGCCGCCCATCAGCACCGCCAGCCCGGTAAGGCCGCGGTCATCCAGATACTGATCAACGATGCCCGTGCCCGCGCCGCGGTTGCTGGCGTGCACTGCGTTGCCCGCAGGCGTGGCGTCGAACACGTCGGCCGTGGTCACCAAGCCCAGTGCCTTGCCCTGTGTGCGATGCAGGTATTCGCTCAGGTACTCGATGCGCGGGTTGTCAAACGGGTCTGTGGTGTCGTCCGGAAAGACGCCCTCTTCATTGTTGTTGTTCTTGTTGCCCGAGACGTAGGAAGTCATTCCCGGCGCCGAATCCGTGACCACCGAATTGAGCGACGCTGTCTTGACCATTCCCGTCACGGGAAACGTGTCCATGGCCAGGGGCGCTACGACCTTGCCCTGTGCATAGCCGCCGACGACGATGCGCGCCGCCGTGCGTTGCGCCGCGCCCATGCCGTCGCCCAGCAGGATTACGATGTTTCGGATCTTCTTGCCGCCTGTGACCAGTGCCACGATTTCGAAATTGCCGCTGGCGCTTACCGCTTGTCCGTCGCTCTGGGTCGCATTCACGCTGAAACGGTGCACGCCCGGTTTGACCACGCTGATGGCGCGCACCGTCGCGATGCTGGCGTTCTTCGGAACCGACGCCAGGCAGCCAACGCCGCAGGCGCGCAGCGCCACCGGCGCATCCACAGCTTTTCCATCGATGGAGAAGCGGGCGGCGCTGATGCTCTTGCCGGCGTCGTCGGGGCGCAGCGTGGCCTGAAGGTCAAAGCGCTGGCCGGGAAGAAAGCGCGCGATCACAGGAGCCTCGTTCCCGCTGCTAAAGAGCTCGCTGGGCGGGGTCAGGCGACTGACACTGGGCGCTGCCTGCGCGGCGGCTGCGCCAAGAAGCGCGAGCGCGCCCAGCGCCGCGGCGATGCTGTGCTGGTGTGAGCGTAAAGGGTTCATGATGGCTTGGAGTGAAGTGGGGATAAGGAAGATGCGAAGGAAGATGCGAGCTGAAATATGACGGGATATCGGCCGAAGGTTCAGTGACGGTGCTGCAAGTTGTGCAGGTAGGCTGCGAGCTCGAAGCTGTTCATGCCGCGCGTGGCCTGCGAGTCAAGCTGCAATTGCACCCACGACACCCGACCGCCGGGCTCTTCGCGCCGACTCACGCTCAGCGTCCCGGTGACGGAAATAAGTCCGCGCACATGCGGCACTTTCCAGTCGCTTTGCAGCGGGTCCAGCGTCACCACCACCGTGGCGGGGGGGAGATCGTCAGCGTCGCCGTCGGCGTTTTCGCTCATCTGCACCGGTCGCGGCGTCAGCAGAAAGCGCCCCTGAACAGCCGTCTCCTGTTGCACCATGTAACCCACCAGACGCACGCTGTGACCATCGGCTTGGCGCAGCGTGTCGCTGATCTCCAGGCCGCTGGGGCCCACAGGCAATCGAAAGAAATCTCTAAACGAAAGTTCCACGGACTTTGGGCCTGCATCTGCCTGGGCCGGTTGCGACTGCGCCACACCGATCCAGAAGACGGCGGCGAGGAGCAGCAATTGACACAATGATTTGGACACGATGGGCGAGCGACAGCAGGCCCGTGGCGGCGCCTTTTGAGAGGCTATCGTAGAAACTTAATTTGACAGTGGTGTGACACCGCTCTTTCCAAGCGTCAGACCGCGCAGGAATTCCTGCAATCCGCGGTCCAGGTCAAACTTGGAGACGAGCGCGCTGGCCTGCAGCAGGTCGCGCTTGGAGCCGATGCTGGACTGCAGCTCGGTGGCCTGGCGGTACCAGACTTGCGTACGTCTCTTGGGCAGCAGCGGGCGCAGCGCCTCCATGCCGTAGCGCAGGCGCTTGGCCAGTATGCGCGTGCGGTGGTCGTTCTGCTCTGGGCTCGCTGCCCGCTGTGCCAATCGCAATCGACGGCGCAATTTGGAAATGCGCCGCAGCGACCAGCCGCGCAGCGAGACTTGAGGGCTGGCCTTCACAGCGGCCATTGCGGGCGCGGCAAAACCACATTCCAGCCATTGCGTGATGCCAAGCAAGCTCGCTCCGACGCTCGGCATTTCCAGCTCCTGGCGCAACGCCCGGCGCTTGTCCCGAGCCGAATCCGCCAGAACTTCCAGCATCCGCTTCCATGCCCGCTCCCGCCGGCGGTCTGCGCAGCCATAGACTGGGCCCAGCGCCGGCAAAGTCTGGGTCCGCGCCACATCCAGGTCCCTGGTTTCGCCCAGCAAAGCCAACAGCGGTCGCAGTGCCTCCCATGCGGGCAGTGCCGACTCGCGCAGCAGCGGTTTGAAGAGGCGCAAGCCACTTCTGAAGCGGCGCCATCCAACCCTGGCCTGATGCACGATTTCTGTGGCATCGGAGCCGCGCAGCGCCTGCAGGTTCGTCGTGAACTGCGACCACATTTCGCGCAACACCAGGCGGGCAACGCGCGACAACTCCCGTTCCGCACTCAGCGCCACCGGCTGGGCCTGCTGCGGCGCGTGCAACGTGCCCTGTGCCACCGCATAACCCCGCTGCGCCTTGCTCTGACTCATGGGCATGACGGCCACGCTGGCGGCGATGGTTTTGGCCACGACAAACAGCGCCTCAGGTAGCCCTTCTTTCAGCTCGAATTCGAGCTCGCACAGCGGCGTCGTGTTGCCGTTGGCTTCGATCTGTCCGATGTCCAGCGCGACCTCGACGCAGCTGCGATCGCGCCGGCGCACCAGCCAGGTGGTGCGCTCAAACGTCGTCACGAAACAAGGCGCCAGCGCGGCAAACAGCACTCCATCCGGATCGATGCGGCTCCAGGGTGTACCTTCAAGGGCTGGCAATGACAAGGCCGCACCGGTCACGGCGGTCTCCCATTCGCCGCGCTGGCTCAGGGCGGAGTCACTGCTACCACCGGTCTTGAGCGTTTGCAGCCATTGGGGATCGGCGCCACCGACCTGCCGCAGCCGCAGGGAGATGCGTTGCTGGCGCAAGACCTGCTCGGGCGTGTCGTAGTAGACGTTGCGCAATAGTTGCCGCTTCGGTTTGCGCCGCGCCAGCAGCGGCGTGCGACCCAGACACTGGGCCAGAGCCGCCGCGTCCGCGTTGGGCAGCGCCAGCTTGAGCTCGATTTCTTCGAATACGCCGGAGGGCGTGGCGATGTTCATCGGTCGACTCTACCCCAACCACTCGGCTAGCTGCGCGGCAAGCCAGGGACCGTCGTCCAGCGGCAGGTCGTGTCCGGACGTGGCATGGACGCGAAGCTCGCAGTGCCAGTGGCGCGCCATGGCTTTGGAACAGGCCACAGCGACCAGCTGATCGCGCTCGCTTGCCAGCAGCAAGGTGGGCGTGGGTGGCCGCGCCAGCGGTGCACGAAAGCGCGCCGCCGCCACCAGCTGGCGCAGCGCATTGGCGCGCGACACCGGATGCTGCGATCGCATCTGGATCCACTGCGCCAGCACATCGTCGCGGCCCAGGTTGCTGGTCAGTCGCAGCACGCTGCGTTCCCAGTCATCGGCCGTGGCGCCAAGCAACGCCAGGCGCAGCAAGGCGGCGTAATTGGCCGGACGCAGGCGCTGATAGACCGGGTTGAAGGGGCGCATGCTGGTATTGATGAGCGCCTGCGACGCCAGTTCGTGGGGATGGGCATGGCTCCAGGCCACGGCGACCATCGCGCCCAGCGACATCGCCAGCAGGTGATAGGGTGGTTCAACCTGTCTCAGGGCGAGCTGCGCGCGCGCCTGCTCCACCATATCGGCCACGCACCAGGGGCTGGTCAGAGCATGCAGGGCGCCGTTACCCGGCAGGTCCAGCGCCAGCACCCGGGCCTGCGGCATGGCCTGCTGAAATTGCGCGATGAATGCGCCCCAATGGCCGCTTTCGCGCGCCAGCCCGCGCAGCAAGATCCAGGTCGTCATTTTTGAAATCCCTGCACTGGCTAGTACCAATCGTGCAGCGCCTGCGCATGCTGCGTCGCGCGGGCTTCGGGCCGCGGCAGCCAGTGCGCTTTGCCGCAGGCCGCGCGCGACAGGAAGTCCAGCAGCACCTGATGCTGGCGCAGCACGCGCTGCTGGCGATGCTCCATCAGGGGATTGAAGATACCGTGACGCGAGAACAGTTGGCGCGGGTTCTTCTTTACCCACAGCCACGACCCCATCTCCAGCGTCAGCGGCAGAAACACCCGTGCGGGCTGGGTGCAGGCCTGGCGGTACAAATGATCCCACAGGTCGCCATGCGCCAGGTACTGGCGGCTCTGGGGTTCGAAGGCGTAACGATGGTAGCTGTGGGACTGAGAAAAGATAGTCTTGAGCGCATGCATCTCGGCCAGGTGCGCGATCGGTGCGCAGGTGTGAGCATAAGGAAACCAGATGCGGTCGCGGCTGCCGAAGCCCGAGTGACAGTCGATCGCCAGGCTGAAGTCGCGCGCCAGCAGTTCGCTCGTCACGACCTCGGCCACCGCCCTGTTTTCCAGTTCCATCTCGGCGTCCTTTCGGCCGCGAAACCACGGCAGCGCGGCGCTGATGCGCTGCCCACCCACCAGAAACGGCACGCGCTCGTGCGCCTGCACCGGCGCGTTGCGCATCAGGTCCACGCCCTGCGGGTTGCAACGGGTGTTCATGGCCATGCCACCGGGGTTCACGATCGGCATGAACACCAGGCGCACCGACTCCAGTTGCCGCTGCAGCGTGCTGTCCCACTGCAGACGCATCACCAGGCTTTGCAGATAGGCAATCACCACCCCCGCACCGATGCGCTCCAGACCGTGGACGCCACCGAAATAGCCTACCGCCGGTACGTCCAGAGACGGATTCCCCAGCGCGATCACGTGCACAGGGTAGGAGCCCCCTGTGGGAACCTTGACCTCGCAAACCACGCGCGCATCCAGTCGCCCGGCGCCCAGCTCAAGGATGCGGTCAAGCGCGGTCAGTTCCGGCAGTGCAGGTGGAATCATGGCTCAGTTTCGCATGGCGGGCGACTCCGGCTGCCCTGTTGCCACCATGGCCGTTGTGCGCAACAGATTCAGGGTGAGAGCGCGTCCTCCCTTGTCCTTCACCGAGGTCATGAGCTTGAAAGCCAAGGCCTGAACCCGATCGGGCAGACGGACAAAGTTGGACTTCTGCACCAGGGCGTCACCGTTCATCAGCGCCCACGCAAAGAACTGCAACGCTGCCTGCGTCTTCTCCGGTTGGCTGGTCACTAGCGGCACCAGAACAAAGGTTCCCATGGTGATGGGCCAGGCGCCAGATCCCGGTTTGTCGGTGAGGGTGGTGGTGAATTCGGCTTTGCGCAGCCAGTCGCTGTTGCTTAGAGCCACTTTGAATGCCGCCGTCGAGGGCGAAATGAAATGGCCGTCCAGGTTCTTTAGCTGAACGGCGTGCAGCTTGTGATCCTGAACATAGCCGTAGTCGACATAGCCGATGGCGCCCACGGTGTCCTGCACGGCCTTGACCACGGCGTCGCTGCCCTTGGCGGCAAGGAAGTCTTCAGGCCAGGAAAAATGGGTGTCCACGCCGTACTTCTGCCTCCACACGGGACTGACCTTGCTCAGATAGTCGGAGAAGTTGTAGCTGGTACCTGAGCCATCGCTGCGCACCACCACTTTGATCGCCAGTCCGGGCAAGCTGATGCGGGGGTTCATGCGCACAATCTCGGGGTCATTCCAGCGCCGGATGTCGCCGAGAAATATTCTCGCCAGCACGTCCCCGGAAAGCCGCAGCGCGACATCGCCCAGTTTGGGAAGGTTGACGACCGGCGCTATACCGGAGATGGCGACCGGAAACAGCAGCAGTCCGTCGCGCATCAATTCGGCCGCGGGTGGTGCCACATCGGAAGCGCCAAAACCGGTCTCCATCAACCGGATTTTCTTCAGTCCCGCAGACGACCCGACGGCCTCGTAGTTCAGGCCAACACCGCTTTCTTTCGCATACTCGCTGGCCCAGCTGCGATAGATCGGCGCGGCAGCAGACGAACCCGCTCCGGTGATCGACTGCACTTCAGCTGCCTGGAGCTGCGTCCATGCGAGCATGGCGACCAGCGTGAGCAGCCACATATTGATATTTCTCACGTGCCGGTTCAACTTTCCTAAAGGGTTAGCGCTCGTGCATCTTGCGTTCCCAACACGGAAGATTTATGACAAACCCCTGTCGCTGCCACAGGTTTGTCATTTATTCGACACATTTGACGCGTACATTGAACTCCTCCCGCCAACTGAGCCGGCTTTCAAACTCCGCGCCCTGCACTGCGCTCAGACGGCGTCGGTCAATAATCACCCATGCAAAACGGTACCCTCCTCGCCGCCGTCGACCTCGGCTCCAACAGCTTCCGACTTGAAATTGGTCGCTTTGAGCACGGCCATATTCGGCGCTCCGAATACCTCAAGGAAACCGTGCGCCAGGGCAATGGACTGGATGAGGAACGCAATCTCACGCCCGAGGCGATGCAACGCGGCTGGGATTGCCTGGCCCGCTTTGGTGAACGCCTGGCCGGTTTGAAGCACGGACAGGTGCGCGCCGTGGCCACGCAGACCTTGCGCGAAGCACGCAACCGCGACGAATTCCTGGCGCAGGCGCATCAGATTCTGGGGTTTCCGATCGATGTGATATCGGGCCGCGAGGAAGCCCGCCTGATCTACCAGGGCGTAGCGCACCTGCTGCCCCAGTCTGACGAACGTCGGCTGGTGGTGGACATTGGCGGGCGCTCCACGGAACTGATCCTGGGTCATGGCTACGAGGCGCGCGTGATGGAGTCGTACCGCGTCGGCAGCGTGGCCTGGTCCATGAAATATTTTGCCGACGGTCAGCTCACGGAGCGCGCGTTCGAGTCTGCGGAAATCGCCGCCAAAGCGGTGCTGGATGAGGCGCTCAACAGCTACCGGCGCGACGCCTGGGACGTGGCCTACGGCTCCTCCGGGACCATAGGTGCCGTGGGCGACGTGCTGGGCGCCGCTGGCTGGCCCGCTGACCACGTCACCCGCGCCGGACTGGACTGGTTGCTGGACCGCCTGATCAAGGCCCAGCGTACCGACCGATTGCGTCTGGACGGCATGAAGGAAGATCGACGCGCCGTCATCGGCGGCGGCTTGAGCGTGCTTCGCGCCGTGTTCGATCTGCTGGGCATCGACGAGCTGAGCGCTGCCCAAGGCGCGCTGCGCCATGGTGTGCTCTACGACATGCTGGACCGCGAGCACGAACAGACCGATCTGCGCTCCACCTCGGTGCAGCGCCTCACCGAGAAGTTTTCGGTCGACACGGCGCAAAGCCTGCGCGTGCAAAAGGTCACGGCCCAGCTGTTTCGGCAGTTGTTCGATGGCACGCAGGCCTCCGCTGAAGAACGCAGCCGGCACTTGCGCAAGTTGAAATGGAGCGCCAGCCTGCACGAGATCGGCTGCCAGATATCGCACAGCGACTACCACAAGCACGGCGCCTACATTCTGGACAACACCGACGCGCCCGGCTTTGCCCAGCACGAACTGCACCGCCTGGGCCTGTTGGTGCTGGGGCACCGGGGCAAGTTGCGCAAGCTCGATGCCGACTTTGAAGACAGTGAATTCGTGGCGCAACTGCTGTGTTTGCGCCTGGCCGTGATCCTGTGCCACGCGCGGCGCGAGCCCGACCTGAAGGGACTGCAATTGCATTGGGACAGGCAAAACGCAAAGCGCTTCGTCCTGAGCTGCCGCAGCGGCTGGTCCCAGGCCTTTCCGCAGTCGGCACACCTGCTGCGCGAAGAGATGCTGGCCTGGCAAAAGACCCTTTGGTCTCTGAGTTTTTCCGAGGCCTGACGCTCGCTCCCCAACCCCGTGACTTCCACTTCCTTAAACCCATCCAAAAAATGAGCCCAAATCAAGCCGAAGATCGCCTGGACTATGAGCGCCGGGTACACGCCGAAATGCTGGACAGCTTTGACGAAGAGCTGGAGATGGAGATCGACGACCAGCG
>CAIVXG010000166.1 GCA_903909815.1 uncultured beta proteobacterium | reverse complement strand
GCGACATCAATGCGCTGAACTTCCCGGTTGATGCGCGCGAGGTCGCCGACCTTGACGAAGACTTCGCTGAGATGCTGGCATTGGCGAAGACCAGCCTGAGCCGCCCGGCCCTGATTGAGACATCAGCGAGCCACTTCCAGGTGCTAATCCCCGCATCACTGCGACACTGCCCCATGTGGGTGGTATGGCTCGGCAAAGAGTTCGCTGATGAATTGACCTCTATATGCCACACTGAACCCGTGATTTGGGAAAAAACGTCCATTGACCTGCAACGTCGAAGTTCAACCCTGGAATGGCAGAGCCGCGAGCACACCTTCTGTGCCAGGGCCGATAGACTCTGCGATAGCGTTAACAATCAATACCCGTTCGGGTCCATCGTCATAGCGTTTATGACTTCGAACCAGATTGCATTGCGCTCGTTGCGAGTGGATGAGGAGTTTGTGATGGACCTTCAGCTTCGGGGCACACGCTGTGACGGGAATTACCGTCCTGGCCGTGAGTATCACCATCGCGAATTAGCTCAGGCGCAGAAACAGTCTGTCCTCCTGGGCAATACGCCACGGAGCGACGAGAACGGGCGCAAAATTGTCATGTTGGACAGTAAGCGTTTCCGGTTATCACTCACTTCGTCGTGAAGTCAATCCCGGTGTGAAGTCTTTAGGGCCCGCGATGCGGGCCTTTTCATTTTGGCGGTGCCCCGGCTTATGAATGGCGAGAGTCGCTTGCCTATTGGAAACTTTCCAAATAGGCCGAATTACCGCTGAGGAATTTTCGAGACTTCGCCCGTCTCAGTAATGGTCAAACCTAAGGCCAGGCCAATTCAAGCGAATAAGGCCATACGTCTGCCGCGCATCCCGAAGCACTCGGAAGCGCCCCCACTCGCACGGCTCGCCCTCATCGATATCATCTGCAGCCTCAAGCGCCGATTCGGCAACGCACAACACGTCGCCGAGCTGCTGAACAAGGTCGGAAATGACTATGCAGCAAGAGGCAGCCGTTTGCGGTGGGAGAACTGCAATCGTGTCTGCGGACGCGACTCCGTCTGCGACGCGGATACGTTGACCGGCTGGGTCAAAAAGGTCTAACTGAACGATGAACTTTGGCATTTGCTTTCCTGGTGATGAATACTCTATTGAACTGGGCACTGTCCAGTTCGTAATTTGAGGCTGATTTCATTTTGTGCACCTTACACCAGGAGGGTGTTGCACTTCAGATTTGAGGCCGCCCAGTATTTTTCAAAATAGAAGAACTGTTTTTCTCTATGCCTTAATAAAACTCAGGACTACTCAATGGGTCAACTGTTTTTGGTTTTATAAGAAGTTCTGAAATTAGACAGAAGTTAAATACAGGAAGGTGGTGAATGCTTTGAGTGGAGGCAAACCACCCCCATAGCCCGCAGGTATGCGGGTGGGCGTGGTTTGCCGCGTTCTGGAAGTATGGAGCCAGCCCGTCATTATCGGCACCGTGGTCGCGTCATTGCGCCAAGGCACAGCCAGACTCAAGACGGAGTTGACCCGCCCCATTCGCGCTTCTAGCTGCACACCCTGCGCCGCACCCATGAATTCCCGCTTGGTGCTCTGTCTCGTGTGAGTCGCGGGGTGTTTAGCCCTCTCCCCTCACAAGACATATAGAGCCCGGTTTTATATATTTCGAAATGTCGGCCATTGCCCGGAATATTCAACACGAGAAGGTGGGCAAGGCGTGTTTTGCGGCGCACCATGTTGGCGCTGACGTTGATGCACGTTTTTACAGGTTTGTCATCTAAGGCAGCGGCAGGCCGCTTGGCTGCGTCATGGCGCTGCATAGGGTTGCATGATGTCCCACCATAGGTTGCCTGTGGCTGCTTCGCCCGGGACGAGGCTAGGGGATATTGGTAGCACTGCCACATCAACGCAGGCCAGTGCCAGCTCAGACACGATATGTAGACGGTATGCCTCTTGAAAACTCGATGCCATCGAGCGCAGGGCGTCGACATTGGTAGCGACTACAGCCAATCGGGCAAGGTAAAGCTCCACCCCCTGGGCATCAGTTCCGATTCGGGTCATTTCGTCGCGCCCGAGGTGTCGCGTTGCTATGCCTGTAACCGCTTCGCGCCTAGCTCGATTCTTGAAGGTGTTCTCAACTTCCAAAGCGGAAACTAATCCACCTTCATGAACCACTAGGCCGTCGAAGACTTTGCCATTGAGGGCCTGAACAGGCGCGCGTCCGCTCGCGATTTCATGTTCTGTCCAAATTCCCAGGCCTGCTTGAACTTGTGTAATCAAATACCAGTTGCCACAGGCGCGGTGAGTTGAATTGCCGGTGGCAAGGCCCTGCCCCGTTGACGCGTCGACGCCAGTTGAGTCTCTGAGCAGACGAGCGCCTTTGACCGAAAGTAGGTAAAGGTCCCCACCCTGCGGCAGCGCGCGCACCAGCACCAACTTGTCGGCCAGGAGCTTTTTGAGGGTCCGCCGAGCCATCGGCCAGGATTGGGATGCGGTTGGCCAAACCAACGCGGCAATCATCCGGGACGTGAGCCAGCCAAATCGGTGCAACCACATCAAGACGTCAAAGGTATTGCGCTCCCCAGTGAGTCGCCTGTCCTCAGGTAACTTGTCAATGTTCTCCCTCCCTCCTACCAAGTCGGCATGAATGGATGCAAGGGCGCCCGCGCTATCCAGGCATGGCGCGGACGGGATTGATGGGGAGAGTGTCTCGGGGGCAGGCGAGGGCAGTTCTCCATGGTTGATTGTTCGTGTCATGTGGTGGCTCCTTGTTGGTCGAACGTGATGCACACCCATGTGCATGGAACCTATAGCGACTCGCACAACCGGCCACGTAGCTACCGCCCGCTAAGGCGTTTCATAACGTTTAAACAGGGTGGCTACACCTCTTGATGACGTGTCTAGAGCCGTTCTAGATCCGGGCCGATCAACGGGGAAACCATGAAT
>CAIVXG010000165.1 GCA_903909815.1 uncultured beta proteobacterium | reverse complement strand
GGATACTAATAGTCACCGAGAAATCGGTGGCTATTTTTTTTGGTGCGCCCAACATGGGCGCATTCCTGCGGGTGCAAGTCCTGCGTATTCCAGCGATGTTGACCATCAAGATGTTGGTGTTGACCGACCGCCATGGGCTGATTGCGGTAATGCCGGGTTCCGATCTGGCTACCCCAAACCAGTCATGGATTCAAAGACACGAATGTCTGTCGTCTTGGTCAGACCGGCCTTGGCTGCGTCTGCAGGCGCACTGCCAAATTGAGTTGTCCAGAAGTTCACTCGATCAGGGAAACCCTGCAGTGAATTTTGCCAAACCGTCAGGTAATCTACAAACCTACCGAACCACGCCCACGCGGCTCAACCCAAGAGGAGACACGATAAATGACCGACACCAGCAGCAATTCGACAACGCCGCATGCAGACGCGGGCGTGGATGTCGTTCCGATCGAGAACACCAGTCTGGGCGCGTTCTACGCCGACATGAACCCGGCGGAGAAACGTACGTTCTGGGCCTGCGCGACGGGCTGGGCTTTGGATGGCATGGACTTCATGATCTACCCGCTCGTGATTGGCACGCTGATCGCCATGTGGAAGGTCGACGCCGGCTCTGCCGGCTTGGCTGTCACGGCCACACTGCTCGCATCGGCGATAGGTGGCTGGCTTGCAGGATTCGTTTCGGACCGCATCGGCCGGGTGCGTACGCTGCAACTGACCATCCTCTGGTTTTCGTTCTTCTCGCTGGTGTGTGCCTTCGTGCAAAACTTCGATCAGCTGTTGATCGCCCGCGCTCTGCTAGGTCTTGGCTTTGGCGGCGAATGGGCGGCCGGTGCGGTGCTCATGGGAGAAACCATCCGGGCCCAGTATCGCGGCAGAGCGGTCGGTTGCGTTCAATCCGGCTGGGCCATCGGCTGGGGCCTTGCGGTGTTGATGCAGGCAGTTCTTTTCACCATGCTGCCTCCTGAAACCGCGTGGCGCTGGATGTTCGGGATGGGTTGCCTGCCGGCGCTGCTGGTGTTCTATCTGCGTAAGAATGTGGCAGAGCCCGAGGTATCTGCGCGCACGCGCTCCGCACTCGCGGCTCAAGGTCGCCAGGCATCCATCTGGGAGATCTTTTCGCCGTCCATGCTCAAGACCACCGTGCTCGCATCCTTGGTCGGGGCAGGCTGCCAAGGCGGGTACTACGCCATCACCACCTGGGTGCCACGCTTTCTTACGACCGAACGCAAGCTCAGTATCGTAGGTTCGACGGGCTACCTTGCCGCGCTGATCATCGGGTCGTTCATCGGCTATCTGGTGGGTGCCTGGCTCGCCGACCGGATCGGACGGCGGCGCCTGTTCCTGATCTTCTCGATCGGCGCGATCGTCCTGGTGCTGGCCTACACCCAACTGACCTTGTCGAACCAGGTGCTGTGGGTGCTCGGATTCCCGCTGGGCTTCTTTGCCTCGGGCTACTTCTCCGGCATGGGGCCATTCCTCACCGAGCTTTATCCGACCCATCTGCGCGGATCCGGACAGGGTTTTTGCTACAACTTCGGACGCGGCATCGGCGCGCTTTTTCCGGCGCTGGTCGGCCAGCTTTCGTCCAGCATGCCGCTGTCGTCGGCCATTGCCCTGTTCGCGGTGAGCGCCTACGTGCTGTTCTTCGGCGCGGCCTTCCTGTTGCCGGAAACGCGAGGAAGAGTCCTGCATGTCGTCGAGTGAGGCAAGCCCCGCACTCATGCCCCGAGCCTGTCCTGGCCCAGCATGGCCGGTTAGCGGGCCACAGAGATACCGTGTTCCGGCAGGGGCGGTGGACACGCATGCGCATGTCATCGGCCTGCCGCCGGAGTACCCGTTTGTCGATCAGCGCAGCTACACGCCGCCCGAGGCCACTTCCAGCGCTTATCTGGAGATGCTCGACACCACCGGCATGACCTATGGTGTGCTGGTGCAAGTGAGCGTGCACGGCACAGACAACCGGTTGCTACTAAGGACGCTCGCCGCGAACCCGCAACGGCTTCGCGGCATCGCGGTTGTGCCACCGGACATCGACTCGACCGAACTGGCGCGCTTGAAGGAGGGCGGCGTCGTCGGACTTCGCCTGAATGTTTTGTACGGAGGGGGTATCGGGTTCGACGCATTGGGGTCCTACGCCGCGATGGCACGCGAACTCGGTTGGCATCTTCAGTTTCTGGTTGACGCCAAGGATTTGCCCGCACTCGCGCCGCGCTTGGCGAAGTTGCAGGTGCCTTTTGTGATCGACCATTGGGGACATTTTCCGGTGTCGCGTGGTCTTGCAGATCCGGGCTTTATTACGCTTGAAAGCCTGGTGCGCGATGGCGCCTGGGTGAAGCTATCCGGCGCTTATCGGAATGCCGTCACTGGGCCACCGTACGCCGATACCATTCCGTTCGTCAGACGCCTGCATCAAGCGGCACCAGATCGCTGTGTCTGGGGCTCTGACTGGCCCAACGTGGCGCATTGGGGGCCTATGATGAACATAGGTGATCTGCTCGACTTGCTTGCCGACTGGGTACCCGATCCGGTGGCACGGGATCGGGTGCTGGTTGACAATGCACATCGGCTTTATAAATTTGGCGAGATCAGCAGAGTTGGCGAGAACTGATGTCGGTCCGTTGGCAATATTGCCGCGCCACATGGGAAACTGCCGGCTGGCACCTTCAAGGCGTTCAAGATCAGTTGGTCTGAAGATATTGGTAACGAAAACGTTTATTGGATCAACCCGGAACTGGGAATCACCGTGAAATCAATCCTCACGCGGACTGCCAAGTTCCCCGCTGGACCGGGAAGGCGTGAAAGCGTGCTCGTCTCGCAGACTATTAGGCACTAGTACCGAACCGTGCTTTCCAGCCTATTGCCTGAAGTCCATAGGTTGGACTATCTCCCGCGCCGGACTATGTCCCTCTGCACTCCTACCGGCAGGTGCGTACGGTGGCAACACCGACTTCATGGACACGGGAACCACCGGGGGCAATGGTAACTACGGTGGTCCGTGCCCGCCGGCGGGGGATGCTGCACATCACTACAACTTCACGCTGTATGCTTTGGACGTTCCTCACGTGGATGCGGTCGCTGGCATACCGAAGACTGGCTCTGCTGGACTGTTCGGCTTCGCGCTGGGCAGAGCAGGCCTGGGCGCTCACGTGATTGGCAAAGCAACATTCACCGCAACCTACGGCAGATAAATTGCCATGAGTAGCTAACGACCGCCGCCACAAGGGGTCGTTAGCCTTCTTAGCAACTCACCAATTCATCCTCTTCGGATAGGCTCAGTTGCGCACGATACCGAAGCCACGCACGGCTTCGGACTGAAGTCGAACTGGGCAACCGGAAAGCTGTCTGTCGTGGACGACTCTTACAGCCCGTCGGCGACGGGCGCTGGTGCGGCCCTGCGGCTCTCATAATGAATCTCGGGTTCAGAGCAGACCGTAGTTCAGGGTCGGAACTACAAGGACCTCCTACTTTTTTCAACCACGATGGGATTCCACCGTCTCTTCACATATTGCTTCGAACACTCCGGAGTAGCGGAATACCTGCCCGAGTAGCGGATGCGTTAACGGAAGTCCATCCGGACGTGAGTTTCGTCCACAGCCTCTTCGACGATGGTCGTATGGCCGAGCACCAGCCATTCAGGAATGGGAAGCATCAGCGCCCCAACTTTAATGATGTACCTGACGCCGTTGTAATGAAGCCGACCGTCCTCAACGTGTGGAGCCATCTGCAGACCAAGTATGGGATTTACGAACTCAATGAGTTGATGATCTTCAGTGGCTACCCAGAAGCTGTTGAAACGTACAATCTTCCCATCTGGAGAAGAGCGTGAGCAGCCGGGAAAGTCTGGGTCTCATGAATGACAGCCGACGCATCCACGGGTGCCGCTTGATCGCCGCGGGCGATGGGGTCACAGGGGAAGAGGATGCAGGCATGCCTTTGCTCCTTCGGTCGTCGATCCGTGAAGTAACAGATTTACTTTCCCTGACAAATACGTTTGGTTTTTACACAACTCCAGCGTAACCAGTCGGCCACGATGGGCAGCTTTATGGCAGTCCAACTTCCGGAGGTGGATTACCTCTTCGCTTCCCCACGATCAGGGTTTTCCAGCGTGTACGGATTGGGATCCGGCGGCTCAACCGCACCTGACTACGAGATAGACCAGCGCATCAACTGGCGACAGGTCAAACCGACGATTCAGACTCCCTGCGGGGTGAACCTGTCACTGTCGGGAGCTCCCGCTGTCGACAGATTACCCCTATTGACTCGGCAATGGATTGCCTTTCAAATGCCTCGACCCTGTCCAGGGATGCATTGAAAAAGAAAGCCCGGGACGCTTGTGACGGCGATGGCTGCGCAGGCACATGGGGTGCGTTCATCATCCACAACGAGGAGACAAGCATGCGAATGCATTTTTCACGACGTCCATGGGCAAAGGCGCTGGCCCTGGCCGCGCTTTCCATGGGCCTTGGCGGTACGATCCAGGGGGCACTCGCCCAGGATCTCAAGCAGTACGACTCCAGCAAGAGGGACTTCTGGCTGCATCCGCCGCCGGACTGGTTCCTCGGTGACGAGATCTCGCAGCAAAAAGGCCTGAGCCCCAAGGCTGGTCCGGCCACCGGAATGTCCGAGGACGAGATCAATGCGGCCCTCAAGAACATCAAGTTGCCGCCGGGCTTTAAAATCTCGCTGTATGCCAGCGGCGTCAACAGCGCCCGCCAGATGGCGCGTGGCGACAAGGGCACCCTGTTCGTCGGCTCGTTCGGCGTTGGCACGGTCTACGCGATCACCGAGCGCAATGGCAAAAAGGAAGTGAAGCCCATCCTGACCGGCATGAAGATGCCCACCGGGCTGGCGTTTCGCGACGGCGCGCTGTACGTGGCCGATATCGACCGCATCCTCAAGTACGAGGACGCAGAAACCAGTCTGGACAAGATGCCCGCACCCAAGGTGGTCTATGACGACATGCCGCCCTATATCCCGCATGGTTGGAAATACCTGAGCTTTGACAAGCAGGGCTGGTTGTATGTGGCCTTCGGCCCACCGTTCAACATCGGCATCCCGCCGACCAGCACCTCGCAAATCCGGCGCGTCGACCCAAGCACGGGCCTGGCTGAAATCGTGGCCCTGGGCGTGCGCAACAGCGTGGGTGGCGACGTTGACCCGCGGTCGGGGGACTACTGGTTCACCGAGAATGCACGCGACTGGCTCAGCGACGACCTGCCCAGCGACAAGCTCAACCGCATCAGCCGTCTTGGCGAGCACTTCGGCTACCCGTACTGCCACCAGGGCAACCTGCCGGACCCGAAGTTCGCAATGGGCCACAAGTGCTCGGAGTTCACGCCGCCGGTGCTCAATCTGGGCGCACACGTGGCCCCGCTGGGCATGAAGTTCTATACCGGCACGCAGTTCCCGGCCCAGTTCAAGAACAACATCTTCATTGCTGAACATGGCTCCTGGAACCGCCACAAGTACCAAGGCGCACGCATCGTGCGCGTAGTGACGGATACCAAGGGCAAGCACGTCAAGGAAGAGGTGTTTGCCAGTGGCTGGCTCAAGGGCGAGAACGACTTCAGCGGCCGACCGGCCGACCTGATGGTCGATACCGATGGCTCCATGCTGGTGGCCGACGACTGGGCGGGCGCGATCTATCGCATCAGCTACAGCAAGTAGGGCTGCGTGATACCCGTCCCACGGCCGTCCCGTCGGGCGGGATCCTGTTTCCGCACGGCAAGGCTCTTGCTGTGCGCCACGCTCGCTCAGGCAGGTCTGGCCCATGCGCTGGACATGGAAGCTGCCCGGGTCAAGGCCCAGGTCTGCTTCACCTGCCATGGCGAACAAGGCATATCGTCGCAAGACAACACGCCCTCGCTGGCGGGTCAGCCTGATGCTTTTCTGCAATGGCAACTGGTGTACTTCCGGAGCAAGACCCGCAAGAGCGAGATCATGGGCCCGATCGCAGCCGGCCTGAAAGATGCTGACATCCGCGAGCTCGGTTCCTACTTCGCAGCGCTGCCGCCGCCCAAGCGACCGGATGGCCCCGACCCCGATCCGCAGCTCGCGACACTGGGCGCCAAGGTGGCGCAGGCCAACCGTTGCTACGTCTGCCACAACGAAAACTATCTGGGCCAGCAGGCAGTGGCGCGACTGGCGCTGCAGCGTGAGGACTACCTCTACAAGGCACTCAAGGATTTCCGTGAAGGCCGGCGCACCGGCGGAGGAGTGGCCGCGATGCCAGACGCCGTCTACAAACTGTCCGACGATGACATGAAGTCGAGCGCGCACTTTCTGTCGCGGATGCCACAGCCCTGATCCGGCGGGCATCCCGCAGGTGGTGCACACCATGGAAGCGATCAACGCCTCGTCCAGGAAGATTGCCGACATCATCGGCGTCATCGACGGCATCGCCTTCCAGACCAACATCCTGGCGCTGAACGTTGCTGTGGAAGCGGCGCGCGCGGGCGAGCAAGGACGCGGCTTTGCCGTGGTGGCCAGCGAGGTGCGCAGCCTGGCGGGGCGCTCGGCGGTGGCGGCCAGGGAGATCAAGGCAATGATCGGCGCCTCGGTGGGCAACGTGAGCGAAGGTTGCAAGCTGGTGGAGCAGGCCGGCAGCACGATGGACGAAATCGTCGTGAGCGTGCGCCGCGTTGCCGACATCATGGGCGAAATCACGGCCGCGAGCCAGGACCAGACCGCCGGCATAAACCATATCAACCAGGCCATGGTGCAGATGGACCAGGTGACGCAGCAAAACGCCGCGCTGGTGGAAGAAGCGGCGGCCGCGGCGCAGTCGCTGGAGCAGCAGGCGAAAAACGTGGTGCAAGTCGTCAGCGTGTTCAAGCTGGCCGTCGGCGGCATGGCGCTGGCCTACCAGGGGGCGGCATAAGCGCAGCGCCATTGGCAACGAACGCAATCAATCGACTGAGGAGAGCGGGGTATGGCTTATTTTGAATGGGCGGACGACTTGGTGATAGACAACGGTCCGGTCGACAAGGACCATAGGCACCTGGTCGATCTGGTGAACGTATTGCATACTGCCACCAGCCTGGGGCGAAGCCAGGAGGTGATCAGCAAGATCATGGGCGATCTGATTGGTTACACCGCCGACCACCTGCAAAAGGAGGAGCAGTTGATGGCACCGGTCAACTTTCCGGACCTGGATCGGCACAAGATGGGGCACGCGGCATTCACCGAAAAGCTGCGCGGCCTGCATTGTGTTGACGCCACACCACGTGCCGGTACTGCCATAGGTGGCCACGCCGGTCGAAGCGTTAATGCTCAAGAAACTGTATGTGGCCAACGGCCGCTCCGGCACCGTCTCCGTGATCGATACCGTGCGCAACGTACTGCTGCACGACGTGGCGGTGGGCAAGTTGCCCTGGGGCGTCGTGATCAAATAGGTTTTGGGGAAAAAGAGTGACAAATTCAGGAAGAACCATGCGTCAGAAAAGTACAGTGATGAAAACGAAACCACAGTGGCCAGGCAAGACGAGCTTGGCGCTGTCCATGGCCGCGTTGTTGCCGCTGTGGGGCCATGCCCAAAGCCTGGAGCCGGTCGTGATCTCAGCCTCGCGCGCCGAGCAGCGCAGCCAGGACGTGCCCGCCGCCATAGAAACCGTGGGCCGCGACAGCATTGAACAGGGCCCGCAGGTGAACCTGTCGGAATCGCTGAATCGGGTGGCAGGCCTGACCATCCTGAATCGACAGAACTACGCCCAGGACCTGCAGGTGTCGATTCGTGGCTTCGGTGCACGCTCGGCGTTTGGCATTCGCGGTATTCGACTGTTGATCGACGGCATCCCGGCCACCATGCCCGATGGACAGGGACAGGGTTCTTCCATCAGCCTGACCTCGACGGATCACATAGAAGTGTTGCGTGGCCCACTGGCACAGCTCTACGGCAATTCATCCGGTGGCGTGATCCAGGCCTTCACCCGAAACGCTCCGGCGCAGCCCGAAGTGCAGGCGCAGGTTTACGGCGGCTCATACGGCCTCAGGCGGAGCGACCTGCAGTACGCAGGACAGGTGGGGGGCATCGGCCTTGTGGCCGACTATGGAACGTTCGACACCAACGGCTACCGCGTCAACAGCCGAACCGAGCGCAATCAATTCAACAGCAAGCTCAGCTTTGAGCCCACGGTCGACACCAAGGTCAACGTGGTCTTCAACCGCTTTGACATGCCACTCGCCCAGGATGCGCTGGGCTTGACTGCGGCGCAGTTGACCGCCAACGCGCAGCAGGCAGGCAACAACGCAGTGAGCCGGGAGACGCGCAAATCGGCGCTGCAGAACCAGCTGGGTTCAACCCTGACGCAGACCCTGGATGCGGGCGCTTGGGTTACTGCCCGTGCCTATTACGGCACGCGCGAGACGACCCAGTATCAAACCGGTTTGGTCGCGTCCACGGGTGCCTGGGTCGGATTGGACAGCGCCTACTACGGCCTGGGTTTGCAGTACAACCGCAGCTCGCAGATAGCAGGGCATTCGGTTCAATGGGTGGCGGGCTACGAGTGGGATCACCAGGGCTCCACCCGCCAGGGCGGTGCTGCTGCGCTGGGTCAGCAGACCAGCACGACACGCAACGAATACGATCAGGCAGGCAACAGCGATTTCTTTGTACAGACAACGACGCAACTCACCCACGAATGGGCGATGGTGGCCGGCGTACGCCTGAGCTCGGTGCAGTTGAGCAGCGCTGACCATTACCTGAGCGACGGCAATGGCTCGGGTTCGGAAAGCTTCAGGGCCAATACGCCGGTGCTGGGCTTGAGCTACCGCGCCAGCGACGCGCTGAATATATTCGCCAACTACGGCCGCGGTTTCGAGAGTCCCACGCTGAACGAAGTGGCCTACGACGGCGCTGGTGTGCCGGCCTTCAACACCGTGGTGCATGCGTCCAGCAGCCGGCAATTCGAGATCGGTGCCAAGTGGGCGCCCACGGCCCAGGCGCGCGTGGATTTGACCGTGTTTCAGGTGAATGCCGTGAATGAAATTGTGGTCGCCAGCAGCACCGGCGGCAACTCCACCTACAAGAACGCGCCAGGCACGAGCCGCTCAGGTGCCGAGCTTTCGGTTAGTGCCCTGATCACGCCCAATGTGCGCGCCACTTTGGCGGGGTCTTGGATCGACGCCACGTACACGCGGGCCTTCACCAGCGGCACGACCAATGTCGCGGTCGGTAACAGGATTCCAGGCGTGCCGCAGAACTTCCTTTTTTCCGAACTATTGTGGAGTCAGCAAGGCTTGAACGGCACCAAGAAATCCGCGGTCGTGGGGGCACAGGCGGGGCTGGAATTGACGCAGGCAGGCAGGCTGTATGCGAACGACGCGAACACGGCAACGGCTGCGGGCTACACCACGCTGAACGCCAAGCTCAGCTACGGCTGGGCCTTGGGCGCGAGCCGTCTGACGGCGTTCTCGCGCATCGACAACCTGAGCAACCAACGCTATGTCGGCTCGGTCATCGTGAACCAAAGTTCATCCCAGTTCTTTGAGCCAGCGCCCGGCAGAAATTGGACCGTTGGGCTGCGCGGCGTACTGCCTCTGTGAAGCCTTTGTCGCTTCAACCAAAGGCGATTAACGGGCTCTACATGCCAACCTCGTACACTGCTACCTGTGGATTGGAAGAGCAAATATTGGCCCACAAGGTTGTCACATCCTTGCAAATGTTCTTCAGATTCAGGCCCGTAGGATGCGGCCTCGAAAGTCGGTGGCGAACAATCAACTTCAGCAGACTGCGTTATCTTGATGAGGTTCTCTGGTCCAAAAGAAGTGGGATGACGCCGCGAATGCACGCTCCAATAAAATCAACTTGAACGGCTGCGGTCTACGGCCGCGTCCGACTTCAACGGGCAAGTTGACGAATGCCGCGAACGGCTTTCGACTGGCGTTGAACTGGGCTACTGGAAAGCTGTCCGTCGTGACCGACTCTTGTCAGCCCTTATGGAAATATTTCCATAAGGGGTTAGGTAATTACTAAAGTACCGTTTATAATGTCTTCATCCTGCACAATTGGAGTGACTGCGTATGAAGACAAGCACACTGGAGCGCAACGGCGTGTCGGCGGAGATGGTGGAGTTGATTGGACGTCTGATTGAT
>CAIVXG010000164.1 GCA_903909815.1 uncultured beta proteobacterium | reverse complement strand
GCCGGTAGGGGATTTTGGAGTGGCAGTGAGGACAGACCTCTTTGAGTCGCTGGCGATGAATGGGGCATAGCCGAACCGGTTTGAACTGGAAGAGCGCCGCATGAAAACCTTCCTGCATACATGCCTCGCAAAACCGAAGATGTCGGCTGGCAAGGCCCAGGGTGCGCGAGTCACTGCTTGGACAGCATGCAGAACTGGCCAGCAAATCGGCGCCGAGCCCAGTGTGTTCAGCCAGCGCGTCTATGCGGAAATTCTCCAGCAGCCGCAAATCCGCGCCTTGCTCGGACTGGGCGGCGCAGCGGCTCAGCAGCAAACTGGCGATGCTGACGTAGGGCAGTCGGTTGACGAATTGCCATTTGGCCAGAATCGACCACAGGGACTCCAGAGGGCGCACCCACAGCGGTCGGCGCGTGAAACTTGCACCCTGTGCGCTGGCGCGTCGCAGTGGCAAAGCGCTCAGCACTGCAGCCACCGTCAATGGTGTGGCGGCGCAATTTCGCTCAGCGTCGCCTCCACGTAGCCGCTGGCCTTGACGGCCTGGGCCCACAATTCGATGGAGGGGCGAAACTCGCTGCGGTCATGCATGGCGTTGGAGAGCAACAAATGTTCGGCTGCGGCGGTGAGGAACTCCATGCCGATCTCCAGACTTTGCGGCAGCAGGGTGCTTCGGTGCGCCTGATCAAAGGCATACCAGGCGGCTGAACCTTCGTTGGCCAAGCGCAGGCCCGACGCATGGGCATGCGGGAAGGCAAAGCGCGAATGCGACCAGCCCGAGCCTGGCGGATATTCCTGCTGGTCGTAGCCCTGCAGGCAAGTGGCACAGTCTTCTGCAGTGCGCGCGCCGTGAAACGCGAGTTCATGCACCATGAAGCGCGAGACGATGTGCATGCTGCCGTCGCGCTGGAAGGTGGATTTTTCACCCTTGAGCTCGGGCTGTCCGACGAGGGCTACGAGCAGCGTCTTGCCCCAATGGTGCAGGTCATCATGGATGTCGCGCAGCCACTCGTACTCGCTGCGCGTGAGGTTTTGTGCTTCGTCAGCGAACAGCAGGAGCTGATCGCTGCCCAGGGTGTCGGCCATCAGGCACAGGCGCTGCACCAAGCGCTGGCGCAGTTGCTCGGTGTCGCGCCCGTTAGTGACCTTGTGACGTACCGCATTCAAGAAGTTGCTGAAGAAAGCGGTCTCCGAGGGCACGCGCTTATAGCGGCAGCGCAACACGATCACTGGCAACTTGGGCAGATTGATGCTCAGCAGGGCCACCAGGTAGTCAATGGCGGTGGTCTTGCCCATGCGTGAGCGGCCGTAGGCCATGATGCCGGTGCGTCGGCGCTCCAGCGCGTCCAGGATGAGGGCATAGAAATCTTCGATGGCCGGCGTTGGCAGTCGGTAGCTTCGATCGCGCAAAGGATGCTGCGACAACGCGAACGGTCGGAGCAAAGAGTTGCTCACGGGGTGGGGCCTTTCATGACCTGTCCCTTGCCGATGAGTGCAAGCGGGCGCGGCTTGGCCAGTGGCAAGACGATGGGCGCAGCGTCCTGGATGGTCGAGGTCTGCGTTGCTGGTGGCGAGGGTGAAGGGCGATTGGCTTGAAGGGCGCGGCTCGCCTGAGCTGTGTGGTGCGGTGAGCGCATTGCGCGTTTGCCCGGACCTTGACGCTTGTAATCCTGGTAGGCCTGCACCGGGTCGTCGCCTTCATTGAAATGCAGCTTGCGCTGGCGGCGCAGGCGCTGGATCTCCTGGCGCAAGCGCACGGAGTGGGGTGTTCGGTGCCAAGGCCTCGCAGCATTGAGCGGGCCGAACTCGGCGCCACTGGGCAGGTAGGCCTGCACCACGGTCAGGTCTTGCGGGTCGAAGTAAAGGCGCAGGGGTTTACCCAGCAAGTCGGTGGCTTGTTGCAGCAGTCGGCTGGAGTAGCGCACACCGTACAGATTGACGTAGGGGCGTACGCCACGCTGCAAGTTTCCCATCACGGTGCGAATTTGCGACGGCTGCAGGATGCACAGTTGCTGGCGAAACGGTGCCGAGAGCACGCGGATGGTGTCGCGGTGGAATTCGATCGTACGCGTGAGAAACTCCAGCGGCGTGCGAGCGCCGATACCCTCGTGCGGGGTGCCGTTGTAGTTGGCGATGCACACCTGGGTGAGTTCGGCCAGCTCATCAAAAGTGATCGGCAGGGATTCTCGTCCCTTGGGGTTCATCAGTCGGCGCCGGATGTCCTGCGGGTTGGAGCCGGTGGTGCCCTGCAACCGATGGAACAGGGTGGTCTCCAGCGTTCCGAAAAAGCGCTCCACAAAGGGTCGCTCGGTGGGTTCGCGAACGGGCCCTGCCTCGATCACGCAACCGACCACGCTGGACAACAGATTGAGCGTGTCCGTGGCCAGATTGGCGCGCGCGTTATCCAGTCGAAAATGCTCCCAGCAAGCGCCATCCAGAAACGGCAACACCTCGCCCACGAACCCGCCCGAGGCGTTGTAGGTGAGGCCTGGAATGGACAGCCGTGTGCTCTTGCGTTGTGGCATCAAGGCCTGCTGGATCGTACGGATCACGTCGTGGCGGTTGTACTCAGCAGACAAGACCACGTTCCAGCCCAAAATGGCGCGGCTGTAAACGTCGATGACCACGAGCAGCCACACCCGATCAATGAGGATGTCCTCCACCACGCCTGCAGCGTCTTCAAAGCGCACCCGCAGACGGATATCGATCTTGTGCCCGTCGAACTCCACAATGTCGAATGGCTTTCGCGCCACGGTCATGGTGTTTTTGGGCCAGTCTGTCCATGGGGGACTGACACGCTGTGCGCCAGCCGAGCGCGCGGCGCTGGCAAAACTTTGCATGACGAGGTTGCGAATCGCCGTGGCAAGACTGCGGATGCCCTGTCGAGCCTGACTCAAGGGATAGTCCTTGGCGGTCAATTCCAATTCGCGGCAGGACTGGATGAATTTGCGGTGGACATTGTGAAGCCCACACAGCTGGTTGCGCGCGCCAATGTACACCGCATGCTT